>CAYMHU010000012.1:0-92026 GCA_964390335.1 uncultured Granulosicoccaceae bacterium | reverse complement strand
GCGGCAGCACAATATAATCAACGCCAGGTTGATACCTTCTGGGATGAAAACGGCTGCTTGGAAATCCGTGCCAAGCTCACAGCAGAGCAGGGCGCTATAGTTTTAAAAGCATTGGAGGTTGCGCTAGAGTCTATTAAAAACGACGAACAAGATAATGAGCAAACTGACGCTACAGACTCAACCCAGTTGCATAACGAATACCCTAGCGAAAATCCTCCCGCGGGAGCGTCCGATTCAGAACAAGAGCATCTTTTATATCGAAACCGGCGTGCCGATGCCTTGGTGTTAATGGCGAATCAATCGCTGCAAAACGCAAGCGGCGAGGGAAGTACCACAGACCGTTTTCAGGTGGTGGTTCATGTTGATAGCCAAGTGTTATCAGGTGAACAAGCCTATAAAACCGGCGGCGGTCCCGATTCCTACATCGAGAATGAAGTTGCATTACCGGTGCCGGCAGCACGGCGTTTAAGCTGTAGTTGTAATAAGGTCACAGCTATCGTCAATGGCTCCGAGCCTTTGAATATAGGCCGCAGTACCCGAGCCATACCAACGGGCATCCGTCGAGCATTGGCCATCCGCGATACGCATTGCGTGTTCCCCGGTTGTGATTGCACTAAGTATTTAGACGCCCACCATATAGTGCATTGGTCCAACGGCGGGGAGACCTCTATGGATAACTTAATGCGTGTGTGCCATTACCATCATGTGTTACTCCATGAAGGCGGTTATAACGCGACGCGCTTAGCAACCGGAGAACTGCTCTTTTATAAACCGGATGGTTCGATTCTTAAAACCAATATGGAGCCTGCAAAAAGCAATGACACTATAAATCCCAGCGCCGAACCAATGTGGCACTGGTCGGGTGATAGCATGGATTACAGCATGGCGCTTTATGGCATTGCGAAAGCCACGGAATCAAACAGCGAGGCTGATGCGTTGGTTTAGTTATCAAAATCCACAACCAAGGCACTATGATCAGACAATCCCTGTTCACGCACATTATGCTGATACTCAATAGAAGTAATCCGTTCGTCCATTGCAATAGTTGCCAAACAATGATCATACCGAAACCCATTGCCGCGCTTGCTGCTCACCCAGCTAAACTCACGTGCTTTCGGATGGCGAGACCGCCAGCTATCAATCCAGCCACGCTTGAACAATGCCTGAAACATGTGCGTGTTATCAAAGCTTTTGGTGTCTGAATCTTCAAACGGAATCCCTACGTTAAGATCCCCGATAATCAACGCGTTGTGTAATTCGTCGGTGTTCAAGTGATACAGCGCATCCAAATACGGGATTTGCTTCCGCTTCTGCGGTACGTGACCGGCAAACACGTGTAGGGGAGTGTCGAGTTCAATGGTTGCATGCAGTGCGAGATCGGCGTCGAGTTCTTGATGCCAACTGTCAATGCTGAATGGGTAGCGGCTTGCCAGTAGTACCGTGTTTTTTGTTGCGGCACCATCGGCATGGTGCACATGCGTTAAGCCCATTGTCTGAAACGCATCCAATAGTATTGGCGCATGCTTACCAGCACGAAATTCCTGACAGCTGACGATGTCGGGTTCCATGCTGATTAGAGCGTCGCTAATATCTGACATGCGTTTGCCGCCGCCTTGTAAAATATTCCAGGTGACCAGGCGCACTACTGCTCTTTCCAGCCGCGTTTGTAGTATTGGGTTTTCCACTCATCGAACAGCGCTCTGATTTGCGTTTCAGAATCGCTGACGCAAATTTCGTGGTTCAATGGTTGTTTTCTGTTGGGGCTGTAGTCGGTTAGGTGCAACACGAACGCTGGGAAGTCGCGGCTGGCTTCGGCCTTGTTGGTTTGCCACATGATTAATTTTCTAACCATGGTGCCACCTTTTAAGGTTTTGACCGCAAGCGATCGTTCCATAACGGTGCTCTCGGGCAGGTTAATTGAGTCTAGTTTGCCGTGCATGGTTTCCGGAATGTTAACGATGTCGGCAAGCTGTTCCACGCCAGCATCGTCACCACTGAAAGTTTTATCGTCGCGTAGTCGCACAAATTGCGGCGATAAAATACTCACCAATGGTAATCGCCTGACACCGTGCCAGGTTTGTGCATCGGCATCCCATTCAATGACCATGCGATCAATTGAGCTACCGTGTGATGTTTGCGAAATCATATCAAGGCAGGTTATCTCTGCGACCAAGCCGGGTTTTATCATGCGGTAAGCAACGCGGTCGGAATTTACTTCAGCGTAGTCACTGTCTACGCCCAGTTTACTGAGTTGCTTCAGTAAGCTTGCACGTTCATCATCGCTAAAGCCGCCGCCAACGCGGGCCACGATTTGTGCATGGGTATCATCATGCACAACACCAATTAATAAGCTGTGTATTAAGCCTTCGCGATCATCCACTCCTTCGGAGAACCCGAGTACGGCTAAATCGACTGAATGTCTGGGTTTGATTTTAAAAAGCCCGGCGCTATCGCTACGCAGAAAAATTCCTTCGCCGCCTTCTTCCACTACCCATTGGTCAAAGTACTTTAATGCGTCGTCTTGATTGCCCATGTAGGTTTCAACCGGGAAAATTCTGTCGGCGTCGCCAAACAACGATTGTGCTTTTTCTATGGCGTCGGCATAGTTCATGGAATAGTCCTGGCCGTCAATGTCATATACATTAAAGATGGCAAAGCACAAGCTATCAACTTCTGCTTGAGTATCGGGTGCACGGGCAACTCGTACTACGTCATGTACGCGTGCGCGTTCACCGTCTTCACGGCGCACATGTAGCTCGCCACCGAGCATCGCCGTTTTAATGCCTGCATCGGATAATACTTGCGCGGCTTCTGCATGGAATGCAGCGCTAGCTCGTATAGTGCCACCGGGGTTTAGCGTAATGACTTCGCCGTCTTGAAAGAACAGGCAGGTAAACTCACCATCGATTTTGCGGCTAATGGCATAGTCGGTTTGCATTAAGCGAGCTTCGGCGGTGGGGCGATCATAGGCCTTCGTCATGCGACTGAGTTGGCGGCGGCGTAAACGCGTGGCTTGCAATAGTGCAGGGTTGGCCAGTGAATCAGCGGCCTTGCCGGTGCAGTAGTCCCCAATACGTTGCGTTAACGGTTTTGACAGCAGTGTCATGGTGAATCCTTTTCTAGCCCCACAAGTATCGCACGATCTTGTATCCTACAAATATAAAATAAAAGGTCAGAATCGTTATGTATCTATGGGTCAAGGCAATACATCTTATTTTTGTTGTGGCATGGATTGCCGGTTTGCTCATTTATCCGCGTTACAAAATACATCAACTTAATAGTAAGCCCGGTTCAGAGTTGTTTGAAACAATGAAAGAGTCGGCGCAAAAACTACGCAAAATCATTCTTGCGCCCAGCATCGCCATTGTGTGGTTGCTGGGTTTGGCCTTGCTTGGCATGGCGCCGGTGTTTGCGTCCTCGGGTTGGTTTTGGGTTAAGTTTGCGCTGGTGATTGTCATTTCGGGCATTCACGGTTTCTTGGTAAAAACTGGCAGAAGAATTGACGACGGCGAAGCACCCATTACGCCTAAAAAGCTCAAACTGTTAAGTGAAGTGCCGTTTATCGCGTTTGCGATTATTGCCATTATGGTGATTGTGAAACCTTTCTAGGTTTTAGCTCCATATTGCTTAAATGCAGTATGAGCGTATACCGCTCACCATCAACTCGGCCTTCCAAGAAGGCCCGGTATGGAATACTGCCACGTCGGAAAATAAGTGGTTGTTTGCCATCCTTACCGGCTCCCAACAGCAATAAACTCTTCGCTTCGGCCAGCTCTTTTGCCATTGCAAATAAAAAATCGTAAGTGAGTCCGTTAACATGGACTACTTGCAGTTTTTGCACAAACACAAAACGTCTAATCGCATCGAGTTTGGGAATTAGTTTGCCAGTCCAGCTGAGTGGGATGTCGCTATCCACATTGGGTTCCTGCGGCTCGCGGTCGCGGCGCTCGGTGACTTTGCCGCTGGTATCGCGTACCACTTCGGTTTGCGATACTCGAAATACAATTTCTTCATCCGGGGTGATATACACGCGGCTGGTGTTAAACAGGAATTGACCAAAGCGTTCCAGATCCACTTCCGGGTCACCGTTGATCAGGGCTTGGCTTATGGATTCTGCATCACCGAACTGTGCAACCAACGCATCGTAGTCGTGCTCGGTGGTGCTTTTTAAAATGCGGCGTGTGTAAGTTTGTCCACCTTTAGGACCAAGATAGCGCACCGGTTCATCAATACGCACACTTTCGGCTTTGACCACTGCGTCCCGTTGGCGTTTATCTGCAAGATTGATATTTGGCATAACGCGGTTTACAACATATTGAAGTCGATGGTATCGTCAGCTTCATCATCAGTGTCTTCATCCAACGATTCGCCATAACAAATAGCGGCTTGTTCCAAGCCAACGGTTTGAATATCGTTCGGCGTGGTTACCATCATCCAGATGTTGTCATCGTCGTCGGCCAACACAAATGCGGGATCGTATCCAACGCCGCCGCGGTAACTAAAACCAAATTGATAAATGGTGCCGGACTGCAGTTTTTTGACAATGGCTTTGGGTAATTCGGTATCGGTTTTAAGTCGGTACACTAAGCGAACACTATGATCCAGAAACACATCGGCATCGCATTCGGTATCAAGCACTATGGGTGCATCAAAACTTGATTCAACTTCATCGACGGGGTTGCCCGATAGGTCAACGGGTTGTAGTTCATCGCGGTCAACCCATTCACCATCTGGATTCACGTACCCCAGAGCGGTGCCACCAGTTGGAATTAAGGTTTTACCGTCCACCGCAAGTGTTGCGACATCGCAGCGCTCGCCATCCATGGTTGCGGTTTCCACACTCACGCTGCCATATAAATGCGAGCGATCCACTTTGATAATTTGCGCATCAAAGGTGGCGTCTTTAAATGAGAAGGCAAGCGATCGGGGCATAGGGCGTCCGTGGGTCAGCTACTGCTTACACAGATTATCAATGTTTTTAAGCGCGCTGTCGAATTCACTCATGCCCATTTTTAACGGTTGGCAACTGACCGCGCGATCATCCACATAGGCGGTGGCGATGGGCTTCGCCTGCGCGGTGTTAACGCTGTGGTACGCAAAGCCATATGAATCCAGCCATTTGATAATGCGCTTGTGTAACTGTTCGGTGGCTTTTTGGCTGCGCGGTTTGCCGGTGCGTGTTGAAAAACGCGCGGTGTAAATAATGATATCGGCCCGCGATGCGAGCGCTTGGGTGAATTCAACTGCGCCATCGATTGGTGGTCCAATGCCTGCGCCTTCAA
This sequence comes from uncultured Granulosicoccaceae bacterium, assembly GCA_964390335.1. Lineage (GTDB taxonomy): Bacteria > Pseudomonadota > Gammaproteobacteria > Granulosicoccales > Granulosicoccaceae > Granulosicoccus. The sequence goes on along the minus strand of CAYMHU010000012.1, from coordinate 86,744 downwards.
CGCGTGCAGCCAGCACGCCATCTAAATCCACGCAAATTTTATCGCGACTGGTTTTCTTAAACGAGCGAGTGGATTTTGGAGGCGGTGATTTACCGGGCTCAGCATCCACCACTGCTTTTGGTTTTCTGGGTGTACGCTTTTTACCGGTTGAGGTGCTTGCATTGGGTATCTTCGGCGCGGGGCCCGGGATACACGCAAGCATTGCGTCAATCGCGGCATGCCCACTGAGCCATGGGTCATCCAAACCTTCATCTCCTGCCCATACCTTCGAGTAATGATCGCGCGTGTGGTGTAGGCCGGGTAAACGAAACCACGAGCCAAGGCTGTCATCTTTAACCCGCTTCGGGAAGGTTTCGGGTAATTTGTCGAGTTGCAGCTTTTCCCAATCACTGATAATCCACTGTGCGAATTCAAATACGGTGTCGGTCGGGGCAGGTTCTGCAAACAATATCCACAAATGAAAACCGCCGACGCCGTTCGAGTCGAACAGCAATGGGTCGTAACCCATGCCTTGCAGTTTTTGATACCAGGTCACAACGGCATGTAAGTTTCGTCGGGCGAGGTCTTGCGCGCCGGTAGCCTCAGGATCATGGCAGTCGATATCCAGACCAATCCAGCGGCTGGTGGTATCAATCGATTTGGCATGTAAGCCAATCAATTGCGGTTTGCGGTAGCGGCGGCTGGCGAAGTGCCGCATGAGCTTGTCCATGGTGACTTTATCGCTGCCATCGCGCTGCGTTTTGGCCGGCAATGTCATGGCTTTGTAGCTGCGTCCGGATTCACGTTTCTCGGTGGGTGTGGGCACGGAATATTGGCCCCAGACGTCGCGCCGGTTTATCAGGCGACGCTGCGCCCAGTCAGCTAATTCGGCGGCGCGTTCACGCCATTCTTCACCAATAATCTCATGTGCTGTGCTCACATGGCCTAGTGTACATTTTTCGCGTAGGATGGGGGTTTGTAGACATTATTCAAAGTAAAACTGACATGCTCGACTCAAACCAATCTGGCGTCCATCCTTCCAGCCCTATGCCTGACACCACCGTGTCGGTGCGCGATGTGTTTGACATCGATATCGATCTGGAGATTCCGGCCTACAGCGAAACCACCGAGCGGGTGCCCGAGCATGATGACACTTACGTATTCGATAAGCGTACAACGCTTGCGATTCTGGCAGGCTTTGCAAACGATTGGCGCGTATTAATCAGTGGGTATCACGGCACGGGTAAGTCAACGCATGTTGAGCAAGTCGCGTCACGGCTTAACTGGCCCTGCTTGCGTATCAATCTTGATAGTCACGTAAGCCGAATCGATCTGATTGGTAAAGATGCCATTGTGCTGCAAGATGGTAAGCAGGTCACCGAATTCCAGGACGGTATTTTACCGTGGGCGTATCAGCGTAATGTTGCGCTGGTGTTCGATGAATACGATGCCGGTCGCCCGGATGTCATGTTTGTTATCCAACGCGTGTTGGAATCCACCGGTAAGTTAACCCTGCTCGATCAAAGCCGAGTGTTATCACCACACCCTGCGTTCCGGTTTTTTGCCACAGCCAACACGGTTGGCTTGGGCGATACAACCGGCTTGTACCACGGCACACAACAAATTAACCAAGCGCAAATGGATCGCTGGTCGATTGCAACGGTATTAAATTATTTGCCCGCAGAAATTGAAGAGAAAGTGGTTTTAGCCAAAGCACCGCACTTACAGAACCCGGAAGGGGAAAAGCTGGTTAAGAACATGGTGTCGCTGGCTAATCTTACGCGTAACGCGTTTAAGAATGGCGATCTTGCCACCGTGATGAGTCCGCGTACGGTTATTACATGGACGCAAAACATCTCGTTCTTTAAAGATAAAGGCTTATCGTTCGAATTGGTGTTTTTGAATAAATGCGATCCAGCCGAACAGGCACTGATTGCCGAGCTTTACCAGCGTGTGTTTGGTGAAGAACTCGTACGGGCTGATGAGCACTGATCAACAGGCTGAACGTGCAGCCACCGATTTTAAGCAATCCACCAATGCGTGCGCGCGGGCGATTGCTCAAGATCCGGAAATCAAAATTGAATTCGACGATCAAGCCGATGATGTTGATGTAGGCACTGCCACGCTGCCTGCGTTTCCGGCAGATGCGAATCAGGAACAACGTGCACAAACGCGTGGTCGAAGTGACTCCTTAGCTCTGCATCGTCAGTTTCACGATACCAAAGTGCATCTTAGACACAACCCGGGCACCGATACTTCGCAGCGTTGTTTCGCATTGGCAGAACAAACCCGCATCGAGCTGCTGGGTGCAGCGCAATACGAGGGTGTGGCCAGCAATTTAAATGCAGCATTAGATCAGCGCTATCAATCATTGCTTGATGCCATGCATCATCACCACAGCAATAGCACCGACCAGCGTTTGGGCATTGAGCATGCGTTGTCACTGCACATTCGCGAAACCCTGGGCGGCCCATTACCGCCAGCTGCAAATACAGCGTTGGATTCGTGGCGCGATTGGATCGATGAGCATGTAGCGCCAGCGTTCGATTTACAGCAACTTAATTTACATAATCAATCTGAATTTGCTACCGCTTTCGGTGACCTGTTGCGTCGTTTAAAAATAGAACAGGGCGATAGTGAGAATCCGGTTGGCGAAGATGAACAAGCCGATCAAAGTGATGATAAAGCCTTAACCGAAGAAGATGAAGCCAGCAGCAACGATGATGCGCAAACGGGTATGGATGACTCATCCGATTCTGAAAGTGGTGATCAACAGCAAGGTGAAGTCGAGGACACAGGCGATGCGGCTGAACCCGATGAAGGTTCGGACGATCAATCAGAAACCCCCGGAGCACAACGTCGATTAAAAGACCAATTGCTAAACGCACGCGAACTCAACGACTACCACGTGTATTGCACCGACTACGATGAAGTGGTTAAAGCCATTGATATTTGCCCGGCTGAAGAGCTTACGCGCTTGCGTGAACAACTGGATATGTATCTGGGCGACTTACAAAAATTAGTGGGTCGCTTTGCGAATCGATTACAGCGTGTTTTATTAGCACAGCAACAACGTTCATGGGACTTTGATCAAGAAGAAGGTCAGCTCGATTGCGCGCGCTTAACGCGGGTATTAACTGAACCACTGGCACCGCTCACCTTCAAGCAAGAGCGCGATACTGACTTTCGCGATACGGTGGTAACGCTGTTACTCGATAACTCAGGTTCGATGCATGGTCGCTCAATACGTGTTGCGGCCGTGTCAGCTGATATTTTGGCGGCCACACTCGAGCGTTGTGGCGTTAAAGTGGAAATTCTTGGCTTTACAACCGTTGCGTGGAAGGGTGGCAAGTCACGCGAGCGCTGGGTTGAGCAGGGTTATCCTGCGAACCCCGGTCGACTTAATGATTTACGCCATATTGTGTATAAGTCGGCCGACGTACCTTATCGTCAAGCCAAGCGTAATCTGGGTTTAATGATGCGCAAAGGCTTGCTCAAAGAAAATATTGATGGTGAAGCATTGCAATGGGCATATCAGCGGTTATCCTCGCGTCCTGAGCAGCGTAAAATTCTGATGATGATTTCTGATGGTGCGCCGATTGATGACTCAACCTTATCAACTAATCCGGGGCGTTTTCTTGAAAAGCACTTGCAGCATGTGGTCGACACCATAGAACGTCAGGATGATGTTGAACTGGTTGCCATTGGTATTGCTCATGATGTGGGGAAGTACTACAAACGAGCCACCACTATTCATGATGTAGCGCAGCTTGCAGACGTTATTTCATCTGAGCTTGTGTCCTTGTTTGCCGAAACTTAAGCCATTCACTCAACGTGTTTCAATCCCACACCATTAGCGCTGAAGTTAAGCGCACGCTAGTTATGGCGTTGCCTTTAATCGGTGCACAGCTATTGCAAATGGGTAACGGGCTCGTGGATGCCATTGTTGCAGGGCGCTTAGGGCGAGTTGAATTAGCCGCTGGTGGGATAGGCGCGACCATGTGGTTTTTTGTGTCGCTGTTATGCATTGGGTTAATGGCTGGACTGTCGCCCACGTTATCAGAACTAATCGGCGACAGAAGACGCAACGCTGTTGGTAAAGTGTTCCGGCAAGGTTTGTGGTTAGGGTTGATAACCGGAGTCTTTGGCACCGGTTGCTTACTGCTGATGCATTACTATTTGGATCGCACCGCATTAGATCCGGAACTCATCCCGGCTATACGCGCGTACCTGATTACATCGTGTTGGAGCATGCCTGCTATGGCGGTTATCCTTGCGGCTCGTAACGTGTGCGAAGCGGTTAATCTCACGCGCCCAGTATTGCTGGTCCAATCGTTGGGTCTGCTGGTCAATATCATTGTTGATCTAACCTTAGGCTTAGGTATGTTCGGTTTCCCTAAGCTCGGTATGTATGGCATTGGCTTGGCAACATCAGCTGTTATGATTGTGATGGCCGTTGTATTAATGTTGCTACTTACCGGTAAACGCTTCTCGCGGTATAACTTGTTTGCATCGTTCGAAGCGCCTGATTGGGCACAAATAAAACCGCTGCTAGTGTTATCCATTCCCATCTTCTTTGCCTTGGTTTTTGAGGCAGGCTTATTTGCTGCAACCGGATTTCAGTCGGGTATTTTTGGCACGCTTGAAGCCAGCGCGCATTTTATTGCGATTGGTGCCACAGCGTTTTGCTATATGTTGCCGCTGGGATTGTCTTTTGCGTTAACCGCGCGTGTTGGCAGGGTTTATGGACGTCGTCATATGGCGGGTATCCGGTTGCGAGTACTATCCGGCCTTGTTATTTGTATTGCGATGGCGATAGCAACAGCCATCGTATTGCTGCTGTTTCGTCATCAGATACCGGCTATCTACACCAACGATGCTGCGGTGCGGGCATTTGCCGCAAGCTTGTTATTGGTCTCTGTGATCTTTCAGTTGTCTGACGGGCTGCAAGCCGTTTTATTGGGGATGCTGCGAGGTTTGCAGGATACTCGGGTACCCATGTTCATTAATGCGTTTTCTTACTGGGTTATTGCGTTTGGGGCGGGCTATGTGTTGTCGCGCAATGCGGGCTGGGGTGTATATGGTTTGTGGGCAGGGTTGGTTATCGGGCTCACGATGTCGTCGTTGCTGTTGGGCTGGCGATTAAAAATTAAGTTAAATGCGGTTGCCAGGTTGTTGTCTTCTGCTCAAGCGTAAGCCGTGCCATAGCAGGGCTGGTGGATGGTAGGGTGTGAAAGCATAGCGCTGGAAACTCAGATTCTTCTGCAATGTGTTTTTTAAAAAGCGCTGCAGCGGTTTTACCGTTGAACACAACCCGCTTTATCTTTTTATACACATGGAAAAACGGTAGGAAGTCGTTTGGGCATGGGTGTTTTATATTTGAATCAAGACTGCCCGGGCGGTGGCACTGCTCTACAACATCCCACAATGCAATCCCTGCATTTAATGCCAGCTGCAGTTTCTCATCGTAGCTGTACTTTGCTACCGCTTCATAACTGGGCGGGGTGTTAGTTGTGATGCTAATGATAATGGGCCAAAATGCATTGCGTTTATGCGCATAGTATTCTTTTGCTTTTAAAGACGCAGCGCCCGGTATGGAACCTAACACCAAGGTGTGGGAGTCGTATCGGCAAACGGCCGTGAAAGAATTTACATACATAAGCTGATAAAGTAGCGCAGATGTCAGAGAAACAATTAGGTGGCGCACCACCCATTGGATTAGTGGTGAGCATATTGGTGCTGGCATCAGCCACAAGCATTATGTCTACCGACATGTATGCACCGAGTCTGCCCGACCTCGCAGATGAATTTAACACCAGCGCATCCAAAATAAAACTAACCATCAGTTTGAATATGGTGGCTTTTGGTCTAGCGCAGCTGTTGCATGGACCGCTATCGGATCGTTTCGGACGCCGACCCATATTGTTGGGTTCTTTAGTCGGCGTTGTTATTGGCTGTTTGTTGTGCACCTCTGCTCAAACGGTCAATCAGCTTATTCTTGCGCGAATATTTCTTGGCTTGGTTGCAGCTGCAGAGGCGGTCATCGGTCTTGCCATACTAAAAGATTTGTATGCTGCTAAACAGCAAGTCAAAGCGCTCGCATTGCTTGGTATGGTGATCGCGATTGTGCCGGCCATAGCGCCAATTCTCGGTGGCTACTTGCATGTGCATTTTGGTTGGGAAAGTAACTTTTATGTTATCGCGCTTATGGCGTGTGTATCGTTGGTTGTGGTGTATTTGTTTCTACCCGAATCCAGCACGCCAGACCCGCAAGCGTTGCAAATCAAGCGCATTGCATCAGCTTATGCGGGGCTCTTACAAAACGCGGACTTCCTATCTCATACACTTGTGCTGGGTGTTGCGCTGGGACTTATATTCGTATTTGTGACTGCAGCACCGTTTGTGCTAATTACTTACTTTGGGGTTCAGGTGCAGCACTTTGGGTATTATCAGGCTGCAATTGTGGTTAGTTTTTTTATCGGTAGTGTAACGGCATCACAGTTGGCAGATTATTGGGCACCGGAACGCTTGTTAAATTTTGGGGTGTCGTTTGTGATGGCCGGCACTGTCGTATTGGTATTGTTGATTTTTATCGAAAAACTGTCAGCAATTAACCTGGCCGCTACCTATGCCATTATTACGTTCGGCATGGGGCCATTGTTCGCTGTCGCGCCGAGTCACGCGCTGCGCACTATACAAAGTCAGGCGGGTGCTGCGTCAGCCATGTTGAGTGGTTTGGAGCAGGGCATAGCGGGTTTGTCTGCGGTTGCCGTGAGTTTGATTCACGATGGCACACCCAAACCGATGGCGTGGGTGAGTGGGTTGCTTGCGCTCGTATTGGTGGGATTGATTCGGTGGATCGCTGTTCAAAAGAATAACCAGTAGTTGCTTGGTAGTCAAAATAATGGCATGGTTGGCGTGTTTCAAACCCAAGCCAATAAAATGATCAAAAAAGCAGCAGTTTTATTCTTCTTGCTTAGCTCCACCGCGTTTGCTCAATCAATAAACTCACCAGGAAATCTCAGCGCGTTAGTGTATTCAACTTCTGCTGCAGAATTATTTTGGACGCCCGCCGACGATACACGCACCGAGATTATTCGTAACAACGAGTCGCTTGGGATAACCGATGCGCGTAGTTTATTCCAATCTGGATTAAGCCAGAACCAAGACTATCAATACACACTCAGAGCGGTTTCTTCCAATGGTGTGAAATCTGCGCCTATTTCGATCACGCTGACCACGGCGAATTTCCAGCCGCCTATTAAACGCGTGCAAAGTGACCCGACTATTATCTCGGCTGCAACGGACGTGGCTCCGGCACCTCCGCCAACTCAAACGCCAACGCCAACGCCAACGCAAACAGTTACCGTTCCAACTGTGCAGGCAGACGCAACACCCGCACCGAATGCTTCAAACTCTAATAACTGTGTGGCAAGCAACGTGAGCAGCTTGCTGTCGTGTGTGCGAAACGCCAATGCCTATGAGCAAATTGATTTTCAAAACAGCATTCAGTGCACCAATAACTGTTGTCCCAGTGGCGGTGCGCTACTGAAGCTACACGGCGTACACAACCTGCAGATCGTTGGGCATGGTCATCGATTGATGCGTTCAAGCAATCAACGACAGTGCAGTCTGCTGGATATTGAGAACGCCAGCAATATCCAGATTGCCAGCCTCACATTAGATGATGATCAGTCGGTTGCCGGGTGCCAGGTGAATGACCGATGCCCACGCATGCTACATATCAAGCGATCGTCCAACATCGCATTTAACGATACGCACATAAAGCACGGCAAGGGTTACACGGTCTATGTGCAGGAAGTGAATGGGTTTAAGTTTGAGCACAGCTCGCTGGAGAACTCCGGGGTGCTTGGTATGTATATTGGTCATACCGGTAACGCGTCGCGCAATATACAAATTCAACATTCCTTGTTTGCCGATAACCAGACCAACGGCTTGGCCTTGCTAGGTGTAACCGGGTCTTGGGTAGGTGAAAACCGGGTTGAGAATAATGTGTTTATTCGAAACCACCGACGAGGTCAGTGGTCGGTAGCGCCTCAATACGGTTCCGGTTTTACCGGTGGAGGGCAGTTGTACGTGGCACAAGCGAACAACGTCACGGTTAACAACAACACCTTGCTGGATGGCTATTGCGACAACTGTTATGTACAAAGAACGTTTCGTTCAGGTGTTACCGGCATTGAGTTAGGTATACCCAATAAAGCCACAGTATCGAACGTGGAGATTAGTAACAACCGCGTTATCAATCATGATGCAAAAGGAATCTCGGTGAATAATAACAGCGCTGTTAACGCATCGGTACGCATTGCAAATAATACGATACTCAACAACACCAAAGGGCTGAGCGTACAAAATGCGGCGGTGTCTGGGAACACGGTAGCCAGTACGCGCTCGTTTTACAGTTTTGAATCGGGTAGTGCCGTTGAGTCCAATGTCAGCTGCTCCAGCGGTGGTTCGGTCGCTCGGCAATGTGGTATCGAATCGCGTTTTGGTAACTGCGCGTTACAATTAAAACTGAGTGCTGCAAATTGTTCCGGTCCGAATGCCGAATTCAACAGTGCACAAACGGCAGTGTCACAAGGACAGCACGTGGTTGCAACCGGATGGGTTAATGGCAGTGCAGGGCAGTGGTGCTTAATTTTTAAAGACGGATCGGCTAACCAGATTGGTTCACATTGCAAGTCCATCGTAGATAGCCAACAATCCAATATTCAGAACTTTGTTGGACTACCCATGCTAGAAGCAACTAGCCCAACCGGTACACGATTTGTGCACATGCGCGTGCAGCTGTTCAGCCCCAACACGCAAATCAGGGTGGACGATTTAAAATTATCCGTTCGTTGATTCGCGGCCAGCAACTTTTTCCATAAGCCAAATGCAAACTGCGCCCACAATCATTAAGCCGATACAGATTAACGTGTCGGCGCTGGCAAGGTTCGGCCAGAACCATTCATAGCTGGCCACCACTTCTTTGGGCGGTTTGTCGGGCCGGGTAATGGTTTGCATGAGGGCGTTTTTCCAGGGCCAGATGACGACCAATGAACCTAAAACAAATCCGGTCATGGTCGCGAGGGTTTGATCTTCGTAGTGTTTGAATACCCAAGCAAGAATATTGGCAAACAGAATTAAACCAATTCCGCAACCGAGCGCTAACGGAATTAACACCGATAAATTAAATGAGCTGATTGCACCGAGTACCAAGGCATAGTTGCCAAGAATGATTAGTACGAATGAGCCTGATAACCCGGGCAGAATCATACTGCTGATGGCAATAACGCCGCAGAAAAACACGTAAGCAAATGCATCGTTTTCGGATGCAGGCGCTAACATAGCAATGCCAACAGCGATAACCGTGCCCACAACTAACGCGATGATGGTGCTGGCATTCCATTGTTTGATCTGCTTTGCAACGTAATACAGCGATAACAAGATAAGTCCAAAGAAGAACGCCATCGTGAAGCGTTCATGCGTTCTTAGTAAGTATTCAAATAATTTAGCAAGGCTAACAATACTCACGATTACGCCAATCATAATAGCGCTTAAGAAGCGTCCGTCAATGTGCTTCCATAAACCTGAGAAGTCGCGCGTTAACAACAATTTTATTGCGGTAATGTCGCACGACTTAAGCGCGCGGATCAGGCGTTCATAGATGCCCGTAATAAGCGCAATGGTTCCACCGGATACACCGGGAATCACATTGGCCGCGCCCATGGCGAGGCCTTTTAAAAATAAACTGACGTCTTGATTCATGTGTCGGTGTCGAGAGTAGACAAAATTGGCAGTAAGTAAGATTTGTTTTGCGCTATTTCTGCGTGGGTTAGGCCGGCAATTTCGTAAGGCATAACCAGCCAGTCATCGGTGGTATGAATATAGAAATCCGGTTTACGTTGCGTGCGGTTATGCGATGGCTTGTACCACGGTGTCGCAATTTTAATGTCATGTGGTGTGTTCAATTTTAGTCTCGATGAGAGTCGTCTTATCACCGCGCTGGCTGTTAAGCCGGAGCTGAACACATCATCCACTATCAGTAATGAATCTTCTTCATTCAGGCTATCGAGCAGGTATTGTGTACCGTGCACGCGAATTTCCTGCTCGGGGTTATCCACCATTTGCTGATAGCTGGCAAGCCCGCGATAAGACGTGCGAATAGCGATATGATCAGATTCTATGCCAAGATATTGCAGACATTCCTGTACGGCAATGCCAACGCTACTGCCACCGCGCCACAAGCCCACAATAAAGCTCGGCTGGAAGCCGCTGTCCGCAATTTGTACACCGAGCCGGTAGGCATCTTCGAGTAATGCTTGTTCAGTGATGTAGCGCTTTTGTTCCATATGTGCTCATAATACAGCATGACGCAAAAAACCTATCTGGATGCACAGCAACTATTGGAAGATTCTTTCCAATTGGCAGCTAACGTGTATCGAAGCGGATTCAGACCCAGTTTTATTGTGGCTATTTGGCGCGGAGGTGCCCCCATGGGTATTGCCATGCAAGAGCTACTGGCTTATCGGGGTGTGGAATCAGATCACATTGCGATCCGAACGGCGTCTTATCACAACATTGATGAGCAGGCCGACAATGTCGAAGTCTATAGCTTGAGTTATCTGATTAAAAAGATGTCTGCAGACGATCGTTTACTCATCGTTGATGATGTATTTGATACCGGCAGAAGCATCGAAGCTGTTATCGCGAAGTTAAAAGTCATGATGCGTCGCAATTTACCAACGGACATTCGTATAGCGGTTCCGTATTTCAAACCGAGTCGAAATAAAACGAGCAGAGTGCCTGATTATTATTTGCGCGAGACCGAACAGTGGTTGAAGTTTCCGCATTCGTTGGAAGGTTTATCACTAGACGAAGTTCGAGATAACAGACCAGAACTATATAGCATCATAAAAAGTGCAAAGCTGTTTGCAAACACGCGTTGAACGACGATTGTTTGGCGGAAATAGATGCGACCTTTTGTTGCTCTGCACTAAACCCTGCGTGTAAAATACCGTTTCTATAACAGCACTATTGTTGGTACAAAACTTAGCTAAATTATACGGCTGATCGCTTTTAAACCAACTGCGAAGTGCGACACAAGATCAACAAGCTTTGCCGGAGATTCCATGCAGTCTAATAACAATAGTTCGTCAAACACGATCGTTGTTTCATTAGCAGGGTTTCGTCAAACCGAAAATAAAACTACCATCATCAATCCGCGCCGCAATGCTGAATTATTGTCGATGCGTCGACATTTAACGTATCAAGCGTCGGTCGAAATCGATAAGCTCGATTGCATAAAAGAGTTGTATGGCGCTTCGTGTCAGAAGCGCGTGGTTAATCAAGTGCGTGCGCTACTCAACAAAGAATTTGGTGCCTTAAGAGTACACCGTTATCGAGGATTGTTTGTAGTCAAACACAGGTCTGTTGAAGCCTTAATTTCCTGCTTATTGCGCATCCAGTTTCATGCACACCAAATTGAATTGCTGGAGAGCGATAAGTATGTCTCGTTAACGTGGGGAGTGGGTCGCACAACTACCGAAGCTGAAGTCGAACGAATACGCCGTCGTCGTCAAAAGCTGAAACGGTAAGTATGCTGAGCACCCCTTAGAACACAACTTCTGGTCCGGCACCTCGGTATTGAACCGGTTCCTGTTTTTGGACCAACTAACGCTCGACTACCTAACAGAGCGGGGGTGCTTGCTTAATAAAATTCGATTTGCGCCGCTCAACTCAACGGTTCTGGTCAGTAATTTGAGAAAGTCAGTTTCGTGCGAAATCTGTTTTCAATACTGAATATATTTGAGACGAAATTTTCCAGGGGTCAGATACACAGCTAAAACAATACTAAAAAAGGCGAGCTGAACATGGGCAAAATACTGTTAGTAGAGGATGACAAAAACATCTGCAAAGCGTTAAAAATACGACTCGACGCAATGGGGCATGAAGTAGCCATGGCGATGGATGCCTCTTACGCTATGGATGTTGCGCGTCGTTACCGTCCGGATATGGTTGTTCTTGATATAAATCTTCCTGGTGGCAATGGATTTATAGTGGCAGACAGAATATTCAGCTCGACAGAGATTCGCGCTATGCCCATCGTGTTTATTACCGCAAGTAAACAACGGGAGTTAAAATCGAGAGCAGAACGATATCGAGGTTCGATGTTTTTGGAGAAACCGTTCAGCAGTCTTCAGTTATCTGAAGCGATTGATACCTGTATGAGCCGCCATTACGGTTAGGAGTAATGGCCAAAATTTTTGTGTATATGTACCTTAACAGAGACTCAAGTAAAAACAACATCGTCATGATCGACGACGATGAGTTTACGTTGGAATATCTCAAACACTTGGTGAAGTTTGAAGACTGTGCTCTACAACTCTTTGACTGTGCTGAACAAGCTTTACAAGAAGTGGTGCTCCGTAAGACAGATTTACTACTGGTAGATTTCCGGATGCCAAAAATCTGCGGTATCGAGTTTTTATCACAGCTAACGATTCAAAATGGCCATCTACCAACAAAAACTTATTTGTTAACCTCCTCCCTGCCGCCTGAGCATACGAGTAAGCAAGCTCAAACGCTCGGAGTCGAAATTTTGCTAAAAGATACAGCATTGCAAAGGCAATGGCTCTTAGATCAAATAGGATGATAAATACTGATTTATTAACGACTAATATCTCTCAGTAATTGCGCCACATTAGCAGGGTATTTCTGCCGCAAATTCATCCATCTTTGCTTTTGTAAGATTTTGTCCGATCGGCTTGTTGTAATGTTCCATTGCTGAGCGACTTTTCGAAGCGCTTTGTCAGCGCTTAATTTTCCGGATAAGGCTTGAGCTAACCCATCGCTCAATGCCGTAAAATACTGGCTTTGATTAGCTAAGTATAAGTCAGGTATTGCAGATTGCAGACTTTGTTCATGCACTTTTAAGAATTCTTTTGAGTAGACGTTTTGAATTTCAGTGTCGTTGTAATGTTCTTGTCTGAATGGATCGAAGTATCCATTTTTTTGTCTAACCGAGATAGTCGACATTGCCGGCGAGGACGCAAATAGTGCAAAAAGATAAGAAAGTTCGGGTTGTTTACTGTCCTTCGTAACCACATAGTTCCAACCCCAATTGAAATAGGGTGTTAAAAGCAACTCACCATTGACGACACCCCCAGGGGTTGGTCCAAATCGCATCTTACCGCGAATGTTTGAAGCAGTGCTATTTAAATACTTTTGAGTACCACCCCAACCAATGTTGCAATACACATCGCCTTTACTGAAGCGCTCCCAGTTTTCGAATAATCGCAGCGTTTTGGTTTCAGGGGCTAAAAATTCGGTGGCACGGATCATTTCTTCAAGTGCTTCGACACCTGCATCTGAATCAATTTGTGGTTCCAACGACTCAGAGAAAGGCCAGTAACCTTTGGCATGGAATCTGACCCACCACTCCCAAGCCAGGTACCCAGGTGTTCTGAATAGAAGCCCTCCGTAGACACCTTCAGCTTTGCGATTAAAGAACTGCATTTGGCGATCAAGCTCTGGCCAAGTAAGTGGTACGTCCAGTTCAATGCCGAATTTATCCGCGTAGCGCTTCCGGTTCGTTTCGTCTTCGAGAAATTCTTGCAGGTAGAACATAGTGTATGCGTCTCCATCGGTTTGAAAACCGTAGAGTTCACTGTCATATGTATCCCCAATACTGTACAGAAATTTATCTCTATAGCCAGATGGCTCGTATTTACGTGCGTATTTCGTGAGTGATATGATTGCTCCAGAGGCTACCAGCTCGGGTAAACCGAACGTAGCTGGTAATGCGAGATCATACTCGCTCTCGCCACTCATGGAATCCAGTAGCAACTGTGTATTGATTTCATCGACAGGGGTAGAAATGATATCTACCGCAATGCCAGCAATACCCTGAAATGCGCTAACAAGAGGTGTGATGTTATCTTCGCTTCCTCGCGGTACCAAAATCCGCAAACTGGGTTTACGCTTAGCCACCAATTTTTTCGCGATCATTGCCACGTGTAGATGGAAGTTATCGTCAGTGTTACTTTCGTTAGTGTTACTTAAGGTGGAGATCGGAAAAAATGAAGCTGGCAAGCCAAAAGTAACGTAGGATAAAACTTTTCGACGACGGAAATTTGTAAGGGGTGTATTATTTGCATTGTCCATAGAAATCGTTCTCCTGCGTATCCAGCGGCACAACTAAAAAGCTTGTGCATTTATAATGCTTGATTCAGTCCAACATGTAATAAAAAACATCATTGCTAAGTTAGCTGAGACTAACTCCGTCGATGTAGTTACACGTCTGCGTCTCGCTATGTTAGCTATTATCATCATTTTAGCAACAGTCATTTTGACTAATGGCTACCAGCTTCTGAATTTATGGAATGCTCAGAAGCATACTACCGAACAAGTTATTCCATCTCTTATAGTCACAAAACAGCTTCAGAATCAGCTTGTTCAATATATAGCGCAGTCGAATCAAATTAGTCGCGCCAGCACAGAAGAACAAATTTCTGAAACTCACGAATCCGTTACATTCCTGTATCAGGCGATGAATGACAACGTTTTATTTGCTGAGGGACTAATTATCAGTCGATCGTTAGAGGAAAACTGGCTTGATAAACTGCCAGAGCTTGCAAAAACCGCAGAGCAATTGGTGGCAGTTCAACGTGAGCTGATTAGTTTGGAACGATCAATTGAACACTCCAAAGAACGGCTGGCCGGTTTGCGAGTCGCAATCAGCGAAGAAATTGAGCCTCAGTTTATTGATGCCGCCATTGATTTAGAGCAGGCGCTGAATGACATTGCTTCAAGTTCTGTTCCAATGGAATCGGGAGCCGGTTTACTGATCTCCAAGAAAACGGCACGTCAGACAAACTTATCCGAAATGCAGATTCGCGTATCTAATTTTCTTGACTTGGTAGACCAAATATCCTCTCAACGCGATTCAGATTCTGCGGAATCAATTGCCAATCTTAGCTTCAGCATGCGTAGTATCACTCAGTTGCTGTCTACATTAGAAGAGTCCGAAAATCGTCGGAAACTCGCTAAGTTAATCCGGCTTGCGCGTTCCGAAATCTTTGAGAAAAACGGTTTGCTTGAAAATCTAAGTTTGCTAAAAGAGCAGCGTCTACTTATGCAGTCAAGCTACGAAGAACAAGCTACATTAGGTAGAGATGTGACCGAATGGGTTGAGAGTGTCGTCGTCAGGGCCAGAAATGAAACAGATCGCGCTTCGCAGTCTTATCGCCAAACGCTGTTTAAGCTGATTATGTTTTCAGTTGTAGGCAGTGTGCTGCTGGTTTCGCTATTGCTGTTTATCAATCATTTTGTAGTAGAACGCCAGATAAATCGCAGGATGTCAAAACTGACGTTAGCAATGCAGCGTATCGCCAGCGGAAGTATTGATATCGAAGTGGAGATGGAGGGTCGGGATGAGATTGGGAGAATGGCTCGGACACTCGATGTATTTAAAGACAATGCAAAAGAATTAAGCCGCTCAAACAAGGAGCTTGAACAATTTGCCTATGCTGCATCGCACGATCTAAGATCTCCTCTGCGTGCGATAGAAAATTTGGCACAATGGACATTAGAGGACGCAGCGGACGTGCTGTCTACAGACTGTAAAGATAATCTAGATAAGATTATAGATCGAGTACAGCGTCTTTCAAAGTTGCAAGATGATTTACTCAATTTTTCTAAGGTTAGCAATACACAGAATAAGGTTGAAGAATTCCAAGCTTCGGAGCAGATTAAAATACTTTCAGATTTATTAGATCCAGAAAATAATTACCAAGTCGCTGATGCGGGTGATGTCCATCCGTTTAACACATACTTGGTACCTTTGAATCAGATCTTGTTCAACTTAGTAGACAACGCTATAAAACATCATGATCGGGACAATGGAAAAATAACAATACAATTCAAACAACGAGCAGATAAGGTGATAATCAGGGTTTCTGATGACGGCCCCGGTGTCGATCCGAAATATCAAGGAAAAATATTTGGTATGTTTGAATCGTTGCACTCAAAAGACAAAACTGAAGGAAGTGGTTTGGGTTTGTCTTTAGTGCAAAAACTGGTAAGTCAGAATGGTGGTAGCGTTCGCTTTATATCGGACCCGAAACTCAATCGTGGAGCAACTGTTGAATTTAGTTGGCCAATACTGAATTAGATCTGGCCGGATAACTGTATTGATCTGATTCACAGACCATCTTGCTTTTCTGGTAAGCTCTTCCCAGGGTAGAGGGGCACCGAAATGCCGATCACGATGGAAAATCAATATAATCCTGTACAATTCATGATTGTCGATGACGATGAAGTAAGCGTCATGGCCATAAAGCGATCTATGAAGCAACTCAAACTGGTTAATCCGATTAGCATAGCCAGCGACGGCGTAGACGCCTTGCAACAGCTTCGCGATTCCGTGGACTCAGAAAACCGCTTGCCGCCATTCATACTCACCTTGGATTTAAGTATGCCGCGCATGGGTGGACTTGAATTTTTGGAGGAAGTACGCAAAGATGCGCTATTTAAAAAATTGATCGTTTTTGTACTGACTACCTCCGATTCACCAACAGATATTGCATCTGCGTATGAAAAGAACATTGCAGGATATATCGTTAAGGAGAACCCTACAGAAACTTTTCGCCAAGCACTAGAGCTGCTTCATGATTACGCCCAGCTAGTGGTTTTGCCATCGTAATTTAGCGCTCATTCACTGGTATTTCCTGCCATATAATTCATCGATAGGGAGTTGTGTCTTTTACTGATGTAAGTAACATGTTACATGCGTTTCGAGCGATAACACTGTTTGTAAAACATCGGGTTTACTTCATGTACTATTGGCGGCAGCGGTTGTGGTCCCCACCGTACTTTTAGGCAGGGCTACCTAATGAGAAGTTGAGATAGATTTAGTTTGAACACGACAAAACAAATCTTAGTCATCGAGGACGACTCTGTTGACTTTCGCGTTATCGAGCGAGCTTTGTCAAAAACGCCGCATTTCAAGTTGTGTTGGGTTGAAACAATAGCCGCTGGAATTAAGGCTTTAAAAGACAATTCAATCGACTTAATTCTACTTGACCTAACTTTGCCAGATAACCATGGAGTCGATGCAATATCGCAGCTATCCGGTGATTTTAGCGTCCCTATTGTGGTACTGACGGGCTTGGATGATGAACCTACTTCGTATCAGTCAATCCAATACGGTGCACAAGACTTTCTTGTGAAAGGCAAATTTGATAACACTTTACTGGTTAAGACAATTCGGTACGCTATGGAGCGACACAACCTGCTTCACGAATTAAATAAATCCAAATTGGCGATTCAAAGAGAAAGAGAATTACGTCGGCTGGATTTGTCACTTTCATCATCAAGCGAATCTGACACTCTTTACTCCCAGGAACTGGGGCCGCTGAAATCGACAAAACCTGAGACATTTACACAATTAACGCGAGAGTACCGTACTGTGTTCAATCTCGCTATTGAGCAACGGGTATTCAAAGTGGAATACGATGTCTCTAAACAGTTGCAGTCCCTAGCCAATGTGTTGGGTAATAACAATGCATCACCACGGGATGTTGTTGAGCTTCACACAACAGCGCTAGCATTCATCACAAAGGATGCGCCTTTGAAAAAAACGGCAGTATACAATGAAGAGGGGCGATATCTGCTGACTGGTCTCCTGGGCCATCTTTGCTCGTATTACCGAAAACGCTGTGAGTCATTGCACTTTAAGCAAATAGCGCAATGATGGCTTTTCGATGTTGGTCAAAGCAGAGCCATGACTATGCATAAACTAACAATGAAACTGTTCATAACAGGTCATACCGTGAGATCAAACCTGGCGATAGAGAACCTACGTTCAATTTTAGAAGAAAATTCAGATGGTCAATTCGAACTGACCGTCATTGACGTTCTGGAACGCCCCGATATTGCGGAAGAAGAGAGAATATTAGCAACTCCGACATTAATAAAGCTCAAACCCTCACCAATAAGAAAGGTTATCGGAGATTTATCAGATAAGCAGTTGTTATTAAGCAGCCTGTGCCTAGATCGCTCGGAGAGTTAACGACAGCAATAGACCATGAAAAATACCAGAGAAAAATCAATTCAGAAATTACAAACAGGTATACCCGGATTCGATTCTATTTCCAATGGCGGACTACCTGCCGGGCGTACAACACTGGTTGCGGGAACGGCTGGTAGTGCTAAAACCGTTTTCGCAGTGCAGTTTCTGGCTCGCGGAATTTCACTGTTAGATGAAGCAGGTGTGTTTGTCACATTTGAAGAAACGCCAAAGGACATCAGGCGCAATATGCTGAGTTTTGGCTGGGAAATAGAGGCATGGGAACAAAACAAACGATGGGCTTTTGTGGACGTGTCACCGCAGCCGGAAGAACCGGCTGTTGTCTCTGGAGATTTCGATTTAGGTGCATTGTTGGCAAGGATTGAACATGCGGTAAAAAAGGTGGGTGCAAAACGAGTGTCAATCGATTCTCTCGGTGCCATTTTTAGTAAATTTGAGGATCAGCATATCGTCCGCAGTGAATTATTGCGAATAGCAGTTGCGTTAAAAGCCATTGGGGTTACCGCTGTATTAACTGCCGAACGTCGGCATGAGTACGGCGATATTGCACGACATGGAATCGAAGAGTTTGTAGCCGACAATGTCATTATTTTACGTAATGTTCTCGAGGCGGAAAATCGACGCCGCACCATGGAAATATTGAAATTTAGAGGAACAGATCATCAAAAGGGTGAACACCCGTTTACTATCGTAGCAAATGGCGGAATCGTTGGCGTTCCACTCTCATCTGTACAGCTGAATCACCGATCGTCTCACGTCAGAGTAACTTCCGGATCGTCCACGCTGGACAACATGTGCGGTGGTGGATTTTTCAGAGACTCAATTGTCCTGATTTCTGGAGCAACCGGGACAGGAAAAACATTGATGGCAACAAGCTTTATCGGTGGTGCAACTGAAGATGAACGAAGTTTGTTTTTTGCATTTGAAGAAAGCAAAGATCAGTTGTATCGTAACGCTGATGGCTGGGGCGTAGACTTCAAGCAGATGGAAGATGATGGTCGTCTGAAGGTAGTTTGCGTCTATCCGGAGATGACAGGTCTGGAAGAACATCTTATCCGCATGAAGGATGAAATAGAGTCCTTTGGGCCAACGCGGATTGCAGTGGATAGTCTCTCTGCCTTAGAACGTGGAGCTACCACGAAAGGGTTCCGAGAGTTCGTGATTGGCTTAACATCATTTATAAAGCAGAAAGAAATTGTTGGTGTTTTTACCTCTGTTACACCATCTCTTATGGGTGGGTCTTCAATAACCGAGGCTCATATTTCAACCATTACTGACTCAATAATTTTACTAAGGTACGTTGAACTGTTTGGAGAAATAAGCCGGGGTATCGCGGTTCTAAAAATGAGGGGTTCGGCACACGAAAAAGAAATAAGAGAGTTCACGATCGACAACGTGGGCATGCACGTGGGCAATCCGTTTAGAAACATAACCGGAATATTGACGGGAAGGCCTCAATATCATGATGCTCCAGAATCCGAGAGGTTAAAATCACTGTTCGAGGATGGATGATTTAATGCAACTGCTGACCTCCCAAGAAGGGGTTCGAAGTTAAATGAATGCGAACGATAGGATGAATGACTATTCTGAGCTTGGTGCAAGTGAACTTAGGAAACTACTTTCGGGTTCTGAGGCGAGGTTCAGTAATGTTGTAGAGAGCAGCCCTGATGGCATTATTGTATTAGATGCATTAGGTTTTATATGTTTTGCCAACGCGGCAGCTCAGGCAATGTTTGAGCGCGACAAAAGCGATTTGCTTGGCAGTCAATTCGGTTACCCGTTCATCTCAAACAAGAACACTGAAATTCAAGTATTAAGATCAGCTGGTAACATCCTCTCTGCAGAGATGCATGTGGTAGAAATCGAATGGCAAGGCCAGCCGGCTGTGCTTGCAACATTGCGCGATATCTCGGAACATGTAGCGTTAGAAAAAGCTATGCGGGACGCTAACCACGAGCTCGAACGGTTTGCCTATGCCGTATCACATGAAATTAAAGCACCGCTTCGAAACGTGGGTACCATAACCAGATGGTTAATCGATGACAATGCAGAGAAATTTGATACTGAAGCTTTCACGAAAGTCGAATTGATCGAGAACAATCTGAACAGAGTGAACAATCTTGTTGATGGATTGTTGGAGTTTGCGTTAGTCGCCGGCGAAAATATCGACATAGAAAAGTTGGAGCTTGGTGATGTGTTGTCCCTGGCTATAGAAAATTTACAGAACGATATTGTAGAGAGCAACGCAAGTATTAAAGTCAGTGAGCTGCCGAGTATTAATGGAAATATGACTCAGTTAGCGCTTGTTTTTCAAAATCTGCTAAGTAATGGTATGAAGTACAACGAGCAAAAGCCTCCAAAGATCCAAGTGTGTTCACATTCAAGCGTTAATGCATGTTTGATTTCAGTCACTGATAATGGGATTGGTATTGATAAAAAATATTGGGCAAAAATATTCATGCCCTTTGAGCGCTTGCATGGACAGTCTACATATTTAGGTAATGGTATAGGGCTGTCAACTTGCAAAAAAATAATTGAACGACACGACGGTACTATATCGGTAAAGTCTTCATCAGAGAGTGGAAGTACGTTTTTAATCGAGCTCCCTACCTGAATTATAATTGAACGCTAGAACAAAAACAGATCTGCGATCAAATACCCCACACTGAGTAGCACCAGTCCTGCGCTCCAAACCTTGAGCCAAAGCACTTTTCCTTTGTAGCCTAAGGCGAACAACACAATGCCGATAAGAATGGACATCCACATCGATAGGGTCAGCATTTGGTGCATGCTTTCGCCGTGAGGGTTGAGTGGGTCGGGTGCTTGTCCGTCTCGATATCGCATACCCGTATTCTACGTGTAAAAAATCGGGTTGGGCTAACGCAAAACGCCCGGAACAGCGTCTCTGGAACTGTGCCGGGCGTTTGTCTTATTTGACGATTTGGGGGCTTGACTACCCAAGTCGTTGTTGCGTTGTATGGGTCAATAATGCCCCAATGCTTTTTGGGTTGCCATGAACCGGGTCACACTCCAAATCCGTATTGTTTTTTAGCCTCTGGAGTTGTTAAGTAGTCGCGAATTCCGTCGGCAACGGCTGCCGCTAAGCGATCTCTGTACGCCGGGTCGGTTAAGCGCTTGGCTTCTTCCTTATTGCTTAAAGCGCTCAGCTCAATGAGTACGCCCGGTATAAAGCTGCGGGTTAATATATAAAGTGTGTCGCGTTTCACGCCGGCATCTATTACCTTTGGGTTGTCCATGCTCACTTCTTCTAACACCCGATTTTGCATCAGACCGGCAAGTTTTCTGGAGCCCTGCGTAAAAGACACATCAGGTGACTGGTTCGCGCTGGTGAATACTAATCCTCGCTTAGCTTGCGCTTCGCGCATTTTCTGTCGACTTTCAGCGATATTTTGCGGACCGGCGTAGAAGGTTTCAACCAGATTCATATTAGATCCAGGTATATGATTCAGATGCAGCGATACCAATAAATCAGCATTGCTGCGTTGTACTCGTTTTACGCGACCGGTGCGAGTCAAACCAATGTCTTTATCGCGCGTTAGTTTGACTTCAATGTTTTCAATTTCCGACAAGAACAACGCGGTACGCTTTGCAATATCCAGCGTTAACACTTTTTCTAATAAACCGTTGTGGCCTGTGGATCCCGGATCGCTACCGCCGTGTCCTGGATCGAGCACGATGACATAGGGTTCCGGTACGATTAATTCTTTTGGAAAGAAACTCCAGTCTTCTTGTAAGGATGCATGCATTAATGCTGCGCGTTGCAGATTTCCTGCATCGAAGTGTGTATTTCTGGCGGCTTGAAACGCTTCCGGCTGTTTTTGTTCAAAGTAAAACGGAGAAGTTTCATTGTTTTCGAATAATTGTTCCGGGCTTACTTGCGCTTTTGCCGGAAATTGTTTTTTCTCAATAAGCGTAACTAAGTGGTCAACTGCAGGCAGTTTGTCCGCCTTAGCAGTTTCCAATAGCTCATCACTCTCGAACGGAATGAAGGTCGCTTGGACCGACGTAATAGGTGCGATTGCTTTTGCGGCTTCATCATCTGTACTTGAGTTCACGGCAATAGCGTCACTAACGACAAGCGATTGATCGTGTGAACTATAGAGTTCATAGGTGGCAAACCCTGCCAAACTAGTCAAGACCACGCAACATGCGGAGCTCAAGCTTCCAAATTTCCAGTACATTCCTTATCACAGCCTGCTTTGACCCAAACTGTGATGAACTACGCAAAATACGTGCCTCGGCTTATCGGTTCAATAGCTCGTGCAGGAACGGGGCTGTACGGGAACGCTTGGAGCGCGTTATTTTCGCTGGCGGCCCCTGTGCAACGATCTGTCCGCCGCCTTTGCCACCCTCGGGTCCCATGTCAATAATCCAGTCAGATTCAGCCATTATGTCAAGGTTATGCTCGATAACAAACACTGAATTGCCGGCGTCAACCAAGCGATGTAACACATGAATCAGCTTTTCAACATCAGCCATATGCAACCCAACCGTCGGTTCATCCAACACATATAAAGTGTGCGTGCTCTGTCCCGGCTTCGCTTTGGCGAGTTCCGCAACGAGTTTAATTCGCTGTGCTTCACCACCGCTTAAAGTGGGACTCTGTTGACCTAGGGTTAAATACCCAAGCCCCACATCTTGTAGCAACTTCAACGGATGATGCAGGGGCGCATGCGCGGCGAAAAATTCAACCGCGTCATCCACGTTCATGTTCAACACATCGCCAATGGACTTGTCTTTGTATAACACCGACAGGGTTTCCGTATTGAACCTGGCGCCGTTGCATACATCGCAAGGTACTTTAACGTCAGGCAGAAAATTCATTTCTATGCGGCGCATGCCTTGACCATCACATTCAGCGCATCTGCCACCGGCAACATTGAACGAGAACCGACTCGCGCCATAACCACGAACACGCGCCTCGGTGGTATCGGCAAATAGGCGTCGGATGTTGTCCCAAAAACCAATGTACGTGGCAGGGCAGGAGCGTGGGGTTTTACCGATAGGGGTTTGATCCACTTCCAGTAACCGAGTGATATTCTCCCAGCCACTTATTTTTTTACAGCCTGTTAAACGCTTGAGCTTTCGATTGCGCTTTTGATTGTTCAGCACTTTCAGGTTGTCGTACACAATGTTTCTGATTAGCGTGCTTTTGCCAGAACCAGATACACCCGAAATACAAACCAGTTGATGTAACGGGAGTTCAGCATTAACCGATTTGAGGTTATGCAGGGTTGCACCCGTAACGCTTAACCGCTGTTCAGCCTTACCGCGCGGCTTGTACAAGGGATGCTGTAGCGGCTGGTCAAGCATTTTGCCAGTAATAGACGCTTTATTTTTACGAATTTGTTTTACCGTACCCGTAGCCACAACTTCACCACCGCGCACGCCGGCACCGGGGCCAATGTCAATCACGTGCTCAGCGCTATTGATCGTTTCTTCATCGTGCTCTACCACGACGATAGTATTGCCCTTGTTGCGCAGGTTGGCCAACGTGCTCAGTAGCATGCGATTATCGCGAGGGTGTAGGCCAATGGTAGGTTCATCGAGGATGTAACACACGCCGCGTAGGTTCGAACCCAATTGCGCAGCCAGTCGAATACGTTGCGCTTCGCCACCACTTAATGTGGGGGCCGCTCGGTCTAATGATAAATAGGATAGGCCAACTTCATCTAAAAACGTTAACCGTGAAACCAATTCGGTGAGGCTGTCGCGTGCAATTAACGATTCTCGCTCATTCAGCTTCAGCTTTTTAAATACGTTCATTGCATCGACGATAGAGAGCTCTGTGTACTCAGCAATATTGCGATCCTTAAAATACACCGATAGCGATGCAGGCTTTAATCGATAACCTTCACAATCTTCACAAATGCGTGTTTCATCGTCTTCACCCGGTTGCCAGCCGCTTTCTTCACCGCTTTGCTCTTCGTCGAAGCCGCTCAGTTCTAAGCCTGTGCCGTAACAGCTGGTACACCAACCGTGCTTCGAGTTGTAGGAGAACATGCGTGGATCAAGTTCAGGAAAGCTTTGATGGCAACTGCTGCAGGCTCTATGCGTAGAGAACAAGGTTTCATTCTTGGTGGTACTGCCAATTTTTACCACACCACTACCATAGTTCACGGCGCGCTCAATCATCGCGCTGATTTTGGCTTCGGTTTTAACGTCGACCACAATAGAGCCTACCGGTAAATCGATGTTGTGTTCTTTGAAGCGATCTAATCGTGGCCAATTGTCGGTGGGTGTTTTTTCGCCGTCTACACGTAAATGATCAAAGCCTTTATTCAATGCCCATTTTGCCAAGTCGGTATAAAACCCTTTACGGTCAACGATTAAAGGCGCGTGCAGTTGAATATTTTTACCGCGATGTTTTTTCAATACTTGCGCTGTTATTGCATCGATGGATTGCGCACTAATGGGTACACCACAATCGGGACAATATTGCTCGCCGAGTTTGACAAACATGAGTCGCAGAAAATGATAGATCTCTGTCATCGTTGCAACCGTGCTTTTACGACCGCCACGGCTGGTGCGCTGTTCAATTGCCACTGTAGGCGGGATACCCGTTATGGCATCTACGTCTGGTCGTGACGCGGGCTGTACAAACTGGCGAGCATACGCGTTTAATGATTCAAGGTACCGACGTTGCCCCTCTTTAAACACAATATCGAATGCCAGCGTGCTTTTGCCGCTGCCACTCATGCCGGTAATCACCGTGAATTTATCATGTGGAATAGTGATATCGACATTCTTCAGATTGTGTTCACGCGCATGTTGCACATGGATACGATCGCTTGGTGCAAGCTTTACCTTAGCCGCATTTTCAGCAACCCCGCTGTGCATGAGTTTATCGGTAGCATCCCGATAATCGCGCAGCGCTGCAGCTGTTGCACTTTTTTTATTAGACATCAGCTTTAACGGTGTGCCGGTGACCATCACCTTGCCACCGTCCTCACCGCCATCAGGTCCAAGATCAACAATCCAATCGGCGTTGCTGATGACATCCAGGTTGTGTTCGATAACAATCAGTGAGTGTCCTTTTTCCACTAATTGCTCGAACGCCAGCAATAACTTGGCGATATCGTTAAAGTGTAAACCCGTTGTCGGTTCATCAAATAGAAACAGGGTTGCGTCTTGATTGGTTTTGCCTAAATGTGCGGCCAGTTTTAAGCGTTGCGCTTCTCCACCACTTAATGTGGGCACGGGTTGGCCCAGTTGTAAATACCCAAGCCCAACGTCAGCTAATGGTTTTAATGCTGCCAATACTTTGGTTTCATCTTTAAAAAAGTCTAAGGCTTCATCCACAGTCATCGACAATACATCGGCGATGGACGCGCCATTCGGGCGGTGCTCAGAAAACAGGTTGATTTCTAACAGCTCGGCACGATAGCGCGAACCATTGCATTCACCGCAGCGAATATACACATCGCTCAGGAATTGCATTTCCACATGCTCAAAGCCGTTACCGGAACACGCAGGGCAACGCATCCCGGAATTAAAACTGAAGGAACTGGCTTTATAACCACGCTCTTTGGCTTCAGGTACTTTCTCGAATAATTTTCGAATGGGATCGAACGCGCCGGTATAGCTAACCGGGTTAGAGCGCGCTGACTTACCAATCGGGCTTTGATCTACCAGCACAACATCGTTAATGTGTTCATGGCCTTCAATGGCGCCGTGCGGTTCGGCTAAATCTTTTGGTTGTCCTTTGATGGCGCTAAGGGCGTTATACAAGGTATCTTGAATCAGCGTCGATTTGCCCGAACCACTGGGCCCAGTAATACATACCATCTGGTTTAACGGTATATCGACGCTCACATTGCGTAAGTTATGACCCGTAGCGTCTGTTATTTTTAGCGATTTACTGTTGGCTTTACGCGTTTGAGAATGACTAAAACGCAAGGACTCAGAGCCGTTCAGATAAGCCGCTGTTAACGATTTCTTATTGCTTAAGAGCTTCTTCGGCGAGCCATTAAACACGATTTGACCACCCGCCGAACCTGGGCCTGGCCCCATGTCAATAATACGATCAGCGGCTAACATCAGTTGCGGATCGTGCTCAACCACAATAAGCGTATTACCGGCATCACGTAGTCTGTGCAACACACGGGTGACTCTGTCCATATCGCGCGAATGCAGTCCAATGCTGGGTTCGTCTAAC
Source organism: uncultured Granulosicoccaceae bacterium (assembly GCA_964390335.1). Taxonomy (GTDB): domain Bacteria; phylum Pseudomonadota; class Gammaproteobacteria; order Granulosicoccales; family Granulosicoccaceae; genus Granulosicoccus. Next base: position 60,492 of record CAYMHU010000012.1, on the reverse strand, counting down.
ACAAAAAGTGTGTTGACAAGGGACGTGCCTAAAGCAGTCGTTAAATTAATGCGTTGCACTTCACCGCCGGAAAGCGTACGCGATTGTCTGTCGAGCGTTAAATACCCCAGTCCAACATCATTGAGGTATCTGAGCCGCGATTGCATTTCGGCCATGACGAGTTCAGTGGGCTCATCGATATCATCAGTGGCAAAGTGTTGAATGAATTCGTAAGTCTTTTTAAGCGGTAAACGCATCATGTCGTGTACGTTTAATTTGCCCACACGCCACAACAGAGATTCAGATTTTAACCGTGCGCCATTGCAATCGGGGCATTCGTCGTAGCTGCGATATTTAGACAACATGACCCGCACGTGCATTTTGTACGCGCGACCTTCTAACCAACTAAAAAACCCGGCTATACCATACCAATCACCTTTGCCATCGATAACCCAAGACTTGTGTTTCTTACTCAGTTTGCCCCATGGCTTATCTAATGGAATGCCTTGTTTTTTAGCCTCTTTTTCCATATCCCGTTGGCAGATTTTATTGGTCTCGGTTTGAAACACCTTGACCGCGCCTTGTGCTAACGTTTTGCGATCGTCGGGTAAGACCAATCGATAATCGATACCCATAACCCGCCCAAACCCTCGACAGGTCTCGCAGGCGCCAATAGGGGAATTAAAGGAGAAACTGCTGGGGGTCGGGTCTTTATATTTGATATTGCATTTAGCGCACTGCAGCGTTACCGAATACGATTTTGGTTTACGCGCTTTGCGTTCATCGTCAAGTTCATACAATGTGACTTTGCCTTGGCCGTAGCGTAGCGCTGCTTCAATGGCTTCTACTAGGCGCCCGAAGTTCGCTTTGGTGGTTCGCAATCTATCCTGAATAACTTCCACTGTGTTCTTGCTGCGTTTGTGAATCCGGGTATAGCCTTGCCGCGCTAACCAGTCTTCAATTTCGCTTGCTGAGAAATTACCGGGGATGTCGATACTGAACGTGACCATGGTGCGTTTTTCAACGGCCATGGCATCTTCGGCAATGCTTTGCGCGGAATCGCGCTTAACCGGTTTGCCGCAGCTTTCACAATATAAAGTAGCCGTGCGAGCGAACAACAGCTTGATGTGATCATTCAACTCGGTCATGGTGCCAACCGTCGAGCGAGATGTGCGTACCGGGTTAGTTTGATCAATCGCAATAGCCGGAGGGATGCCTTCAATGCGATCGACTTTGGGTTTATCCATGCGATCGAGGAATTGACGAGCATATGGCGAGAAGGTTTCAACGTAGCGCCGTTGACCTTCTGCGAACACGGTATCAAATGCGAGCGTTGATTTACCCGAACCACTCACGCCAGTGATCACAATCAACTCACCATGTGGTAACTTTAGATCAAGCTGCTGCAAATTATTTTGGGCAGCATTTTTTATCATGATGTGTTTGCTCATAGACACTAGTTTACGGAGATTACCGATAAATGGGTGCAAGCGATTTTGCACAAGATGGCTACATCATTCGCCGCGGACTACTGTCGCGTGGGGAAGTGGATGCGCTGATCGAGCGCATCGATAACTCGCTGAATCCGGCCTTGGCGCCGGTTGAGTTCGAAGCCGATGTGCATTACCCCGGTGCACCCGCATCGCGTTGGGCAGAAGGTGGCCAAACGCCACGTCGCTTGCTGCATGCATATGGTCGCGACGAATTGTTCCGTGAGTGCGCCAAGCACCCCGAGATTGTAAATACATTAATCAATCTCATCGGTACCAATGAGATCATGCTGTCTCAGAATCATCATAATTGCATCATGACAAAGCACCCGGGTTACAGCAGCCTGACCAGCTGGCATCAGGATATACGCTACTGGCGATTTGATCGGCCGGAGCTTGTCAGCACCTGGCTTGCTTTGGGTTCTGAAACAGTTGAAAACGGGGCATTATTGGTTATTCCGGGTTCGCACACATTAGACATCGAGCCTGGTCGATTCGACGCTGCGTTATTTTTGCGAGACGATCTAGACGAGAATGCCGAATTATTGGCTACCGCCGTACCGGTAGAATTAGAAGCTGGCGACGTGTTGTTTTTTCATTCGCGAACATTGCATGCAGCTGGGCCCAATAAATCATCAACGGTTAAACGCTCTGTCGTTTTCACGTACCATGCTTCGGATAACGAAGCCATTCCACAAACCCGTTCTGCGGTGTACGAAGATATAAAAGTGAGCTAAAAATATGGATTTGCAGGTCAGTGCGCGCGATGCTTTGGGTATCGATAGTGATATCCGGGTGCCGGCATTTTCGGAACCTTCAGAATATGTTCCTGAAATAGATTCCGCGTATCAGTTCGATAGAGATGTATCCTTGTCTATTCTTGCAGGCTTTGCGCAAAACCGCAGAGTCTTGGTGCAGGGTTACCATGGTACGGGTAAGTCAACACACATAGAACAAGTGGCCGCACGACTCAACTGGCCGTGTGTGCGCGTTAATCTTGATGGGCATATTTCGCGACTCGATTTGGTTGGGCGAGATGCCATTATTTTAAAAGAAGGCAAACAAGTCACCGAGTTTCAGGAGGGCATTTTGCCGTGGGCTTTGCAGCGTCCGGTTGCACTCATCTTTGATGAGTTTGATGCCGGTCGGCCGGACGTGATGTTTGTGATTCAACGCATTCTGGAAAAGGACGGTAAGTTCACATTACTGGATCAGAATCGCGTGATCACGCCGCATCCTGGTTTTCGTTTATTTGCAACGGCCAATACCGTTGGGCTGGGTAACTTAAACGGTATGTATCACGGCACACAGTTACTAAACCAAGCGCAAATTGATCGCTGGAACATCGTTGCACGGCTTGATTACTTACAAGCAAAGGCAGAAGCTGAAATCGTGCATGCGCGCGTACCGCAAATGCGTAAGCGTACCAATGGTGACGCCTTGGTAGATTCCATGGTGGCGTTGGCAGGCTTAACGCGCTCAGGATTTAGCGCTGGCGATATCTCCACCGTGATGTCACCCAGAACGGTTATCACGTGGGCAGAAAATTTAGATATTTTCGACGATCTGGCCAAGTCCTTTCGTTTGTCATACTTAAATAAGTGCGACGATGCCGAACATTCAATCATTGCAGAATTTTATCAACGTGCAATGGGTGAAGAGCTGCCCGAATCAATCTCCAGTGAACTCTAACGCCAGACTGCGTTTACTTGAACGACACGGTGCCGCAGCATTGCGTGCGTTGTCCGGCGTGCCCGAAGCTGAATACCGGGCAAGCCGTGTGCGCATCGATGGAAAACCAGCACCATTTGCTGCGCCGTATTTAGCGGTTGATTTTAACGATGCTGAACTAACGCAAAGTCGCGGCATTATGGATTCGCTTGGCCTGCGATTGCGCTACAGCGATATGGCATTGCATAAAGCACTGAGCCCACCCAGTGGATTTGGCAAGTTAGTGTTCGATGTTATGGAACACATGCGCTGCGAATCCATTATCGATCCCGCCAAGAAAGGCTTACGCGAAAATCTTGATGCTGCGTTTATGCAATGGTGTCACATGGCGCACGGTAATGGGTTTTGCGACAGTGACTTAGGCATTTTGTTGTACACCGTTATTCATATGGTTCGCGCGCGCTTAATCGGCACCATGGAAGATGAAACGGCTGAAGCCTTAATAGAGGCCACGCGTGCAAACCTTGGTCCGATGATTGGTAAGCCCTTATATCAGCTTAAAAAGTCGCGTCTCGATCAGCGGGCGTTTGCCAAGCATGCCATTGAGATAGCAAACACATTGCATCAACTGGTAAGCGATGCGGCGGACGAAAACGACGATGATGATAATGTAAAACGCAGCCCGTCATTGATGTTGCCTCCCGATTGGGAAGACAGCGAGGCTCCTGATGAAATCGAAACCGAAGGTGTCGGTGGGCTGAGTGTGTCCGACAGTGCAAGTGCTGCGCTGGATATTTTAGGTGACTACCATGTGTTTACCAACACCTACGATACCGTATCAACAGGCGATGCACTGATCAGGCGCGCAAAAATTCTTGAGCACCGCGAGCAATTAGATAAGCTCGTCAAAGCGCAGGCCGTTAGCGTGACCCGGTTGGCGCGAGAGCTCCAGCACCTGTTGGCTAATCCGGTGACCGATGGCTGGTTGTTTGGACAGGATGAAGGGTATGTTGATGCTCGGCGTTTGGCGCAGTTGGTCAGTAACCCTGATTACCATCAAGTCTTTGTGCGTGACCGGCTGCAATTGAAAGCTGATTCCGCAGTTACTTTCCTGATCGATAATTCCGGTTCCATGAAAAGCCAGCGCTATGAGGCGGTTGCGGTGCTGGTCGATACCTTTTGCCGAGCATTGGCTTTGGCCAATGTGCAAACAGAAGTGCTTGGGTTTACCACTCGAGACTGGAACGGTGGGCGAGCCATGAACGACTGGCGTAAGGCCGGTCAGCCGGAGAATCCGGGCAGGTTAGGTGAGCTGCAGCATATTGTGTACAAATCACACGATGAGTCCTGGAGACGATCCCGATCGTCCATGGCAGCGTTACTCGATACCCATCATTTTCGAGAAGGGGTGGATGGTGAAGCGCTCATTTGGGCCTATCAACGGTTGAAACTGCGCACCGAGCAGAACCGATTATTAGTGGTTATTTCCGATGGTGTACCAATGGATGCTGCCACACACAATACCAATCGCGATGGATTTCTAAGTGATCATCTGGCTGGTGTTGCGCGATTCATAGACAAAGATCCTACGGTTGCGTTGGGCGCTATTGGCATCGATCTGGATATGAGCGACACCTACCGGCAAACTGTATCACTGGATTTGGGCGGCACCTTAGGGCAATCCAGTTACCGCGTGCTGCACACTTTGTTTGGGAGCTCCTGTATTATTCAGTAATGGACCAATACAACTTTAAAAGCATTGAATCTCAGGTGCAATCCGTGTGGGAAGCAAACCAGGCGTTTGTGGTCACCGAGGATGAATCAATGCCCAAATACTATTGTTTATGCATGTTCCCGTACCCCAGCGGCAGCCTGCACATGGGGCACGTTCGTAACTACACCATCGGCGATGTCGTATCGCGATACAAGCGCATGCAAGGCTTCAATGTCTTGCAGCCAATGGGCTGGGATGCGTTTGGACTCCCTGCCGAAAATGCGGCCATCAAAAATCAAACGGCTCCGGCCAAATGGACTTACTCCAACATTGAAGAAATGCGCGAGCAATTGCAAAAGCTTGGCTTTGCCTACGATTGGTCGCGTGAGCTTGCCACGTGCAAACCCGAGTACTACAAGTGGGAACAATGGTTCTTCACTAAGTTGGTTGAAAAAGGTCTGGCCTATAAAAAGATGGCTGTGGTCAACTGGGACCCCATCGAGCAAACCGTATTAGCAAACGAACAAGTCGATGCCGAAGGGCGCGGCTGGCGATCAGGTGCATTAGTGGAACGCCGCGAAATCCCGCAATGGTTCCTGAAAATCACGCAGTACGCCGAAGAACTGTTGGAAGAAACCGACAAGCTCGAAGGCTGGCCTGAAGCCGTTCGAACCATGCAAAAAAACTGGATTGGCCGCTCCGAAGGCGTGGAATTCGACTTCGCCGTTGACGACGGTGGGGGTCAGGTCTTTGATCGTGAATCTGATGTGATTCGCGTGTACACCACGCGCCCGGACACCGTTGCCGGGGTAACGTATATGGCTGTAGCAGCCGAACATCCCTTGGCACGTGAAGCTGCCAGGTCGAACAGCGATTTAGCTGCGTTTATAGAAGAGTGCAATAACACAGGCACGTCCGAAGCAGTATTGGAAAAGCTTGAAAAGCGCGGTATGCCATTAGGCATCAATGCAATCAATCCTATCTCTGGTGAATCGATACCGGTTTACGCGGCCAATTTTGTATTAATGAGTTATGGCACCGGTGCGGTGATGTCTGTTCCCGGTCACGATCAACGCGATTGGGAATTTGCCAAAAAATACGATTTACCTGTTAAGCAAGTGGTGCAGTCGGCAAGCGAGCCGGTCGATGTCAGTGAAAGCGCCTTCACCAGTAAAGAAGAAACCATTGCAATTAATTCCGGTCAGTTCGACGGTCTGGATTTTAAAGCGTGTTTTGATGCCACCTGCGAATACCTAGTTGCCAATGCAAACGCTGAGCGTAAAGTGAATTACCGATTGCGTGATTGGGGTGTGTCACGGCAACGTTATTGGGGTTGTCCCATTCCCATTATTTACGATGCCGAGGGTAACGTGCACACTGTGCCCGAAGAAGACTTACCCGTCTTACTACCCGAAGACGTTGAGTTCTCCGGGGTTAAATCACCCATAAAGACCGACCCCAACTTTATCAATACCACGGTACCGGGCACTAACGAACCGGGCACGCGCGAAACCGATACCTTCGATACGTTTTTCGAATCCAGTTGGTATTACGCACGATTTGCAAGCCCGGGTGCCGATTCCATGCTGGATGAGCGTGCAAACTACTGGTTGCCAGTCGATCAATACATTGGCGGTGTGGAGCATGCAGTGTTGCATTTATTGTATTCACGCTTTTTTCATAAGCTCATGCGCGATGCCGGTATAGTCGATAGTGACGAGCCATTCACTAACTTGTTAACCCAAGGCATGGTGGTCGCTGAAACGTTTTATCGAGAAGATGAATCAGGCAAGCCCGTGTACTACAACTCGCGCGAATGCGATTTGTCATACGATGACAAAGGCCGTATCAGTTCAGCCACCTTGAAAACAGATGGCAAGCCTGTGACGGTAGGTCGCATTGAAAAAATGTCGAAGTCGAAGAACAACGGCGTTGACCCTTTAGAAATGATCGAGCAGTACGGCGCTGACACCATGCGCCTGTTTTCCATGAGCGATACACCGCCGCATCAATCATTGGAATGGAAAGAAGGTGGTGTTGAAGGCATGCACCGTTTCTTAAAACGATTATGGCGTGATGTCGGTGCCGTCGATAGTTCGTTTGGAGATCACGACTTCGAACAAGACGAACTGAACGATACTCAAAAATCGTTACGCCGTAAAACGCATGAAACCATCGCAAAAGTCACCGATGATCTGGAACGCCGGTTTACGTTTAATACCGCTATTGCATCCATGATGGAGCTGTATAACGAAGTCAGTAAGTTCTCCGATGACAGCCCAGCGGGCAAGGCAGTGGTGCATGAAACCTACAGCGCTCTCATTCGGATGTTAAGCCCGTTTACGCCGCATATCACTCACGAATTGTGGGCGCAGCTGGGTTATCAAACTGCGTTGGTTAGCGAAGCTTGGCCCGAGTCCGATGAAGAAGCACTGGTGCGTGACAGCATCTGTATGGTTGTTCAGGTAAACGGTAAACGACGCGCTAACATCGATGTATCCGCTAACGCTTCAAACGAAGACTGTGAACAAGCGGCACTGGCAGAAGAGAACGTCAAAAAACACATTGGCGAATCGACCGTTCGAAAAATCATAGTTGTACCTGGCAAACTTGTGAATATCGTAGCCAATTAAATCCGGGTGTTTTCCAACCCGTATATCTTGCTTACGCTTGCAGCGATCTGCTGGGGTGGCAATGCCGTAGCCGGAAAGCTTGCAACCGATGGCTGGCAGCCGTTTACGATTATGGCCGTACGCTGGTTGTTAGTGTTTCTTGTCGTATTGCCGTTTGCATGGAAGCATATCAAGGCCGATAAGGACCTATTAAAAGCACGTGGGCATTATCTGCTTGGGCTAGGCATGTTTGGCATGGCTCTGTTCAATCTGCTGATGTTTTTGGCATTGCACTACACCACCGCCATAAACGTTAGCATTGAACAAGCGTCCATGCCGGTTATGATTATGCTGGCAAACTTTTTTATCTTGTCGCAGCGCGTTCATTTGCTGCAAATTGTTGGTGTGGTTGTGTCTATTGCTGGGGTTGTGGTGACCACCAGCGAAGGTAATCCTGCTCAACTACTCACTAATGGCTTAAATCGAGGTGATGCCATTATGCTATTGGCTTGCGTGTTTTACGCAGGCTATACGTTTGGTCTTCGTTGGCGCCCTAACGTTAATTGGTTAACGTTTATGACCTTCATTGCCGCCGGGGCATTTATGATGAGCCTGCCGTTTGCATTGTATGAAATTGCTAATGGTCAGTACTCAACACCCGATTTGGGTGATTGGCTCATTGTGTTGTACATCATTATTGCACCGTCAATAGTGAGTCAAATATGTTTCGCGAAGGGCGTCGAGCTCATTGGGGGAAATCGGGCGGGCTTGTTTATTAATCTAGTGCCCATTTTTGGATCCCTGTTAGCGGTGCTCATTTTGCGCGAACATTTTTATTGGTACCACGCAGCGGGCATAGTGTTGGTTGTGGGTGGAATTATGATGGCCGAGCGGTTTGCCGTGAAAGGCTGAAGTAGCATTGTAGTTTACGGAGGATTTTATAATATGCGTATCGTATTCACTGGTGGGTCGGGGAAAGCCGGCAAACATGCAATTAAATATCTGCTTGATCAAGGTCATCGGGTCATGAATGTTGATCGAGTGCCATTAAATATGGATGGCGTGCCGGATTTAATAGCGGACATCACAGATTCCGGACAAATGTTCAATGCCTTTTCGTCGTATTGTGGGTTTGAAGAGTTAGAACCCGGTAATGGCGTACCGACCTTTGATGCGGTAGTTCATTTTGCAGCAGTACCAAGAATATTGGTAAACTCAGATAACGAAACCTTTCGAGTGAACACGGTAGGTACCTACAATGTTATTGAAGCGGCGATAAAGCTTGGTATTAAGAAAATTGTTATCGCATCATCGGAAACAACTTATGGAATTTGTTTTTCAGATGGTGTAACCAACCCACTTTCACTGCCCTTGGACGAAGAGTACGATGTCGATCCCATGGACAGCTATGGCCTGTCAAAGGTTGTTAATGAAAAAACAGCCCGGTCGTTTCAACGGCGCTCTGGTTGCGATATTTATGCTTTGCGCATTGGTAATGTCGTTGAGCCGCACGAGTATGAAACGCTGTTCCCTTACTATTTTAAACACCCGGAAGTGCGCCGTCGCAACGCGTTTTGCTATATTGACGCACGCGATTTGGGTCAGATTGTCGATTTGTGTTTACAAAAAGACGGTCTCGGGTTTCAAGTATTTAATGCCGGTAACGATACAAATGGCGCCATTATTCCAAGCAAGGAGTTAGCGCATCGGTTTTTTACAGGCGTTCCGTTTACGCGCGAACTTGGCGAACACGAAGCTTTGTTTTCCAATAAGAAAATCCGTGCTGTACTTGGCTTTAAGGAACAGCATAATTGGCGTCAATACGTTTCGTCTGACGTATAAACTCACGCCGTAAGCTCGTAACGTCATTCCATACCCCAATTGGGTTATGGTTTTTATCGTACTTGCCTTTAATACTCGTTATAGTTATGTGTGTTAGTTGCTATAGGGAGAAAGTATTGTATGGAAAAACTACCCATGGGGTGCTCGCTCAAGATTCCGTATGAGAAGCGTAAGAAAAGAGTCGAAGCACTGCTAGAAACTACCGAACCCTCTGTTGAAGATGGCGATCTTCCAGCCGAAGCGGTCATGGCCCGGGGTTATTTATTTGAGCCCGGCAGAGTGCTTACAGTGGCGTTCAAAGGTGGCGATATTGAGCTACACAAAGATATCGCTACCTGGGCAGTCACCTGGGAGGAGTGCGCTAACCTTAAATTTGATTTTGGGTTTAACGAAAAAACCGGTAAGTATCGCAGTTGGTCTCGTCGTAATAAGAAGAAAAAGGCTGATATCCGCATAGCCTTTGAATCCCGCGCAGATAACTGCGGCTATTGGTCGGCCATTGGCAACGATATCGATCAGATCGGCGATGATGGGCCATTTTACCCGGCCAACATACCTACCATGAATTATGAAGATCTCCGTTCACATCCACCCGGTAAACAACGTGCATTCGTGCTACATGAGTTTGGGCACGCCATTGGCTTTTTGCATGAACATCAATCGCCGGCTGGCGGTTGTGATAGCGAGTTTCGCTGGGAAGATGATGAAGGGTACAACCCCGGTCGCCTCAATAAAAAAGTGGGTTACGTGCAAGATGAATCCGGCTTGTATCCGGGCATTTTCAGGGTCATGGAAAATCCGCCTTGGGAGTGGACGCACCAGCAGGTTATCGACAACATGAAGATGCTTGACAGAACCTACGCGTATACGCGCTCGGAGTTCGATCCTGATTCAATCATGAAATATTACTATGAGCCATGGCATTACATTGATGGTGTGGATAGTCATTGCTATTCGGGTGGTGAAAACTTAGAGTTATCAGAGCTGGATAAAAAAGCAGCCACGCTGGCTTATCCGTTTGAACAATCCGAGATAGAACAATTAACAGCCAATAAAAAGAAAGACCTCATTAAGCTAATTAATTCCGGTCAATTGTCTGATGAAGAAATCGCGTTCATTAAAGACACATTTTCCGATATTTTGGCTTCGTAACTATGGCTGCGAATAAAAAAAAATCGATACCCACGCGTAAGAAGCGATCAAAGCCTGCCAGTTCAAGAATCAAGCCCACAGATAACCCAGCGCTGTATTACTGCGGATTACCTCGGGTTAAAGAAGTCGACCTATCTAAAGTAAACGATCCAGATAGGCGTAATCTGATTTTGGTTAATAAGCGCATGTGGGCCAATGGTACGGTTATCCACTACTACTTTTTCAATAAGAAAACAGATGGTGAAGAGGTCACTTACAAAGACGGTACTTCCGAGTGGATAAGCTGGGTAGGTGCGAATAAACAGCGTGATGTGGTTCGACAAGCTTTTACTACCTGGATGGATATTGGTATTGGATTAAAGTTTGAGGAAGTCGATAACAGAGAATCTGCTGAGGTACGCATAGGCTTTATGCGCGGTGACGGTTCCTGGTCCTATATTGGTAAAGAGGCTTTACTGAAAAAAGCGGCTGGCAAACGCACCATGAATTTTGGCTGGGACTTAGTCAGCCAACCCGAAACGGCTTTGCATGAAATCGGGCATGTGCTTGGTTTTCCACATGAACATCAAAACCCCAACGCAGGCATTGTGTGGGATGAAAAGGCCGTTTATAAAGAAATGGCTGATACCAATGGTTGGCGCAAGCGCAAAACGCTGGATAACATTATTGAAAAAATAGTACCCGATAAAATTCAGGGTTCCAGTTGGGATCCGGATTCTATTATGCATTACCCGTTTGACGGAAAGCTTATAAAAAAACCCGCGAAGTTTAAAACGACCGGCATTACGCCTGCACCGGGCTTGTCAGACAGAGACAAAACGTGGGTTAAAACCTTTTATCCGCCCATTAAAGACAGTCACCTGCGCAAATTAATCCCGTTTAAATCCACGGAACTATTACTCGCAGAATCTGAACAAGCGAATTTCCTGATTGAACCTGCGAGCTCTGGTGATTACCAGATGCGCACATTTGGCAGCTCAGATGCTGTTATGGTGTTGTTTGAAGATGACAACGGAGATTATCGTTACATGGCCGGTGATGATGACAGTGCTGATGATCGTAACGCGCAGTTGACAGCGCGCTTAATCGCAGGACGTCGGTATATTTTGCGCATCAGGGTTGTTTGGTCAGGTTCGGTTGGACGCACGGCGGTTATGTTATGGCAATAAGTTCGCCACCGGTCAGACGACTGCAAATATTCACGCTTGATCCCAGCGGTGAAGCCGAAATGGATCAGGCGGTATTGGGTCGCTCCACACTAACAGTAAAGTGGGAGCCTTTAAAGCCGGGTCCCATTGGAGAATACTTGGAAGTCATCGATGTAGACCCATCCTCCAAGCGCTTCTATGAACCGGTTGATCTGGATTCACAAACTTTACTGGCAACAGACGGCATAGCACCTTCTGCGGGTGATCCACGTTTTCATCAGCAAATGGTCTATGCCATAGCGATGAACACGATTGCCGTATTTGAAAGTGTACTAGGCAGACCGGTTATTTGGTCAGAGCGGGTAAAGGACGACGAGGGCGAATACATCGAAGATCTGAGCTTGCGCTACGTTAAGCAGCTGCGCTTATACCCGCATGCCTTAAGATCAACCAATGCGTATTATTCGCCTGGTAAAAAGGCCGTGTTGTTCGGTTACTACAACGCTACCAGTAATAGTGGTTCTGCCGTTATGGCAGGCGGAATTGCGTTCACCTGTTTGTCGCACGATATTGTTGTGCATGAGGTTACCCATGCCATATTAGACAGCGTTCATCCCAAACTACTGCACAGCAGTAACCACGACATGCTGGCATTTCATGAGGGCTTTGCCGATATCGTAGCTATTTTTCAGCATTTTTCATTGCCCAATTTATTGTTAGAAGCCATTGAAAGCACGCGTGGTGATCTAAAGCAAAATAATATTTTGGCCAAACTGGCTGTTCAATTTGCAAGAACAACCGGTCGAGGGGATGCGCTAAGAGACGCGCTTGGCTACGATGAAAACGGTGTTCGAAAAAAACCAACGGGTAATGAGCTTGAACACTTGCATAAGCCACACGATCGCGGCGCAATATTAGTGGCTGCCATTTTCGATGCATACTTACTGATATACGATAGTCGCGTGCAGGATTTGCGTCGCATTGCTACGAATGGCACCGGAGTATTGCCGGCAGGCGAGATCCACCCGGATTTAGCCAAGCGGTTTGCATCCGAGGCGGTAAAAATTGCACAACGCGTACTCACCATCTGTATTCGTGCAATCGATTATTTACCGCCCGTTGATGTGACTTATGGCGATTATTTCCGAGCGTTGATTACAGCTGATCGTGATGTGGTGCCATACGATCGCCATCACTATCGCATTGCGTTTATAGAATCCTTCAAGGAGAAAGGCATCTATCCGTTTGATGTGCGAACCTTGTCTGAGAATGCGCTGCGATGGAAGCGCATTGATGAAATTAACGATCACGCACGATGGCAGCAGCTTGCTCCGTATTTTCCACCAAAAGAAGTCCTAAAAACCATGGTGCTCAACCCGGCATTGCGCGATGGTGCTTACGAGGCACTGCAACAACACGTATTTACATCGCGACAAGATGCGATTGACTTTTACTTACATCAAACCTGGCAAGCGAGTGTTAACACTGCCCACACCGATTTTGAACCCACCAGCCGTTTTGAAGAGTATCGATTTTCAAGGTTCAATGCCGAGTTTGTCCGTAAATGGATACTATTCTCGTTTGAAAATGAACCTGAGCTGACGCAACAGGAACTCACAAAGTTGCTTGGCGTGAGTGTTCCTACAGCCGAGATGGCGCGGCAACAAAAAGCCAAGTTTGAAGTGCTATCCATACGCCGACTAGTGCGACCCAAACCAGAAGGTATTTCCAAGGTTGAGTTATTCGTATCGGTTTCCATGCGCACACTGGAAACCTTGGTGGATAAAGATGGGATGCCCATGAAAGATGCGCACGGTAGCGACCTTACGTTCTTTTTTCGCAGTGGTGCAACTTTAATTGTTGATCCTGATATTGGCCGAATTCGCTATGCAATTAAAAAGAATCATCGATCTGAAATGGCCGCTAAAAACAGACACAATCGTCTGGAAAGACAGCGCGCGTTTTTACGCTCTCAAATTGAGCAAGAGGGCGAAATGGCTGTGAAACGATTTGGTTTAACCGCGGACGCTAATGAAGTGCGCGCTGGAATGGAGGCGTTTTCAGTTGCCCACGATCACTAAGCCAGATGAAGTCATTGTGCGCATGTACCGAATTGGTCTCGGTGCTTGCTGTTTAATAATCTTGCCTTGCGCAGATGACCCTGAACAAAGTCGGTATCTGCTGATTGACTGCGGCGTACATAAATCGCAAAAAGACGGCGTTGATCGACTGTCAACGGTAATGGCAGATATCGCGGATTGCACAGGTGGCCATATCCACGTGCTGGCCGTATCACATCAACACGCCGATCACATCTCGGGATTTGTACAAAACGGCAGTCCATTTTTATCGGGTGCATTAACGATAGGTAGCGTGTGGTTGCCGTGGACCGAATTGCCTGCAGATGCGCGTGCCATTGAATTACGCCGCAGTCGGCAAAACAGTTTTATCTCTTTGCAGTCGGCCACTGAACGCATCGCCAGCGATGCCAGTAAGTATGCGCAGAGCGCGACCGACTCAAAAAATTGGATGACCCGCGCACTCAAAGCATTTGAATTTGCCAAGCAGCGCATCAGCGCGGGTCATGGCCAACATGAGTTTGACGAAAGTGCATTCAATGACAACGATGCGCAATGGCTTGCCGATCAACTGCAGAACGATGATGCGTTTAAGCAAAAGAGCGCTGCCTTGCAAGTGGTATCCAATAACGAGTTAGCCATGTCGTTTATTTCTCAGGTTGGTTGGCCGGAGTATTGCCGGGCAGGCGAGCAATTGCGCATTGCAGACGTCAATGATGTGCGGGTGCATGTGCTCGGACCATCAACTGACTTCAGTGCGTCGAATATTCCGTTCCTGGCTTACAGTGCTGCGCTTGAAACAGAATTTTTTGAGTCATTGCCTGAACATATGGCATCGCCGTTCAATGATGCCGAGTTAAGTGATGACTACGAGTGCATCTTAAATTATGTTGATGCTAAGAACGCGTGGCGCAGCATTGATTCAGAGTGGCTTGGAGATACCTCAAAGCTTGCTGCTACGCTTGAGCACGACATTGATAGCGCAAGCCTGGCGCTGGCCATCGAGCTAGGCAAACCGGGTAGTGGTGATGTATTGCTGTTTACCGGTGATGCGCCAACAATAAACTGGCAAGATTGGAATGAACAACAGCATTTGATTGAGCGCACCTTAATTTTCAAAGTAGGGCGTAATGGCGATGAGCATGCAACGCCACATAAAGACGAACCTATCGGGCTTAACTTGATGAACAATATTATTGCGCTAGTTAATATTGATAAGTCGCCAGAAAATCGCTCCAATCCGGTGGTCTGGGGTTTACCCCATCAGCCTTTGTATGAAGCGCTTCGAGAAAAGTCGAATTTACGTGTTTTACGATCAGATGATGAATTGCACCCCTTATCCGATAGGGCTATGGCAGATAAAATCCCAAGGTCTGTTGAATGGACTGCTGTTACTGGCCTAAACGGCGTGCAATGGCGACGCGAAGAGTCCGGCTTGTATTACGACATAGCGATAAAAATTAATCGTTAATTTCGCTCACTATTGTCCAGCCACCGGAGCGGCACGCATTGACAACATCGTCTCGAACCGAGTGATGACCTTCGGATTTAAATGTCGCGCTATTGGTGCGCCCCACTGCTTTGCCGAAATCTGGTCGGCAGCTCCACAGCGATTCATCTGATTCAGGGTGAGGCGGCACGTATGTGCCGATACCACCGTGTTTTAATGCCATGGCACTAAAGTGAATGTCTTCGCCGTTTTCCCAGGAGTGCGGTGGTTCTTCCCACAAGTAACGCAAGTGTTTTTTATCAAAAAACCACGCATGACCAACAAGGTCAACCGGCGTGGTTGTGTTGTAGTGGTGGCCGTTCCAACCCACTTTATGTTTAGACGAATAGCCACCGTCCAGCGGTAAAATAACACCCGAGCCGCCTAGAATACCGTTGGTGCCATTGGCAATGGTATCCAGACAATTTTTAATCCATTGCGGTTGCGGTAGAATGTCATCATCGAACAAACACACATACTGCGTTCGCACCATCGTTGCGATCGCGAAACGACCCCAGAATTTCCAGTTGGTGTTGGATACAATCACGCGGTCTGCAATGTGGGAGTAATCTTGTAGGTCTACATCAGAACTATTACTCCAGACCCAGATTTCAGTCGGTGGCCTGGTTTGAGTGCGCAACGCTTCAATTTGTTGTGCTAGATACTCACCGCGCTTGTACACAGTGAGTATGGCAGTTACGGTGTTTTCCGTGGGGTCGTCAAGTTCGGGTGCGGTTCTGTTGAATTCAATGAGTTTTTTATCGCCGCTGGCATCAATGGCAGCTGGCAGTTTTACTGTCCACCAGCTGCGTATGCGGGTGTTCCACCACCAACGAATGCCTTGGGTAATGGTGCGTTTGGGTTTAACCCTGGTCATCAGTTGCTACCCTAATATTTTTTCGGAGCTGGCTCAGCTTTGAGCCGGACGCATACCGACCTTTTTCCTGATGGCGGATTCTATGCAGTCCTGCAACTTGAATTGGCACGCCTTCAGATTCAATCAGCCGACGAAACATTGAGTCTTCAAATGTTTTTCGCCAGACACTTGAAGGCTGTTGGTATAACGACATATCTTTGCAGTATCCGCATTGTCGCGCCACGTCACCGTGCACGATTTGAAAAGCGCCTTTTGCTTTGGTAATTGCATTGGGTGAAAACAGACTCACGTCTATATCCACGTTATGCATCGGATTCTGGTTCAGCATGGCATGTTCCGCTGGCAATAAATCAGTGATGAATTCCTGCTGTGGAAATACCAGTGGCTCCTGTTTGCCACGCAATGCTTTGGCTAATGAATCAAGGCAGTGCTCATGGAAAATTAAATCGCAATCGCTGAACCATAACCAATCGGCATCGCTATTGAGCGCAGCTGAATTGCGGCCAATTGCACGCCTGAATAGGTGCGTTCTCGGAATGGCTTGCCAATTCCAACTGATATTGTCGATAGCCATGGCATCAAAACGGGCGATCAGCTCAAGCAGATTGTGATCTTCTGTTGAGTGGAACAGGGTATAGCGTATGTCGATGTCTTGTGGTGTGTGGTTAACCAAGGAGCTCAATTGAAAATTAAGCATGTGTGCATATTGCCAGCAATGGCTGACGATTTCGAGTTTGAGTCTGCCGCTTGGTACACTCAGTTCACGCTTTGCCGGTACTTTGGGCCCGAACCAACTGACAGGTAATAGCTTACCCACCAAGTGATTATTAAGTTGATGACGTACCCAAATGAATTTGTCTGAAATCATGCTAGTGGCATCAGCAGTAGACTAAACCGGCGTGTTTGCTCATTATAGCCGTTTGACTGTACGCTCACTTCATCACCGAGTGTAAAAGTGGGTGCGTTGTTGTCTGTGGGTACCGCGCGCAAATCCGTCAATGCGTATTCGCTGTTGTACTGTTGTTGTAAATCCTGTTGCTTTACTTTTAAATCACACGCAATTTCATCACACGCAACATAGATTTTATCGCCCTTGAATCCCATTATGATGCCACGGTGCGTTAGGTATTGTTTCTTCAGTAAATGTTGTAGTGCTTCAAACTCAATGGCTTTATTGATTTGCTTTTGCGTTTGTCGCGACTGGTTGGCTATCTCAATAATTTGATCGCGTAGTTGTTGGTCTTGCATCGGCGGTTCATCACCTAATGCTTCGAGCAGTTCTTTGTGTGTGAAAATGCCAACAATCTCACGCATAGGCGAAGAGAAGCGGGCATAGCTTGGCACCGCCAATGCGTGATGTCGGCCTGGTTCAGGTCGATACTCTGAAGCCTGATTACAGATTAAGATTTGTCTTTGCAATGCCAAAGCATCAGGGCCTGATGGTAAGGCCTGTACGTAGTCTGCAAGGCTCTGGCCTTTCTCCCAGCGGTAGTTAATTGATTTTAACTCTGCAAATGCATTAATCAGCTTGCGTAAGTTACTAACGCGGCCCGGCAGGGGTGCATCGTGAACGCGAAAAATACTTTGTAACTCGGGCGCTGCTAGTTTGTCCAATAGCTGTGCGCCTTGCATATTGCACAGTAAACTGATTTGTTCGTTGTATTTCTCGGTTCTAACCCGGCGACGTTGACTCATGCGTAATTCATTATTTACCAACTCAATGCTGGTTTCACTTCGGTGAAACGGAATAACGTCGCGATCTAACGCATTGTTGATAAGAATTTCGCCCAGCTCTTTCAACAGAGCCAGTGAATCATTGTAGACAGCTGCATCGGGTAGATTATCGTCAAGGCTTTGTTGCACTGACGCATAAGATAATTTTGCTTGGCTGTTGATACATGCGCGTACTATGGTCGTATTTATCACGGTGCCATCAGGCCGTAAATACATATCAAATACCAGTGCCCGTCGATCAACATTGGGGTTTAATGACACTAGGCCTTCAGATAGCTCGATTGGCAGCATGGGTGCCGCTAATAACGGAGTGTAGTAAGTGACGCCCCTTTTTAACGCTTCATCGAACAGTGCCATGCCCGGCTTTACATAGAATGAAGCATCGGCTAGTGCGTACCGAACCCGATACCCGGCATCGGCTGCGCGCTCAATTAATATGGCTTGATCTAAATCGCGGGAGTCGGGGTTGTCGATGGTGACAAAAGGTGCTGATTGCCATTGCTCTAAAGACGGGTCGGATAATCCCGGGTTTGCAAGGAGCTGTTGCGCTTCGTCTATGCAATTTTCAGGGTGGGCAATCGATACCTTAAACTGTTTTAAAATGCGTTGGATTGCGTCACTGCTCATGGCATTAATATTAGTGGCGTTAGCTCAGTTTTACGCGTGATCGATGATTGGGTCGGCGCAATGTTCGCGGCGTCTGCAATTAATACAATGCTCGCCCAAATACAAGGTATCAATCCAGTGCATTAGCGATTGAATATCTTGCGGTGCATCGAACATAAAACCCGCCTCGAAGTTACGTTTATCTTCATGTTTGCTGCCCAGACCCGCACCTGTCAGGTTAGCAGAACCCACGAATGCCAGCCGACCGTCTATCACGATGGCTTTGGTATGCACGCGCGGACACAAGATGCGCTCAAATGATTCATTATTAATCAGGGTATCGAAGCGATCAAACTCTTCGCGAAATCGCGGGCCGGGTTCTTTTGCATGAATAAGCCGCACGGAAACGCCGCGTTCCACCAGATCACTGAGCAGTTGTAACAATGGCTGGAATTGGCCGTCAATATTTACATACAGATCTTTTATATCGGCCGTCACTATCCATAGAAACCGTTCCGCCCGCGGCAGTTCATTCTGCACGAATTCTGTATAAATATCGCGATTGAGTAGCAACCTATGCATAGGTTGTAAGGCTACCCTTTTAATAACGCTAATGATAGGCTGTAGCCGGTTTTAGTTGCTGGAAAATCGCTTGAACAAATTGATTATCAGCTTAGTACTGCTGGCTCTTGTCAGCGGTTGTGGGTTTTATCTGCGTGGCAGCGATCTTGAGCAAGGCAGCGTGGGCGTTATCTTTGTGGATGCGTCCCGCGATAGTACAGTGCGCGATGAACTGAAGAAAGTCCTGTCAGACCGCTCGTTCTCGGTGGTGGACAACCGCGATGAAGCCCAAATCATCTTGCGTGTTAGAAATGAAAAGCAAACCCAGCGCATTGTGTCGGTACAAAGCACCGGGAAGGTCAGTGAGTTTGAGCTTAATCACTCCGTAGACATGCAAGTTGGGCAGAGCGACGGCTTCGCACCGGCGGTGGTCGATCCGGAAAAAGCCGCTAACCGCGTGGAAGTCATTCGAGAATACACTTATGATCAGAGCGGTGTGCTAGGTAAGGAAGCCGAAGCCAGTATTATTCGTAACGAAATGAGGCGAGAGCTGGTGTTGCAAATCGTGTTGCGTACAGTCGCAACGCTTGCGTCCACGCAATAGGTTTTTCTCAGTAGCCGCGTTGCCGATCGACAAGACCGCGTGGCTTTTTTCCTTGTTCCAATAATGCAATGCTGTGTGTGATTTGTTGCACGGCATGATTGCTTGGCGTTTGCGCCGCAATGTGTGGAGTGATAATAATTTTCTTGTGCTGCCAGAACGGGTGCGACTGAGGCAGGGGCTCGGTACAGAATACATCTAACAGCGCGCCGCCTATGTGCCCCGAATCCAAAGCTGGGATAAGATCATCCTCGGCCAAATGATCACCACGACCAGGATTAATGATGAAAGCCCCTTGTTGCAATTTCGCAAACAGCGAAGCATTCAGAATGTGTTTTGTTTGAGGTGTTAACGGTAACAAGCACACCAGCGCATTTACCGTGGGTAATAGTTCATCCAGATCGGTGTGGTGTTGCACCCCGGGGAAATCCTTCGGCGTTCTGCTCCAGCAACTGACCGGATAATCGTTTTGCATTAGACGCTGCGCTACCACGCTGCCTAGTTCACCGGCACCCAAAATACCCACCCGAAATTGTTCGGCAGACGCAATTGAAAATGACTCCACCCAATGTGCTGAGTATTGCGCATTGCGCAGTTCATGCATCTTTCGATGTGCGTGCAGCACACCGTATAAAACGTATTGCGCCATCAGCTGCGCCATCCCGGCATCGGCAAGCCGAACCACATTAACGTTATCTGGTAGGCCGGGGTGGTCCAGCAGATGATCGACCCCGGCGGCAATGGATAGTACGTGTTGCAATGAATCCAGCCCGTCGAAAAAATCGACTGGTGGTTTCCAAACAATGGCGGTGGTTATCGCAGATTTATCCGGACATTGAGGCCACACGTTAATCGTGTGCTTGGGTAAGTGCTGTTGAAACGCAGTTAGAAAACTGTTGTCGTGGTCGCCGTCGCAATAGAACAGAATACTCATAAAGGGGTTGTTTTAGCATAGGCACGCTGCGTATACACCAGCGCCGCAGCATCGTCGCTATTTAAGGCAACCACATTGCCAATAAAAATTTTATGCGTGCCATGCTGCGTGCCCGGTGACGCTAATTCGCAGTCTAGCGAGACCAGCGCATTGCTTAGAATAGGCGAGCCTGTTTTTAGGGTTGTCCAGTTGCCGCTAAGGAAGCGATCGGCTTCCGGGTCTGGGCCAAGGCCAGCGAACACCGTTGAAATATCGGTATGTTCCGTTGCCAGAATATTAATCGCAAAGTGCTGATTAGCATCCGCCATATTACAGAATTCATTATCTGCATTCACACAGGCAAGCATCACAGGTGGTTCGGCGCACACAGAGCACATTGAGCTTACAGTTAAACCAGCCCGACCATGCGGGCCATCAGTGGTAACAATGGCAACTCCGTTTGCAGCCAATGCTAGTGCTTGAGTAAAGCCGTTCAGCTTGGGTAGTCTCGCTTAGCTGGCCCTGTATATATTTGACGTGGGCGGCCAATACGGAATTCAGGGTCGGAGTGCATTTCCATCCAGTGAGAAATCCAGCCTACTGTGCGGGACATTGCAAACATAACGGTGAACATATCCATTGGAATGTTCAGCGCTCTGAAGATAATGCCGGAGTAGAAATCAACGTTGGGGTACAGCTTACGTTCAATAAAGTATTCATCCGCCAGTGTAGCTTTTTCCAGCTCGATCGCCAGCTCGAATAATGGCTGATCGCCACCCAGTTCTTGTAATAGGTCGTGACACATCTTTTGAATGATCTTCGCACGTGGATCAAAGTTTTTATAAACCCGATGACCAAAGCCCATCAGACGAAACGGGTCATTTTTATCTTTTGCACGCGCGATGGTTTGTTCGATGGTTTCGCCCGTGTGCAAAATGTTTTCCAGCATGTTGATACAAGCTTCGTTTGCACCGCCGTGAGCAGGCCCCCATAAACTGGCCACACCTGATGCGATAGACGCGAACGGATTTGCACCAGAGCTTCCGGCTAAACGCACGGTTGATGTACTGGCGTTTTGCTCGTGATCGGCGTGCAAAATCATGATGAGCTCAAGCGCCTTTACCACTACTGGGTTGGGTTTGAAATCTTCAGTGGGTACCGCAAACATCAATCGTGTGAAGTTCTCCACATACGAGAGTGAGTTATCCGGATACATGTACGGCATGCCAAGCGAATGATTGTAGCAATACGATGCAATGGTTGGCATTTTTGCGATGAGCCGGATAGCTGAAATTTCGCGGTGCTCCGGGTTATTGATATCGAGCGAGTCGTGATAGAACGACGATAACGCACCAACGGTTCCAACAAGCATGGCCATTGGATGCGAGTCGTAACGAAAACCTGCGATGAAGTCGCGAATATTTTCGTGAACCATTGTGTGGTTTCTGACAACGTCGTTGAATTGCTTGGATTGGGCTTCATCTGGTAACTCGCCGTACATCAAGAGATAGCACACTTCCAAGTAGCTGCTTTTTTCTGCCAATTGTTCAATTGGGTAGCCGCGATACAGCAGGATGCCCTCGTCGCCATCGATGAAGGTAATCGCGCTTTTACAGCTTGCAGTGGATGCGTAGCCGGGGTCGTATGTAAAGGTGCCGGTGTCTTTGTAAAGACCCCTGACATCCAGTACGTCTGGCCCATGAGTGCCACTTAGCACAGGTAGCTCCGATGATTTCCCGTTGTGGGTGGTAATCGTGCTTGTGCGTTTCGTCATGCTGAACTCTCCTGCCTTGTAACGTTTTTTCGGTTATCGAAAGTGCGATTTATCCAACCATTATATGCGCTTTTTATGCGGTACTTCTTAATAGAACGTATTTACGGAGCTTGGTTGCAAAATTTGTGCGAAGTACAAACGAAGCTAGCGCTCATAAATTGATTCTATTTAGCTGCATGTGTTAATCGACAGTGTTAGCTGTCGATAACTTACGTAGGTCTGAAAACAAACCAACAGGCACGAATGGAGAAGAACCCGCGCTGAATGAACGCGCCAAAAAACCAGCCGCAAGAGTTGGGATAACAATAATAAGGTAGCCGTTTAAAAAGCGTGTTAGTGGACTTATTCTCACGCAAAAGGGGCATCAGATGCCCCTTTTTTTTCGCCTATACTCTCAAGTTGTGAGAATTAATCCAAGTTTTAGGGCCAGTGCCGCTGTGCTGTTACTGTGCGTGTTAAGTGCCTGCGTCAGCAAGCCATACGGTGCGGCTGCGCCCAGCAAATCTAACGGTATCGCGATTATTGGGGTCTCCAATGCCGATGGCGTGAAACCAGGGGCCAGTTACAACGCGATGTCGCGCGAACTGGGCGATTTGATCGCCGAACGGGGTCAACACCAAGTTTTGCCGTCGATTGATGTCCAAAAATCGCTCAATTCAGTGGCTCCAGGTCAATATGGCGCCATGATGCTGAATTACGGCGAACATGCGGTGTTGTCCCCGGGCAATATACGGGCTTTGCTGGCCGCCAAGCTGCCGGTCAGTACGGCTTTGATCGCGCGGGTCTCCAGGAACAACATTTCCACTGGCAAGCCGGTTCGGGAAAAGCTGCGAAATAATGCAGGGGAGCTAATTTCTGATCGCGAGAAAATTGTGCTGTCGACGATTCGCGAGATGCAGGTCGAAGCCGCTCTAATCAATATTGGAACAGGTGCTGTGATTTGGTCTAAGGCGTATCGAGCAACACCTGCCACCAAGTCATCTTATGTACATTATTACGGCAGCAGTTTTAGCGGTACGCTGGCTGCAACGTTGGCCAATACAATGAGCAATGGACTCAGAGGGCCTGTAGGGCCGCCGCCTCCAAGCCATCAGCTGACGTTACGCTCTCTCATGCGCGAAATTGCTCGTAACCTACCGTCAAGATAATTGCGCTGTTTGCGTACACTTCTTGCGGGTGGAAATTTCTTACAATTCAACTAAGCTGAAGCGTTGACACGGTCGCACTTTCCCTTGATAATGTTCGGCTTGCCTGCCGGAGGGGTTCCCGAGCGGTCAAAGGGGGCAGACTGTAAATCTGCTGCGTAAGCTTCGGAGGTTCGAATCCTCCCCCCTCCACCAGTGCAAGGCGGTCAGACAAAGCGATTGGGGTTGCTTGGTCTGCAAAAAGAAACCTAGATCAGGCGGGTGTAGTTCAATGGTAGAACCTCAGCCTTCCAAGCTGATGACGAGGGTTCGAATCCCTTCACCCGCTCCAATGGTTAGAAGGCTTTGGTGGATGGGTTGGTTTGAAGGATTTAAGTGCTCATATAGCTCAGTCGGTAGAGCACTTCCTTGGTAAGGAAGAGGTCACCGGTTCAAATCCGGTTATGAGCTCCAAAAGTTTAATAAGTAGTATCTGGTAACAAACGAGTAAAAGTAGTTCCCCATAAACACGCAATTAATTATTGGCTTAACAACTATCCCGGTAGAGGCAGCGCCTGATGTCTAAGGAAAAATTTGAACGTAATAAACCGCACGTAAACGTAGGCACAATTGGCCACGTTGACCACGGTAAGACCACATTAACAGCGGCATTGACAATCTGTCAGGCCGAAGCGATGGGTGGTGAGGCCAAAGCCTACGACCAGATCGATAACGCGCCAGAAGAAAAAGCGCGCGGTATAACGATCGCCACAGCGCACGTAGAGTACGAAACCGAGAGCCGTCACTACGCGCACGTAGATTGCCCGGGACACGCGGATTATGTGAAGAACATGATCACGGGTGCAGCACAGATGGACGGCGCTATATTGGTTGTATCGGCAGCCGATGGCCCGATGCCACAAACCCGTGAGCACATCCTGCTGGCACGTCAGGTTGGTGTACCGTACATCGTTGTGTACCTGAACAAAGCGGACATGGTTGATGATGCCGAGCTATTAGAGCTTGTTGAAATGGAAGTGCGTGAGCTGCTCGATAGCTACGAATTCCCGGGCGACGACACGCCCATCATCACAGGTTCTGCATTAAAAGCGATAGAAGGCGACACGAGCGAGATCGGTCGTCCATCGATTGCCAAGCTGACGGAAGCGTTGGATAACTACATCCCCATGCCAGAGCGTCCAGTTGATCAGCCCTTCCTGATGCCAATCGAAGACGTGTTCTCGATCTCAGGTCGCGGAACGGTCGTAACGGGTCGAGTCGAGCGTGGTGTGGTTAAGGTGGGTGAAGAAATCGAAATCGTTGGAATCAAAGACACCACGAAGACCACGGTTACGGGTGTAGAGATGTTCCGCAAGCTGCTAGATCAAGGTGAAGCAGGTGATAACGTGGGTGTTCTGTTGCGTGGTACGAAGCGAGAAGAAGTAGAGCGCGGTCAGGTACTGAGCCACGTTGGTACTATTACGCCGCACGTGAAGTTCGAAGCCGAGATCTACGTATTGGGTAAAGATGAAGGTGGTCGTCACACACCATTTTTCAGTAACTACCGTCCTCAGTTCTACTTCCGTACTACTGATGTAACGGGTGCGGTAGAGCTGCCATCAGGTACCGAGATGGTGATGCCTGGTGACAACGTGAAGATCACGGTTACATTGATCAACCCGATAGCGATGGAAGACGGTTTGCGTTTTGCGATTCGTGAAGGTGGCCGTACAGTCGGTGCGGGCGTTGTAGCTAAAATTCTTGAGTAAGTATTCTTAAGGTAATGGTTGACTGAATAGGCCAGTAGCTCAATTGGCAGAGCACCGGTCTCCAAAACCGGGGGTTGGGGGTTCGATTCCCTCCTGGCCTGCCAATTTGGTCTTTTACGTCGACGTAAGTCGACAAACTTGGGAATAGGTGCGATGGTCGCGAAGACCGGAATAGAAACAAACAACGGCGATAACTTAAAGCTGATCGGCGCGGCCATCTTAGGCCTCGTCGGTTTGGTTGCGTTCTATTATTTTGAAGGTCAGTCGCTGCTGATGCGCGTGATTGGCCTGCTGATAATAGCGGGGCTGTGCGCGTTTATCGTTTACCAAACCAATCTTGGCAAGCGCATTGTTGGCTTTTTCAAAGACGCCAGAACCGAAGTGCGTAAGGTCGTTTGGCCGACGCGTGCAGAAACAGTTCAGACAACCCTGACCGTATTTATCATTGTGGTTTTGGTGGGTATTTTTCTGTGGCTGTTCGATATGCTATTAGCTTGGCTATTTAAGTTGATTACCGGTATCTGAGGCAGTAATGACTGAAGAAGCAGCAACACCTGACAAGCCAGAAAATAAGCCAACGCCAATGCGTTGGTTTGTTGTACAGGCGTTTTCCGGTTTCGAAGGCGTTGTGAAACGATCGCTTGAAGAACGCATTGAACGCGCAGGTCTGGGCGATAAATTCGGCGAAATTTTAGTTCCCACTGAAGAAGTGGTTGAAATTCGCAACGGACAAAAGCGTCGTTCAGAACGCAAATTCTACCCAGGCTATGTTCTTGTCAGAATGGCCATGGAAGATGAGACCTGGCACTTGGTTAAAGATGTACCTAAAGTGTTGGGCTTTATTGGTGGCACGGCGGATAAACCCGCAGCCATCACAGATAAAGAGGCTGAGAACATTTTGCAGAAAGTGCAAGAAGGTGTTGAGAAGCCAAGACCAAAAGTATTGTTCGACGTTGGTGAAGTGGTTCGGGTTACCGATGGACCATTCAACGACTTCAACGGTGTGGTTGAAGAAGTCAACTTCGATAAAAACCGACTATTGGTCGCAGTACAAATTTTTGGACGTTCCACTCCGGTGGAGCTCGATTTCAGTCAGGTCGAAAAGGCCTGATTTTTCAGTAACCGTCGGGGAGCCGGCATGTTCAATGGCATGTGGCGTTTGCACCCGATTAGGAGTTAAAAATGGCGAAGAAGGTCGAGGCTTATATCAAGCTTCAAGTGCCTGCGGGTCAAGCGAATCCGAGTCCACCTGTTGGACCGGCGTTGGGTGCGCATGGTGTCAATATCATGGAATTTTGTAAGGCATTCAATGCGTCCACACAGGGCATTGAAAACGGCTTGCCAATTCCCGTAGTTATCACTGTTTACAACGATCGCAGTTTTACCTTTGTTCAGAAAACCGTTCCTGCGGCAGTGCTGTTGCGTAAAGCAGCCGGTATTGCGAAGGGTAGCGGTACACCAAACACGGTAAAGGTTGGCAAAGTGACTCGTGCTCAGCTTGAAGAAATCTGCACACAGAAAGATCCTGATTTAACGGCTGCCGATATGGATGCAGCGGTTCGAACAATTGCTGGCACCGCTCGCAGCATGGGTCTTGAAGTAGAGGGTGTTGTCTAATGGCTATGAGTAAACGAGCTAAGAAAATCCGCGAAGCGGTTGACAGCACTAAGCAATATGCACCACAAGACGCGTTTGCATTATTAAAAGACCTATCGACCGTAAAATTCGATGAGTCTGTTGATGTTGCGGTCATGCTGGGCATTGATCCTCGAAAGTCCGACCAAGTGGTTCGTGGTGCAAGCGTTCTGCCAAACGGCACAGGAAAAACCGTTCGTGTTGCTGTGTTTGCACAGGGCGAACAAGCTGAAGCTGCGAAAGCTGCTGGCGCAGACATTGTTGGATTTGAAGATCTGGCGGAGTCGGTTAAGGGTGGCAACATGGATTTCGATGTGGTTATTGCTGCGCCGGATGCCATGCGGGTAGTTGGTGCGCTGGGAACCATTCTCGGTCCTCGTGGCCTGATGCCAAACCCCAAAGTGGGAACAGTAACGCCAAAAGTGGCAGAAGCTGTTACCAACGCTAAAGGTGGTCAGGTTCGATATCGCGCTGATAAAGCCGGCATCATCCATTGCACAGTGGGCAAAGCTAACTTTGAACCGGTTGCACTGGAACAGAACCTCACCATGTTGTTGGCTGATTTAATTAAAGCTAAGCCAACATCCGCAAAAGGTGTGTATATGAAAAAAGTCACCGTGTCCACCACCATGGGTCCGGGGCTTACGATCGATCATTCCGGTTTAATCTAATCCGGAATTGAATTTTGAGTGAGCAGGCGTTGGCTTTGCCAATTGGTCTGACTCATCCAAGACCGTAGGTGTAACTGCAGTTTGGTTACTTAATTTCCTGCGCAGATGGGAGTTGCTTTGTAAAAAAGTAACAACCAATTAGGGTGAGAATGATTTTGTTCTCACATGGCATAGCCTTCCTTGCGGAAGGTGTTAACCAGAGGTGCTCTATGGCTCTGACTTATACAGAGAAGCAAGCCGTTGTTGCCGAAGTTGCAGAAGTTGCAAGCGGTGCATTATCGGCTGTTGCTGCTGAGTACAGAGGATTAAGCGTAGGACAACTTACCGAGTTACGCCAGCAGGCTCGTGACAATGGTGTGTATGTTCGCGTTGTAAAAAATTCTCTTGCAAAGCGTGCAGTAGAGGGTACTGAGTTTGAATGTATGAAGGACAGCTTCAGCGGTCCGTTGATGCTTGCGTTTTCACAAGAAGACCCAGGCGCAGCGGCTCGTTTGTTTCGCGACTTCGCTAAAGAAAATGATCAGTTAAAGATCATGGTTGGCGCAGTAGGCGGTGCAACGATTGAAGCGGGCGACATTGGCAAGCTAGCTAACCTACCAACACGTGATCAAGCGATCTCGATGTTGATGTCGGTTATGCAAGCGCCGGTTACCAAGTTCGTACAAACACTTAACGAAGTGCCTTCCAAGTTAGTTCGTACCGTTGCCGCTGTGCGCGATGCGAAATAACTAACACTTAACTCAATTTATTCAGGAATTTAATAATGGCTGTTTCACAAGAAGAAATTTTAGACACCATCTCATCAATGTCTGTGATGGAAGTAGTTGAACTGATTTCAGCAATGGAAGAGAAGTTCGGCGTATCAGCTGCTGCGGCAGTTGCAGTGGCTGCAGGTCCAGCTGGCGGTGACGCTGGTGGTGCTGCTGAAGAGAAATCAGAGTTCGATGTTGTATTAACTGGCTTCGGCGATAACAAAGTTGGCGTTATCAAGGCAGTACGTGGTGCAACTGGTCTTGGCTTGAAAGAAGCGAAAGACTTAGTAGAAAGTGCTCCGGCTCCAATTAAGGAAGGCGCAGCGAAGGAAGAAGCGGAAGAACTTAAGAAGACGCTTGAAGAGGCTGGCGCATCTGTCGAACTTAAGTAGTTTGAGTAACTCGTCCGCCACGTTGTACTAGTGGTGAAGCAGGCTGGTAGTCGTTCGAACTGCCGGCCTGTAGTCGCTTCCGGCGACTAAAAAATTACAACGCACGCGTGCACAGCGTGCATAGAGACTGTGAGGAACGTTGATGGCCTTTTCGTTCACGGAAAAAAAACGAATTCGTAAAGATTTTAGCAAGCGCGCACCCATACTGGAGGTGCCGTTTTTGCTGCAAACACAGCTCGATTCCTATAGGAAGTTTTTACAGGAAGATAAAGAGCCCGATGATCGCGTTGAGCACGGATTGCACGGGGCGTTTAACAGCGTTATGCCGATTGTCAGCTACTCGGGTAACGTTGAGTTGCACTATGTAAGCTACCGATTAGGTAAGCCTGCCTTCGATGAGCGTGAATGTAAGATTCGCGGTCTGACCTATGCTGCCCCATTGCGTGTGCTGGCTCGTCTCATTATTTATGACAAAACTGCACCTGCTAGCAGCAAAACCGTTAAAGACATAAAAGAGCAAGAAGTCTTCATGGGTGAACTGCCACTCATGACCGGCAACGGTACCTTTATCATTAACGGTACAGAGCGCGTTATCGTGTCTCAGTTGCACCGTTCGCCTGGTGTGTTCTTCGATCACGATCGCGGTAAAACACATTCATCCGGCAAGTTATTATTTTCTGCCCGAATCATTCCTTACCGTGGTTCATGGCTCGATTTCGAATTCGATCCAAAAGACTGTCTGTTTGCTCGAATCGACCGACGCCGTAAATTGCCTGCAACTATCGTGTTGCGCGCCTTGGGTTACGAAACCAGCGATATCCTGGAAACGTTTTTCGATACGCACAAAATTTCCATCACGAAAAACAAAATAGAAATGGAATTGGTGCCCGAGCGTTTGCGTGGTGAAACCGCGGCGTTCGATATCAAAGTAGGTAAGAAGGTAATCGTTGAAGCGGGTCGCCGAATTTCTGCGCGGCACGTACGTGAATTGGAAGGTGCTGGCTTAACCAAACTGGAAATTCCAGCCGAGTATTTAATTGGCAAAATCCTATTCCACGATATTCCTGATGAAGATACTGGCGAATTAGTAGCAGAAGCGAATGCTGAACTAACAGCAGAGCTGCTTGAGGCCATTCTGGCCACGGGTACCAAGAAATTGGAAGTACTGTACGTAAATGATTTGGACCGTGGCCCACACGTATCCAATACATTGCGTATCGATCCAACTCGCACTCAGTTAGAAGCGCAAGTTGAAATCTATCGCATGATGCGTCCAGGTGAGCCACCTACCAAGGAAGCAGCGCAGAACTTGTTTAACAACCTGTTCTTCGAGCCAGATCGTTACGATCTATCGCCAGTGGGTCGCATGAAGTTCAACCGTCGCCTGATGCGCGAAGACACCACCGGTGCCGGCACTCTGGATAAAGAAGACATCCTGAATGTGATGCAGGTGTTGATCGATATTCGTAACGGTAACGGTACAGTGGATGATATTGATCATCTTGGTAACCGACGTATTCGAAGCGTAGGTGAGATGGCAGAGAACGTGTTCCGCGTTGGTCTTGTTCGAGTTGAGCGAGCTGTGCGTGAGCGTTTGGGTATGGTTGAAAGCGAAGGTCTGATGCCGCAAGACATCATCAACGCCAAACCAGTAGCTGCTGCAGTGAAAGAATTTTTTGGTTCAAGCCAACTGTCGCAGTTCATGGATCAAAACAATCCATTGTCTGAAGTGACACACAAGCGACGAATCTCGGCGCTTGGGCCTGGTGGCTTAACGCGTGAACGAGCAGGTTTTGAAGTGCGTGATGTACACCCGACTCACTATGGTCGAGTATGTCCTATCGAAACACCTGAGGGACCAAACATTGGTTTGATCAACTCACTGGCGGTGTACGCGCGTACCAACAACTTTGGTTTTCTCGAAACACCGTATAGAAAAGTAAACAATGGTCGTGCAACCGATGAAATCGTTTATTTGTCGGCGATTGAAGAGGGTAACTATGTTATCGCGCAAGCCAATGCAGAACTTGATGACGATGGCAAGCTCACCAGTGAATTGGTTTCGGTACGTAACCACAACGAATTCACCATGGCGGCACCTGATCGCATCGAATATATGGATGTATCACCGAAGCAGATCGTATCGGTAGCGGCAGCGTTAATTCCGTTTCTTGAGCACGATGATGCTAACCGCGCATTGATGGGCTCAAACATGCAACGCCAGGCGGTTCCTACACTGCGTGCTGAGAAGCCGTTGGTTGGTACTGGTATCGAACGTATCGTAGCGGTTGATTCCGGTTCGGCTGTGGTTGCAACGCGTGGCGGTGTGGTTGATTCCGTAGACGCTGCTCGAATCGTTGTGCGAGTAAAAGATTCAGAAGCCACCGACCGCGGTGGTGTGGATATTTACACGCTAACCAAGTACACGCGCTCTAACCAGAACACGTGTATCAACCAGCGACCATTGGTCATGGTGGGTGATCAAATCGAGCGTGGTGACGTGCTCGCAGACGGTCCGTCTACCGACTTGGGTGAATTGGCGTTAGGTCAGAACATGCTGGTCGCGTTCATGCCGTGGAATGGTTACAACTTCGAAGATTCAATCTTAATCTCGGAGCGCGTGGTACAGGAAGATCGTTTCACCACCATTCATATTGAAGAACTCACATGTATTGCTCGCGATACCAAGCTGGGACCTGAAGATATCACCGCTGATATTCCAAACGTAAGCGAAGGCTTACTGTCTAAGTTGGATGAGTCTGGCGTGGTATACGTTGGCGCCGAAGTTAACCCGAACGATATCCTCGTCGGGAAGGTCACGCCAAAAGGTGAAACCCAGTTAACGCCGGAAGAGAAACTGTTGCGCGCGATCTTCGGTGAAAAAGCCTCTGATGTGAAGGACACCAGTTTACGCGTGCCGCCAGGTATGGACGGTACAGTTATCGATGTGCGTGTATTCACGCGTGATGGTGTGGATAAAGATGCGCGTGCACTGCAAATTGAGCGTGAAGAGCTGAAGCAGGTACGTAAAGACATCGATGATGAAACCCGTATCATTGAAAACGATATTTATCAGCGCATCATCACGCTGATTGAAGGCAAAGAGGCGGACAAAGGCCCTGATGGTTTAAGTAAGTCAGTGGTAACTCGCGAATACCTCGATCGCGTTGAACGTGAAAAGTGGTTCACCATCTCGATGAAAGATGAATCGCTAAACGTTCAATTAGAAAAGATGGCTAAGCAAATGGCCGACGATCGTGAAGCGTTTGAACAGCGTTTTCTAGAGCAGAAAGAAAAAATCACCTCGGGTGATGATCTTGCACCAGGCGTATTGAAAATGGTCAAGGTTTATTTGGCTGTTAAACGTCGCTTACAGCCCGGTGACAAAATGGCGGGACGTCATGGTAACAAGGGTGTTATCTCCATGATTGTACCGGCAGAGGATATGCCGTACAACGCAGCGGGCGAGCCGGTTGATATCTGTTTGAACCCATTGGGTGTTCCGTCACGCATGAACGTGGGTCAGGTGCTGGAGATGCACTTGGGTATGGCGGCCAAAGGTTTGGGTGCAAAGATTAACAAGATGATTCAGTCGCAAGCGGCAGTGCACGAGCTACGTGAATATCTTGGCAAAATCTATAACCACTCCACGGCTCAGCAGCACGTCGATCTCGATAGCCTGTCCGATGAGGAAATTAAAAACCTTGCGCGGAATCTGCGCCGTGGTGTGCCCATGGCAACACCGGTATTCGATGGAGCAGCTGAAATCGAAATCCGTGAAATGTTGCGCTTAGCCGATCTACACGAGTCTGGTCAGTCTGAATTGATTGACGGACGCACGGGCGAGTACTTCGAGCGTCCTGTATCGGTTGGCTACATGCACATGTTGAAACTGAATCACTTGGTTGATGACAAAATGCATGCGCGTTCCACCGGTCCATACAGTCTGGTTACGCAACAGCCATTGGGTGGTAAAGCCCAGTTTGGTGGTCAGCGTTTCGGGGAGATGGAAGTCTGGGCGCTGGAGGCTTACGGTGCTGCTTACACCTTGCGTGAAATGCTCACGGTTAAGTCCGATGACGTTAAGGGTCGAAACACCATGTACAAGAATATTGTTGATGGCGATCATCGAATGGATGCTGGCATGCCAGAGTCGTTCAACGTATTGATTAAAGAGATTCGTTCACTCGGTATTAATATCGAGTTGGAATCTGACTAACACTAACGAATTGCAGGGGGAACTAATATGAAAGACCTACTGAACCTGTACAAGATGCAGGGTCAAACCGAAGAGTTCGACGGCATTCGTATACGTTTGGCGTCGCCGGAAACAATTCGTTCGTGGTCATACGGTGAAGTTAAAAAACCTGAAACCATTAACTATCGTACGTTCAAACCTGAACGTGACGGATTGTTTTGTTCAAAAATCTTTGGCCCGGTTAAAGATTACGAATGTTTGTGCGGTAAGTACAAGCGCTTAAAGCATCGCGGTGTGGTGTGCGAGAAGTGCGGTGTTGAAGTCACGCAAACCAAAGTACGTCGTGAGCGCATGGGTCACATCGACCTTGCAAGCCCGGTGGCTCACATCTGGTTCTTGAAGTCATTGCCATCGCGCATTGGTTTGTTACTGGATATGACGCTGCGTGAAATTGAGCGCGTGCTGTACTTTGAAGCCTATGTGGTTATTGATCCTGGCATGACAACCCTGGAAACAGGCCAGTTGTTATCAGATGAGCAATACCTTGAAGCTGTAGAAGAGCACGGTGACGAATTTGATGCTCGTATGGGTGCAGAAGCGGTACACGATTTACTGCACAACATCGACCTAAACGAAGATGCCACCAACCTGCGTGAAGAAATTGAAGCCACGAAGTCCGAAACCAAACTGAAGCGCTTAACCAAGCGACTCAAACTGGTTGAGTCGTTTATTGCATCCGGCAACGAGCCTGAGTGGATGGTCATGACCATCTTGCCGGTCTTGCCGCCTGATTTGCGTCCATTGGTTCCATTGGATGGTGGTCGATTTGCAACATCCGATTTGAACGACTTATACCGTCGCGTTATTAACCGTAACAACCGTCTGCGTCGTCTGCTCGAATTAAACGCGCCAGATATCATCGTGCGTAACGAGAAGCGCATGCTGCAAGAGTCGGTTGATGCGCTGCTTGATAATGGTCGACGAGGCCGGGCCATTACCGGCAGCAACAAGCGTCCACTGAAATCACTTGCCGATATGATCAAAGGTAAGCAGGGTCGGTTCCGCCAGAACCTACTGGGTAAGCGTGTTGATTACTCAGGTCGTTCGGTAATCGTGGTTGGTCCTACCTTGCGATTACACCAGTGCGGTCTGCCTAAGAAAATGGCGCTTGAATTATTCAAGCCGTTTATTTTTAGCAAGCTGCAAATGCGTGGCATGGCTACAACCATTAAAGCTGCCAAGAAAATGGTTGAACGCGAGGGCGCAGAAGTCTGGGATATCCTGGAAGAAGTTATTCGAGAACACCCGGTTATGCTGAACCGTGCACCGACGCTTCACCGTTTAGGTATTCAGGCCTTCGAACCCGTACTCATCGAAGGTAAAGCGATTCAGCTACACCCATTGGTGTGTGCGGCATTCAATGCTGACTTTGATGGTGACCAAATGGCGGTACACGTACCACTGTCTATCGAAGCGCAATTGGAAGCGCGTGCGCTCATGATGTCCACCAACAACGTACTGTCGCCTGCGAATGGTGAGCCGATTATCGTGCCATCACAAGATATCGTTTTGGGGCTGTATTACATGTCCAGAACCAAAGTGAATGCCAAAGGCGAAGGCATGGTGTTCCAGAATGTATCTGAATGTCATCGTGCGTATGAAAACAAGATTGCCGATCTGCATGCGCGAGTGACTGTGCGTATCACCGATTACGAACCCAATGAAGCCGGTGAAATGGTTGAGAAGCCACGACGCGTTGAAACAACCGTTGGCCGGGCGATCGTGTCAGAGATTTTGCCCAAAGGCATGGCGTTTGAAAACGTTGATTGCAATCTGACCAAGAAAAACATCTCGAAACTGATCAATCTGTGTTACCGCCAGCTTGGCTTAAAAGAGAGTGTCATTTTTGCCGATCAGTTGATGTATCTCGGTTTTCGCTTCGCAACACTTGCCGGTGTGTCAATCGGTATCGAAGACATGGTGGTCCCCGATGATAAGGGCACCATTATCGGCACGGCAGAAACTGAAGTGCGTGAAATTGAAGATCAATACGCATCAGGTCTGGTAACTCACGGCGAACGCTACAACAAGGTTGTTGATATCTGGTCTGCAGCAAACGATCAGGTAGCCAAGTCAATGATGAGTAAGCTGGGTGCAGAACAGGTTGTTGACTCCAAAGGCGAAACAGTTGAGCAGGATTCGTTTAACTCCATCTTTATGATGGCCGATTCCGGTGCGCGTGGTTCTGCTGCGCAGATTCGACAGCTTGCAGGTATGCGCGGTCTGATGGCTAAGCCGGATGGCTCTATTATCGAAACGCCGATCACTGCAAACTTCCGTGAAGGTTTGAATGTACTGCAGTACTTCATCTCCACACACGGTGCACGTAAAGGTCTGGCCGATACCGCACTTAAAACCGCGAACTCTGGGTATCTGACGCGCCGTCTTGTTGATGTTGCACAAGACATGGTTGTTGTTAACCCCGATTGCGGTACTGAAAATGGTTTAACCATGACGCCGATCATCGAAGGTGGTGATGTTGTTGAACCACTGCGTGAGCGTGTGTTGGGTCGCATCACGGCTGTACCGGTTGTTAAGCCAGGCAGTGACGATGTGTTGATGGATGCCGGCGTGCTGCTGGATGAAGCGGCCGTAGACAAGTTGGAAGAACTGGGCGTTGATGAAGTCGTTGTTCGTTCAGCGATCACATGCGAAGCAGATTACGGTGTGTGTGCAATGTGTTACGGCCGTGACCTTGCACGTGGCCACATCATTAACATCGGCGAAGCAGTTGGTGTTATGGCAGCGCAATCGATTGGTGAGCCAGGTACACAGCTGACCATGCGTACCTTCCACATCGGTGGTGCGGCAAGTCGATCAGCTGCGGCCAGCAGTGTTGAGTCGAAGTCGAAAGGTAGCGTTCGATTCCATAACATGAAAGACCTTGTTAACAAGAAAGGCAAGGTAGTAGCGGTATCGCGTTCTGCTGAACTGGGCGTTGTTGACGATAATGGTCGTGAACGTGAACGTTATAAGATTCCATACGGTGCGGTTATTAACAGCAAAGATGGCGACAGTATCGAAGCGGGTTCAGTACTGGCAACCTGGGATCCTCACACGCACCCGGTTATCACCGAGGTAGCAGGTTTTGCGAAGTTCTCCGACTTTGTTGATGGGGTTACCGTTAAAGTTGAAACCGATGAAATAACCGGTTTAACGGATATCGTTATCACCGACCATAAACAACGTGGTGGTTCAAGCAAAGACCTTCGCCCCATGGTGAAGCTGGTTGATAAGAAGGGCGAAGATTTATGCTACGTTGGTACGCAAATTCCAGCGCATTATTTCTTACCGCCTGGTGCCATTGTTAACTTGCAGGATGGTGCTGCAGTTGATATCGGTGATGTTATCGCGCGTATTCCGCAAGCATCTTCGAAAACACGTGATATCACTGGTGGTCTGCCACGAGTGGCTGATCTATTCGAAGCACGTAAACCTAAAGAGCCTGCAATCCTTGCAGAAACCAGCGGTACGGTGAGCTTCGGTAAAGAGACCAAAGGTAAACAGCGCTTAGTTATTACTGGTCCAAATCAGGAACATTATGAAGAGCTGATTCCAAAGTGGCGTCACATTAATGTGTTTGAAGGTGAATCGGTGGTTAAAGGTGAGGTCATCGCAGATGGCGAACCTAACCCACAAGATATCTTGCGATTACGCGGCGTTGAAACACTAGCCGGATACCTGGTGCAAGAAATCCAGGATGTGTATCGTCTGCAGGGTGTAAAAATCAACGACAAGCACATCGAAGTCATTATTCGACAAATGCTACGTAAGGTGGATATTTCATCGGCGGGCGACACGCGCTTATTGCGCGGTGAACAAGTTGATTACATCAAAGTCAAAGAAATCAACGAAGCCTTGTTGGCAGAAAATCCAGATGCACAGCCAGCAGAATTTGAAAACCTGCTGTTAGGTATCACGAAAGCATCACTGGTTACCGAGTCGTTTATCTCAGCGGCATCGTTCCAGGAAACCACTCGCGTGTTAACTGATGCAGCGGTACGTGGTGCACGAGACGATCTGCGCGGTCTGAAAGAGAACGTTATCGTTGGTCGACTGGTTCCGGCTGGAACTGGGTTGGCGTTCCATAACGATCGTCGTAAGCGTCGTGCAAAACTGGATATCGATGATGCGTTCGAGCAAGTTGTCGAGCAAGAAGCAGCGCTAGCAGGCGCAGCTGCCGGAGCGACTTCTGAAGAAGCTGTGCCAAGCATTTTGCTAGAAGGTCTCGATGACATGTCACCAGCACCTGCTGCGACCCCGGCCGAAGGCAATTCTATGCCCGACGATGGGGCTGCACAGTAGGTGTCATCCGTAACAAGTCCCCTGTGGTTATCTGCAGGGGACTCGTCGTACCCAGTAGTCCTTAGCTGTAACCAAGAAGTCGATATTTAATATGCCCTCACTCATTGAAGCGGTTGATCCGGGTGGCCTACTAGAGTACTCAGTGGTCTACACCGATCGCGCACTTAATCATATGTCGCTTACGTTTCAAGACGTAATGCGCGATATCTCTTCAACTTTGAAAACCGCCTACAACGCGCACAGTGCTGTTGTTGTGCCGGGTAGCGGCTCGTTTGGCATGGAGTCGGTAGCACGGCAATTCGCTAACGATAAAGATTGCCTGATTATTCGTAACGGCTGGTTTAGCTATCGATGGACTCAAATTCTCGAAGCCGGCGGTATCAGCAATAACGCGCATGTCTTGATGTCTCGTCGTACCGGTAACCAAGGCCCCGATCAACCGTTCATACCGGTACCGATAGATGAAGCAGTGGATGCGATAAAACAACAACAACCCAGCGTCGTGTTTGCACCGCATGTTGAAACCTCAGCCGGTATGGTTTTGCCCGACGACTACATTGCCGCGCTGGCCGCAGCTGCGCACGAAGTTGGCGGGTTATTTGTGCTCGATTGCATTGCGTCCGGCACCATTTGGGTCGATATGCAAAAAACCGGAGTCGACGTGCTTATTAGTGCGCCGCAAAAAGGCTGGAGTGGCCCACCATGTTGTGGCCTGGTGATGCTGAGCGAACGTGCGCGCACCGAAATCGATAACACCGAAAGCTCAAGTTTTGCCATGGATTTAAAGAAATGGCTTCAAATCATGGAAGCCTACGAATCAGGTGGCCATGCCTACCATGCAACTATGCCAACGGAATCATTGCGGGTTTTTCGAAATGTTATGCAGGAAACAGTAGCGTTTGGGCTGCCTAAAGCGCATGAAATGCAACAACAATTAGGCGATAAAGTGCGTGCTTTGCTTGAATCGAACGGTTTCAAGAGCGTCGCTGCGGAGGGCTTTAAAGCGCCGGGTGTCGTGGTCAACTATACCGACGATCCGGCTATGCAAAGTGGGCAAAAGTTTAAAGAAATAGGGTTACAAGTTGCAGCCGGTGTGCCATTGATGGTTAACGAAGGTGATGATTTTCGTACGTTTCGATTGGGGTTATTCGGGTTGGATAAACTGAAAAACGTAGATCGCACCGTACAGAGCCTAGAGCAGGCGTTAGCGCAGTTGTAGTAGTTGACAGACAAATTGCAATTGCCTATAATTCCGCAGCTCGAAAACAGGCCGCTCATGCGGCCTGTCTTTCATTCCGGAATACAGATTTACTGCCATAGCGTGTTGCTACGGTAGAACAGAAATGACTTAAGTTACAGACGGTTAGTTAATGGCAACGATCAACCAATTGGTGCGCAAACCGCGCAAACGCAAGGCCGAGAAGTCCAATGTACCGGCACTGCAAGCCTGTCCTCAGCGTCGTGGTGTTTGCACACGCGTTTATACCACCACTCCTAAAAAGCCAAATTCGGCGATGCGTAAGGTGGCTCGTGTCAGGTTGACCAATGGTTTTGAAGTAACGTCCTACATCGGCGGTGAAGGTCACAACCTGCAAGAGCACTCGGTTGTACTTATCCGTGGTGGTCGTGTTAAGGATTTACCCGGTGTTCGCTACCACACTGTTCGCGGTAGCCTGGATACCCAAGGCGTTGATTCACGTCGTCAGGGTCGCTCGAAGTATGGCGCCAAGAAGCCGAAATCTTAAGGAATTAGCAGAACATGTCACGTAGAAGCGAAGCCCCAAAACGCGAAATCCTGCCGGATCCTAAGTACGGTAGTGTCAAACTCGCCAAATTTATCAATATCATGATGCTCGACGGTAAGAAAGCCGTTGCTGAACGCGTAATCTATGGCGCGTTAGATGTCATGAAGGAAAAAGGATCAGCTGATCCGCTCGAAACATTAGAAGTTGCGTTAGAAAACGTTAGCCCCGCGGTAGAAGTTAAATCTCGTCGAGTAGGTGGTGCAACGTATCAGGTTCCGGTTGAAGTTCGTCCGGTTCGCCGTAACGCGTTAGCCATGCGTTGGGTTATCGAAGCTGCGCGTAAGCGCGGTGAAAAATCCATGATGTTGAAACTCGCTGGTGAACTGTCCGACGCTGCTGAAAAGCGCGGCACCGCTGTAAAGAAGCGCGATGATGTTCATCGCATGGCTGAAGCAAACAAAGCATTCTCTCACTACCGTTGGTAGTGCTAGTTGTGTGTAACTGACCAGGGTTTACCGTGGCACGTTCCACACCACTCTCCTTATATCGAAATGTCGGCATCATGGCTCATATTGATGCCGGCAAAACGACCACCACCGAACGCATCCTGTATTACACCGGCGTCTCGCATCGAATAGGTGAGGTGCATGATGGCGCTGCAACCATGGATTGGATGGAGCAAGAGCAGGAGCGCGGCATCACGATAACATCCGCTGCTACCACGTGTTTTTGGAGTGGCATGGATGGCGATCGTAAAAAACACCGTATCAATATCATCGACACCCCGGGCCATATCGACTTCACCATCGAAGTAGAACGATCGTTACGTGTTCTGGATGGTGCGGTTGCCGTATTTGATTCTGTAGGTGGCGTTGAACCCCAGTCCGAAACCGTTTGGCGTCAAGCCAATAAATACAACGTACCGCGCTTAGCTTTTGTTAATAAGATGGATCGCATTGGTGCCGATTTTTTTCGCGTAATGGATCAAATCAAAGAACGCTTAGGTGCAACACCGGTGCTATTGCAGTTGCCGATTGGTGCAGAGGACACCTTTGTCGGTATTGTCGATTTAATGCGAATGAAAGCCATTATCTGGAACAAAGAAGATCTGGGTATAACGTACGAAGAACAAGATATCCCCGCCGATCTTGCGGACGATGCCGCTTTATATCGTGAGCAAATGATGGAAGCAGCGGCTGAAGCCAGCGACGAACTCATGGATGCGTATCTTGAGAACGGCTCCATTGATAACGCACAAATAAAAGCCGGTTTACGTGCACGCACCATTGCCGGAGAAATTGTACCGTCTATGTGTGGTTCAGCATTCAAGAACAAAGGCGTGCAATCTTTGCTTGATAGCATCGTTGATTATTTACCTGCACCCGATGACATACCGCCCGTTAGTGGCATTGTCGGTGATGATAAAATCGCCACGCGTGCACCCGATGATAAAGCACCGTTCGCAGGCCTGGTGTTCAAGATCGCCAACGATACCCATGTTGGTTCGTTAGCGTTTGTGCGCGTGTATTCAGGTTCGGTCAAAACCGGTGACATGGTGTTCAATCCGGTGCGCGGTAAAAAAGAGCGTATTGGTCGCTTGTTGCAAATGCATGCGAACAATCGCGAAGAAATTAAAGAAATGTACGCCGGTGATATTGCCGCATTGGTGGGTATGAAAGAAGTGGTGACTGGCGATACTTTATGTACGCAAAAAGATCCCATCACATTGGAAAAAATGGAATTTCCGGAGCCGGTTATCTCGGTTGCCGTGGAGCCCAAAACGCTTGCCGATCAGGAAAAGATGGCAACTGCGTTGGGTCGCCTGTCGCGTGAAGATCCCTCTTTTAGGGTACGCACGGATGAAGATTCAGGGCAGACCATTATCAGCGGTATGGGTGAGCTGCACCTTGATATTATCGTTGACAGATTAAAGCGTGAATTTTCCGTGGCCGCTAACGTCGGCAACCCGCAGGTGTCCTATCGCGAAACCATCACCACTTCGGTGGAGGCTGAAGGTAAATTTGTGCGCCAAACCGGGGGCAGCGGGCAATACGGGCACGTGTGGTTACGTGTTGAGCCAATGGAGCGTGGCGCAGGGTTCGAGTTCGTCAGTGAAATTGTTGGCGCAGCCATCCCCAAAGAATACATTCCTGCTGTAGAGCAGGGTGTCCGGGATCAGCTGGGTAACGGTGTGCTCGGGGGTTATCCAATGGTGGATGTGCGTGTAACCCTATACGACGGCTCGTACCATGATGTGGATTCCAACGAAATGGCGTTTAAAATCGCTGGCTCCATGGGCTTCCGCGAAGCAACCCTTAAAGCCACACCAGCGCTGCTCGAACCAATAATGAAGGTTGAAGTCGTGACCCCGGAAGACTATATGGGTGACGTCATGGGCGATATTAATCGTCGACGCGGTGTGGTCCACGGTATGGAAGACCAGCCTGCAGGCAAGGTTGTGCGCGCCGATGTGCCGCTGGCCGAGATGTTTGGCTACTCCAACGATTTACGTTCAGCCACGCAGGGCCGGGCGGTTTACTCAATGGAATTTGACCGTTACGAGGTTCCAAGCGCGGCGGTCGCTAAAAACGTACTGAATTTGTAACGTATTTGTAGCAGGAGCCTGCGAAAAAACGCTAGGTACTGTATGATTCGCAACCTACCAGCCGCGCGGGCGGCTGTTGAATGAATGAGGGTGACAGGTGTCTAAAGAAAAATTTGAACGTAATAAACCGCACGTAAACGTAGGCACAATTGGCCACGTTGACCACGGTAAGACCACATTAACAGCGGCATTGACAATCTGTCAGGCCGAAGCGATGGGTGGTGAGGCCAAAGCCTACGACCAGATCGATAACGCGCCAGAAGAAAAAGCGCGCGGTATAACGATCGCCACAGCGCACGTAGAGTACGAAACCGAGAGCCGTCACTACGCGCACGTAGATTGCCCGGGACACGCGGATTATGTGAAGAACATGATCACGGGTGCAGCACAGATGGACGGCGCTATATTGGTTGTATCGGCAGCCGATGGCCCGATGCCACAAACCCGTGAGCACATCCTGCTGGCACGTCAGGTTGGTGTACCGTACATCGTTGTGTACCTGAACAAAGCGGACATGGTTGATGATGCCGAGCTATTAGAGCTTGTTGAAATGGAAGTGCGTGAGCTGCTCGATAGCTACGAATTCCCGGGCGACGACACGCCCATCATCACAGGTTCTGCATTAAAAGCGATAGAAGGCGACACGAGCGAGATCGGTCGTCCATCGATTGCCAAGCTGACGGAAGCGTTGGATAACTACATCCCCATGCCAGAGCGTCCAGTTGATCAGCCCTTCCTGATGCCAATCGAAGACGTGTTCTCGATCTCAGGTCGCGGAACGGTCGTAACGGGTCGAGTCGAGCGTGGTGTGGTTAAGGTGGGTGAAGAAATCGAAATCGTTGGAATCAAAGACACCACGAAGACCACGGTTACGGGTGTAGAGATGTTCCGCAAGCTGCTAGATCAAGGTGAAGCAGGTGATAACGTGGGTGTTCTGTTGCGTGGTACGAAGCGAGAAGAAGTAGAGCGCGGTCAGGTACTGAGCCACGTTGGTACTATTACGCCGCACGTGAAGTTCGAAGCCGAGATCTACGTATTGGGTAAAGATGAAGGTGGTCGTCACACACCATTTTTCAGTAACTACCGTCCTCAGTTCTACTTCCGTACTACTGATGTAACGGGTGCGGTAGAGCTGCCATCAGGTACCGAGATGGTGATGCCTGGTGACAACGTGAAGATCACGGTTACATTGATCAACCCGATAGCGATGGAAGACGGTTTGCGTTTTGCGATTCGTGAAGGTGGCCGTACAGTCGGTGCGGGCGTTGTAGCTAAAATTCTTGAGTAATAAATATGGCATCTAGTCAAACAATTCGCATTCGTCTGAAAGCATTCGATCACCGTTTAATTGATCGTTCAGCTAAAGAAATTTTAGAAACAGCAAAGCGCACTGGTGCACGTGTTTTGGGTCCAATCCCATTGCCTAGCAAGAAGGAGCGTTTCACTGTGCTGATTTCTCCACACGTGAATAAAGACGCGCGTGATCAGTACGAACTGCGTACGCACAAGCGACTAATGGACATTGTTGACCCAACTGAAAAAACAGTTGATGCGTTGATGAAGCTGGATTTAGCAGCTGGTGTGGATGTACAGATTAAATTGAATTAATCAGTTTTCTCAGCATTTTCTTAGAAAAAAAAGCCCGCAAAAGCGGGCTTTTTTATGTCATGCGCCCACGGGTTTAACTGCATCACCCAAACGTTTCAGTTTTGTTTTAGCCTTACAGCCGTCAAAGCCAAATTCAGCAATCCCGTGAGTGACACGGCCGACGCCCTTACCTAAATTACCTTGCAGGATAATTCTAACGTTGCCATTGGCCATGGTTAAGTCGGATTGTGCGGATTCCCTTGCTTTAGACGCAATGGGAATTGTGGCTTTGAAATCCCCGTTCTTGGCGACATAGTAAGTTTCGCCAACATTTTCGTCGCTGAACGTGATGACGCCATCCAGGACCTGAACATTAAATTGATTAGACATGTCACCGCAGCTCAAAATCCAGCTTCCGATTTCCTGGCGTCCGCCGTGTTTGGATACCTGAACTTGCCAAATGCCATTATAAACGCCCTGCGTATCGGCCGTTTCAGCGGTGGGCGTCCGGTTGACGGTACCAGCACACGCGCTAAGCGCAAGGGCCAAACAAACAGGAAATAGGGTTTTTATTCGTCGAACGTTTTTCATGCAGCGCCTCCTAGCTAGTCGGGTGTTTGTTGAGTCTAGATGATATTGATCATCGCAGATTACACCCTCAGTTATTCCAATGAAGCATAAGTACTATTATTCATGCCTGAATAACGTATCGGCAGAAAATAAATTGCTTTAGCACAGAAAAATTCATTCGCAAGCGCTAGTAATTGTTAAATTCACTTGTTATACTTGTGGGCTACCTCGCACCGAGTCGGTTTCGACAGGTGCGTGCATAGAAACAAAAGAATTCCTATAAAAACCGGGGTTCGTCGCCAAGAGCAATGCTCTGCTGCGAATCGCCGGTTTTTGTGCTTGATGGAATTAGCCCCTGGGAGGCATTCGTGTGAGGTCATTGGCGGTAAGGCAATGACAGTCCCTGGGCCGTATCCATCGAGTTTTTGAACGTTGACCAGAAAAACCGGACTCGCAACGGAGTCAGGAAATTATTGGTCCCATACAGCTGGCTCGAGGTGCAACTCCTCGGGTGTAATGGCGGAGATAAAAATGACACTTGGTGTTCTTGGCCAGAAACTTGGCATGACACGCATATTCGACGACGCGGGCATTTCGCAGCCTGTGACCGTAATCCATGTGCTACCCAATCGCATTACCGCGCGTAAAACCGCAGAAACGGATGGC
This sequence comes from uncultured Granulosicoccaceae bacterium, assembly GCA_964390335.1. Taxonomy (GTDB): domain Bacteria; phylum Pseudomonadota; class Gammaproteobacteria; order Granulosicoccales; family Granulosicoccaceae; genus Granulosicoccus. Next base: position 16,172 of record CAYMHU010000012.1, on the reverse strand, counting down.
TATGAAGCTATTCAGGTTACTACAGGTGCGAAAAAGCCCAGCAGTCTCAGTAAAGCTCAGATTGGCCACTTTGCCAAAGCAGGTGTTGAAGCCGGTCGCGGCCTTTGGGAATTCCGACTTGAAGGTGTTGAATTCAATGAAGAAGATATGTCTGTGGGCGGACAGGTCGGTTTAACGTTGTTCGAGGCTGGTCAGAAAGTGGATGTAACGGGCACCAGTATTGGTAAAGGTTTTCAAGGTGGTGTTAAGCGCCATAATTTCCAGATGCAAGATGCCACGCACGGTAACTCATTGTCTCACCGCGCGCCCGGCTCTATCGGTCAGAACCAAACGCCTGGCCGCGTATTCAAAGGTAAGAAAATGGCCGGTCACATGGGTGCCAAGCAACGCACCATGCAAAACCTGACCGTAGTTCGTATCGATGAAGAAAAAGAAGTCATCCTGGTAAAGGGTGCAGTTCCGGGGCCTGAAGGCGGCGACGTCATCATTAAGCCCGCAGTGAAAACCAAAAAAAGTAAGAGCTGATTCCGATGGATCTTAAAACACATAGTGGTGGCACAGTATCGGTTTCCGATGCGGTGTTCGGTGCCACTTATAATGAAGGCCTTGTTCATCAGATCGTTACCGCTTATCTGGCTGGTGGACGTTCTGGAAACGCGGCTCAGAAAACCCGATCAGAAGTTCGTGGTGGCGGTGCAAAGCCATGGCGTCAAAAAGGCACTGGTCGTGCTCGCGCCGGTACGTCTCGTAGTCCTATCTGGACTGGCGGTGGTGTGACATTCGCTGCTAAGAAGCGTGACTATTCTCAAAAAGTGAATAAGAAAATGTACCGCGCTGCGCTGCGTTCCATCTTATCGCAAGCCGCCACAGACGGGCGTTTGGTCGTTGTTGATTCGCTTAATGTCACAGAGCCAAAGACCAAAGCCATGCAAGCCACATTGAATGATCTCGGTGTGAGCAAAGCGCTGTTATTGCTGGACGATGTCAGCGAAGCAGTTTATTTATCTGCTCGCAACATCCCTAATATTCAAGTGCTCGATGTTGATGGTGTTGATCCAGTGAGTCTGGTTCGCTACCCGCACATTGTGACAACAGCTGCAGCGCTTAAGCAGTTGGAGGAGCGTCTAGCATGAACGACCAGCGTTTATATCAAATTTTACTGGCACCACATGTGTCAGAGAAAACAGCGACTGCTGCAGAAATGCAGGGCCGTCACGCGTTTCGAGTTGCAACTGATGCAACAAAACTAGAAGTGCGTAAAGCGGTAGAGAACCTGTTTAACGTGAATGTTAAAAGCGTGCAAATCGTCAACGTGAAAGGTAAAACCAAACGTTTCGGCGCGAGCATGGGCAAGCGTTCCGATTGGCGTAAAGCAATTGTCAGGTTGGCTGAAGGCCAGGACCTTGATTTCATGAGTATCGAGGGGTAAGACGATGGCACTAGTCAAATCCAATCCAACTTCACCTGGTCGTCGTTTCCAGGTTCGTGTTGTTAATAAAGAGCTTTCGAAAGAAGGCCCATACGAGCCACTAGTTGAAAGCTTGCATAAGTCCGGTGGTCGAAATAACAAGGGTCGCATCACTCAGCGTCATATTGGTGGTGGGCACAAACGTCGTTACCGCGTTATCGATTTCAAACGCGATAAAGACGGTATTGGCGCAACAGTAGAGCGTCTCGAGTACGATCCAAATCGTACTGCACACATCGCATTACTAAAGTATGCAGACGGTGAGCGTCGTTACGTTATCGCGCCTAAGGGTATTAAAGCCGGCGATTCGTTGATGTCTGGCCGCGAGGCGCCCATCAAAGCAGGTAATTGCTTACCTCTGAACAACATTCCAGTTGGTACCACTGTGCATTGCATTGAATTAAAGCCTGGCGCGGGTGCGCAACTGGCTCGTACTGCCGGGGCTGCCGTGCAGTTGGTCGCACGTGAAGGCCTGTACGCAACTGTACGCTTACGCTCTGGCGAAATGCGCCGAGTGCAAGCGGATTGCCGTGCAACAGTGGGTGAAGTGGGTAATGCAGAGCATGCACTTCGTAAGCTGGGTAAAGCAGGTGCTAAGCGCTGGCGTGGTGTTCGTCCAACGGTTCGTGGTGTTGCTATGAACCCGGTTGATCATCCGCATGGTGGTGGTGAAGGGCGTACTTCGGGTGGTCGCCATCCGGTTAGTCCTTGGGGTACACCAACCAAAGGTTACAAAACTCGTTCGAACAAACGCACCGATAACATGATCGTGCGTCGTCGAAACAAGAAATAGGAATAAGCCGTGCCACGTTCATTAAGAAAAGGCCCCTTTGTTGATCACCACTTGGTTAAGAAAGTGGAAGAAGCAAAAGCCACGAATAGCAAACGACCAATCAAAACCTGGTCACGTCGCTCAATGATATTGCCGGATATGGTTGGTTTAACCATCGCTGTGCATAACGGTCGTCAACACGTACCGGTGTTGGTATCTGAAAACATGGTTGGCCATAAGCTCGGTGAGTTTTCTGCCACTCGTACTTACAAAGGCCACGTGGCCGACAAGAAAGCGAGATAGTTATGCAAGTCGAATCCACGTTAAAGCACGCGCGCATCTCGGCGCAGAAAGTACGGTTGGTAGCCGATCAAATTCGCGGCCTACCTGTTGAAAAAGCACTTGAAGTGCTGACGTTTAGCGAGAAGAAAGCTGGCGCCATCATGAAAAAGCTGGTTGACAGTGCCATTGCAAATGCAGAGCACAACGAAGGCGCTGACATAGACGAACTGAAAATTGCCGCCGTTCAGGTGAACGAAGGTCCGATCATGAAACGATTACGCGCACGAGCCAAAGGCAGCGCGAATCGAATCCTCAAGCGCACCAGTCACATTACTGTGACCGTGTCGGACCGCTAGGAGCAGAATAAGAATGGGTCAAAAAGTACATCCAATTGGTATTCGTCTTGGTATTTCGCAAGATTGGAACTCAACCTGGTATGCGGGCAGTGAAGATTACGCAAATTATCTGAACGACGACATCATGGCTCGTGAGTACCTGAAAAAGGAACTTGCTCACGCATCAGTTAGCCGCATTCAGATTGATCGCCCGGCTAAGTCTGTGGTCATCACTATTCATTCTGCGCGCCCCGGTATTGTTATCGGTAAGAAGGGCGAAGATATTGAACGCATGCGTCGGGTGCTAGCACCGAAGCTTGGCATGAACATTAACAACGTCAAAATCAACGTTGCGGAAATACGTAAACCTGAAATTGATGCGCAGTTGGTAGCAGAAAGTGTTGCTCAGCAACTTGAGCGTCGCGTCATGTTCCGACGTGCAATGAAGCGTGTATTAACCAACACCATGCGTCTGGGTGCGCAAGGCGTGAAGATTTCTGTATCGGGTCGTTTAAACGGTGCGGAGATCGCGCGTCGTGAGTGGTACCACGATGGCCGTGTACCACTACACACATTACGCGCCGACATCGATTACGGTACAGCTGAAGCAAACACCACTTACGGTGTTATTGGTATCAAAGTTTGGATTTGTCACGGTGAAGTGTTCGATCTTGACGAAAAGCGTGCGAACAGCGCCGCTGCAACAACAACGAAGTAAGAGAAGAGCGACAAAGTCATGCTTCAACCGAAACGTACAAAATTTCGAAAACAGCACAAAGGCCGCAATCGTGGTCTTGCGCTAAACGGTAACAAGGTCAGCTTTGGCGAATACGGCCTGAAAGCGAATGCTCGTGGTCGTCTGACTGCTCGGCAGATTGAATCTGCTCGACGTGCGATGACTCGCCACATCAAGCGTGGTGGAAAAATCTGGATTCGAGTTTTCCCGGATACACCTGTTACTAAAAAGCCTATCGAAGTTCGAATGGGTAAAGGTAAGGGTAACGTTGAATATTGGGTAGCCAAAATTCAACCAGGCAAAATGCTCTATGAGATGGAGGGCGTTTCCGAAGATATTGCACGTGAGGCGTTTGCATTGGCTGCGGCCAAGCTACCCATCTCTACCACGTTTGTAGTAAGGACTTTGGCGTAATGACGGCGGCAGCAGAATTAAGAAACAAATCCGTTGATGAACTCAATAAAGAGTTGTCAGCGCTTTTCCGTGAACAGTTCAACCTGCGCATGCAACAAGGTTCAGGTCAGGACGTAAAGCCGCACAACCATAAGCGTGTGCGTCGCGAGATCGCGAGAATTAAAACCATCATTAATCAGAAAAATTCGGCGGGTGCATAGGTATGAGTGCAGAGAATAACAAGCTGCAGCGCACGGAAATTGGCCGAGTGTTGAGTAACAAGATGATGCAATCAGCCACTGTATTGGTTGAGCGCAAAGTAAAGCATCCTGTCTATGGCAAGTACGTACGTAAAAGCAAGAAATACCACGTACATGATGCAGAGAACGTACTGAACATCGGTGATGTCGTTCAGATTAAAGAGTGCCGGCCCATTTCCAAGACTAAGTCTTGGACTTTGGACAAGGTACTGGAAGCCGCAAGCGAGTAATCGCCGGTTAAATTAGAAAAATATTAGAGTAGCGTTCCGATGATTCAAATGCAGACCGTGCTGAATGTCGCTGATAACAGTGGTGCCAGACGCGTCCAGTGTATAAAAGTACTGGGTGGTTCGCACCGCCGTTATGCACGCGTAGGCGATGTGATAAAAATCAGTGTTAAAGACGCCATACCCCGTGGTCGTGTCAAAAAGGGTGAAGTCTATAACGCCGTTGTTGTGCGTACCCGTAAAGGTATTCGTCGAGCCGATGGTTCTGCCATCCGTTTCGATCAAAATGCTGCGGTTATTCTCAACGCAAAATTAGAGCCAATTGGTACACGTATTTTTGGCCCTGTGACTCGCGAGTTACGAACTGAAAAGTTCATGAAGATCGTGTCACTGGCACCAGAAGTACTGTAGGTCGAAACAAATGAAACTGATTAAATCAGGTGACGATGTCATCGTAATCACCGGCAGAGATAAAGGCCGACGTGGAAAAGTAGCCAAAGTGATGGACGATCGACTCATTGTCGACGGCGTCAACATGGTGAAGAAGCACACCAAGGGAAACCCTCAAGCGGGCGACCCAGGTGGCATTCAGGAGCAGGAAGCATCCATTCATATTTCGAATGTCATGCTATTCAATCCTAAAACGAAGAAGGGTGGTCGAATTGGCGTGCGCGTTAGCAGCGACGGCAAGAAAGAGCGTTTTTTTAACGCTGACGACTCCGCAGTAGATTAGACGGTTACAGACCATGACAAGACTAGCAACAGAATATAAAGAGAAAATTGTTCCAGCATTAATGGAAGAATTCTCTTATGGCAGCGTTATGCAGGCGCCACGCATCGAAAAGATCACTCTAAATATTGGTCTTGGCGAAGCAGTAGGTGATAAAAAAGTACTGGAAAATGCGATTGCTGACATGACGGCTATCAGCGGCCAGAAGCCGGTAGTGACGGTTGCCAGAAAATCGATTGCGGGTTTCAAAATTCGTGATGGATACCCAATTGGTCTAAAGGTAACGCTACGTCGTGCACGTATGTATGAATTCCTTGACCGTTTGGTGGCTATATCCATTCCACGAATTCGAGATTTTCGTGGCATCAGCCCTAAATCATTTGATGGTCGAGGCAACTACAGCCTGGGTGTTAAAGAACAAATTATTTTTCCGGAAATCGATTACGACAAGATCGACGCAATTCGTGGCATGGACATCACTGTCACTACATCCGCTAAAACGGATGCTGAAGCCTTGTCATTGTTGAAGAAATTCAACTTCCCATTCCGAACATAGAGCGAGCGAGTACTAAGTGGCTAAGAAATCAATGATTGCGCGCGAAGCAAAGCGCACTAAGCTGGTTCGCCAACACGCGGCAAAGCGTAAGGCGCTAAAAGCAACGATTATTTCTGAAGAAGTATCGTACGAAGAAAAAATGTTGGCAGTAACGGCACTAGCCAAACTGCCTCGCGATTCATCTTCGTCGCGTCAACGTAATCGTTGCCGAATCACCGGACGACCACACGGTTACTACCGTAAGTTTGGTTTAAGCCGTAACAAACTTCGGGAAGCTGCTATGCGCGGTGATGTTCCTGGTCTGGTTAAGGCCAGCTGGTAAGAGAGACAATATTATGAGCATGTCAGATCCCATTGCAGATATGTTGACCCGCATTCGTAACGGTCAGCAAGCGCAGAAAGTTGAAGTCAGTATGCCTGCGTCAAAAGTAAAGTCTTCGGTTGCCGAAGTGTTGGTGCAGGAAGGTTACGTTGAAGCACATTCAACGGCCGATGTTGAAGGTAAGCCAACGTTAACCATTAAGTTGAAGTACTTCGACGGTAAGCCGGTAATTGAAAAAATTCAGCGTGTTAGCCGACCAGGCTTACGACGCTACGCCGACCGCAATAACATCCCTGATGTACTGGGCGGTTTAGGAGTGGCAATTGTGTCCACTTCTCGAGGCGTGATGACAGGAACCAAAGCCCGGGCCGAAGGCCATGGCGGCGAAATCCTGTGCACAGTGCAATAAGAGGAACGAGACGAAAATGTCACGCGTAGCAAAAGAACCCATTCAAGTGCCGAAAGGCGTTGACGTCACTATTAGCGGTCAAACCGTTAGTGCGAAGGGACCAAAAGGCAACGAGAGTGTGGTTGTACACGACACTGTGTCACCGAATCTCGAAGACGGTGTGTTGGGTGTTAAGCCAAATGACGAAAGCAAAGGTTCTGTTGCGATGGCCGGCACCATGCGTTCGTTACTAAATAATTTGGTGGTTGGTGTATCGACTGGTTTTGAGAAGAAGCTTGAACTTCGCGGTGTTGGTTATCGCGCTCAGGCTCAGGGGCAGTCAGTGAACTTAACCTTGGGATTTTCGCATCCGGTTGTTCACAAGGTGCCTGATGGCATCAAGATCGAAACACCAAGTCAAACCGAAATTGTTGTTAGTGGTACTAACAAGCAAGTGGTGGGTCAGGTTGCAGCAGACATCCGTGGATATCGACCACCAGAACCATACAAAGGCAAGGGCGTACGTTATGTTGACGAATACGTTCTTATGAAAGAAGCGAAGAAGAAGTAATGGACAAAAAATCTAGTCGTTTACGTCGCGCGAAGCGCACACGTGCAAAGATTCGTGGTTTGGGTGTTCCGCGTTTAACGGTTCACCGCACACCTCGACATATCTATGCTCAATTGATTGCCGACGACGGTGTCAAAGTGGTTGCTGCTTCTTCAACTGTTGGCAAAGATCTGCGCTCTGGTTTGAAATACAGCGGCAACGTTGATGCTGCGGTTGCAGTGGGTAAATCCATTGCTGAGAAAGCAAAAGCGGCTGGCGTTACCAAGGTAGCGTTTGATCGTTCGGGTTTTAAATATCATGGTCGAGTCAAAGCACTCGCTGACGCGGCTCGTGAAAACGGCCTGGAATTCTAGGAAAGCACATGGCTAATAACAACGACAATTACAATCAAAACAGCGACGGTTATATCGAGAAGCTGGTTGCAATCAACCGTGTAGCGAAAGTGGTGAAAGGTGGTCGTCAATTCGGCTTCACCGCACTAACGGTGGTTGGCGACGGTAACGGCCGTGTTGGTTTGGGATACGGCAAAGCGCGTGAAGTACCGCTAGCTATTCAAAAGGCCATGGAAAAAGCGCGACGCGATATGAAGACCGTGTCGTTGGAAGACGGCACTTTGCAATATGCATTGACTGGCCGTCATGGTGCAGCTCGCGTTTACATGCAGCCAGCGTCTGACGGTACCGGCATTATCGCTGGTGGTGCAATGCGTGCCGTATTTGAAGCGGTTGGCGTGCACAACGTATTAGCCAAGATTATTGGCACAAACAATCCGATCAATGTTGTGCGAGCGACGATCAATGGCCTAAGCAGTATGCAAAGCCCTGAGTCGGTTGCGGCAAAGCGCGGCAAGTCGGTTGCAGAAATTAAAGGTGAAGCATGAGCGACAAGACCGTAAAGGTAACGCTTGTACGTAGCATGAACGGGCGTTTGAAAAACCATAAAGCCTGTGTGCGTGGGTTGGGTATTCGCCGTATGCACCAAACAGTAGAAGTACGCGACACGCCAGAGAATCGCGGCATGATCAACAAAGCGTACTACATGCTTAAAGTAGAAGACTAAGGAATCACTAATGAGTCTTAATAATTTAAAGCCGGCAGCAGGCAGCCGCAAAACAGCACAGCGTGTTGGCCGTGGCATTGGTTCAGGCTGGGGTAAAACGTGCGGTCGTGGCCACAAGGGACAAAAGTCTCGTTCGGGTGGTTGGCATAAAGTGGGTTTTGAAGGCGGTCAGATGCCTATCCAGCGTCGGTTGCCAAAATTTGGTTTTACGTCACGCATGGCTCGCCGGTATGCAGAAGTTCGCTTGCACGAGCTTGCGATGGTTGAAGGTGACACAGTTACACCTGAAACCTTAATTGCAGCAGGTTTAGTGCCACTGCAAACGCAAACTGTCAAAGTGATTTTGTCTGGTGCGATCGATAAAGCAGTAAAAGTATCCGGATGCCGGGTAACCAAAGGTGCTCGTGCAGCTATTGAATCTGCAGGCGGCAGCATCAGCGATGAGCCAGTTGTTGGTTCAGCAGCGCAAGCTTAATCATTACAACGATTATTAACGAAACGCGATAGATCACTATGGCAGCAAACGATAATAAACCAGGATTAGCGGGTATCGGTGGTTCTTCCGAGTTGCGTTCACGCCTGTTGTTTGTGCTGTTCGCAATCATGATTTTCCGCGTTGGTTCGTTCATCACCATTCCGGGAGTTGACCCGCGCGTCATGGCCTCGTTGTTTGAGCAACAGGCTGGTGGCATCATGGGCATGTTAAACATGTTCGGTGGTGGTGCACTGTCCAGAATGTCGCTGTTTGCATTGGGTGTTATGCCATACATCTCCGCGTCAATCATCATGCAGCTAATGACACACGTAATTCCGTCATTAGAGCAACTGCGTAAAGAAGGTGAGAGTGGTCGACGCACGATAACGAAGTACACACGCTATGGCACATTGCTGCTGGCTACCATTCAGTCGGTTGGTGTAGCAATAGCTTTGCAATCGCAGTCGTCAGGTGGTGACAATGTCGTATTCCTGAGTGGACCGGGCTTTGTGGTAACGGCAGCAATTACGTTAATTACCGGCACCATGTTTTTGATGTGGTTGGGTGAGCAAATTACAGAGCGTGGAATCGGTAACGGTATTTCTATTCTGATTTTTGCCGGCATCGTTGCAGGTTTACCAGCTGCGATCGGTGGCACATTGGAATTATCACGTACTGGTCAGCTGAGCCCATTCGTTGTGATTCTGTTGTTTGCGATGGTAGCCGCCGTAACAGCGTTCGTGGTATTCGTTGAACGCGGACAGCGTCGAATTACAGTGAACTATGCGAAGCGCCAGCAAGGCCGCAAAATGTATCAGGCGCAGTCTAGCCACTTGCCGCTGAAGCTGAATATGGCTGGCGTTATTCCACCCATCTTTGCGTCCAGTATTATTTTGTTCCCAGCCACTTTAGGTGATCTGGCAACGGCTAATTCAAATTCATGGTTGAACACGTTGGTATCAACGCTGCAGCCAGGCCAGCCTGTGTACATTTTGTTGTACGCATCGGCCATTATCTTTTTCTGCTTTTTCTACACAGCATTGGTATTCAATGCAAAAGAAACAGCTGATAACTTAAAGCGCTCTGGTGCTTTTATTCCCGGTATACGTCCGGGTGAGCAAACTGCTCGCTACATCGATGGTGTGTTAACGCGACTGACTATGTATGGTGCGTTGTACATCACATTGGTTTGCTTGTTACCTGAATTCCTGATTCTGCTCTGGAATGTGCCGTTTTATTTCGGTGGAACATCGCTGCTAATTATTGTTGTGGTGGTCATGGATTTTGTTGCGCAAGCGCAAGCCCACATGATGAGTCACCAGTACGATGGCTTGATGAAAAAAGCAGGACCAAAAGGAGCCCCGCGTGGTGCACGGTAGTGCATCCATTGGAGAACAAATATGAAAGTTAGAGCCTCAGTCAAAAAAATTTGCCGCAACTGTAAAACGGTTAAGCGCAAGGGCGTGATTCGCGTCATTTGCAGCGACCCGCGTCACAAGCAGCGTCAAGGATAATCGGAGAACAGCATGGCCCGTATTGCCGGCATCAATATTCCTGTCCAGAAACACACCTGGGTAGCGTTAACCTCGATTTATGGGATTGGTCGAACCCGTGCGAAGCAAGTTTGTGAGTCTGCAAAAGTTGCTACCGATACGAAGGTTCGTGATTTATCAGAATCTGAAATTGAAAGCCTACGAACTGAAGTTGGCAAATTCGTTGTAGAGGGTGATCTTCGTCGTGACGTGTCAATGAACATCAAGCGTCTCATGGATTTAGGTTGCTATCGCGGTATTCGTCATCGTCGTGGGTTGCCACTTCGTGGTCAACGTACCAAAACAAACGCACGTACTCGTAAAGGGCCACGTCGCCCTCTAAAACGCTAAACCATAGCGTTGACTAGGTAAGAAATAAGATGGCTGCAAGCACAAAGAAAAAAGTTCGCCGTACCGTTACAGACGGTATTGCTCATATTCACGCATCGTTCAATAACACGATCGTGATGATTACTGACCGCCAGGGAAATGCGCTTTCATGGGCAACAGCCGGTGGTTCAGGTTTTCGTGGTTCGCGTAAAAGTACACCGTTTGCTGCGCAGGTTGCAGCAGAGCGTGCTGGCGAAGCGGCGAAAGAATATGGATTAAAAAACATTGATGTTCGCGTTAAGGGCCCGGGTCCAGGTCGCGATTCAGCAGTGCGTTCATTGAACAACGTGGGATTTAAAATCAGTAGCATCCTGGACGTAACGCCAATTCCCCATAATGGCTGCCGTCCGCCTAAAAAGCGACGTGTATGACAGGATGAAACAGCTGATTTGTTTAAGGTTGGAGTGTAATTAGTGGCTAGATATATTGGTCCAAAGTGTAAGTTGAGCCGTCGTGAAGGTACAGATCTGTACTTGAAGTCTGGCTTACGCCCACTTGAGTCGAAGTGTAATCTTGAAACCCCTCCGGGTATGCAAGGTGCAAAGCGTGGTCGTCCATCTGACTATGCAATGCAGTTACGTGAAAAGCAAAAGTTGCGTCGTATGTATGGTGTGCTGGAGAAGCAGTTCCGCAACTACTACAAGGCTGCAGCTGCATCAAAAGGTGCTACAGGTGAAAACCTTTTGAGCATGCTTGAACAGCGTTTGGATAATGTTGTCTATCGTATGGGTTTTGGCTCTACACGTGCTGAGGCCCGTCAGTTAGTTTCACATAAGTCCATTCTGGTAGACGGCAAAATCGTCAATATTGCGTCTTACCAAGTGAAACCTAACCAAACAATTTCTATTCGCGAGAAAGCGAAGAAGCAGGCGCGCATCGCTGATGCAATGGAGCTGGCTTCTCAGCGTGGTTTACCAGAATGGTTAGAAGTTGATGCGAAGAAGTTTGAAGGTGTATTCAAGGCCGTTCCTGATCGCAGTGATTTACCTGCAGAAATCAACGAATCGTTGGTTGTGGAATTGTACTCGAAGTAATAAACGAATACCTCGAATACCTCGAATACCTTTTGACGCCGTAAGCGTCGTTTACGCTCAGTAAGACAAAACAGGTTGAATGCCATATGCAGACCGAATTTTTAAGACCACGCATTGTCGATGTAACAGCTTCGAGCACTAATCATGCGAAGGTAACGCTCGAGCCTTTGGAACGCGGTTTTGGACACACATTAGGAAACGCTTTGCGTCGTATCCTGTTGTCCTCTATGCCGGGTGCCGCCATTTACGAAGCAGAAATTGAAGGTGTATTGCATGAGTACACCACCATGGAAGGTGTACAGGAAGATGTGTTGGACATCTTGCTGAACCTCAAAGGTGTTTCTATTGTTATGCACGCTAAAGAAGAGGCCACTTTGAAACTGGTTAAGCAGGGCCCATGTGTGGTGACTGCAGCCGATATCAGCCTGGACCACGACATCGAGATTGTGAATCCAGACCACGTTATCTGCAACTTAACCGGTAACACTAACTTGAACATGACACTACGTGCTCGTGTAGGTCGTGGCTACGAGCCTGCATCGTCCCGGAAGCTGGCTGAAGGCGAAAATCGTCCAATCGGTAGCTTGCAGATCGACGCATCATTTAGCCCGGTTCATCGTGTGGCGTACAACGTTGATAGTGCTCGTGTTGAGCAGCGCACCGATTTAGACAAGCTCATCATCGATCTTGAAACTAACGGCACGATCGACCCTGAAGAAGCCATTAGAAAGTCGGCTACGATTCTGCAAGAGCAGTTGTCGGTATTTGTCGATTTGAAAGCAGAGGCTGCAACGCCTGCACAGGAACAAGCATCGGATATCGATCCTATCTTGTTACGACCGGTAGACGATTTAGAGCTAACAGTACGTTCTGCAAACTGCTTGAAGGCAGAAAACATTTACTACATTGGCGACTTAATCCAGCGTACAGAAGTAGAATTGCTGAAAACACCAAACTTAGGTAAGAAGTCGCTAACAGAAATCAAAGATGTGCTTGCACAACAGGCATTATCGCTCGGTATGCGTTTAGAAAACTGGCCACCACCAGAATTACAAAAGCAGCGCGAGTTGGGCAAGTAAGGAAAGAAGATGAGACATCGAAAAAGTGGGCGTCAGCTCAATAGAAATAGCAGCCACAGGCAAGCTATGTTCCGTAACATGGCAACGTCGCTGGTAGAACACGAATCAATTCGCACAACTTTGCCAAAAGCAAAAGAACTGCGGAAGGTCGTTGAGCCGCTAATCACCATGAGTAAAGAAGACAGCGTTGCAAAGCGTCGTCTGGCCTTTGCTCGTTTACGTGACAAAGCGGCAGTAGGCAAATTGTTCACCGATTTAGGCCCACGCTTTCAAAGCCGTCCCGGTGGTTACACACGTATCTTAAAATGCGGTATGCGCCCTGGTGATAACGCGCCAATGGCAATCATCGAGTTTGTTGAAAAAGATTAAGCGTTATCCCATGCAGGAAACGTTGAAAGGCCCGATCATCGTATCGGGCCTTTTGCGTTTTTGCGGCCAGTCATTATGAGTGAATCAGCCAGCAGTTTTGCAGCGCTACTACACTTGCTGCGTTATGCAAAAGGGTACCGGCTTAGGATTATCCTTGCCAGTACTTGTTCCATGCTGAACACGTTTTTTGATGTGATGCCAGAAATATTGATTGGTATTGCAATCGATGTTGTGGTCAATCAGCAGGAAAGCTTTATTGCAAGCTTCGGCTTTGATACCCCGAAATCCCAAATACTGGCCTTAGGCGTACTCACGCTTTTGATTTGGCTAGGCGAATCGCTGTTTGAATATTTGTATTCGTTGTTGTGGCGAAACCTTGCGCAAGACTTGCAAGCTGATCTGCGCCAGGATGCCTATGAGCAATTGCAACGCCAGGACATGAGTTACTTCGAAGCCCGTGGCTCTGGTGAATTGACCGCCATTTTAAATGACGATGTGAATCAGCTGGAGCGCTTTCTTGATAATGGCGTAAACGATTTTTTACAAGTGTTTATGTCGGTTATCTTAGTTGGGGCGGTGTTTTTTATCATCTCGCCAACGCTTGCATGGTTGGCCATCATGCCTATTCCAGTTGTTATCTGGGGTGCGTTTTATTTTATGCGAAGAGCAGCACCGCTGTATGCCGATGTGCGCGCGCAGGTGGGTGCCTTGGCTAATCGTATCTCGAATAACATGGGTGGCATGGCAACCATCAAGTCGTTCACAGCAGAAGAGCGAGAATCGCAGCGCTTACGTGAAGCCAGTGCACGCTATGTGGCTGCAAACCGTCGTGCCATTCGCGTCAGTTCAGCATTTGTACCCATCATTCGCATGGCCATCCTGATGGGTTTTTTAACCACGTTTATTGTGGGAGGTATGCAAGCAATTGATGGCACCTTAAACGTTGGTGCTTACGGTATGTTGGTTTTTTTAACGCAGCGTTTGTTGTGGCCGTTAACCCGTTTGGCGCAAACAGTCGATTTATATGAACGCGCCATGGCCAGTACCCGGCGTATTTTAAAGCTCATCGAAACGCCAACCAATGTTCGGGACAGTGGTACCAAGGTACTCAAAAACGCACAAGGTGCCATTGCATTTAAGCAACTTAATTTTCGATACAACGACAGTGAAGCAGGGGTCAGCGATGTATCACTGGATATTCCGGCTGGGCAAACTGTCGCGTTGGTAGGAGCAACAGGATCCGGTAAGTCTACGTTGATCAAGCTACTGTTGCGCTTTTATCCAGTAGCTGCAGGAAAGATTCTTATCGATGAACAACCCATTGAAAGTGTGTCCATTGCATCCTTAAGAGCCACTATTGGTTTGGTGAGTCAGGATGTGTTTTTGTTTGAAGGTAGTGTGCGGGACAACATAGCTTATGCCGATCCTCAAGCCAGTGAAGCACAGATTATCGAAGCGGCCAAGTCGGCAGAAGCGTTGCAGTTTATTAGTAATTTACCCGATGGTCTTGATACGCTGGTTGGGGAGCGGGGCGTCAAATTATCTGGTGGGCAAAGGCAACGGTTATCCTTAGCCAGAGCTATTTTAAAGAACCCACCTATCCTGATATTAGATGAGGCAACCAGTGCGGTTGATAACGAAACCGAAGCGGCTATTCAACGCTCGCTTGCAACGGTGTCGAAAGGTCGCACGGTGTTGGTGGTTGCGCACCGGTTATCAACGATTGTGGGTGCTGATAATATTGTGGTTTTAGATGCGGGCAAGGTGGTTGAGCAAGGCCAGCACGCCGATTTGATTGCCAGTAAAGGCTATTATTACAGGCAATGGCAAGTACAAACAGGTGGTGTCATAAGTACAACTTAGGCATTATCAATCAACAGATATGGATTAATCAGCATGGATAATCGGATAACAGTCATTGGTTCAGGTTCATGGGGCACGGCACTCGCTATTCAAATGGCGCGAACCGGCACTAAGGTCACCTTATGGGGCCGCGATGTAGCGTTAATGTCTGACATGATTGCAACCCGTGAAAACAAACGCTATTTACCCGGTGCGGCGTTTCCCGGTAGCTTATCCGTTGAGCCCGATTGGGATAAAGCACTTGAAGGTGTCAACACCGTACTGGTTTCCGTACCCAGTCATTCGTTCAGAGGCATTCTCGAACGCTTAAAAGGTCGAGACCTTTCCATAGCTTGGGCAACCAAAGGCCTGGAACTATCAACTGGCATGTTGCCGCATCAAGTGGTTCGTGAAGTCTTACCTGAGTGCAAAGAATATGCAGTGTTATCAGGGCCTACATTTGCAACAGAAGTCGGTCAGGATTTACCGACTGCTATAACCGTTGCTGCATCACAACCCGAATTTGCAGCGCGTTTGGCAGGGTACTTATCCAGCTCGTCGTTTCTCGCCTATACATCAGAAGATATCGTAGGAGTAGAGGTGGGCGGTGCAGTAAAAAACGTGTTGGCGATTGGTGCGGGTTTAAGTGATGGCTTGGGTTTTGGTGCCAATGCGCGCGTAGCGTTAATAAACCGTGGCTTACGTGAAATGAAAAAACTCGGTGTTGCCATGGGCGCGAACGCCGAAACTTTTATGGGTCTTGCTGGTATGGGCGATTTGGTTTTAACCTGTACTGATAACCAATCACGCAATCGTCGTATGGGCTTGGCGTTAGCCGCCGGTAAAAACGTTGCTGAGGCAGAAGCAGAAATTCAGCAAGTAGTGGAAGGAGTGCAAGCCGCACGTGCGGTGTATGAACAAGCTACGCGTATTGGTGTTGAGTTACCCATTATTGAGCAGGTTTACAACGTAGTTATTAAAGGTGTTGACCCGCGTGTTGCGGTGAAGGCATTGCTTGATCGAAGAACGGGTTCGGAGATGTAGGGTCTTGGCTTTATAGCAATATTGTTCTATTAGCTGATTAGGGTATATCCGGTAATTCAGAGCATGTTGGAGCCCAGCAATTTGCCGCCGGTTTTAGTAAAAAGCCTATGTGCTGACAGTGTTTTCTCAACTATTGTGCGGCTATGGTCTTTTTATTTCCGTTATGGGAGAAAACAGGTACGTATTTGATAAAATTAAGATATTGTTTTTAAGGGACTATGCATGAACAACGCGAATACCCACCGGAATTTAATCACTGATCTTTTTAATAAAACTAATCGGTTTTCCGATTAAGGAAGCTGTTATGT
>CAYMHU010000011.1:11075-98036 GCA_964390335.1 uncultured Granulosicoccaceae bacterium | reverse complement strand
AGAGATTCTAGGATTCGAATCCTTTAGTCCTATAGATGTACCCCAATACTGAATAGCTGCTCGTCAAACCTACCAAAGTGGCTAGAATGGAATCAGTTTAAATTTATCCACCCATTCAGCAAGCGACACACCGGTGTTATCCAAGAAAATTTCCGTACGTGAATAGATCACGTCGGTAGGCTCAGCCACACTGTTTTTTGCAATAACAACAACATTACCTCGCGAATGTATGTTTGCTAAATAAACCACTGAGAAACTGCTCCGAAGCGATTGCAAAATATCCAGCATCTCATTTTGCGAATGGGGCGTGGTGTTCAGAGCGAGTACACCACCTGGACCCACAATCGATTTTATATCTTGGTAGAACGATGGACTTGTCAGGCAAGCTGGGTGAGATTCCCGTTCAAAAATATCGCATAGCACCAGATCAAACTGCTGGTTGGTTTTACTTACAAATTCTTCAGCGCTGCTGGAAGCAACTTGCACGCTGGAAGGGATACCAAAACACTCACGCGCAAGTCTGATGATTTCTTTGTCGGGTTCTACGGAGATAATGCTGCTGTTAGGGTATTGCTTATGCAGAAACCGTTCAAAGCTGCCACCACCCATACCAAGGCTCAATATTGAATCAGCGCTTTCAACCAACAGAAGGCCGAACAACATCGCAACATGATTCGGTAACAATAATGCTGCTGGAGAATCAACAGACATCAACGACTGCACAGAGCTACCACCATTCAGCAGCCAACGAAATCCAGCCGCCTCCAACACCTGAGCGACGGAGGTGTCGTTGGAAGAGCGCGCTACTACAGAGATTTGCTCTGAGGTTAAGGCTTCGATTGTTTCAAGGGGTGTCACTGCTTCAATATCGTAATTTCACTGCCACCGTACTGATTACACAGTCTCATCATGACTCCTTTACACTCGGGCTTATTAACACCGGGTTGATTCTAACGGGTCAGTGTGTTCCGAGGCCAGTATACCTAACACTTGATTCGGTCATTTGACTCAGCAGAGGTGTCGAGCCTTTATGTCCTCTGGGTGCAAGTCATGGATGCGTTCATTTAGAAAACAAGATGAAGCCCGCCACTCGGTGGGTGATAAGTGTTTAAATGTCAGCATATTTCCACTTACTTGCTCACGCATGTTCTCGTTTTTTGAAAATTTCATCGACCCGTTTAAACCCAACAAGCGTACCGAATTGCCAAGAAATTCAACGATTCGCTTTATTCTTTTCTTCGTAAAGCAAGCGCCTTATATCTTCCTTGCTGTGCTGGTATTTGGCGGACTACAGGCGTGGATAGAAATAACGCTATTTGGGTTTATCGGATCCATCGTTGATTTGTTACAAAGTAGCACTCCTGAAGCCATAGTAAAAGATTACTGGTTTACTTTTGTATGGATGATCTTTTTTATTGGTGTTATTCGGGTTGTGGTACTGGCTATCGCTACGATGTTAGTAGAATTATCAGTACTACCGTCAATCTATAATATGATTCGATGGCAGACTCATAAAAACGTTTCCCGCCAAAGTTTAAGTTTCTTTCAAAACGATTTTGCCGGCCGTATTGCCACCAAAGTAATACAAGCCGGGTCTTCAGCAACAGAGTTTATGACAGCGCTGCTGGATACTGTTTGGCTGATTGTGCTTTATCTCATTAGCACGATGATACTTTTCCTGGGGCTTGATTGGCGTCTGACCGCAAGCCTTGGCGTTTGGCTTGTCGTTTATACGGCGATACTCATCATGTTCGTACCGCGCGTGCGGGAACGCGCTCGCGTAATGGCCGATGCCAAGTCTATATTTACCGGTCGTCTGGTAGACAGCTATTCAAATATTGCCCTGGTTAAGACTGATAGCGCTCCAGAGCGAGAAGATGCATTCGTCGCTACAGGCATGTCAAGACTTATCGGAGCGGCACGTGGCTTTGGTCGCACGCTGGTAAAGCTTCGCGTGGGTGTCGTGGTTGTGAATTCATTGATGCTTGTTGCAGTTGGTTATATTTCTCTGTCCCAATGGATGTTGAATACGCTAACTATTGGCGAGGTAGCATTCGTTTTTGGTTTGGTTTTGCGCTTGAACCTATTGGCAAATCGATTTCTAAGTCAGATAAACGGTCTGTTTAGAAATTATGGGCAGGTTCAGGATGCCATGAATACCGTGGCGCAGCCGGTAGAGTTAGTTGATGCACCAAATGCTGCCACGCTACAGGTGAGTCAGGCTACTATCGAGTTCAAATCGGTATCGTTTAACTACCATCAATTTACATCCGATGAGAGCCGAATCAGCGTTATAGAGAATCTTGACCTGCAAATAGGTTCAGGTGAAAAAATTGGCTTGGTTGGCCCTTCGGGAGCGGGTAAATCAACCATCGTGAACTTGTTAATGCGAATGTATGATCTTGATAGTGGTTCAATCGAGATTGATGGTCAAAACATATGCGAGGTCACACAAGATTCATTGCGCCGCAACATTGGGTTTGTCAGTCAGGATACAGCACTGTTGCATCGCTCGGTGCGAGACAACATATCCTATCCGAGGCCAGATGCATCAGATGCAGACATTCTTGCCGCAGCAACAAGAGCGCGCGCATTAGAGTTCATTGACGAGCTTAAAGACAATAAGGGCCGCACAGGATTGGCAGCGCATGTTGGAGAACGAGGGGTAAAACTCTCTGGCGGGCAACGCCAACGTATTGCGATAGCCAGAGTCCTGTTGAAAGATGCCCCCATACTGGTGCTGGATGAAGCTACCTCTGCATTGGACTCAGAAGTGGAGGCAGAGATTCAATCTAGCTTGCAGGAACTGATGCACGGTAAAACGGTTATTGCCATAGCACACCGTCTATCAACTATTGCCGCCATGGATAGGCTCGTTGTTATTGATGCTGGCCGTGTTGTTGAATCAGGTACGCATAAAAAACTACTGGCCAATGGTGGCCGCTATGCATCATTGTGGAAGCGTCAATCTGGCGGATTTTTAAGTTTGCCTTGATGAGCCTTTGTAAGGCTAGCCGCTAACGAGATCTTAAGTATTATCGCAATCGTTAATATTGCTTAACTTCAGTACCCAATTGGCTGGCGCTCGCTCCAAGTTGAAACGGCACCCTGTAAATCAATACCCTGTACTTTGGGTATGGTTCTTGAGCAATGGCGTGACCATAAACCGTCTGTATTGGCACCAACATTATCAATTAACAGCCAGTCGCCTTCATTGATTGTAGGCAGTTCAATATTTCGTGCTAAATAGTCACCTGCAAAGCACAGTGGGCCCGCTACGTTGTAGTGTTTGCACTGCCCGGTTTTTTCAACGCCATCAGGATTAAGCACCTTTATAAGTAGCGGTGCAGCTGGTGCATAAACATGTCTGGTAAATAGGTCTGCTCCTAAATGCACAAAAATATTCGGCACTGGCCCTTCTCCAACATACTCCACTGTGGTTAGCGCGTATCCAGCCGCTTGATGCGTCCATTGGCCGAATTCGGTTCTCAATTCATAAGCTGGGTATTCTGAAAATAGTTCAGTGATTTGTGCTGCATAGCTACGCATTGAGGGTTGCTCGGGCTGTTGTTCTGCAGGCAGGCCACCGCCAATGTTAATGCTGTCTATGCGCCAGGAGTTGTCATGCGAAGCTCGATGGGCGTTTATTGTTTCAGCCAACTCGAAGAGTTTACGTATTGCCTGTAGCTGCACCGCTAAATCGCGCATTTGTGAGCCGCTGTGCATGTGTAATGCGGTAATAGGGTGTTTAAGGCTTGCAGCCAAAATCTCGGGTTCCATAGCCAGCGGTACACCGAATTTACTTTCATCAGTGCTCACTGCAAACATTTCAGGTGCGCCGGTATTTATGCCTGGGTTAATCCTAAGGCCTAACTTGCAGCTTAGGTTGACCGGGTAGCGTTGCAATTCGCTTAGCATGTTTGCGTTAACTTGCATTCCGGCGTAGTTTGCGCATTGCTGAATTTCGGCGCGAGTTTTGACAGGAGAGTCGAACACAACTTGCTGGGGCTCAGCACCGGCGCTAAGTGCCAACTCTACTTCTTCAATTGAAGCCGCTTCAAGATCAAATCCTTGTGCCAGAATCGTTGCTAATACCTGTTTGTTTGGGTTCGTTTTAATAGCCACCGCGTGCCGCGTACCAGAGGGAAACGCTTTTGTAAGTAAGTCCAGTCGCAACTTTAGTACGCGCACGTCGGTAATTAGCAATGCTGTATCTTCCGTATCTGCATCGCTAATAATCTTTGGCAGGCTGGCGGAAATCGAATGTGAATTGTTCATGAGAGTTCATGTAATCAGGATGTTGGGATAAGGTTAACATTCTTGGACACATAAACTTGAATTATGCAGGCAACGTCGGCCTTACGATCTTGCCTTTTGAGATTACCAGCTTCCTGAAAAGTGTCAGCTTTGGGTGGAGGTATAGAACATTGTCCTATACATTCATTTCTCAAGCGGACAACATATTACGCATCGAGTCTATTCGACCACTGTTCTCGTGGATCAGTTTCTGCAACTCCACGTCAATTGGGTAGGTCGCCTGAAGTTTTTCGAAAGCGGTCAAGGTTTGATGTTCCGGTAGACCATAATTTGAATCAATATTATACTGAAGGCAACTTTTGGCCAGCAATATAAGATCTGCCAAGTCAGCAGCTTCAGCGTGAGAACGATTCCAATTATTCCTATTCTGAGCGACAGCAATTAGCTCTGCATCCATCTCCCAATGTGTCAGTAGCTTTGCACCGAACTCGCAAGCATACTGTTTAATCATGACTTCAAGAATCGCTTCATGTTTTAAGTCGGTTAGCTTTTCATCTACGATAGTCATCAATAGCAGTGCACCAACATTTTGGAGCAACCCACCCAAGACAGCTCTATCCGAACTGATAAAATCATAGTGGTCGGTCAACACATGCGCTATAGACGCAACATGTAAAGATTCACTCCACAGCCAGGCTATTCGGTCTCTAATCAGTTTATGCCGAGCTTGAAATGAATTTTTAAGCAGTACTATCGCGATATTTTGCGTCCGGCTTAATCCCATGCGCATTACTGCATCATTGACCGACTCCACAGGTTGTACAGTACGGTACATTGCACTGTTACCAGCACGAACAATGCGAGTGGCAAGCACTGGGTCTTTCTGGATAATCTGGCTGAGCCTAGAAATTGTCACGCCATTGCCATTTAACGACTGACGGATCTGCTGTACAGCTTCTGGCATAGAAGGCAACGCTGCATCGTCAAAGCGTAGTTTTTCGGCCAGATCGTCGATAAAGCCCGGTGTATGCGCTGCTTGGCCCATTTAAATTACGCCGTGATGAGTGATGTTCTAACCATCGGCGGAATTTAAAAATTTATTACGGCTCAGAGTATCATTAAGTGTAAACATCGCGAATGAAAGGTTACGCGATCATTTGTAACGGAGTAATGCAGCGATTTAACCAGCTATTCGATAACATGTTAGTTGGATAACTGAGCAATATATAAAGGGCGTTGGTCCTCAAAGTTTCGGAGGGTAGAGGCGATTAAGTAGCCATCACCACGGTGACGCACATAGTGGTTGAACGCTGGCGTCATGAAACCAGTCGGTGTTGCAGAAGGTAGTGATGAGGATCTGGATTTGATGTGGGACGTTAATTTTAAAGGCCCGCTGCAACTAATCCGTTCTGCTTTGCCCGCACTTAAACGCTGTGGGCATGGACGAGTTATTAACATCGTCTCTTTGTCTGGCAAACGGGTGATGGGCAGCAACAACCTGGGCTACAGTGCATCGAAATATGCGGCGCTGTCACTGACTCACGCAATACGACATGAAGGATGGCAGGACGGACTCAGAGCAACTGCGATATGTCCGGGGCTGGTAGACACAGATATGGTGACCCATGTAGACACACCCAAAGGCGAATTTAAAATCTCCCCTGATACCATTGCTGCAACTGCGGAATACGCATTGTCGCTGCCAAACGAATCAGTAGTGGCTGAAGTACTGGTTAACAGTCGCTTGGAGTCGATGTTCTGAATTTGCAAAAAGGTTGGTCGAGTAGTGTTGCACTCTTTCAAACCACTCACATTTGTGACGGAGTACAACATTTCATGGATTTTATTTATTAATCCAACAACAAAAATATCAGACCGCATTTTAGCGGCATACATACTGCATTTGTGATTGTTCAACTCTTAGGGAACAAACGGATGCACCCACTTCACAAAATCAAATTCATCTCTGTCAATCTTTTGCTTGCATGCTCTTTAAGTGCGTGTATGTCGGATTCAGGCAGTTCTTCCACAGAGCAGGTGCGGCTTCAGGCAGTTGATGGCTATATTGTTGGTGCTCAGGTGTACTGCGACGAGGTGGCATCTGGTAGTACGAAAGCCGGTGGCGAATTTTACTGTCCTGCCTCTACGTCACTTGCCACAGTCAGGGGCGGCTTTGACGTTGGATTTAACGAGACCGCTACAGAAAATGGCATTCCCTTTGTTGGCGAGCTCAGGGGACCTGCCCATCTTGGGTATGTCACACCTCTATCCACAGTTGCTGTGTTGATGTCCAGCGACGAATCGGGATACAACCCCAATTTGTGGAGCGAAAGCGTGGAGTCTTTAGCTTCTGTGCTGAATCAATCCAGTCTTGATCTAAGTGCAGATGCCGCAAGTACATTACAGCTGATCAAACTAAACGCATCTATACATCAAATGGTGAACGGTTTTGCTGGTAACATTGATGAGTATCGTGGTGTCTCGGAGAGTTTGGCAGCGCTATTGAACGAGCGCGCTGTTAACGGCCAATCCCTACCGTTGAGTTTCGATGTGGAATCCAGCATGATCGCGCTGAATGAACAATTATTGGTGCATCGCCCTAACTTGTATCTGCAATCGGCTGAAATTAGTGCTATTGCAACAACAGTGCAAGCAACGAACAATCAAATTGATCAATCTAAATCACCGCAGGAGGTGGCGACTGCAGCTAAGCAAGCCAGTTCGGCTGAATTAAACGGCTCTTTGACTCTAGATAGACGCAGCACATTAATTTCGCTTGGTGATTATTGGTATGGTGATTTTCAGACGGTATCCATTGACGATTTTGAAGATCCAACACGCGTCAATGGTGTGCATCATACCCACTTTAATCGTTACCTCGGATACATACGAATTAATCAGCGAAGCATTGGAGTGGACGCCGATTTGGTTGATGCTAAAGTGTCTTTGGCGATGTCAATCCGATCTACATCGCTTGGCGATTCGCGCGCTTTCAATCTGCTCAGTCACGATGTGTACTTATCAGCCAGAAAAGGTGACTCGTCTTCATTGTCTTTAGAATTTCCTGAAGATGCGCTCGTCTATGCTAGTGGAGTATCTCAACACGGCGTATACACAGAAACCAGCATTGAGTTAGACAAAGAAAAGATATTCAGCTCGACAGGAGGACTAATTGACGTCTCTATCTGGCAGGCAAGAGACGAATTGGCCAAACTTGGCTATGACGACATCATGGCGTTCTCAGGAGACTATGAAGTCACGTTTGTCATAGGTGGTCTCAAGATAATTGAGATTGACAAACAAGATCGTTCGTTTGCGAAACAATACACGGTAGAGGCGGGTAACCAAGCAGTGTCAGGCTCAGGATTTAAAGGCTATATCAGCTATAACGGTTCGTAAACGTGCCAGCAAAGCGTATCAGGTGGCAATGCAGTGTATGCTCAACTTGTTACGAATTGCACTGACAACCGTTGTTTGGTATAGCCTGCTAAGTGCTACCGCCCATTCTGATTCAAAAGAAGCAGTTCAGAGTGGCAAAAATAGTTTTGTGAAGGTGAGCCTTGAATCGGTTGCCGGCACCGTTAGTTATTCGCCGAACTTACCCAGCGGGGGTTATGCCCCGTCAAATCAGCGACTGCGATATGCAAACACAGCAATATCGCTCGCTCGTTCCATCGGCATGAACAATCAAGCATTCCTAAACTACTCCAACCACCAGTTGACGACACGGCGGGATTTAGTGGATGTTCATATGTTCTCCGCAGATTTTAAGCGCAAACTGAATATCAGAGCTACGTATGGAGTCGCAACCATTGGTGCAGGTTTAACTTACGGATTTTCCAACCAAATCGTGAAAAATTCGTACACGCATTTGGATAAAGGCATAATTACGTCGGCTACTATAGACCGACCTGAAAGCATAGATTTCAGACTGGTATTTGGCTTTTCCCGTTTCTTAACCCCTGCAATCTGGATGACCAATTCATTTAACTTTGGTTGGCAAAAAACACACTTTCAATCAATTACGGGTGTTGGAAAAACCAACCCAGGCTGTGCCGTAAAGTTTGCTTTGCAGCAATCAGGTGGTGTGCTAGAACAGCGTGAACCTTGTGGGCAAGTTCAGGCCTTTAAGCAGGTGTTTCCAGATAACAATGCATTGTTAGACTCCATTGGATTTATTCCGTCAAAGGAAATACAGTTCGAATCCGTTTATTTAAGACATCACTTTGCATTGTCAGCATCACTAAACGAAAAATCCACATTGAGCACTAGTTACTCATTCGCCCTTACTGCTCGAGATGATATTGACGATAATAGTTTCGGATACGAACACACTCCAATCAATCACAGCCATACGCTTGGGCTGGACATAAATTACCGTGCAACGCAGAAACTAAATGCCCATATGGGTATAGCTTATCGAGTTGCACCGTTACTTACAGAAGTGCCAATATTGTATACACGCTATACCGCGCATCGATTTCAAGATCAATCGGTCAGTTTTTCAGTTAGTGTTCAATATCATTTGAATTAACGCTGAATATAGGCGGCATCACATAAACGAACTTGTGGCCATTTGCATTCGTTATTCATTTGCTCATTCCGAACTTGAAAGATTGAGTATACAGCGCGCAACTCGGCGCTAAGTGCCAGATCCACTTCGTTGATTGAGTCGGTTTTAGGATCAAATTCTTGTGCCAGAATCGTTATTAATATCTGTTTTCTGTGCGTTCAGAAAAATGTTATACCCTTTCAGCTATATCATCCATGAATCTGTGGATTTTGGAACCTGTCGCAACAGGGGGCTATGGTCCGGTCCATTTATACAAACCGTTGTTACGAAGACCGATGCACATGAACTGCACAGCGCGCATGTCGTACAACACGTGCGGCGGTAGAGCCCAGTAGATAGTCACTCAAGCTTGGATTATGTGATCCCATGACGATGCAGTCGATATTATTTTCGCTCGCGTAGTTAATGATGGTTCGATAGGTGTGACCCTTGATCAGCTCTGGTTTGACGCCGTCAATACCAGCAATTTTTTCATGCAATTGTTTTCTTGCGTACTCAAATTCTTTTTTCAATGTCGTTTCATCGATGTGGACGCTTACCGTGTTAGGCAGGGATTCGTAAACGTGCAGTGCAATAATTTCTGCCCCCTCGGTGCTGAGCTGCTGGGCAATGGCAAGCGTTTTTGGCGACAATGCGTGATCTAGCGCCATTGGGACCAGTATTTTACTGTACATGTTTTTTCTCCGTTGAATTTCGGTGTTGGGCATCGATTAAGCCGCTAGCGACATTATAGTTTTTAATTCAGTATGACTGTCGCATTACTCGTTTAAACTATCAGCACTGCCTATCTTAAAAGGTGCCGTTAAGCCATCTTCGTAGAAGGTCGTCGTGCTGTGCTTTTATATCGTGGTCCCAGCGTTTAACCTCTTCGTGTATCTCTGTGCTGGGTTTAGGCATAGCATCATAAGCGGCACGCCTTTCTGGGTCATCGCTGATGATTGCGAATAGCCATAGTCCGCCACTTTTGGGTATCACAAAACCTGCAAGCGCTACAGCAAAATCGATCGACCCTGTTTTGGCCCAGATGCGTTGCAAGTGTTGTTCTTCAACGAGTCGTCGTGATAAAGAACCGGACCATGCATTCGCGGGGAGAAGATGGGGTAAGTGAAAACGTTCTAGACCGTATTGCAAGAGTGCAGCAAGTTGCGCCGGTGTGGCGCGAGCCTGGGCGTCAAGGCCGGAATGATTGGTGATACGAAATCCTTGCCAATTCGTTTCGGGTAATCGAGTTATTAGATCTTGCCAAAGTTTTGCTGCACTGTCTTCGAGTGATTGAGGGGATAATTCAAGTGCGTGAGCAGTAGCGAGACCAACGGTTTCGGCTATTTGGTTATTGGAATACACCATCATGCCTTCGATAATCTCGATCAGACGTTTGCTTTGTATTGTCTTAATTTCCAGTAATGGATTGTTAGTGGTGCCTCTTTCGGGCATGGGCAGCTCCATACCCAGTTCGCCCGCAATCCGGCGTAGGCTAAGTGCCGTGTGCATGCCTACATCGCGAACGGGTAACTGCCGATAACGCTTACCCTCTCGCTCTGAAGCGATCTGCCAAGCTGGTCCACGCTCGACCAACGTTGGGTTGGCGAAGAAGCTGCCTCCATCTTTTGAGCGCAATTTTACTCTGCCAAAAGCCAGCGACAAGGGGCCAACCCCTGCATTGTAGGGTGCGTCCAGTGGTTGTTTGGGGTTTATCTCATTGACCTTTAAGAATGAATCATCCGAGATAAGAAACCGGCCCTTAATTTGACGCATGCCCAGCTCACGTAACCTTAAAACCATGTGCATAAGATCGTTAAGATCCAGTTCGACATCGCCGTTGCCGTGCAGCACAAGGTCACCTTCGAGCATGGAGTCGTTGAGTTCGCCGGTGAAATAAAGCGATGTCTCGAAGCGATGATCTGGGCCTAGATGATCCAGTGCAGACAGCATCGTCACAAGCTTCATTGTAGAAGCAGGCATAAAGGCCGTATCAGCATTTTTAGCGGCTAACTGTTTACCACTATTTGCATCAATAAGGATATAGCCGGTACGAGGCGCTGCTTGCACTGATGCGAATGCAGCAAAGAGGTTGATGAGTGTTATTAATGCAGCTATCGATCGCCAAGACACAGGGTTTAAATTTCTCTTTACCATTCTGGGGTATGGGTTCTCCATGATTGATGACAGTTTACGATCACACTGACTACTTGTTTTGCACTTAACTGGCGCTTCGCCACCCTGGATCAACTCTATCCAACAACCGTAGATAAGCTGGCCATTCCGGTAACAAAACTTCCGCCCCACCTTGCGAAGCACCGCTTTCAAATTGTTCTCGAGTTTTTTCTACAACAGTTGGGTTGGGTCTTTTCAGCGTTGCGCCACCGGCTACTGCTGCCATGGCCTTGAGTTGTACGCCAGCACAATCTTCAAAGTGGTATAGGCGAGTAAAGGCATGCGCGATACTTTGTCCGCAAATAAGAATTCCGTGGTTGTATAACAACATGGTGTGTTTATCTTGGCCCAAGTCACGCACGATGGTTTCTCGCTCTGCTAAATCAAGTGCAATACCTTCAAACTCATGCGTGCCAATTCGCTCATGGAACATGCATCCCATTTGCGTTAAAGGTATAAAGCCTTCTTCTAAACAGCAGATAGCGGTCGCGTTTTGCGAATGTGTGTGCAATACGCATTGCAAATCTGGACGCGCGGCATGTATGGCTGAATGTATTGTGTAGCCAGCTGCATTGATCGGAAACGGGTTATCGTCAAGCTTATTACCATCGATATCAATCTTGACTAAATTATCTGGTCGAATTTCGTCGTAGCCGTGACCAAATGGGTTAATGAGCAAGTGTTCTGTTCCTGGAATGCGAGCAGTGATGTGGTTATAAACTTGGGATGTCCATCCGTAGTAGTGCACCAGTCGATAAGCGGCTGCCAAGTCGACGCGCGTTTCCCATTCAATTTCGCTGTAATGAGACGACTGAGCTTCCATCGAGTGTAATTTGGATTGTCCGGCGGAAGATTTTTTTGTCTTGCTGGCAGTGGACATGAGTAGTAACCTTCCCTTAAGTATATTCAACAGTATATTCAACGAGGATTGCTGCAATTTGGATAGTGTCCGGTTTACAGCGGCGTTCTAACTTTAGCTGATTGTACCGTAGCCTGTGCTAGTTCTAACGCACTCGGTAGGGCTTGCGCAAGAGCTTAAGCGTCACTCGGTACAATTCGGCGCAAAAAAGGGTCGTAAGAATGCGTATTGCAATTCTGGGTGCTGGTGCAATGGGATCTTGGTTTGGAGGTTTATTGGCCATGCATGGCCATAAGGTGCAGCTGCTGACTACTAACAAGGCTCACCGTGACGCTATTGCCGCCAATAAATTAGTTTTACACACGCCGACCGAAGAACACAAAGTCTCGGTACAGGCGCTGGCGCCGGCCAATATGGAGCGCGGCGTTGAAGTGGTTTTGGTATTCACCAAAGCGTTTCAGACTCGCGAAGCTATGGCCAGCATTGCTGATCGTATCGATGCAAACACGCAGGTGCTCAGTTTGCAAAATGGTTTGGGTAACGCTGAGAATATTGCAACTCACTTACCGATAGACAGAATATGGATTGGAATGTCTATGATGCCAGTGGATAAGCTTGCACCGGGTGTTGTCGCATGCAAAGGCCAAGGCAGTAGTTATTTCGGTAACGCCTCCAAACATAATGACTCGATAATCGCGAAGCAGATTGCCGACGCATTCCTACAAAGTGGTATTGAGCTGCAGCACGACGCCAACATCCATAAGCGCATTTGGGAGAAAGTGGCGTTTAATGCGGGTATGAACGCTCTGTGTGCGCTATCGCATGGCAGGCCAGGGTGTATAGAAGATTCTCCAGGTGCAAAACAGATGGCGCGTGACACTGCTGATGAAGTAGCACGAGTTGCACAATCCCAAAAAATAGATTTCGATATTAATCGCGTCTACGATCTAATTGAACTTTCGTGCACGCAACATGGCGATCACATACCGTCTATGTTGCAAGACTTGTATGCGAAACGTCGCACTGAGGTGGATGCATTGAATGGTGCAATTGCCAGTATCGCTGAACAGGCTGGCATAGCTGCACCACTAAATCAAACCCTCACAACCTTGGTTCAATTGGCTGAGTTATCGCATCAGCGCTACAGCTAACGCTTCTTAACGCACTAGCTTCAAAAGATTTACGTAATCGGCTTCATTTGCAGGTGTTGGATTTCAGCCTTTTTAGGAAGCAGGGCCTTCGACGCTACTAATATATTTGCTATAGCCTGCATCAGCCATTTGTTCCAGTGGTATAAAACGCATAGCCGCCGCGTTCATGCAGTAGCGCAAGCCCGTCGGTGCAGGCCCATCTGTAAAAACATGGCCGAGGTGTGAGTCAGCAAGCTTGCTACGAATTTCAGTTCGAATCCCCAGCAATGAGCGATCTTCTTTTTCTATCAGTGCATTGTCGACTATGGGTCGGCTGAAACTGGGCCAGCCAGTACCGGAATCATATTTATCAACCGATGAGAAAAGTGGCTCACCAGAAACCACGTCAACGTACAATCCGGCTCGCTTTTCTTTGTGCATTGCGTTTGAGAATGCGCGTTCTGTTCCGTCTTTCTGCGTTACATTGTAGGCTATTCGCGAGAGGTTTTTTTTCAACTCAGCATCTGAAGGTTTTACAAAATTGCCCGCATCGTACTCGGCAGGTGGTGTTGATGCTGATTTGATATTCATGTGAGTGTCCTGAACCGACTTCTCGATATTGTCGGGTGCCGTTGGAGTACTGTTTGAAAAGCTTGGCTTTAAGACGATTGACGCAGCCAGACCCAATCCTAAACAAAGAATAACAACTGCACTGAATAAATTCACTTACAACCCCTCATGGCGTATCCGAATGAATGACTACTGGCGCTCGGTCCAGACACGTAAATTAAGAATCGGAATAGGTCGAATGGTTCCCTTGCAATGTTGAGTGGAAACGCCCAAAACCCATATTTCGCAGTTCCAATGCAGGCTACCAGGTCCGTTTTTCTCACGTTTACCCGCTCCGGCGCGATGATACGTTTAAAAAACAACAAAATTCTTACACAACGGTATACTTTGCTAAGCGGGTGTAAGGGTTTTGTGGTTGCTAAAAAACAACATCACAATATCAGCATTCAAAAAACGCCACCACATATAAAAAGAGGAAATCACATGAAACTTCGCAATGTCATTCTTCTGCTCGGTTCTCACGGCATCGTCGCGGCTGCCGGTTTTGCCGCTGGCATCTACGCGCTTCCCATTTTGATTGCACCCGATGCACCAACTGAGACTGAAGTGAGCAATGTGGCTGAGTCGGCTAACTATCAGGCTGAGTTTCGTCGTGATTTGCAGGGCAGTGACAGATTGCACTGGGGAGAAGGTTCCGTATCGATTGGCGAGAAGTCCATTTCCCATATGGGTAAATTGGCACCGGGACCGGATTACAAACTTTACCTGTCTCCGGAATTTGTAGAAACAGAGGCCGACTTCAATCGACTAAAACCTGAAATGGCGTTGGTTGGCGATGTCAAAACATTCAACAACTTTCTGGTGTCAGTTCCGCCCGACATCAATCCTTCAGAATACACAAGCGTTATTGTATGGTGCGAGAGTTTCGGAGAATTTATCACTTCGGCGCAATACAAATAGTCCATGGGTAGCACCCTAAAAACCTCAACCATTTACCATCTTGTGTCAGTAATTTAATGATTTTGTCGTTGATCGCTTCCGGCGCCTGAGCGAGTACACGTGAATTCATCTGCAGCTTAAGGCGCTCGATGGTAGCTTCCATTCTTTTTGCCGTGACGGGTTTCACCACGTAGTCAACGGCAGCAAACTCAAATGCCTCTATGGCGTGTTATGTAAACGCTGTGACAATCACGAATAGCGGTAAAGGGTAATACTCAGGGTCTGTGTGGCTAAGCCGCCTTAACAAATTTTCCATGAAAACCCAGTGGCAAATGATAGGGAAGTGTGCAATAAGCAATTGGTCCGTCTTGTAAAGCTTCAGCGTTGAACACCGACAGAGTTGTTTTCGAATTTTTCCGTTGTTAACTTGGATGTTTTCCAAATTAAGGGTGAGTGTGGCAGCTGAAGCAATGCCTGCGAAAAATAATGTACTGCATGTTAAAGCTGCTTTTGATGTTAGGTGTTTCATGTCGTTCTTCGATGTTGTTTTCGTAAAGTGCGTGCTTACATTACGGCACGGATGGAACGAAATCCTGTTATTTGCGACGAAACGATCATTGGGTGGCGTGAAATGCAAATTTCCAACTATTTGCAGTATCAGCTTCGTCTATAAGCGTCAGAACTGTCTGTGTTACCCTATTGGTCGGTATATTCCACTTGCCAAGCTTAGTTACTAACCCGTATGCCAGATGACTCATCAACTTCAACCGACCTAAACTCCATACTAGACGCAATCGAGTTGCTTGATGAGCAAGCGTTGTTAAAGCTCAATGAGGTGATTGCTGATCGTATCACTCACATTAGAGCTGAAGCTCATCGCATTGCTATTGCTCAATTTAAACCGGGTGATGAAGTTCAGTTCACCGACAAATCAGGGAGTTTGGTCAGTGGCTTCGTTATCAAGATCAATAAAAAAACCGTTGGTGTCATGAATCAAGCGGGTCAGCGTTGGAATGTATCGCCACAGCTATTGTCATTTGCAGAACGTAACACGAACGCCAATGATGCCGACGACATTATCGAATGGGTGGGCGGCATTGTGTCGTTGCCTGCCCAAGTTCAGGAAGATGGCGAAACACCTGCATACCAACCTGAGGCCATCTTATGGTTGGATAACGAACGCTTTGTTGTTGGATTTGAAATATTCGAACCGGGCGAGGCGATAAAAGATATCGCTGTATCGTTGAGCGAAACCATTCTGAAACCAAAGGCGGGTTCTCGAATACCACCACAACGTGTACGGGTGTCAACTGAGGAAGTGCAGAATGCGTTAGCTGATGAGTTCCCAGAGTTGAACATCGTTGTAGGAGCAACGCCTGAGCTGGATGAGGTTATGAATTCAATGGCGGAACACCTCAGCGAACAAGGTCAGTTGGAGTCGTTGAGCTACTTATCAGCCGGTTTGCCGCCAGCTGCGATCGAAGCGTTTTTTGAGGCAACGGCCAAACTGTACGCGTTGGCACCTTGGAAGATTGTTCCCAGTGATGCTTTTTTGATTGGCGTGAGCATACCGGCTCACAACCTTGAACATGCTGTATTAACGATAATTGGTCAGGAAGAAACGAACTACGGATTTGTGCTGTTCGATTCGCTGGATAGGTACCGTCAGTACATGAGTTTTATCGATAGTATCGAGATGGGTTTAGCGGTACAGCTTCCCGAGCATCGCTCTGTGAATTTCATTCCAGCTACACAACTGGATAAACATAGTCGCAAGCAAATCGCCAGTAATCAATGGACGGTGGCCAATACCAAAGCTTACCCCGACCTCTTTTTGCCAGTATCAGATCGCCAATTGCGGGTAGCGACCGTTGAAGATCTGGATTTAATCGAAGGGCTGTGCCGGGCTTTGGCACTGGCGTTGCAAAATCCAAAACCGTGGAAGCAAGCGTGGACAGATTTCAAAGAAGTGTCTAGGCGGTTTTCGCTGGCTACGTTCAAAGGCGCTATGGAGGTGGAGCTTACCGCACCTTATCCGTACCAGCGCGCAGCTGAGAACCGCTATCCACCGGATTCATTGATGTATCCCTTGCACCGCCTAGTCGAACTTGATGATGATTTTGACGAAGAGCCCTATGAGCATTTCGAGGCTCTGAATGCGGCGTTTTTAGAATCACCGGAAGGCAAACCGTTTCAATCCAGCATAACGTTGAATGATGTTATCCAAACCTTTGCGTATAACTACTTCAGTACCAGCGTTGCGCATCTCGGTGTGGTTGAATTTGACGAAATCATGTTTGACATCGTTCCTCGGAAAGTCAGCATTGGCTCGGAGGATGCAAAAACAGTTATCGAGAGCACGCGTGCGTTCTTTCGTTATCTACAACGTGAGTATAGTGTTGTCTCGGCAGAAGCCTGCTTAGCTTTGCTGGACGATAACGCCGAACGCAGGCTTAGCGAAGCGCTGTCAAATCCTGCAAATTTTGGTGTCGGGAAAAGTCTGCTGGCACATATGAGAGACTCTGGTTTTGATCCGTCAACACAGGAAGGGATAGATGCGTGGATGGCCGAAAGCGGGGGAAAACTGCCTGATCACATTAAAACACCACAGGACAGGTCCGGCATGTTTCTCGACGGGCCCGGTATGCTGCCAGATTACATGGAGCCGCCGCCGCGTGCTATACCGACAAAGAAGGTGGATCAAAAAGCACGTAAGCAAAAACGCAAGCAAGCCAGAAAGGCTCGAAAGCGAAATAAATAGACGTTTGAAAGTGGTTCCGAAAGTCGTGATTCAATCATGATTCAGCAAGCTTTCCAACAATTCACTCTGGCTTTTATCAAGATTAATCGGTGAGCAGGGTCTGCTTTCCGCGCGATCGGGTAATCCTTGTAAGAAAATAACCCCAGGTTGATAGTTTACGTAAGCTTCGTACACGAACTCCAGCCAGAAGTCATGTGATGGCCCGTATTTCATATGCAACTCATAGGCATCTGTGCGACTAGCAATTGAACCTTCAGCATTTAGGCATCTATCGAAGTACGCCAACCAAGCATCAGAGTCGGGAGCGACTAACCGGTACGGTGTGGTAAACACAATGTGTTCCGAAAATTGTTGTGTGGGTGGCGGCAGTAATCGAACGTACCATAGTTGACCTGCTTCGCCAGTGTAGCCCGAAGCGCAGTAACAATGATATACCTTATCTGTTACCAACTCGCGTAGTACGATAATGCCGTTATGAGCACCTTCGTGCTGGTAGATGCCCATCCGAGAATCTTGCAGCGCTTGCATCAATTCTAGTAGCACATTTGAAGTGCCGTACCGTCGCCCAATAGCGATAGATAATGTTGTGAACGTCTCTTTGGCAAGCCCAACAGATAAATCGAGCAACGACCAGCAAGCAAAGAATGAAGTTGTGATTGGACTCATCGGTGGCCCGCCGGGTGAATGCAGTTCTTCCATTTTGGAGATCACTTTAGTGAGACGGTCTGGCTCGTCTAGCAAGGTCAGCTGTTCTGCCATAATGGACAATTGGTTTTGAGCAAAGGCGTACATGGCGTGCGCTGGGTGAAGTTCCTTAAACGTTTCATCACTGCTAACAGACTCTTGCAATGCAGCAGCCATTTTTTTACCATCCCGCATCGCGCTGATGTTCACTACTTTGTTTCGTCGATAGCGTTCAAATTTTTTGAGTAGTTTCTCTTCTATAGGACGTCTGCGTTGAGTCTTGGATTTGGTTGATTTAGACCGGCTGTTGTTATGTTGTCTTGCCATAGCCAAAGTGTCCTTTATGTGTTTTTATTCACGCTGTGCGCGGGTTTGAAAAACAGGTGAGTGTTCGTCACTCGACTTCGTTGTTCTGCTTTTTTGTATCACGAATTAAGCGCCGTAGCACATTGCTGACAAAACTATCGTTTTCCGATGCTTGCGCTAGCCGTTGCTCAATCCACGCAAAAACTTGTTCAGATTCGCCAGCGTTTTCGGCGGCAGTCATGCAACGCGTATAGGCATTCACGACGTCAGAGGAGTTGATTTCATAGCCATACCCTTCCAATAGCCAGTGCAAGGCGGTCATGCCTGCTTCAGCTGCGAACTTGGGTTCTTTAACAGCAAAGTCTCTGGCAGCACGGGTCAGGGTTTGGGGCGCACTTGGTGAACTTCGGGCAAAAGCAATGGCCTCTTCATATAACTTCGCATCTTTCGCTGCGGCAAACCATTTGCCTTCCTCGCCCGGAGTTTCAGCTGCTAAATCTTCCAAAATACTGGCGGGCTTTTTATCCGGGTATTTTTTTGCAACAGCGCGATACCATGCCGTGTAGGTGGAAGCTCGATTGGCTCGGAGCCCGTATAGACTATAGGCCTCTTCAGTTTGGTCCATTGACAGCAATATGTTTTCGCATAGCTTATCAATATCTGGATCGCTGGCCCAAGCATTGCGGCTATTCTCTGCCATGGCAATGGCCTCACGACTCAAGCCTTTAGCAGCCAATGCTTTAACCGCCCAGCGTTTGTAAGGCCAGAACGATTGCTGTTCAAGCAGTTCAAGTAGATCATCATATTTTGCGGCGCTATATAACGCACTAAGGCATGCGGAGCTGCCGTGAAAAAAAAGGCCTTTGTTGTTGGGGTTAAGCGCAGTTTTAGTTGTTGGTAACAGCTGGTCGGCCCACTGGCTGGCAAGTGTTTGCGTTGTGCAAAGCTCGCCCCAATACTCTGCTAACAATTCAATGTAGGGGATTTTGTCTTTTGCGTGAGCTTCAAATAGGCGTTCTAGCCAATCATTGCGTGTCTTTTCATCTATTGGTGCTGCGCAGATGATGGGTACAAGTGCCTTTATGGCGTTGTTTACGGCTGTCCCGATCGATCCGGATGAACTGTCCACATTTTCGAGTGCAGGGGACAGTTTCACTATGAGCAGAATAGCGCCTTCTGCGGCCAGGGTTTTATCTTTCCTTGCCACTTTTTTGATTTCGGAGACAGCTTCCTTGACGCGCTTGATAGCAGGTTGAGACTTCCAACCGAATGAA
The DNA here is from genome assembly GCA_964390335.1 of uncultured Granulosicoccaceae bacterium. GTDB lineage: Bacteria > Pseudomonadota > Gammaproteobacteria > Granulosicoccales > Granulosicoccaceae > Granulosicoccus. The sequence continues at coordinate 78,529 of CAYMHU010000011.1, read as the reverse complement.
CGCTTTCTGAAGCGGGCCCTGAACTCCCATTTGTAGGTGCTAGCCATAAGAAACCAAGTGTTTGTGGAATCCCCATAATACCTCTTGCCCTTTCGCTTTTGGGTCAGATAATGCTTCAGAGCTCATAGATCATGGCACAATACGATTTGCGAAGTCTGATACATCTAATCTACACGCACAAACAGCTATGACAAACAAAACAGTATCACTGGTGCTTGGCAGTGGCGGCGCTCGGGGTATGGCGCATATTGGCGTTATTCACTGGCTAGAGGAAAACGGATACGACATTCGTTCCATAAGTGGGTGCTCTATTGGTGCATTAATTGGTGGCGTATATGCACGCGGCAAACTCGATACGTACGAGGAATGGGTTCGCGCTATTTCTAAAATCGACATCGTCAATCTGCTGGATTTTTCCTGGGGTAAACAAGGCTTGGTCTATGGCGATCGCATCATCAATGCTCTTAAGGATTTGGTGGGTGATTGCCAAATTGAGGACTTACCCATTGCCTATACCGCGATTGCTGCGGACATCACGCGCGAAAAAGAAATCTGGTTACAAAGCGGTTCGCTGTTTGACGCTATCCGAGCATCGATTTCACTGCCACTGTTCTTTGCTCCATATGAGTTAGACGGTTTAAAATTACTCGATGGCGGGATTCTGAATCCGGTACCGATAGCGCCTACGTTTAAAGACAAAACAGATCTAACCATTGCGGTCAATCTGGGTGCGCCACCAACCGGAGCAAATCAGTCAAAATCTCAATCCGAACCTGATGAACCCGAGCAGCAAGAAGCCAACAGTTTTCAACAGAAAATCAGTAAATGGATTGATGACCTGAAGGGGCAAAAACCACTGAACGATTCTGGCGGATGGAGCATGCTTGATATCGCCGATCAAACTTTTGATGCAATGCAAGGCGCAATTGCAAGACAAAAGCTCGCTGCGTACCCACCGGATCACACCATCATGATTGCGCGCGATGTATGCGGCACGTTGGAGTTTGATCGAGCCGATGAACTTATTGAGCTTGGTTTTGAGTCTGCCGCGACAAGTCTGAGTCAACGTGACGATTAAATCCCCTCAGCAGTCGGCCGCTAGCCTAATACCCTATCACTCATAATAATAAACAGGTTGCCATTGCTGACCCCAGATACCCCGCCAGTATTCAATCAACGTTGAGTTCTGAATAGGTACTCCGCCCTTCCACATATCTGCTTTGGTTTTTGCATATTGTTCAAAGTAGTCGTCAATCTTTTTCGATAGCTCCGCTACTACTGCAGCGTGGTCTGGGCTCTGCGCAAGATTGTTCGTTTCGTCTGGGTCTGCATTGACATCGTATAACTCGTGCTGCAGGTCGCTCACACCGTCTTTTATAAAGCGTTTAAACATTACCCAGTCTGGTGTTCTGATAACCCGGGTTTCTTCCTGTTCGGCATACATTTCATCATCACCCCAGTTCTCCGGTGTGGCACCTTTAAGCACCGGAGCAAACGAACGACTTGGCAGTTCACTGTCTGCAGATCCTCCGGCACATTCGAGGATGGTGGCATAGAGGTCTGTGTTCGACAGGTGCAATGAAGATGTTGCTCCCGCCTGAACAATGCCGGGCTGACTCACTATTAACGGTATCGAATGAGCTGCGTAATGCAGATTAGATGGATACGTTGATCCGCCATGCCCCCAGAACCCATGTTGGCCGAGCGACAAACCATGATCAGTGGTAAAAATAATGAGTGCATCCGGGTCTGTCTCAACAATACGCCCCACAGCTTCGTCAATCATTGTAATTTGGCTGTAGTAGTTTCTTAAAGTGGGTAAATGATTGGGCGCACGCATTAGCATGGAAAAATCCAACCCTTGCCCACTTTGCGATTTAATCCGGTCGTAGTTAGCTACAGCACTTGCTCGTATCGATGCACGAGGCACGGTTTGCATCGGGCACTCATCGTATAGCTCAGCAAAACGATTGCGGTTCCCATCATTGGTTGCGGGCCAGTGCCCGTAGGGTGCCGGCAATGGTACGTAGGCAAAGTAGGGATTATCAGAGTGTTCCTTTTTATGTTGTTGAATAAACTCGATGGTTTTGTCGGTAAAAAAATCAACTGAATGGCCCGGTTGTGCATAAGTTTCACCATTATCAAAAATGGCATTGTTATAAAAACTTCTAACATGCCCATCCGCCATGGTCACCCAGCTATTCCATCCGGGTGCTGTGCTTTTTGGATCGCCAAGGTGGTACTTGCCAAACATGCCGGTACGATAACCAAGTTTTTGCAGTTCCTGCGGCAGGGTTTTTGATTGTGCTAACGCATGCCATCCCGCAGGCCACTCATGCATGTTGCGATCATCAATCCATGTGTGAACGCCATGCGCAGACGGAATCTCTCCGGTCAGCACAGATGCGCGAGTAGGGGAGCAATACGCGTTGGCACCAAAGGCATTATCGAACAGCATGCCGTTGGCTGCCAGTTTATCCAAATTGGGTGTATGCACTTCGTGATTGCCATAGCACCCAAGCGTTGCTGCCTGCTGATTGTCGGTGAATATCAGTACGATGTTTGGTCTAGTGCTGCCGTGGTTACTGGATTCCATGGAGACTCCGAATGTATACGATCGAAATAAAAACCACTAAGCAGGGCCCGGTATCGATTTGATGAACTTATCTTTGCATTTTATGGGTGCTGTCATTCGCAGCAGAATCATGTGTGCGTCAATCAACCGAAAACAGATTCAATATATCATCGGCACTCATCGCTCTAACAAAGCTTGCGCCATCATGCTCAACGGTTGCATCGCTTAGCGCTTGCTTTCTATGTTGCATGGTGATTATTTTTTCCTCTACCGTATTTTTTACAATTAGCTTATACACAAACACTGGTTTGTCTTGTCCAATGCGATGAGCGCGATCGGTGGCTTGTCGCTCAACTGCAGGATTCCACCAAGGGTCGTAGTGGATTACCGTATCCGCGGCAGTTAAATTAAGCCCCGTACCACCGGCTTTTAAGCTTATCAAAAAAATGGGTACCTCACCTTGTTGAAAGGAGTTTATCGCTTCGGTGCGTTTTCGTGTTTGACCGGTGAGCTTCACGTAGTTGATACCAAGCTCATTCAAGTGTATTTCAAGTAGCTTAAGCATTTGAGTAAACTGCGAGAACAGAATAATTTTCCGACCCTCGGCAATCAGCTCTTGGATCATCCCCATAACGTGATCGGTTTTAGCTGATTCGCTGATGTTACGCGCGCTGGGCAGTTTGACCAGTGCAGGGTGACAGCAGGCCTGGCGTAATTTCAGCAGTGCTTCGAGCACTTGTATCTGGCTTCGAGCAACACCTTTTTCTGCAAGTAAGGTACGTACATGTTTTTCCATACTCAACCGAATTCCCTCATATAATTTGGCTTGCTTAGGCTCGAGTATGATGTGTTGTGTTATTTCCGTTTTGGCTGGTAATTCCGTGGCAACGTGTTCTTTGCGTCTGCGCAGCATGAACGGTTGCACCGCCGCATTTAACTTGTGCTGTCTTGAAGTCATTCCGTGCTTTTCAATGGGCGTTCTAAAATGTTTGGTGAACTGGCGTTTTGAACCGAGTAGGCCCGGCATCAGGAAATCAAATTGCGACCACAGTTCACCCAGATGATTCTCTATTGGCGTGCCGCTTAAGCATAATCGCCTTTCTATAGGAAGTGCTTTGAGTGCGCGTGTCACTTTTGCAGTGGGGTTTTTGATATTTTGTGCTTCGTCGAGAATAAGATAATCAAAGCCGTGCTGCTGTAGCAGTGTGTTGTCTCGCAACGCCAGTGCATAACTGGTGATAATCAATTTGGCGGTTTCATTTTCCAACGGCGTCGAGTGCCTGTCTTTGCCGTGCCACACACGCACTGGCAGTGACGGTGTAAAACGCATTGCCTCTTGTTCCCAATTACCCAGCAAACTGGTGGGTACCACAATCAGCACCGGTTTGTTGAGTCGACGCCGTTGTCGTAGTGATTGCAAATGGGCCAGAGTTTGAATGGTTTTGCCAAGGCCCATATCATCGGCAAGAATACCATTGAGGCCAGCGTTGTCTAGGTAGTCAAGCCACGCCATACCATAGCATTGATATGGACGTAGTTCGGCTTTTAATGCTCGAGGTATTTTCGCGTTATGAAAGTGATGAGAGTCATCAGCAGTGAGTGCACGCAGTTTCTCACCAATTGCCAGTAGGCCCGCTGCATCTGACCATTCGGTCTCTATACCATTGGCATCGAACTCAGCCTGTAAGTGATCAAGACTCATGGCGCGAGCTTGATGCAGCTGTAGCGAGTCGGCTTTACGCGTGTCATCGCCAAGTTCCATCATGGTCTCTGCAACGGGTAGTAAAACGGACAATGGCAGCTCTAGCCAATCGCCGTCTTTACCGCAAAACACCAATGGCCTGTCTGAATACCCGCGCTCTAACCATTGCACAACTAATGGCAGTAGTTGGTACTCATGGCCGGCATGTGTGAACGTGAGGCTTAGATTGAACCAACCGTTCTCGCTTGGCTCAAGTTTGGCAAGGAAGCTGGACGCAGTTGATGTTTGCAAGTTTAGCGGCGGATTGACGATAATTTCAAAGCCAAGTTCTTCCCATTTGCTACGATCCGCCAGCAATCGTTCAAAGCTGGCAAACTGGTCTTGCGGGAGATGACTAATCGGCACAAAATCCATATTACGCTCGTCGTAAAACGCACCTACATACCGGATAAAGTCATTTTGCAATTGACACCATTTACTAAACAATGCTGCCTCAGCTCCATCGTCACGGTGGATAGCATACATTCGTCCATCGTCTATCGTGTACACCGATGGCTCTGGTTCCGACCCGATTAACAGATTTAAATACAAGTCGTCATAACGTACCTGTAGGGTGACTTGCCATGTATCAACATCTACTGAGTTATTGCGGGAGTGCATTGACAGAACGCCTACTGGTGGTGAGTCAATAAACCCGATATTCGACTCGGCTGGCAATGGTAGATCGGTAAAGGGAAGCTCTATTTCCAGCTCGTTAGCAATGCGTTGCGCGTCTGCTTCAGGAATAGGGGGTGCGGTGGCGAGCAGATGAAATGCATTGCTCTCCAAGTTTGTATTAATGGGGCCAATTTGATGGTTTATTACATCGATATAAAAAGGTGGGTCGGTTGGCAGGTAATGATTTGCCTGGACGCCATCAAGTTGAATCTCCACTTTTTTGTAACGTTGTGAATGCAGTGCTTTGGGTATCAAAGGCCCTGCGTTTTTACCATCAACTGTAATCCACGATAAAGTGGCGCTAACCGATGGCCCTATACTCAGTGGCTCAATCTCGTTACCCATTAAAAACAAGCGTTGTGTTTGGAGCATTTGAGCAAGTACGTGCGCACCGGCCTTGGCGTATAGTCTGACTAATTTCTTGCTTTGTTGAGCTGTACTGACCTTGTCTCTTTGCATCAGTAATCTAAGCATGTCAATAATGTGCAAATCGTCAGCGCCATACGTATATTCATAGTAGTCATAGCGATCACCCAATGCGTAGCGCTTACCTTTACTGATATTGCCGGTATCCGTCCAGGTACACTGCTGTGCCGCAATACCCCAATAACCGCTTTGTTCTTGACCCAGGCGCCATTTGAAAACAGTTTGGCCAGTCTGGTCCTCAAGGTCTTCATGCTCAAGGGAGGTATTGACCAGATCGCTCGTCCAATCAGCTATTAGTCTATTAAGCTTAAATGCTGCGGTTTGAGTCTCTATTGAACTGGAAGAAGAGCCTGAGCTTGGGTTGTTACCTTGGCTTGAAGGTTGTTCTTGTAGCTGTTGTAAGGTTAACAATGTGGCCGCAGCGTGTTTGCATTGATAACGAACAGGACAGGTGCAGCTGGAACTGGTGCGATTCGAGGCTAGTGTGATGCTAACGTAATAAGGCTCGTCGGCAGTTCCCCAGACAAAGCCGAAGACGTCGGTTGGCTTGGTACCGTAGCCACAGTGCGCTACAAGATTCTCTTGTACGATTCCCCGTGCTCGTGTCAGGGTAACAGGGGTAAAGTAGCCGGTTAGGTGCTGATTGGTTATTGTTGGATGAGTAGCATGTTCAGTCATACGTTCATCATAACAATTCCTGCCGTCTGTCGATTCAATAGGTGCAATAGACAGCAGCCAGATCTGTTAGGCGAAAATGAGTGAAATTCTGAGGCATCGCCGAATAATTGCTGAAATCAGAACAACACTAACGCCACTTTATAGAGCACCCCATACTATTCATTTGCTCTATCGGAGCCGTGCCGGTTTTAGCAACCTGAACCATCGCATTAACAAGTTCAGGTGTGCGATTGCTATCGTTGTCCATGCGTGCATCGTCGAGTCTGCCGCGATACTGTAGTTTGCCCGTTTTATCAAAGCCAAAAAAATCAGGAGTGCAAACGGCGCCATAAGCGCGAGCAGCTGATTGATCTTCATCCACGAGGTACGGAAAATCGAAACCAAACGAACTGGCAAATGCGTCCATTTTGTCAGGGCTGTCTGCCGGGTAGTTGATAAAGTCGTTCGAATTAATAGCCACAGTATTAATGCCTTTCGATTTGAGTACATTGGCGTCGTGTGCTAATCGATTTCCAACAGCAATAACGTACGGGCAGTGATTGCATATGAACGCAACGAGCAGCCCGTTTTCACCCATTAACTGATTAAGTGAAAAGGTTTCACCAGTGGCGTTTGGTAGCGTGAACGGCTCTGCTTGCCAACCGAGTGGTTTAGTCTGTGAACTTGAAACCATGCATCAATTCTCCATCGAGTCCGGATAGATATCCTCGGCGAATCGCTAAGCCAAGTCCTTCGTGAAGTGTATTCGATATTGCTTAGGTGTATCAATACAGCTTATTCTGCGATACTGCAAAAGATGAAACAGTTGAAGAACCGCTTGGTAACTGAATCAATACTAATTCTTTACTAGTGCATCATTTCTACCGGGGGCATATCGATGAAGTTATCAGCGCGTGCACAAGCCATGTTAGCGGGCGAAATGGGCCCAGCTCGACAATGGGCAGTGCAACATCAGATTGAAATTGGACGCATGTTCGACGCGCAGGACATGGTCGAAGTGAGTCAGGCACACATGATGGCTGATCCAGAATCAACCGGTGAAGCGGGTGTGGAACTGGTGGAAGGCTTTGCGGCTCTGCCTGAAGCGGAGCGCAAGGTTGTGATCCCAATGATTACCGATCCGCGTGGCGTCGATCTTGACTACTACGACCCACTTGGGCAAACAGAAGCGATGGCTGATCTTGAACGACGCTTCATTTTTGCGTGTCGGGCCATGGGCATTGTTATGACCAACACGTGTATCAACTATCAAACAGTGATGCCACCGGTAAAAGGTGATCACGTTGCTTATGGCGATACCGGTGTTGTGATTTATTCCAATAGTATTTGTGGCGCGCGGTCCAATTTTGAAGGTGGCCCATCGGCATTGGCAGCAGGACTCACCGGTTATACGCCTCGATATGGTTTACACCTTGATGAAAATCGCATGGCAACCAAGCGTTATGTTGTAGAAGCAACACCAACAGAATTAACTGAATGGGGCGTGTTGGGCGCTGTAATAGGTAGGCGTGCCGGCTCTTATTGGGAGGTGCCGGTAATAGAAGGTATCGATCGCGTACCCACATCGGATGAAGCCAAGCACATGGGTGCAGCAATGGCGAGCTATGGCTCTATACCGTTGTTTCATATTGTGGGTGTGACACCCGAGTGCGACTCATTGGCAGATGTTAACGGTGTGGATTTGCCTGTTGAAAAAATAACCCAAAGTGATATCGCAGAGTTGCGCGGTTCGTTTGGTGGTGTCGGTGAAAAGGTGGATGTAGTCGTATTCGCTGCACCGCAGTTATCACTGGTTGAAATGCAAAGCGTAGCAAGCTTATGTCGTGGTAGAACCAAGCATAAAGAAACAGCCATGTTGGTGTGTACGCCTGCCAGCGTTTATGTGGATGCAAAAGCGGCTGGATACATCGACGATATCGAGAGTTTTGGCGCGCGGGTGCTTCAGGGCACGTGCTTCTATCAGCAATATGCCCGAGAGATTGGCGAAGCCAATGGCTGGACACGCCTACTGTCTAATTCCACGAAAATCGTGAACATACTCGGTGGCTACGGCTATAAACCAGCGCTGGCTTCAATGAAAGATTGCGTGGATGCAGCCGTTGCCGGGGAGATCGTGTGATGTCCAAGATACTTAAGTGTCATGTTGGTATTGGTGCGAAGGTGGAAGGAGAAGCGTTGGTGGCCGATGATAACTTTTCGGCGCGCTACGACCTTGATCGAATAAAAGGGATCTTTTCCAGACCTCAGCATGCGCTGGCTGGCCAAAGTTATGTTGATAAGATTCTGGTGCTGAATACGGCAAAAGGTGGTGTTGCGACTGCCTGGATGCTCTATGAAATGGCTTCGCGTGGAATGGCGCCCAAAGCATTGCTATTAAACAGTGCCAACACGATTCTCGCACAAGGTGCCGCGCTGGCAAACTTGCCTTTGTGTGATCGCTTTGCCGATGGTGATGTCACCACACTAATCAATACCGGCGATCAACTGGTGGTTGATCCTCACAACGGACAGGTAACCGTCGCAAGCTGACTGGGTTGCCTTATAGTATGCTCAACACGAAACCGCATGCTATTCGCCGCAATCTGTTTTCCAATTGTGTTCACGAGCGATGAGTGTCTATAAAAATCGTATGTGCAATAGTTACAAAACTGCACACTCTTGTTAATATCGTTGCAACACGGCATGCTCTGTAACATAAGCAATCACACTCATAGGTGGAAAAAATGAAAGCGATTGGTTGCTTTAAGGAAAGTCAGTTACCTGATGACGGTGTGGTAGTCGCATTTGGCTAAACTCAGTCAACCGAATATCTGCTTGATTCGAGTGCGCGGTCAATCGATCGCGCACCGTTTGATGCGATCAGCTTCGATTTATGTTCACGTCGTAAAGACGTCATCATGATGAGCGCCGACTTAAGTAAGTACACGCAACTTGATATGGTGAAACAGCAACTGCCCGATCAACATCTGGACGTCGGTATGGCGGAACAGAACCTGTTGTCGGTTGCGGCTGGGATATCCAAAGCGGGGTTTGTGCCTGTGGCAACAACCTTTGCGTGCTACGCCACACGTCGGGCCTATGATCAAATGCTAGTGTGCATGGGCACCAGTCCACTCACTAATGTCGTGGTGGGGTTTACCCCGGGCATAGCCAACCCTGCGCGCATTCATCATCAGGCGGCCGAAGATCTTGGCATGATCAGAGCAATCCCGGATGCAACAGTCATCGATCCAATGGATGTAACTGAATTCAAGCAAGCACTGAATGCGGCGGTTGATTTACCCGGATTGGTTTATCTGCGCGGTCATCGCGGTAATACCCCATGTTTGTTAAACCCGGATACGTATCAATTTGAAGTGGGCAAAACGTATACCTTGCGTAAAGGCAGTGGTGTGGGTGTCATCTCTACAGGGCATGCAACGCAATGGGCGCTTGAAGCATCCGACATTCTGGCTCACCAAAACGTTAACCATTCAGTACTGCATGTGCCAACACTAAAGCCGGTTCGTGAACAAGAAATTGCTGATTTTTGCTTTGCTCACGATCAGGTTGTGACTATTGAAAATCATCAAATAGTCACAGGGCTGGGTAGCCTGGTTGCCGAAATTGTTTCCGACATTGGTGGTGGGCCGCGTATTACGCGTCTTGGCATTCCTAATCAATGGGCGCCGGGTGGAACCTTGCCATACATTCGTGAGCAGTTGGCACTGGATGCAGATCAACTGGCAAGTCGAATTGGAGGGTTGTCAGGTGAGTAATGTGAGCCAAACGAATCAGCGTCCAATTAACGAGCTAAAACTGCTCGCTGCAAAAATTAGACGTAATGTTCTTGATATTTGCATGCAGCGTGGTGGCTATGCTGGTCAAGGTGTTGCACTGGCAGACATCGCAGCGTGCCTGTACTTTAACGAACTGCGAGAAGATAACAATAAGTGGTTTTACGATCGCTTTGTTTTGTCTAACGGTCATGATGCCATCATGTGTTATGGCGCGTTTGCCGAGCATGGTTCCTACACTATGGAAGAACTACGCACCTATAACGCTGATGGCACCAAGGTGGATCAAAGTCCGATAGAAGGGCAGCTTGGTTTTGAAATTACCGCAGGCTCACTTGGTCAAGGGCCATCTCAATCGGCAGGAATAGCCTATGGCGAGCGGTTGAAAGGCTCCGACAAACGTGTGTATTGCTTGTTCTCTGATGGTGAGTTGCAGGAAGGGAATGTATGGGAAGCAGCGATGTTTGCCGGCCATCATAAACTATCTAACCTCGTGTACATCATCGATAACAACGATTTAGGTGCCACCGGTTCAACACAAGATCATCTCGGGGTTGAACCCGTGCCAGAGAAGTTCGAATCGTTTGGTTTTGCTGTTAGAAGAATAAACGGCAACAGTATTGAAGAAATTCTGGCAGCGTTTGATGAGGCGCGAAGCATTCACGACAAACCCTATGTCATGGTATGCGATACCCGTTTGTTTGTGGGTATAGATTGCCTTCAGGAAGCGCTACCTATGGCGCACTACGTTGCAAAAGGGGATGCTGATTGGGCGGCCGGCTTAAAGGAAATCGAGTCGACAATTGAGTCGCTGAGCCAATAAATCGAATCTTAGGCAGCTTTTTTATCATCGTATACGGTGTTGAAACAGATAAAGGGCTTATTAAATGCGATGCAATTGCTTTGTGCAAATGGCTTTGGAGTAAAGATGCCGCATTGCTTGCAGGTGCGCACGTTCCAGCATGGCCGTGTGAACATTTTTATCTGTTAACCAAACCTGTGGAGGGCATCACGGGTAATCTCCCAACACTGCCTGATCATGATAATCATCTGTACATTCGCGATGACAGTGGTGGTTTACTGGTGGGTTGCTTTGAGCCGATCGGTAAACCGATTGATCCCGATAGCATTTTTATGTTAGGTGAAACAGCAGAAACCAAGGGTCTGTTTTTGGGTTGCGGATTATTCGCTATTGACTTGTGATGCTAATCACGCCCGATCAGTGACTAACACAACATATAACCCCTAACAATCTATTGCAAGTTGAAGCGACAACAGTTCACCGGTATCAATCAATCACACAGCACCACTAATAGCGATACCGTCACTGGCACCGAACCGGTTCCGTTGGTGGTGACGAAGTCGGTATGTAATGCAACAGAAGATGTGTGTGATCTCGCAAGTGGTAATGGCTTTTTAACGTTAAATGAAGGTAAACCAAATGATGAGCTCGTTTACCGGGTAGAGTTTTCTTCACTGTATAGCACGCTATATAACGTTGCTGTAATCGACAACGTGCCTGTCAACACCACGCTAAAACCTTCCAGTATTTCGGTAGTAGCTCAACCACCGGGTATGAACTGCGTTATTGCTGAACCATCCGATCAAACCCAATCGAATTTTACCGGTACGGTAAAGTGGGAATGCAGTGGTCAGGTTGGCGCGTCGCAGAGCGGGGTTGTGGCGTTTTCTGTACTAATTAATTAGTTGTTGGCCCACAGGTGTCAGACACTCTGTGGGCCTATATCAATTAGAGTAATGCGAATTCTATCGTGATTACAATAGAATCGGTCGCACGGTTACCATCGTTGTCTATAACTTGCATAGTCACAATATGTTGATTGGTTGAAGACGAATCTTCATTCAAGTAATAACGCGTTGTAAAGGTATCGCATGTTTGCTCTTGTACAGAGGGCACTAGTGGCGGTTCTAATCGAAACGGGGTGCAAATGTTGCTGACATTGCCGTCTTCATTCACTGACGTCCAGCTAATTGGACCATCGTTTACACGACCAGCAAAATTACCGTCTTCAGCATCCATTCCCACGCCTGAAAAGCTAATATCAACATAGATACGGTCTTGATCGTCGCGAGTGTTGGTTCTAAATACCGAGTCACCTGGTGTTGTTATTGATGCGCTCGGGCACGAACCTGTGCATTCTGTTACTGAAAAATTGACGCTTTCTTCGACTGAGTCTTCGCCATCATCAGCAACCAGAGTCAGGGTGTACGTGCCAATGCCGAGTCGGCCAGCGGGAATCGATGTGTTGCTACCGGTGGTAGTAAAGCCGTTGCCGGTGACGCTCCAGCGAATCTGAGATCCGGACAGTTGTCCTGAAGGGAAGACGTCAATATCTTGTGCTAGTGCGCGTAAATTAATACTTTGTGCTTCGCCAAACGTTTCGCCTTCCTGTGGTGAAAGAATGCTGGCGGTGGGTGGGTTGTTGGTGATTGTTACGCTAACACTTTGTGTAGCGGTATCGCCATTTGCATCCGTCACAGTTGCGGTTAAATCATGCGTGCCTATCGATAAATCTCTGAATACAGTATCTGAAGCCGGTGTGTATGTACCCAAGTCACCGTCTATGCTGCTGTTCCATTGAATAATCAATGGCAATCCTTCGCTTCCCATGCTCGCCGCATTAAGAATGACATCGGCACGTCCTCTGGTGGTTTGTCCATCAGCGGGTGAGTCTATTGCAAGTAATGGAAAAGATGCCCGTCGTCCGAGTGCGCACACCACCGCTTCGAATGCGTCGAGTCTGCGTTGATTGCCACCTCGCGAGTGAATGCGAACGCCATCGTTCTGATGTGCAGAGTTCAGCAGGCACGAAATAGCGCCTTCGGCGCTGAGTGCTGGATTAGCAACTTGCATCATGGCCAATACGCCACTAACAAACGGTGCGGAAAAGCTGGTGCCTGACTTTAATCGCACTGCATTCTGATCAACGCCGGCGGCGCTGATTTCGGGAACCCAGAATTGATAGGGGGCGTAGATGTCCACGCTGTCAGCTTCTGCTTCTGAGCCGTAATTAGAGCCTGCCGCAATCTGATTGCTATCCCAACCCAGGCCGCCAACGCAGATTACTGAACTTGTTTCGCATGGTATGACCGTGGATGATTCAATGGTGCGAAAGAAAAACCGAAAACTGTCGTCGACATTCTCACCATCATTACCAGCCGCTGCTACCACGAGAATACCGAGATCAAGGCCTCGATCAAACAATGGGTCGAGGAACCGGTTCAGTCCAACATTAAAAGGTGGCGGTATTGCAACTGACCCACTGATATTAACAACGGCTGGTGGCCCGTTGACAGGTGCGGATAATAAGATGCCGAATATGCGCCCCAATCCGCGCAAATCGAACCCAGTGAACTGCACTGGTTCAAGGATACCGTATGCACCAGCTGAACCCGCAACCCCAATACCGTTATCGGGTACACCTAGCGCTACATGCGCAACATCGGTGCCGTGCCATAGGCAGCTGTCACCGGAACAGCCAGCTCCGCTAGGACTGCCCCAACCGGCACCAGCAGGTACTCGGGCTTCAGCATAATCGCCTATATCGACAAAACCAGAATCAATCACCATGATGCGTTCCGCACCTTCAATGTCTAGCAGGTCCAATGTTTGCCACGCTGCGGTGATGCCGTTTTTCTGTTCGCCAATACGATTCATGTATGGCCATTGGAATGCGTCGGGTGTATAGTTCGAGTCAGCTGAATTAGTCTGTTCAATGGTCGTACCCGATCGAATTGTTTGAGGCGCGGTGACCCAGTTTAATGAGATCGTTAAATCATTCTGTGCAATTTCCTGTGCGACAATGGCATAGAGTTTTAGTATATCGTTAGACGAGAACATAATTGTGCCAAAGCTGATGCCACTAATTTCGTCAATGTGATTTTCAAGTGTATCTGAGGACACATCGGCGGGATTGATGCTGAGCGTGTACAGATCTGGCGCGCCCTCCATGGCAACCGTGTCTTTTAGTTCAGCTGGCCAGCGATCAATAAATGCGTTAACCACACTGACATCGTCTGTGGCAATCAGGATTTCGTTTTGCACTAAGTGTGCTTTCTGACCAAAACTTTCAATCGCGCCCACAGGTCTGGGTAAACCGCCATCCGGGTCATCCACTTCAGTAAGATCTAACGACAAATTCGTGTTTACCACTATTTCAAGTGGCTCAACCACCTGTACCGTTCTTTCAATTGGGCTTGCCATCATGCCTTCAGCGTCAGTGACGTTGTATGTGATGTTGTAGGTGCCTGGATTTGTAACATCGACAGTTCCTGTGGATGTAATGCTGGTACTAATATCATTGCCTTCTGTGTCGATAGCCGTTGCACCTGCGTCATCGTAAATGTCATTCAGTTCAACCACGATTTGGGCATCGCCTATCAAAGTGAGTACGGGCGTTTCCAACGGTTTGATGTCGTTGTCGTTATTACTGCTGCCACCACACGAAACCAGTGCTAGCAAAATCGCTATTGCAAAGAACTGTACGGTGTAATCCCCAGTCAAATTGAGTATTCGTTTTACATAGTGCCGCATGGAACTTACCTCCCCGTTAAATCGGCAGCTGAGTTGTTGGCTATGACCGCTACAGCGTATCGAGTGACTTTGATACAACCAATAAGGCATCGCCATTAATGATCAATGTGTCAGTGCGTTTTTCCTGTTCTAATCCGTTAATGGCAAACCCGTCACCTAAGCCACTGTTAAGAGCACTTACAATATTTGCTGGTAGGGTGAAGTTACCGTCGTCGGCAACGTGGCAACGAAGATCAACGACTTTATCCGTGTCAACGAAATCGAATGCAGTTAAATTAATCGTGTGGTTGGTCAAGCCAGTGGGTGTCCAGCTAATAACAGTGTCGGCTTGCAGGGTGTCGTTTCTTCCGGGTTGGAAATTTTGAACTGTGACTACATCAGGAATTGCAACGTCAGAAAATGCCGGAAATTCGGCGCCCGGAATGTCGAGAGTTAACGGCGTTGGCACAGGAAATGTGGCAACTGAGAATCGACTATCGGCTAGTGTAATCGTGGCGTAGGTACCGGCCGTTTCGGTTAGTGTGAATGTCTGTCCTGCTGAAATAAGAGTAAAATTGGCTTCGGGAAATCCAATAACACCTACGTCAGTTGGAATAGTTGGTGTTATGGAAAGTTTGCAAGTGTCAACACTCATTGGAACGCTATTGCGAAACACATTTGCGTTCTGTGGTTCGGTCAGTTGCAGGAAGTTTGCATCTCGATTGACACGCTCTTCTAGATTGTCTTGAATAATCTCAACAAAACCAAGGTATTGATAAGTCCCAGTAAGGTCTGTTTGTGGTTCAATGCTGGAACCATTGCGGCTATCACTGCCACTACTGCTTCCCCCTCCACACGCAACTAACCAAATTGATGTAACCGCGATAGTTATGTATGGATTTAAAACTGTGTTCATATCAGGTGTCCTTAAAATCTATGTGTTATTTGTATCTGCGTTTCAAGCTGGCGTTTTTATACTCGCGCATGTACCCATATCTGTACATACGCTATTTAGCGTATAGCTGATTGGATTAATGTTAGTTAACCTGTCGATGCTCAATTTATACAAGAGCTGCATTTAAAGTAGAGGTTGCGCAGTGAAGAAATCAGGTCATCTACAGCGGATACTCAGCGGCATTGCGCGGTGCAGATTGAGGTGGATTTGCATATTACAGCTCGTCATGTTGGCTGCGTGTGGTGGTTCATCAAACAACGATGCGACAGATGCAACTGGTTCAGTTGATTCGCAAGGATTGGAGCCCAGAATCCAGCTATCACTAACCGCGCCGGCGCAAGTAAGCCTTGATATAACAACGGTAAGTGAACAAAGCGTCACTGTTGGTGGTGTATTGCAGCAGCAAGAAATAAGCAGTGATATTACCGTTGATGTTTCGTTGGAACAAAATGGTAATGATTTTCAACTGCGTGCTTTATCGTTCAATAATGGTGTAAGCCCGGACAATCTCGAACTGTCAAATTTATCGTTGTTTCGGATCATCGATACGCTTAATAGTCGTGGCGAGAAGACTCGTTTTAATCAGCGACGCGATTTATACGATGTGCTGTCACTGGATGTATTTAGCTATCCAGCATTTAATTTATCTGTGCCATCTACACCGGTTGGTGTAGGTGCGTCATGGTCCGAACAAAACGAACTTCCTACTGTCATCGCCACAACGAGAACTTCTGTTGATGAGATCAATATCAATTCGATATCGGTTAACAAGCTCATAACTACCGGCAGTGATGAGCAAGATCGGTACACCGTTAGTGGATCTATGGCCGCAACATACGCATTGCCATCGTTATTGCTTCAAGCTGCAGATATTAATGTGGCTGTTCGTTTCGAAGATGAGCTTTACATCAACGGTGTATTGCAAACGGTGGTGGATGACAGAACGTTTACGCAAACCATTAGGGAGGCTGCAGAGTGAATATTCATACTGAGCTGAAACGCCTTCTAAACTGTTTGCCGTTGGTGTGCTTTTGCGTATTCGGGCTTATCAATCCAACAATTGCGATGGCATCACCCGACTGTAATCCGAGAAGTCTGGTTGCTCGTGCAGTCGGTGGTGAAGTGTTAAATCAAGTGCTTGGAGGATTTAATAAAATTATCGGTGCTGCTGCTGGAATAAATAACGGTATCTCACCAACGCCCAGTAGTGCTATGACAGACTGTATTTTACCGGCGATAAACCCGCCCAGTCGAGAGGAGCCGCCTTACGATTCGTCTCCGATTACGTCCAGTCCGCGCAGGCCTTCGATCGGCTGGGGCGATCCGCATCTCGTCACGCATGATGGCTTGGGTTATGGATTTCAGGGGGCTGGTGATTATGCCTATATAGAAAGCGCGGAACTTACTGTGCAAGCAAGACAGTTTCGATTAAGTGCCAATGCCACGGTATCCAGAATTAAAGCATTCGCTGTTCGGCATGGCAATACAACCATTGTAATTAACGATCCGATTGATCGGTCGTTAAAAAATTCTGCACCAGGATTGCATGATGTGATTGTTGTCAACGGTGTTGATGTCCCCATCAGCTTGGGTGGGTGGATTGATCTTGACGAGCAAGGGTCGTTTGTACAGCGTCACAACAAGCACACCTATGTAAAGATTGTTGGAAAGCTGGATTTGTTAGTTTCACATAGCGGCAATGCCTTCAAGATGGCATTGCATGAATCATTGCGTGGCACTGTAACGGGCTTGTTGGGTAACTTTGACGGCGATCCATCAAATGATCTGCAAACATCCGCAGGTTTGTCTTTTACGGTGGAAGACACCGATACGTTGTATGGCGACTATTTAACAGATTGGTTGCGTTTGGGTAGCGAGTCGCTTTTCAATAGTGAGTATGACCCACTGGTCGATGGCGCTTACTCTGTTTTGGATTTGCAAAGCCTGTCCGATGTTGCTACACCGCAGAGGGAATCCGCCACCCAGCGTTGTCTAGATGCCGGAGTAGGGACAGGGTTTCTGTTGCAGGGTTGTGTTTACGATCTGTTATTCGATGGTGATGAGCAGTTACTCGATGATGCGGCAGAACTTGCCGGTGTTGCAGTAAATGCGGTGTCTGCCAACGCGTATGTTTCCGCTGCCTCAACGATTGCTCTGGATGTTAATGCAACAGTGTCGCCCAGGTTGCCAACGCCCGGTGCTGGGCAGCTGAGCAGCAAAAATGAAGTCGATCAATATACGTTAAACATACCATCAGGAATAAATCGTAGTGTTCAAGTGAATTCACCGTGTTCTGTAGTGCAGTCCTTTAGTTTCCTGCTGGAGCCGCTTGATGGAGATGCAGCGCAATTGGCGATGTCATGCGATATACCGTTTGAATTGCCGGAAGGGCAAGTTAAACTTTCGGTGTTTAGCCAAAGCGGCGATACCGGAGAGTACAGCTTTAGTATAGTTGAACCAGCAAGCGCTGATATTGGAATTGTAAGTCTCAATGTGCTTGTTGAAGGTGTGCTGGACAGTCGCGAACAACTGCTGGCAACGTTGCCGTCTTCGCTAAACGATAAGGTTTATATCGCATCGGAGCTAGCCACAAATTGCGCAGGTGAATGGCAGTTGTTGAATGCTCAATCTACGGTGTTGAAACGCCGATCACAGTGTAGCGATCTAGGTCTGGTGACCATTGGCGCTAATACACCCTACCAAATCCGATTTATGGAATCTTCAGCAGAACCGTATGCATTTACGGTTTATTCCGTCGGTGAAACAATCCCGGTTACACCAAGTGATGAACGTCAGTTTGAACTGATCGTGAACTCACCAGGTCAATCCGTTAGCGCAGAATTCACTGCGGGGCAAGGTGACAGAATTTATGTAAATCGCGACGGTGGCGTGGGCAGTGGTAGTTTGTCCGTGCTCGACCCGTCATCGAATGAAATCGTGGTCACAGCATCAAATGAGGAAGACTTGCAATTTACCGCAAATGTTGCTGGTATTTACACAGTCTTGCTAACACCAGTTGGTGCATATACGGGTACTGTGCCAATAGAGCTGATAGCAATAGCCGACGATTACGGTGTTGCAGTTTCCCGCGGACAGCGCTTTACGTTAACGCTAACAACCTTGGGTCAGCGTGCTGTAGCCTCGTTCGACGCACAAGTGGGTGAAGTCTTTACCATAACTGAGAATGTTGTGGAATCAGTGTCGGGGCTAAGTCCGTTGCCTTACATAAAGCCACCGGATGATGGAAGCAGGTTGGTCATCTTCAGCACACGAACATTTACCGTGGAGCGTTCGGGTATGTATCAGGTGGTGCTCGATTCTTCCGAGCAGAACAACTTTATTGGAACGGTTGAATTTCAATTGCAATGAGCGATCATTACTCAGATTATTTCCATTGCAGTTGTTATAGCGCTTACACGATTGTTTACTGATAATCGACGGAAGCAGTTTTCCAGATGCTTTCGTACCGTTCCCTCACTGACTGAACACAGATCGGCAATTTGTTTGTTGGATTTGCCGCGCGCTACATGAGTGAGTAGTTCAGCCTGCCGTTTAGTGATACCCAGCTTGCGGTGATGTTCGATAAAACTGCAGTCGTTAATTTGAATTGTAGCGGGTGTTTTAGTGTCTTTAACGTCAACAACGCACAAAGTTCGGTAATACGGAAATGTGCAGGCTGCAATTTGCGCTAATAAGCGATGTTCCTTGTCAGTGAATCCCCAGAATTCACGATGTGCTGACAGTCCTTTAACAAACTTGTTTTCGATATAACCAATAGACATTTGGTCTTCAACGGATTGATGGAAATAAAACTGTTTATACAGGTCAAGCTCTTGATACTGATCACGGTCTAATAAATCCGAAATCGCCATCGGTTCAATGTTGCCGGGATGCTTGTGATTTTCAATAGTGTGCACGATGACTGGATGCTGCGACGCATAAGCATTGAATATGGGGAGTAAGGCATTGGTGTCTAGTGTGTCATCGGTGATCTCCGCTATACTGGTTGGTTTAGGCTTTGCGGTAAATACGTCTGTGGGAAATTCAGTCCACACGCACGAATGTGAATCTATTAGTGCCCCAACGCCATGGATAAGTGTTTGACGAAATTCGTAAGCAGAAGTAGCTAAATGAGCTTCTTCGATTAAAGCTAAGACACCAGCCATTTCAGCACTGGATAACGACTCAGTCATGTAAAACTTCCATTGTCTGTAAGATGATATTTACACTCGTGCGAACACCCTTCAAAATGACACACGATCTGAATTTGTAATTTCATCAGGTTTATATCACACTAAGATAGGAACTTAAAACAGCCGGGGACCTTCTTACTTAGTCCAAAAGTAGTAACTTGTTCATACCGAAAGCTAGCTAATCGCGCCGTATACAGATACGTTTGTTGATAAGCTGGTAGCCGGGTAGAACGTCTTCTGTTACTTTGTTGGTTTTTCGACATCGCATCAATGACCAGCTCGGCTCAAACACAGGTAGAAGATACCCTCGCGGCAATAACACCGCTCCACACCCCTTCTGTTGAAGACGCTACGATTTATCATCAGTCTCTGACTAAACCCATAGGAAGTTTGGGTCGACTGGAATCCATTGGAGCGACACTGTGCGGTATCCAACGGCAAGTGCCACCTGTGATTGATCAAACGCATGTAGTGATATTTGCTGCTGATCATGGCATCACAAAATCACATTCATTGGGTCCGTTTCCTCGTGAGGTTACGGCTCAGATGGTGCGAAATTTCTTGAACGGTGGAGCCGCGATCAATGCCATCGCCAATGTTGTTGGTGCGGATGTGGCTGTGGTAAATATGGGAGTCGATGCGGATCTGTCAGACATTCAATCGGATCGTTTCTATGCACATGCAGTTGCATTGGGTTCCGGCGATATTAGCCAGGGTGCTGCTATGACCGAGGCTCAGTTGTATCAAGCGCTTGCGGCGGGCATAGCCATGGCCGAGCATTGTTACGCGCAAGGCAGTAAAGCGGTTGCGTTGGGTGAAATGGGTATTGGGAACACCACCATTGCCAGTGCGATGACGGCGGCTTTTCTGCAACTTTCGCCAGAATCTATTACTGGTAGAGGCACGGGTTCGGATGATGCAACGCTTGCCAGAAAAGTAAAGGCCATTGAGCAAGCGCTGGTAACGAATCCGGTTAAGTCAGACGATGGCTTTGATGTACTGAGAAAACTGGGTGGGTTCGAATTGGCTGGTATATGCGGCATGGCTTTGGGACTTTCTCGACGAGGAATTGCTGTGGTAGCAGATGGCTTTATTTCAACGGCGGCAGTGCTCGCGGCAGTCAAAATGTGTCCCTCAGTTCGCGACTATGTGTTTGTAGGCCACCAGTCGACAGAACCCGGACACGAGGCTTTGGTGAATGCACTTGATGCTCAGCCTTTGCTTGATCTTGAATTTCGTTTGGGTGAAGGTACAGGTGCTTGTTTAAGCTTAACCCTACTTAAGTCGGCCGCCACTGTTATGTCTCAGATGGCTACTTTTGAAAGTGCTGCCGTGGAAAACAAAACCTCTTGATTAGGCGAGCATTAACCGCGCTGGCTTTTCTTACGCGGATTCCGGTTAATCCCAGCAAGCCGTTTGATGGTGCGGATGTAGCTCGATCAACACTTTTTTTTCCAATGATTGGATGCTTGATCGCAGCGCTGCAAATTGGATTAATGTGGTTGTTGAATCTCGCGGCTGTTCCGTTTTTGTTGCAAGCATTTGCGGCAACAGCGCTAGTGGCATTAGTCGGTGGTGGCTTGCATCAAGATGGGTTGGCAGATATGGCCGATGGTTTTGGCGGTGGGTACAAGCGTGAAGATGTGTTACGCATTATGCGCGATTCAACCATTGGCACTTATGGTGGCATCGCACTGTTTTTATCGTTAGGGACTCGCGTGGTGGCGTTAGCGTCATTGGCTGAAGCAGAAATGGGCTGGTGCTGGATTGTGGTGGCTGCAGCGTTATCGAGATGTTCAATTTGCTTAGGTTGGTTGATGCCCTACGCACGTGCCACGGGTGCTGGCGCTTCTATTACTCAGTTTGCAGGACCTGCTGAAGTGGGTGGTGCAACGGCGATGGCGTTGATAATCAGTGTCGTATTGGTGGGTGAAAGTGTTGTCTTGGCCGTTGCCTTGTGTTCGGTGGTGTTTCTTGTGGTTGCTTGGCTCTGCCATCGACGCATTCAAGGTGTAACCGGCGATACAATGGGTGCAACTACCGAAATCGCTGAAGTCATGTTGCTGGGCCTGGGGGCGACAATGTTGGCGTCATCACTGTGAAGCTGGAACAGTTTTAAATGAATAACGATTGGCGATCATCTGCGTTGCCGGAAGGCGTGACCCATCGGCTGATCTTACTCAGACACGGTGAAACCGATGCCGCCTTTCGTGGGCGCTGTTACGGCAAACTCGATGTTGCGCTGTCAGTGCAAGGGCGACAGCAAATCAGCGCCAGCGCTACATTGATTCAACCTTTAAAGCCTGCCGCCATTTATACCAGTCCGTTGCTGCGGGCTAAAGACACGGCTGAGGTGGTTGGTCAGGCCTGTCAACTTGAACCAATCATTGAAAACGGAATTTCAGAGCTTGATTTTGGTGATTTTGAAGGCTTACGTTATGAAGAGGCGGAGCGCGAGTACCCTGAAATTTTTCAGCAATGGATGCGTCATCCAACGAAAGTGTGTTTTCCGAATGGCGAGAGTTATGATCAAATGGTGGCACGTGTGGTTGAATCCACGTCCCGACTAAAACAACATCACAAACAAGAAACCATTGTTGTGGTTGCTCATGGTGGGGTGAACAGAATTGTGTTGGCAAAAGAGCTGAAGTTAGCGTCGGAACATATTTTCAGACTCGATCAATATTATGGTGCCATTAACTGTATTGACTACTATGATGACACACCGCTTGTGCGCACCATGAATTGGTTACCCTGATAGGATTCTACTGCATCAGGCTTTGTCCCAATGCTGTGACCATGTGGTTCTGGTAGTTGCTGGATTGCCTGAACAGCTCAAATAATGCGTTGGCAACAGTTTATTGTGCGTTGCGCAACTGATTAATGTAGACTCAACTTATCAGCTGGGTTCCAATTTTGGATTTAAAGGGAACGAAGTGGAATGCTTCGGCTGCCCCCGCAACTGTAAATAACGTATTCGTCTTGCGTCCCACTGAGCGCCTGTTTCTTATAACAAGCAACTCGGGAAGGGTAGACGAAATGCCAACGTACTATGTTGGCCGTTGTAAGCCAGGAGACCTGCCACGCTGCAAAGCTAACAACCAAACGGGGTGTTTGGGTTCGCGCGTTTTGGTGCCTCCGCTGTTTAGAACACCTACCAAGGCCAAGTCGGTCTATCGCGTTTAATTCATCCCCTGGTTTTTGTTGACGGAAGATGGATTTGCACAAACGCTATCTACACACTGTTGTTTTGATGCGGCCTTTATTGACGGGAGCGTCGATTGCGCGCGAAAACTAATAACATCTCGATGCTGCACATCATACTGGGTCTCGCAGTATTGGTGCTGGCGGCAATCAGTATGAGTGTGGGGGCAGAGCCTATCGATCTCTTTGCATCGCTTAAACACATGTTTTCTGATGACGCCGATGTTGGTGCAATCATCTTAAGAGAAGTTCGTCTGCCTCGCACGCTTATTGCCATTATTGCCGGAGCAACTTTGGGTCTGTGTGGCGCTGCCATGCAAGGGCTGTTGCGCAATCCGCTGGCCAGCCCCGGATTGGTTGGTAGTGCAAGCGGGGCTGCACTGGGCGCGGTTACCGTATTGTATTTTGGCACCAGTGTGTTTCACCCACAAAGTGTTCCGATTGCCGGCATGCTCGGTTCTTTACTGGCAACTGCGCTGGTGTATTTGCTTGCCGGGAAAGACTCCAATGTAACTACCCTTATCTTGGCGGGAGTTGCTGTGAACGCGATGGCCACTGCGGGTATGTCATTGCTATTAAATTTTGCGCCAAGTCCGTTTGCCGTTAGAGAATTGGTGCTGTGGACATTGGGCGATCTGAGTGATCGCTCATTGGTCGACGTTTGGGTCATGTTGCCCTGCACGATCTTAGGTTGGATTTTGTTAGTGGGTGTTGGTCGTCAACTCGATGCCTTAACCTTGGGTGAGCGCACAGCGCAAAGTCTCGGAGTAGATCATGGACGTTTACGCTGGCGTATTTTTATAGCAGTCTCTTTGGCTGTTGGTGCCAGTGTGGCAACCACTGGGATGATCGGGTTTATTGGTTTGGTGGTTCCTCACTTACTCAGACCGTGGGTCAGCTACGAACCTCGCCGGTTGTTGTTCGCATCGGCTTTAGGCGGTAGTGCAATGCTACTGGCAGCTGATATCGGTGTGCGTCTCATACCAACACCAACCGCGATGAAAGTAGGTGTGCTGACATCGCTAGTGGGTGCGCCGTTCTTTTTACACTTAATTCTCAGAAGTCGACGTGATGGTTATCGATAGTGATAAGCGTGCAGGCGATTGTCTGCTAAAAGGCGAGTCCATCACCGAGACCCGTGGTAATCGTGTGCTGGTGGATGATGTCGATATACATCTTGATCGAGGCGAGCTTGTCGGTTTAATCGGGCCTAATGGCGCTGGTAAATCGACATTACTCAGTACACTCGCTGGACTGAATGAGCCTGATACAGGCCAAGTTATGCTGCACGATAAACCAATCGGACAGTACGCTGCAAATCAACGTGCGCAGCAGCTCGGGTGGCTAGAGCAGTTATCCATGGCGCACTGGCCTGTCAGCGTGAAGCATCTTGTGATGCTGGGACGAATACCGTATCTCTCTCGCTGGCAATCACCCACGGATGAAGATCACCAGTTGGTGCATGAGGTTATGGAAGCAACCGATTGTTTATCATTCCAGGACCAATCGGTAACAACGTTATCAGGCGGTGAACTAACTCGGGTAATGTTGGCAAGAGCATTGGCATCGGAGCCGTCGGTGTTGTTGGCTGATGAACCTACGGCGGCGCTTGATATTGGGCACCAACTGCAAATCATGGATTTATTAAAAACGTTTTGCACTACAGAGCGTGCTTGTATTGTTGTATTGCATGATTTGACGTTGGCCGCTCGCTATTGCGATCGAGTGTATCTAATGAATGACGCCCGAGTTGTCGCCAGTGGTTTACCCATGGATGTGTTGAACCCCCATAACGTACGATCGGTTTATGGTGTTGAAATCGCTGTCATCGGTGGTCAACAACCATCGTTGACCGCATTGCGTCGTGTCTGATGAGCGTGCGCGTCACATTGCTCATGTTTGGTTTTTTGTTCGCCTCTGCTCAGGCGATGGTGTATGCGCAATCTCAAAGTCAACCGCAATCGCAACCTCAACCTGTTTCTATTTCAACGAGTTCAACACCAGCTGATAAGCCAGCATTGCCCACAGTAGTGTCCATCAATTTATGTGCTGATCAACTGGTGCTGGCGTTCGCAGACGACTCTCAAATCTTATCTTTGTCTCATTTGTCGCATGACCCGGCAGGGTCGGTTTATGCTGATATGGCAAAACGTTTTCCCACAAACACTGGGCACGTTGAAGAGGTTTTACCGTTGCAGCCCGATCTTGTCATCGCAGGGCAGTATACCTCTCGTTACACATTGCAATTGCTGGAATCCGTTGGGCTTAGAGTGGAGATATTACCGATTGCTGATTCAATTGAGGCGTTGCAAGACAATGTACTGCAAGTGTCGCGATGGCTCGGCCGAGCCGAGGTTGGTCAGCAGGAAGTTGTGCGTATGCAGCAACAGTTGGCGGCGCTGTCATCGGTCACCGAATCAAAACCCAGAGCTGCAGTTTATGATCCCAACGGTTATACAGTAGGCGATAACAGTTTACGAGGTCAGTCGCTAAAGCTCGCCGGTTGGCATAATGTGGCAACCGATAAAGGTATTGGCAGCTACGGTAGCTTGTCGCTTGAGTCCCTGATTACGTTAGCGCCGGATGCACTGTTTGAATCTCCATACAGTCCTGATACTTGGTCCAGAGGACAGGCACTTAGTGTTCATCCCGCGTTAAAACACAGAGGCCTAAAGACCAAAGTCATCTCTATTCCCAGTTCGCAAACGATTTGCGGTGGTCCGTGGACCGTTGATCTTATCCGTGAATTAGAGCAAGAGCGCATTAGCATGCAATCAATAACCAGCAGCGATAGCGTTAGCGATTCCAACTAGCAATGTCCAGCTGAGTCAGCTTGACTCGATTGTGACGCAAACGCATAGCCCAATTATTGGAGAGAACAGTGAGTAAGGCCGAAGAGCACAAACAACAAATGAGTGCGTTGCAACAAGAACAAAAAGCAAAGACGGCACGTAATGTTAAGCCCGATAGAGGCTTAGTATTGGTTCATACCGGCAACGGAAAAGGTAAGTCCAGCTCAGCTTTCGGGGTTGTTGCTCGCGCCATGGGCTGGGGAAATCAAGTAGGCGTTGTACAGTTTATTAAAGGTAAATGGGTGACAGGTGAGCGGCAATTTTTCGAGAAATTTCCCGATCAGGTGCACTGGTTCACCATGGGCGATGGTTTTACCTGGAATACACAAGATCTAGACAGCGACACGGCCGCGGCGGTTGCTGCTTTTCATAAGGCTCAGGAAATGATGCGTAGCGGTGACTACGATTTAATCGTGCTCGATGAAATCAATATTGCATTGCGCTACGACTATTTGAATATTGAAGACGTGATCGCTGGTGTTGCATCACGGCATAAACGAACCAGCGTTATTCTAACCGGGCGAGATGCCAAGCCGGAATTAATCGAGTATGCGGATTTGGTCAGTGATATGCAGGAAGTGAAGCATCCGTTCCAAAGTGGCATTAATGCTCAGCAAGGCATTGATTACTAGTCTGGGTTTGGTATGAACTCTCGCGTATTAATGTTTCAAGGCACCGGGTCGGATGTAGGGAAGTCAACCCTGGTTGCCGGTTTATGTCGCATTGCGCACCGGCGTGGTATCTCAGTTGCGCCTTTTAAGCCGCAGAACATGTCGAACAACGCAGCCGCGTGTGTTGATGGTGGCGAGATTGGTCGTGCGCAAGCGCTGCAGGCGCGCGCTTGTGGATTAACACTCCATACTGACTTTAACCCGGTACTGATCAAACCGCAAAGCGATAGAGTGGCGCAAATAATCGTGCACGGGCAGGTACACAAAACATTAACTGCGAGTGATTACATGTCACACCAGAGAGCCACCTTACGCGATGCGGTTGTTCAAAGCTTCACGCGTCTGACTGAACAATATGAGCTGGTACTGGTTGAAGGGGCAGGTAGTCCGGCTGAGATTAATCTGCGGCAACACGATATCGCGAATATGGGGTTTGCGCGTGCAGTCAATGCGCCGGTGTGTTTGATTGGTGATATTGACCGTGGCGGTGTTATTGCTGCTGTTGCCGGTACGCAACGCGTTATTGATTCCGCCGATGCTGCCATGATTGTTAGTTTTATTATTAATCGCTTTCGAGGTGACCCCGCGTTGTTTGAAGATGGCGTTACGGCCATTGAACAGCTAACGCAGTGGCCTTGTCGTGGTGTTATCCCGTGGTTGCCAAGCGCTTTAAGGTTACCTCAGGAAGATGCCGTAGTGCTTGATCAATCTTCAGGAACTCCTCGCAGTAACAAGCGCGGCTCGGTATCCATTGCCGTGCCGATGCTGTCACGCATAGCCAATTTTGATGACGTGGATCCATTGCGGGCGGAGTCCAACGTTACCGTGTTTTTTGTTCCACCAGGATCACCCATTCCATTAGATGTTGATGCCATCATTATTCCCGGTACAAAATCCAGCACGGGAGATATGCAATTCATGCGGGAACAAGGCTGGGATCACGACATCATAGCCTTTGCCAGAAGTGGCGGTCGGGTCATGGGTTTGTGCGGTGGGTACCAGCTGCTGGGTAATACTATTCACGATCCGGATTTAGTTGACGGTAATGTCAGCTCTATCAACGGGCTTGGTTTACTCGACGTTGTGACGCACATGATAGAAAAGAAAAGCACACGTCAAGTCACGGGCGTCAGCTTGCAATGCAACGCGACAATTAACGGGTATGAAATCCATATGGGGCGAACGGCAGGTCCTGATTCGTCGCGCCCTATGCTCAGGCTTGAGAATAGTGTGGATGGTGCGCTGAATGCCAAGGGAAATATTCAGGGCACTTACGTGCACGGTATTTTTTCAAGCGATGCGTTTCGGTCTTGGTGGCTTGATAGTTTGGTAGCGGGTTCAGCAAGTTCGTTGAGCTATGAAAGCGAAATAGATAAAGATTTGGATGAGCTGGCGGACGGATTGGAAGCGGCATTGAATATTGACGACTTGATTCGGGACGCGCGTCCGCCACAGCTGAATTAAAAACTGCCCGAATCTCGATTCGTTAGTGGTGCTGACAACGCAGTGGATGCCACCGTGCAACAAGCCTACTGCCTGGACGCTCTACCTCATATTCTTTTTCCATACATTGCCAAATACAGTTATACTTGTAGTCTAGTATACTAGTTGAGAGGTTTCAAGATGAGTCAGTTTCCAACCGTTCCGTCCGGGGACGGCGTTACTCGTCAGGTGCTTGCGGATCATCAAGATCTCATGGTGGTCTTGTTTTCGTTCAATAAAGGCGCTGAGGGTGCACTGCACAATCATCCACACGTGCAATCCACCTACGTGAAGAGTGGTCGCTTCAAATTCAGCATTAACGGTGTTGAATCCGAAGTTGCTGCAGGCGACAGTTTTGTCATTCCCGCTAACGCAGAACATGGGTGTGTTTGTATGGAACCAGGTGAACTGGTTGATTGCTTCACACCACGTCGTGATGATTTTTTATAAAGGATAAGTAGATGGTAAACGTAACATCAATGTATGCGGTCGACCCGACAGCAACCAAAGCAATGGACACAACCCAGTTGCGCGATGCGTTTCATGTGCCTGGTTTATTCAAAAATGGTGAGATCAATCTGAAGTACACCCACTACGACAGAATGATTGTCGGCGGTGCCGTTCCCGATGGTGGTGAGTTAGTGCTTGATCATGTGGCCGAAGCAGGCACGCCCAGCATATTAGACCGTCGGGAAATGGGTATTTTGAATATCGGCGAACCTGGCGTCCTCAAATGCGGAGACGATACCCACGAGCTTGGCAAGGGCGATATTCTTTACTTAGGTATGGGGGCAGGGGCTGTTACATTTTCAGGGCAAGGTCGCTTCTATATCGTATCGGCGCCGGCACATCGAACCCTGCCTAATAAGCTCGTGCAATTAAAAGATGCGGCAAGTTTGTCTTTGGGTTCAGCTGAAACGGCAAACGATCGCACCATTTATATGTTCGTGCATCCGGAAGTCATGGAAAGCTGTCAACTGGTCATGGGGTACACGGTATTCCATGGTGGTTCTGTATGGAACACTATGCCAGCGCATTTGCACGATCGACGTATGGAAGCGTATCTGTATTTCGATTTGGCTGAAGAGAACCGCGTTTTTCACTTCATGGGTGAACCTCAGGAAACGCGGCACATTGTGATGAGTAACGAAGAAGTGGTCGTCTCTCCACCATGGTCCATTCACTGCGGCGCTGGAACTGGCAGCTACACGTTTTGCTGGGCAATGGCTGGCGACAACGTTGATTACAAAGATGTTGATATGGTGGCGATGGAGGATTTGCGTTGAACCTGTTTGATCTATCGGGCAAGCGCGCGCTGGTAACCGGTGCGAACGCGGGTATCGGGCAGGCTATTGCAGTTGAACTTGCTAAATCCGGTGCACATATTGTGTGTGCCGGACGGCGATCTTGTGAGCAAACGCTATCCACAATTAAGGATAATCAAGGCTCAGCTGAAGAGCTGCTTATTGACCTCTCCAACCCAATGGCCGGTAGCGATGCTATCGCCAAGCGCAGCGATTTAGATATCCTGGTTAACAATGCTGGCATTATTCGGCGCGAAGATTCTGTGGATTTTGGGGAACAAGATTGGGACGATGTGCTGAACGTGAATCTAAAGGCGTTGTTTTTTACTACTCAGGCGTTCGCCAAACAAGCGTTGCAAAATAAAACACCGGCGAAAGTCATCAACATCGCATCGTTGTTGTCCTTCCAGGGTGGTATTCGAGTACCGTCTTACACTGCATCGAAGCATGGTGTTGCTGGGTTAACAAAAGTACTTGCCAATGAATGGGCTGCAAGCAATATCAATGTGAATGCGATTGCACCGGGGTATATCGCAACCGATAACACAACGGCGCTTCGCGAAGACCCGAAGCGATCAGCGGAGATCTTATCTCGAATACCGGCAGGTCGTTGGGGCGACCCTGTGGATATTGCTGGCACAGCGGTATTCTTGTCGTCGCGTGCATCTGACTACATCACCGGCGCTGTTCTGAACGTTGATGGTGGCTGGCTGGCGCGTTGATATCATTGCGATGATATGAGCATGACTGTCGGCTTGGTTATCTGATTGGATTGCCACTGCCCTCTTGAACCACTAACGCCCAAGCCTTGGCATACTCGCGCATGAGCTCGCTGATGAGCTCATTCTGCGGCTTGATCTCATTGCAGTTAACTGGGCGGTTGCGATCTATATCGGTTAATAACGCCGCTCCCTGACTGGTACCGGTCATGCCAACTGCGCTCAACACGGGTGATTGCGTGCTTGCGCGCAACATAGCCAGATACACCCAGTTATCTGAAAACGGACCTTCCACAATCACAGCGCCTTTATGACCAATCAGTTCCAAACACTGCGATGTGACCAGTGCAAGATACAGAGCAACAGCGGCGCCTCGTTGCATCGAGCCAACAGGCGGTTCGTTGTTTTGCCACCAAGTAGATTGTTTGCCTTGATACGGACCGGTATTGGGCATGAGTGCGGGTAGTAACATGAGTTTATCTGTTAATACGGCTACCAGTGCGTCTTCCGTTGGTTCGGGATAAGATTGTTGAGTCGCTAACTCGTATTCTCGCCCGCCCATAAACCGTGCTGAAGGAACGGGATCGCCCATGGCATTGACGTTAATCAGCGTGTCTTTGTTTGAGTCTAGTGTCACCTGACTTCCGCCAATAGACATGGCAATAACCCAAGTGCCAGTGGAAACCACACTGAACGGAGGTGTGTGTTGCAGGACATGCGGTAGCAGTGATGCGTTGGAATCGTGAATACCGCAATGAACCGGGGTGCTTTCACGGAGACCCGTTAGATTTGCAATCTCAGGTAATAGCGAACCTAGCACATCGCTGGGTTGTCGAACTGGCGCAATTTTGTCTTTGATCTCGAGCGTATCAACCAAGGTAGAAAAGCATCGTTCGGTGGGATTCCATAAATCGGTATGACATCCTAAAGAGCTTACGTCCGTTGCGGCAACACCGGTCAAACGATGAGCCCAATACTGAGGATAGGTAACGATGTGCCGCGTGCGAGCGTACAAGTTGGTGTCGACGGAAAATTGCCAATGTAGCTGCGCACCAATGTTCAAACCACCCGGCAGTCTTGGTGATCCTGTCTCATCAAACGTTGGTCTTATCCGATCGTATTCTTCCGCCGTATCGTCGAGATCGAATTCGTAATCAAGTATCGGTGCGGCGAGAGTGCCATCGGCTGCAATGAGCGCTGCACAGGCTCCATGCGTTGTTATGGAAATAACATCAATGCCATGACTGGCATGGAATGTTCGCAGCCCATCGATTAAAAATGTCCAAATTGCCTCGGTATCGTAATGCGGCCAAGGTTTCGTATCGATAACGGTGTTGGGTATGGTGGTGATGTCGAGTTCTGTCAGATCAACGGCATTAACCAATACCAATTTTGCATTGGTTTTGCCTATATCGATAACGGCAACGTGGCCAGAGCTCATGGCAAGTGAAAAACGGTTTTTAATTCGGTAGCAATTGGCTGGTTGTCGTCATGCGTTTCCATGATGTCGGCCATGTGTTGCCACCAGCGTTGCATGATGTCGGTAGCCGGTAAAGCATCCATGGTGTGGTCGTTGGTTCGCCACAGTACACCAAAGAGTATGTTGGTGTCTGCATCAAGATGGATGGAATAATCACTGATGCCAGCATCTTGCAATAGCTTAGTTAGCTCAGGCCAGATTTCATCATGGCGTTTGCGATATTCTGCTTCGCAACCCGGGTTTAATTGCATTTTGAATGCGTATTTTTCCATTATGGGTGTCTCCATTTATGCCATAGCCTCGGCAGTGCAATAACACCAATCAATAGCGTACCAATCACAATCGACATCACGATGCCGGGCACATTCAGTAGTCCCAAGCCGAAGGTGACCAGGCCCATAACAAAAGCGGCGATAACAACTCCCGGCAATGTGCCTGAGCCACCCAGGATATTTACACCACCGAGTACAACCATCGTAACAATCTCAAGCTCCCATCCCATAGCAATGGATGGACGTGTCGAACCGAGTCTGGATGTGAGGCAGATTGCTGCAACACCCGACATTAAACCTGTCAGTAAGAACAAAATAAACTTCACGCGGGCAACGCGAATGCCGGAGAACAATGCACCAGTGGGGTTGTTACCGATGGCATAAACGGCTCGCCCGAAATTAGTTTTGTGTAACAGCACGCCATAAATGACAGCCAGTAAGGTAAACAACACAAACTCAAACGAGATGACCCAGAACACGTAGCCCTGACCGAAGAAGGCGAAATCGGTGGGATAGCCGCGAAATGCTTGGTCACCCAGGATGATGTAGCTGATACCGCGGAACAAGCTCATTGTACCGATGGTTGCTACAATCGATGGCAAGGCTAGTCGAGTAACCAACCACCCGTTAAACGCTCCGCACAGTAATCCTGTACCTAGACCAACAAGCACTAACACAGGCGTACCTGCACCCGCCTGAACTGCGGCTCCCATTGCGGTGGACGCAAGCGCGATAATCGCAGCAACTGATAAGTCGATTTCGCCGGCTATGATCAACAAAGCCAAAGCAAAAGCGATCATAGCTTTTTCGGTGAAATTAAACGTGGCATCACTCAGGTTCCAGGCATTGAGAAAGTACGGTGAGGCAAACGAGTTAATAACAAATATAATTATAGCTACTAACAGCAACAGGCTTTCCCAGCTCTTTAAGCTGCGCTCGAATCGCGATTGGATACGATCAGGAATTAGGTTGGGTGCATCGGCGGATGGATTGCTACTACTCATGCTACTTGCTCCGCTGATTTTAATATGATCCGCCCCTTGGTTCGATTGGCACGGGCATTGAGTGCAACGGCGATAATAATCGCTGCACCTGAAATGGCGAGTTGCCAGAATGGGGATATGTTCACCACGGGCAAGGCATTCTTAACAACGCCTAGAAACAACGCGCCAAGTAACGCGCCGGCGATCGTACCAATACCGCCATTAATGGCAATGCCACCAATGACACACGCGGCCACTACATCCAATTCAAAGCCACCAGCAATATCGACATACGCTACCGCGTAGCGCGATACCCAAAGATAGCCAGTCAATCCGGCAAGTGCGCCGGACAATGTAAACGCAAGAAACTGGGTTCGGCCAACGTCAATACCAGCGTAGGTGGCGGCGTGACTGTTGCCACCCGCGGCATAGGCAGCGCGGCCAAAAGTGGTGCGTGACATGACAATACTAAAGATGATCACGGCTATGATGGCGATCCAACTCAGCATGGGTAGCCCAAGTAATTCGGTGCGCGGGAATGCTTTAAAGGCTGGGCTCATTTCATGACTGTTAACCCACTTTCCATCAGAGATAAGAAAAATAATCCCACGAAAGATAGTCATTGTGCCAAGCGTTACTACGATGGGTGGAATATCGAGCTTCCAAACTAAAAGACCATTCACCATGCCCATCAATGTACCGAGCATTACGGCAATGATCAGAATGAACGCGACCGGAAGATTCGGAAAAGCAACGTTGATCATTGCCACCACCATGCCGGTAAGTGCAAGGTTGGCAGCGACTGATAAATCAATGCACTTAGTCAGTATGACAATCATCTGGCCAATGGCGAGCAATATCAGCGGCGAGGTATCGTTAAACACACCAGCAAGATTTGATGGCGCAACGAAGCCTGGAAAACGCAGTGAAATCAATCCCAATAATATGGCGATAGCGCCGAGTAGCAGCGCTTCGCGTGATGTAATCATCTTGCGTAGCATAATCGCCTCCTAAATCCCTGCTGCATGACGAACCAGGGTTTCGGGTGTGAGGTCTTGGCCGGAAACTTCGGCAACACGTCGACCTTCGCGCATAACAATAACGCGATCTGACATGCCAATGATTTCCGGAATCTCGGAGCTCACCATAATAACGGCTAAGCCAAGTGCAGCGAGCTCAGCCATAAATTCGTGTACAGCCGCTTTGGAGCCGATATCGATACCTTTAGTAGGTTCATCAAGAATGATGACTTTGGGTTGGGTGGCAAGCCATTTGGCAATAACCACTTTTTGTTGATTACCACCGGATAAATTGCCAGCTGGTGTGTCGAGCGATGCTGCTCGCAGATCAAGCCGTTGCGTGTATTCGCGTGCCAGTGCAAATTCTTCAGCCAAGCGGATAAACCCTTTTCTCGAGGTTTGCTTAAGTGAAGGTAATGTGATGTTCTGAAAAATGGGTAGCGCTGTAATTGCGCCTTGAGTTCCCCGGTCTTCTGGTACATAGACGATACCTGCTCCGGCTGCATCGGCTGGAGAGCGAATGGTAATTGGTTCACCGTCGATGCTGATCGTGCCGCTTGTTGCGCGCGTGATGCCAAAAAGTGATTGCATGAATTCAGATCGACCTGCACCAACCAAGCCATAAAAGCCGAGAATTTCACCCCGGCAAAGCGTAAAGCTCATGTCGGCAAATTCCGTTGGGTGACTCATGTTGTCCACTTGCAATATCGCTTCGCCAATGTTTGGCTCTCGTTCAGGGAAGATCTGATTTACATCGCGGCCAACCATCATCTTTACAAGCTCACCTTCCTTTATGTCATCAATGCGTCCTTCGGCCACAAACTGGCCATCTCGAAAAACAGTAAATCGATCTGCTATGCGAAAAATCTCATCAAACTTATGGCTGATAAATAGTATGGCTTTGTTCTGGGCTTTGAGTGTTTCGATTAACTCATAAAGTTCCTGGATTTCTTTGTGACTAAGTGCTGCTGTAGGTTCGTCCATGATGACAACCCGGGCATCAGTAGAAAGTGCGCGTGCTATAGCAACAAGGTGTTTGTTGGCAATGCCTAAATCTCGCAACCGATGAGTAGGATCAATTTCGGCACCAATACTCTCGAGAATTGCCGCAGCTTTTTCCACCATGAGAGAACGGTTAATCAATCCGAATGCGCCGCGTGGTGCGTGTCCAAGAAAAATATTTTCGGCTACCGATAGTTCATCAAACAGCACAGTTTCCTGATGAATGGCGGTAATACCTTTTTCTGCTGCGGACTGTGCTGTTGGTAAATGTGTATGTTCGCCATCTACCACGATGGTGCCTTCATCGGGCTGATAAATACCGGTAAGGATTTTGACAACAGTTGATTTACCTGCGCCATTTTCACCGACCAATGCTGTTACTTCGCCGGGGAATAATTCGAGCTTGATGTTATCAAGGGCTTTGACACCAGGAAAGATTTTGGTGATGCCTTCAAGGGACAACACCGGTGGCTTGTAGGTGTCGGACTGTGCAGTTGTTGCGTGCATAGGCAAATCAACTTTGTGAGTAGCCTCGACGCACCAGTGCGCCGAGGCGGGGACTTCTGATTTAGAAGATGGACTTGAAGTCGTCGATGTTGGAGCTATCGTAGACGAACGGATCGGCCATCGCGCCTGAGGTGGTATCGTCAAGCGTGATCGTGCCCATACGACCCATCGGAATTTCTGCACCTGCCTCTGCAGTTGCTTTATCGGACGCAAGTGCGTGAGCGATCATCGTGGCGGAATAACCAAGATCAATCGGGTTCCAAATAGCGAATGATTTTGATGCGCCGCTTTCAATAGCGCCTGCCATTTCCGATGGAAGACCTAAACCAGTTACGTTGATGGTGCCGGATTTACCTGCATCGTCCACCGCTTGTGCGGCCGCCACAATACCCACTGAAGTCGGTGCAATAATCGCATCAAGCTCCGGATAAGATTGCATGAGGCCTTGTGCTTCACGATAAGACTTGTCTGCTAAGTCATCTCCGTACACCGTTGCCACGACTTCTATCCCTGGATAGTTGCCCATGACCTTATTCATCTCTTCTATCCAGATGTTTTGATTGGTCGCGGTTGCTGAGGCCGACAACACAGCCACTTGACCGCCATCAGGTAGGTGATCTGCAGCAAGTTTGATAATCATGTTACCGATAAGTGCGTTTGATGATGGATTCAAATGCATCTGACGTCCTTCTTCAGCGACGCCTGAGTCCCATGAGATAACAGTGATACCACGTTGCATTGCTTTCTTTAATGCAGGAACTAATGCATCGGGATCGTTTGCTGAAATGGCAATTGCATCAACGTTCTGCGCAATCAGTGAATTGATCACTTCAATTTGCCCTTCAGCCGTTGTGTCAGTTGGGCCTGTATAAATAATCTCAACATTGCCAAGTTCGGCAGCTGCTTCTTCCGCGCCCTTGGCAGCGGCTTCAAAAAAGCCAATACCCAAAGCTTTCACCACTAGCGCTATACGCATGTTGTCCTGCGCAAACGCATTGCCGGAAAACAAGCTTGTCGCAAGGAAAAACCCTGCCACCAGTTTTATAGGTTTGTTTTTCATCATCTCTCTTCTCCACAGTGTCTCAACGATGTAGGCTGATTTATGAGGCAGCCTGATCCTCGTGCTGTGCGGCGCCGGTATCGGCGACGATCAGTGTTACTTCTGCAGCTTCAAGCATGGCTGCTGCTTTATCTGAAATGCCTTCATCGGTTATCACAGTGTCGATGCGCGCTAACGGGCAAAGGACTAAACTGGACCGACTTTCAAATTTTGTGCTGTCGACCAAAACAACCAGCTCATCGGTTTGGTTTATCAGTTTTTGTTCGGCTTGTATTATTAATGGATCAGCTTCCATGAGTCCCAGTGACGCAAGACCTTGCGCTCCCATAAACATGCGTTTTGCGTAGAAGTTACGCGTAACATCGTTATCAAACGGCGACAGGATAATGTTCTGCTCCCGATAGATAACGCCTCCGGATAGCATGATGTTGTTCTTTGAGTGTTTGAGTAGATGTTCCGCAATAGGGAAAGAGTTTGTGAATATCTGGCAACACCGCAACGCTAGCGGGTGCACCATCTGGAAAGTTGTTGTACCACCATTAATAATGATGGAATCGCCGTCTTCGCACAGATCGACCGCACGTTGCGCAATCGCTTGCTTTTGTTTTATCTGTCGGGTTTCGTTTACTGAAAAAGGACGGCCTGCCAAACCCACAAATTGTGGTGGATTAACGGCTTCTGCACCACCTCTTACGCGGCGTAATTTTTTTTGCATGTGCAGGGCGGCAATGTCACGGCGGATGGTTGCTTCCGATACTTGCGTCAGGCTGCGCAGATCCGTCACTGTTGCCACTGGCCGGTCTTGTACGGCCGACAAAATAATCTTGTGACGTTCTTTCTCGTGCATTTGCTCCCCCTAGTGTCTAACCATACTGGCGCTAAAATTTCACTGTGTCAATCAAAATATTTCATAAGTAATCAAAAATGGACACGAAGTGGATGAATTTGATTGTTAGTGATTGACTTTTCGTGAGTATCAGCGCATTGTTTGGCATATTCTTTTCGCAGACGACGTACTACGTCCCGAGATGCTTATTTTGAAAACACAAGAGTCTGAACTGCTCATTAACCGCTGGGACGACAAGGTTGCACAGGGCAAAAGTGAGCCTGAGCTGTTGCTATATCGCTCCAATATCCTTGGTTCTGACAAGCGTGTCACTAACTACGGGGGTGGCAACACCTCGGCAAAAGTCATGGAAAAAGATCCGCTCAGTGGCGAAAGCGTTGAAGTGCTGTGGGTTAAGGGGTCGGGCGGCGATATTGGCTCGATCAACATGGATGGCTTTGCCACTTTGTACATGCAGAAGTTAGAGGCACTTAAACCACTGTACCGTGGCGACGAGCATGAAGATGAGATGGTGGCCTACCTACCTCATTGCACGTTCAATCTGAATTCACGCGCCGCTTCAATCGATACACCGCTACACGCCTACGTACCCAAAAAACACGTTGATCATGTGCATGCCGATGCCATCATTGCCATTGCAGCATCCAGCAATTCTCAAGAGCTAACTCAGGAAGTTTTTGGCGATCGCATTGGTTGGTTACCATGGAAGCGACCCGGTTACGAGTTGGGTCTTTGGTTGGAAAAGTTTTGTCTGGAAAATCCGCAAGCTGATGGCGTCGTGCTCGCCAGTCATGGATTGTTCACCTGGGCTGATACCGCGAAAGACTGTTATGACATGACGATTGATGTCATCAATAAAGCAACGGCTTGGCTGTCGCAAAAAACCAAAGACAGTGCAGCGTTTGGCGGCGCAAAACACGCCAGCCTTGATGCCGATGCCCGACGCGCGATCGCGGCTCAGTTAATGCCTGCGATACGCGGATTTGTGTCGCATAACCAGCACATGGTTGGGCATTTTATGGATAGCGATGCCGTGCTGGAGTTCGTTAATGCGCAGCAAATGGAACCGCTTGCAGCGCTCGGTACTTCTTGTCCGGATCATTTTTTACGCACGAAAATTCGGCCATTGGTTGTGCCATTCGATCCCGCTACCAATAACATAGACGCAGTGTTGTCAGAGCTGCCGGCATTGATCGCCGCTTATAGAGAAGACTATGCGGCGTATTACGAACGGTGCAAACGCGATAATTCGCCGGCTATACGAGATTCAAACGCGGTAGTTTATCTCGTGCCAGGCGTTGGCATGTTGACTTTCGCAAAAGACAAAGCAACGGCCCGAATTTCTGGCGAGTTTTATGTCAATGCCATTAACGTTATGCGCGGTTCGTCGGCAGTCAGTGAGTATGTTGGATTACCCGAACAGGAAGCCTTCGATATTGAGTATTGGCTATTGGAGGAAGCTAAGCTGCAACGCATGCCCAAACCCAAATCATTAGCTGGCCGCGTTGCTCTAATCACTGGCGGTGCCGGTGGTATTGGTTCATCAACCGCAGAACGTTTTCTGGCAGAAGGTTGTTGCGTTGTATTAGCCGATATCAATGAAGACGGGCTCAAGCAAACAGCCGAGAAGTTCCGCGAGCGTGTGGGTGCCGATGTGGTTCGCACGGTGATAATGAACGTAACAGATGAATCCTCTGTTGCCGCAGCACTGGCGGATGCAGCAGTTGAATTTGGCGGGGTTGATATTTTGGTTTCTAATGCCGGTATCGCATCCTCAGCACCTGTTGAAGAAACTACGTTGGAGCTGTGGAACCGAAATATGGATATCCTCAGTACTGGCTATTTTCTTGCTTCGCGTGAAACCTTTAAATTGTTGCGCACGCAGAACATGGGCGGCTCCATTATTTTTATCGGTTCCAAAAACGGTTTGGCGGCCAGCCCGAATGCATCAGCGTACTGTACAGCCAAGGCCTCGGAGATCCATCTTGCACGATGCTTGGCGTTAGAAGGGGCAGATATTGGTGTGCGAGTTAATGTGGTTAACCCGGATGCTGTTTTACGCGGATCAAAAATCTGGGAAGGCGAGTGGTTGGATCAGCGGGCCGATACACACGGCACTGACAAACAAGGTTTGGAAGAAATGTACCGTCAACGATCAATGCTAAAGCGATCCGTGTTGCCTGAAGATATCGCTGAAGCCACATACTTTTTTGCTGCGGACGTATCAGCTAAATCAACCGGTAATATCATCAATGTTGATGCGGGTAACAAGGAAGCCTTTACCCGCTAATAACCAGAGGAGAAGGTCATGAGCGCAACTCATTATTCTTTAGCTCGGGAGATGTTTTCCGAGTGGGGTATCGACACCGAAACCGCTATTGCTGCGTTGAGTGACATTGCAATCTCGGTGCATTGTTGGCAAGGTGATGATGTTGTTGGGTTTGAAAATCAATCCGGCACATCGGGTGGTGGCATTCAGGCAACCGGCAATCATCCGGGTAGAGCACGCACACCCGATGAATTGCGCGCCGATCTTGAGTCTGCGTTTTCGTTGATACCAGGATCGCATCGCCTGAATTTACATGCGATGTATTTTGATACCGATGAATCACCGGATAGAGATGCTATTGAATATCATCATTTTGCTCCGTGGGTTGATTGGGCGAAAGAGCAAAAGATTGGTCTGGATTTTAACCCGACGTTTTTCGCGCATGCTAAAGCAGACGACAACCTAACCTTATCTCATCCCGACAAAGGTATTCGGGACTTCTGGATTGAACATGGCAAACGGTGTCGAGAAATTGCAGCGCGCATGGGTGCTGAACTTCAGTCTCCGGCTGTTAACAATATCTGGGTTCCCGATGGATATAAAGATATTCCTATAGACCGGATGGCTGCGCGGGCACGTTTGGAAAGCTCGTTGGATGAAATGCTTGCGCAACCTTTTGAAAAGTCGCAATTGTTAGATGCGGTTGAAAGCAAGCTCTTTGGTATTGGCGTTGAAGCTTGCACCGTTGGTAGTCATGAATTTTACTTGGGCTACGCTATCAGGAAGGGCACATTATTATGTTTGGATATGGGGCACTTTCACCCGACCGAAAATATCGCAGATAAGTTGTCGGCGTGTGCTTTGTCACTTGATGAAATCCTGTTACACGTATCGCGTCCAATGCGATGGGATAGCGATCATGTCATCTTGTTGAATGATGATATTCAAGCTATGGCGAATGAATTGGTCAGTGGCAATCTACTTGGTCGTACCCATATTGGCCTGGACTTTTTTGATGCAACCATTAGTCGCACTGCTGCGTGGGTTATCGGTACACGCAATATGCAAAAAGCGCTGCTTCGCGCTCTGCTGATGCCGTTAGATAAGTTGAGGCAGGCAGAAACAGCATTGGATTTCACTACTCGCTTTATGATCACAGAAGAGTTGAAAGACATGCCCTATGGAGCTGTGTGGAATGAGTTCTGCTCGCGCTTAAATGTACCTTCGGGTCAGCAACTAATCAAACAACTTGACGACTATCAACAAGCTGTAGCCGATCGACAGACCTAACACGATGTTGCGCTGAATGTTCGGGCAACCTGTTACGCTGTGTCATACAAAACCTCGCGTGCCGCATTATGCCCTGGTACACCTGTTACACCGCCACCAGGGTGTGTGCCTGCACCACACATATACAAGCCAGCAATAGGCGAACGGTAGTTGCCGTGTCCGAGTAGAGGGCGTGCGCTGAACATCTGATCAAGACTCATGTGGCCGTGCATGATGTCGCCATTGATCAAGCCAAACGTGCGTTCCAAATCCAGTGGGCTCATAATTTGTTGCCCCACAACCAACTGCTTAAACCCGGGCGCAACTTGCTCTACTTGATCCAAGATTAGATCAGCGGCTTTGTCTCGATACTTATCCCAGTCGACAGTTGGATCAAATTGTTGGCAAAACAGACTGGCAACGTGCTGTCCTTCGGGAGCCAGCGTGTTGTCCAGTGTGGACGGGATAAGCATTTCGACGATGGGTTTTTTAGACCAACCGTGTTGCAATGCATCGCGATAGGCTTGATTGATATAGTCGGGCGTTGCACCGATGATGATGCCTCCCGTTA
The DNA here is from genome assembly GCA_964390335.1 of uncultured Granulosicoccaceae bacterium. Taxonomy (GTDB): domain Bacteria; phylum Pseudomonadota; class Gammaproteobacteria; order Granulosicoccales; family Granulosicoccaceae; genus Granulosicoccus. The sequence goes on along the minus strand of CAYMHU010000011.1, from coordinate 37,462 downwards.
AGTGATCATCGCTAGCACGCGACTGTTTTGCCATACAAGTAAACTGCGGAAGCTCGCTTAACGCCACGTTCATTCGAAACGTACCTGAACCGTTTTTATAACGTTTGATTCGTCGCGAAAAGTCTTCGGGTAAATGTTCGTGGTCAACAAGTGCGTTGTATAGCAAAGACGGATTAAGGTTGGATACTATGGTGTGCGCCTCGACTACTTCGCCCGATTCCAACTCGACACCGCAGGCTCGCTTGCCTTTAACCAGCACTTTTTTGACGGCGCAATCCGTTTTGATAGCAACGCCTTTGTTTCGTGCTGAGCGTGCCATTGCCTGCGTTATAGCGCCCATACCACCGATTGCATGCCCCCAAACACCCTTTACACCATTGACTTCACCAAAAGCATGGTGCATTAAAATATACGCAGAGCCTGGAGTGGTGGTATCAGCATAGTTTCCGACAATGCCATCAAACGCGAACGCACCCTTGACGTGTTCATTTTCAAAATAGAAATCGAGAAAGTCTGAAACGCTTTTAGTGAAGATATCAAGCACAATACGCTCATCTTCCAGAGATAGCTTTCTGATGCGATTACCCAATTTTGCTGTCTTAAATATGTCTTTGATACCGCCACCAGCATTAGGAGGCGTTTCAAGTAAAAACTCGCGAATTAAATCAGCGACCATGCCAACGTCTCTGAAGTAGCGATCAAGCGCATTGGCATCGTGTTCGGAAAATAATGCGATCTCTTTTTTTAGCGCATCGGAACCAACAGGAAAAGCGAGGAAGTTGCCATTGTCGAGGGGCCAGAAGTTATTGACTTTACGGTGCACGATGTTCAGTCCATGCTCGTGTAGTTCAAGCTCCTTTATCACTTTCGGATGGAGCAAGCTAACAGTGTACGAGGCAACTGAATTGCTAAATCCTGGATGAAACTCTTCGGTTACTGCAGCGCCGCCCAACACGGATCTTCGTTCAAGTACTTGAACTGTTTTTCCGCCCAAGGCGAGGTAATTCGCACAAACAAGTCCGTTGTGCCCACCGCCAATGATAATGGCGTCTAGCATTAGCGCACTTTGCTGCTGTTCACCGGCCCAGTAGATGCACCGATGACCAGTGGTGCGTCAAGTAGTTTTGTTGTGGGTGCCCTATCGGGTTTGTCAATGATATCGAGTAGCATCATTGCTGCATACTCACCAGCATCCCTTACAGACGAGCGAGTTGCGGTGAATTGTGGTATGTCAACATCATTGTGAAAATACGATAACTCATCATCATGGATAATGACTGAGATATCGCGGCCCATTTCCAAGCCGGCATTGTGAATAGCGCGCCGCACGCCAAGCGCACCAACATATGAGGCTACCAGAAACGCCGTGGGTGGTACCGGTAGTTCAAGTGCGACTGATGCTGCGCTGAATCCGATGGTCTCTGTGAGATCACCGCTGAACATTAAGTCTGGGTTAACCGGTATGCCTTCATCATCAAGGGCATCAACGTAACCTTGTCTTCTACGCCACGCAAAGTTCAGCAGCTCTTTGCCGTTAACAAGGCTGATTTTTGTGTGACCAAGATCGATAAGCAGCTTAGTGGCTTGATAAAAAGCGCGCCGATTATTCATGTCTATCCAGGAGTAATCGGACGTATTGCGATAATCTCGTCCGTGAACAACGAACGGTAGTTTGAGTTGCTGTAACAGAGTGATTCGCGCATCGTTCAGCCGGGGAGCGTGCACAATGAACCCGTCAACCGACCCTTTGGATGCCATTTCCCGGTAGGTGGTTTCCTCCGAACCTTCCTCGGCCATGGTGAGTAATAGTTCGTAACCTCGTCTGGAATAGGCCTGGCTGGCTCCGGCCACGAACTCACCGAATATCGGGTTGAACACTTCCGTTGAACTCATCGGAATAACGTGTCCGATTGTCATGGCCTTACCAGTGGCAAGTCGTGTTGCGCGGGAATTAGCACGGTAGTTGTGTTTGCGTGCGGCAATTTTGACACGTTCGCGGGTGTACTCACTGACCTCTGGGTAGTTGTTCAGGGCGCGGCTAACCGTGGTTTGTGATAAGCCCAGATGGTTTGACAGCTGTTTCAGGTTCACTTTCTTGTAAGCATTTAAAGCGCTTTGGTTTCACATATTAATCAAACTAGCTGCATATTTACAAGCTGAGAGCAAAGATAATGCATTACTTTTTTCATATTTGGGGTGTTCTGGTTGACATACACGCATCGCCTGTTTGATACTGCGCGTTCCAAGGCGCTTTGATGCCAGTTAACACTTCGGAGAGATACATGAAATACACATTAGGAGCAGTAGCCAGCGCGCTAGCTGTTGCCGCAACTATGTACGCAGCGCCGTCAATTGCCGACGTTTGCGACACGCCGTCCACACTGGGCGATCTGGGTAGTTTCGAAGGCGAAACCATTACCATCATGGGTTCTATGGAGGGCAAAGATGAAGAAATGCTCGCCAACACAGCGAGCTGTTTTGAAAAGGCCACTGGCGCAGTGGTCAAGTATTCTGGCTCTCGTGACTTCGCAGCACTGATCGTTGCTGATTTGCGTTCTAACAACGCACCAAACATTGCGATATTCCCGCAGCCTGGTCTTGCTGGCGATATGGCCAAAGAAGGCCATCTGACTCCTTTAGGTCAAGAGTCAGCTGACTGGATGGCTGAGAACTATGGTGCAGGCCCTTCATGGGTTGCGCTGGGTACCTATGCAGATGCTGACGGTAACGAAGCTTTCTATGGTTTTCCATTCAAGAAAGACCTGAAATCGCTGGTTTGGTACTCACCGGAGCAGTTCGAAGATAACGGCTACGAAATTCCGCAAACCATGGAAGAGCTCATGGCTCTGTCCGATCAAATGGTTGAAGATGGCAACACCCCTTGGTGTATCGGCGTTGAGTCAGGTAATGCAACTGGCTGGACAGCAACCGACTGGATGGAAGATCTCATGCTGCGTACCACCACGCCTGAGAACTATGATCGCTGGGTAACGAACGATCTCCCATTCAATAGCCCTGAAGTCATTAATGCCATGGAAATTTATGGCAAGTTCTCCCGCAACGACGATTACGTTGCAGGCGGTGCTTCATCAGTGGCAACCACCTTCTTTGGTGATGCACCGAAAGGTTTATTCTCAAGCCCAGCTTCGTGCATGATGCACCGCCAGGCGTCATTCATACCTGCGTTCTTCCCGAAAAAAGGTGAAGAAGTGGCTAACGGTGAAGCGGATTTCTTCTACTTCCCACCATTCGCTGAAGCTGATCTGGGTAACCCTGTATTGGGTGCCGGCACACTTTGGACTATGACCAAAGACAGTCCTGCGACGCGCGCTTTTTTCGAATTCATGAAAGAAGCTGCTGCACACGAAGCGTGGATGCAGCAAGGTACGTTCCTTACTGCACACAAAGGCGCGAGTCTTGATGCCTATGCAACACCTGCATTGCGCAAGCAAGGTGAAATTTTGTCTAGCGCAACTACCTTCCGCTTCGATGCGTCAGACTTAATGCCAGGTGCAATTGGTGCGGGTGCGTTCTGGTCTGAAATGACTGCTTTTGCGAATGGTCAGGATGCCAAAACAACGGCTGATAATATTCAGTCCGCATGGGATGCGATTAAGTAATTACCGATATCCAGGCTAACAAACATGAAAGTCTGATGTTATTGGTAACCAAGAGGCGCGCAAACCGTTTGCGCGCCTTTTTTTTCTTTTCGTGTCATATCGATTTCAATTGCGGGGATAAGATATGAGCTCTTACAAGCCTATTCTTGCTGGCAACGGCTTTGCCATAGCGCTTACTGTGATCTTTGTGTTGCCCATTACGGCAATATTTGCATACGCTGCCACATCCCCGCTCGACGATTGGATGATGCAGCTTGGTACTTGGTTGCACGAGTCCCGTGCCTGGGGCTTCCCAGTACTCGAAACCCAGGAGCGCTTTGGAAAAGTCGGCTTTGCAATACGTTCGATTGTCATTGCTGTCGGTATATCGTTTTTGTACTACACGCTTTCTAATTGGCTTAATCAGAATCTCGCGCGAGCAGCGTCGAAGGGTTCATGGGGCAAAGAGTCCTACATTATTGAGGCAATTCAACCGTGGATATTTGTTGGGCCCGCGCTGGTGTTGCTACTGCTGTTTCTATTCATACCGGCTTTTTCCACGTTGAGTCTCTCGTTCCAAGAGTTTGATGGTACCCGCACTGTTCGAAACTACGCGTTTCTATGGGATCCAACATCGCTAGGCTATGAGCAGTTTCGGTATGCAATGCGTAATAGTGTCTTGTGGCTGGTGCTAGTGCCAACGGTGTGTATTTCGCTCGGATTGTTTGTTGCGGTACTGGCCGATTCAGTGCGATGGGGTCTGATTGCGAAAACACTGATATTTGTACCGATGGCTATTTCGTTTGTGGGTGCCGCGGTAATCTGGCGCAACATATTTGCTGGTGGCGGCATAGAGGCGCAGCAGGCAATTAACGGTCTAACACCGTCGTATCAAATCGGTTTGCTTAAATCGTTACTAGGCCACACCGCCGCCTATAACGAGCCTTTGTACAGTCTAAAATTTTGGGGCAATTTCTTTCTAATGTGGATCCTTGTGTGGGTACAGACAGGTTTCGCCATGGTTATTTTTTCGGCGGCACTTCGAGGTGTACCTGAAGACACAATAGAAGCTGCGAAAATCGATGGAGCGAATCCGGTACAGATGTTTTTTCGCATAAAACTTCCGCAGATTTACTCAACGGTCGTGGTTGTCTGGACAACGCTGGTCATACTGGTGTTAAAGATGTTTGATATTCCATACGCGTTATCTTCAAACGACGACGATAAGCTATTGCTTGCCACCATGATGGAGAACGCGCGTAACAACTGGTCTGTTGGTAACGATAACGTTGAGAACCTGTTTGCAGCCATTGCGGTCATGCTGATGGTTACCGTTATTCCAAACATGATTTTCAATGCGCGACGCATACGTCGAGAGCAAAGAGAGATGGGGCACTGATATGACTAGATCACTAAAACATATCATTCTGGCCTTAATTGTTTTTATATGGGTGCTGCCATTCGTCGCTCTGGTCACCACGTCACTTCGATCAGAAACAGCGTCTAAAACATCGGGTTTCTGGACCGCGTTCACACCCACTGAGCTGGGCCATCGGTTCAGCACACACGACAGAGGTGAGATAGAACCTTTTGTAACCATGACCGGTAATATTTTTGAGCGGCTAAATGCTGAGCGCGACAGCCATTTTGTTGATGGCGATGTCAGCTCGATTCTGTTCAAAGGTCGTGTGCCGGACCCCGATAATCCGGGTAAAACGAAATTGATCCGACAATTAATCTATCCCGGAGAGGTCATGGACGTGCGGGGCGGCGATTTTGTATTTGAATCCTCGGGCGACTTCACCTGGACATTTTCTGAAGCCACAGCGCCAAGGCCTAAAAATCTGGATGTGTTTATAAACCAGGATCCCGTATTTGGCACCGATGCGTACGAGGAGGTGCTGTTTGAAAACAACAACGTGCCTAACGCACTTATTTCATCTTTTATTGTTACCATTCCCGCAACCATCATCCCCATCACCATCGCTGCATTTGCAGCTTATGCGTTTGCATGGATGCGCTTTCCAGGTCGGGACTGGTTATTCGTTCTTGTGGTATCGCTAATGGTTGTTCCCACGCAATTGGCGTTTTTGCCTGTGTTGCAGGGCTTTAGTGGCATAGCCTCATGGGCGACGTCACTGAATGCGTGGATGACAGATTGCGAAGCCACCAAAACTTGTCAGGTGCCATCCAAATCATTTGCAAGTTTGTGGGTTACGCATACCGCGTTCGGGCTGCCGCTCGCCATCTATTTGCTGCGCAATTATATTGTCGGGCTACCCAAAGAGTTGTTGGAGAGCGCACGTATTGATGGTGCAAGCCATTTGCAAATATTTACTCGATTAATCATTCCATTGTCGGTGCCCGCATTAGCATCGTTCAGTATTTTTCAGTTCCTGTGGGTCTGGAATGATTTGATCGTGGCACTCTACATCGGCTCTGCAGAATCATCCGATCTAGTGTTCCCGATTCGATTGCAGAAGCAACTGGGTACGTTCAAGGATCAATTGCACCTGCTCAATGCGTCGGCCGTTATTTCTATGATTGTTCCCGTAATTGTATTTTTGTCGATGCAGCGATACTTCATTCGCGGGCTACTAGCAGGTTCAGTAAAAGGTGGATAAACAACAGCAACAAGCTGTCAAGAACTGGTGGGAAACCGCCGTCATTTACCAGATATACCCACGTTCGTTTCAGGATTCGAACAACGATGGTATTGGTGATTTGCCTGGTATCACGTCGCGTCTTGATTACATTGCCGGTCTGGGTGTTGATGCAATCTGGATAAGTCCGTTTTTCATGAGTCCGCAGAAAGACTTCGGCTATGATGTGTCCGACTACTGCGACATAAACCCAGAGTATGGCACGCTTGACGACTTCGACACGCTATTAAAGAAAGCGCACGATCTCGGCTTGCGGGTGATGGTGGACATCGTGCCCGCACATTGCTCGGATCAACATCAATGGTTTGAAGAGAGTCGTCAGTCTAGAAGCAACGATAAAGCTGACTGGTTTCATTGGGTAGAACCTAAAGATGATGGCAGCCCACCCACAAACTGGCTGTCCTTTTTTGGTGGGCCTGCTTGGTCTTGGGAACCACGTCGACAACAGTATTATTTGCACAACTTTCTAGAAAGTCAGCCTAATCTTAATCATGCTAATCCTGCGGTACGCGAGGCGTTTGAAAACATCGCGCGTTTCTGGTTTGATCGAGGTGTTGATGGTTTCAGACTAGATGCGGTGCACACCATAAACGCCGACTCAGCACCCTATAAAAACAACAAAGCAAACCCGAAATTCGTGCCGGGTGAACTACCACAACAACAGCAGCCGTTTTTCCGTCAACTACACGATAGTGCACAGCTGAATCAACCCGCTATACAGTCTTTTAGTGAATCATTCAGAGCAGTTGCTGATGAGTATGGCGATCGCTACCTGATGGGTGAGTTGCATGGTGATGACCCGATAAAAGCCAGTCAGACTTTTACTGCGCCGAATCGCTTACACGCCACGTACAATTTCAATTTGTTGGCATGGGATGGTCTTAGTGTAGACGAGCTCAAAAAAGCGATAACCAGTGCCATTGAAGCGTTCAATGGAACTGGCAGACTTAGCTTTGCATTTTCTAATCACGATGTGCCGCGCAGTATCACTCGCCAGATGTCTGCTCTGCAGCTGAAAGACGGCTCGCAAGAAGATTTACAGCTGCTATTACTGAAATTGGAAACTTGTTTAATTGGTTCGACCTGTATCTATCAAGGAGAGGAGCTGGCGCTGGAAGATGTTCAGGATATACCGGTTGAAAAAATGCAAGACCCGTGGGGCATTGAGTTCGCCCCAGTTTTTCCAGGACGTGACACTTGCCGTACACCAATGGTCTGGAGCAAAAGTGCCAACAATGGCGGCTTTTCGCAGGCGAACAGCACATGGCTTCCAATCAGTGAAAAGCATCTTGATCGCGCGGCGCTGGATGAGCAGGGTAGACAACATTCTGTGTACAACCGATTCGCGGAATTTCTGCGCTGGCGTAAGCAACAACCTGCGATCGTAAGTGCAAACACGATGTCCGACATCTCTGGCGGCCCATCACAAATCATATTTGATCGCGTCTCAGATCAACAAACACTTCGCTGTCTGTTCGACTTTGAACTGCTTACAGCCACCTTTACGGACACATTTGAGGAAATTTAAATGGCTCAGGTTGCACTCCAAAAAGTGAATAAATCGTTCGGTGCGGTGCATGTAATCCGTGATGTTGATTTATCCATCGACAACGGCGAATTCGTTGTGTTTGTCGGGCCTTCCGGTTGTGGTAAATCCACGTTGCTACGGTTAATTGCCGGGTTGGAGAACTTGTCCAGCGGTGAAATCAGTATCGCCGATAGAAACGTTAGCGATCTTCCTCCATCCAAGCGTGGCATTGCAATGGTGTTTCAATCGTACGCGCTCTATCCACACATGACCGTGTTTAACAACATGGCGTTCTCGCTCGATTTGAGTGGAATCAGTAAAGCTGAGATTAATGAACGGGTTGAAGCCGCGGCAAAAATACTGCAAATGGAACACCTGCTTGATCGGCGCCCCGCAGCACTGTCTGGCGGTCAACGTCAGCGGGTTGCTATTGGACGAGCCATTGTGCGAAATCCTGATGTGTTTTTATTTGATGAGCCACTGTCGAATCTGGATGCGGCGTTGCGACACGATACCCGTGTGGAAATTGCGAAACTTCATAAGCAATTGGGTGCCACAACGATCTACGTGACCCATGATCAGGTGGAAGCGATGACTTTGGCAGACAAGATCGTGGTGTTGAAAGATGGTGAGGTCATGCAGGTTGGGTCACCGATGGACCTGTTTAACTATCCCGCTAACGAATTTGTAGCAGGCTTTCTCGGTTCGCCCAAAATGAATTTTTTCGACGGCGTATTATCGGGTGGTACCGACTCGGATCGAGGTAGTTTTGAGGGTGAGGGATTGCGTGTAGACAACGTTCGTTTGGTTGGCGACGGTGCTACCAATGGTTCAAAAGTCAGGTTGGGTGTTCGCCCTCAACATCTTGTTGTCGATGCGAATGGTCAACTCAAAGGCACAGCGACACTGGTGGAAAAACTGGGCACCGAGACGGTTATTGAACTGGTCAATGACGCCGGTACCCGTTTTCGCTGTGCAACACCGGAAAGTCTTGATGTCACTGCGGGTCAGCAGGTGAGTTTCTCGTTCGACCCTGCAGCAGCACATTTGTTTTCGTGAAAACCGATCTGCTTGACGCTGCAAAAACCTCAGCGTTAGTATCTTTGTCAAAACACGAATCTGTAAACTGAATCTTCGTGGCGAATGAGGCACGGAGGGTCTAAAACCATCGCCCAAGTTGCACAACGGTCTTACGACTTAATCGCTAGGCCAAGTTGTGTGGTTCGTATGTAGTGCACATCTGGATAGCAGTAAGCTCAGCAAGTTTCAATATGTCTTGACTCATTTGGTGGAGGTATTTTCAGTCTCCAATGGTCTTACTTCGATTTGACTATTGAACCCATACTTCTGTTAATGCCATGCTCGTGTAATGCCATACTCGTACTCTTGGTTACAGTTTTGCTTTGCAGTATGAGTACCGACGAACCGAATTGTAGTAACGGGGATGACTTATGCGTTTTCATTCAATTGCTAGGGTTTTGCTGTTTGCGTCAGTGTCAGGTAGTTTAATAGGCTGTGATTCGCTAACGGAACGCGAAGAAAATGTAAGGATACAGCTTGACTCGTTTAATCTTATTGGAACTAATAATAGCCCGTTTGCGCGTGCATTCGTCACTGGTAATCCTGCGTGTACAGCATCGATGACCTCATTGAATACGTTGTTAACGACAGTCGACAACTATGATGATATTGAAGAATATCTTGAGACGCTCGATATCAATCAAGTTGAATATAGAATTAGTAATAACAACACAGCAGTAGATACGGTGGGGTCAATGCAAATGACCGACCCGGCAACAGATCAACTGACAACAGTTGCATCGATCAGTATCCCCGCTAACACCAATGTGACTGACTGGGCCAACCTACCTTTTACAGATGGCGGTGCGGCGATCGTTCAGCATTATATGGACGACTTAAACGACAACTTCTTGTATTGCGCCGAAGGAACGCCGAATTCATCAGACTTGTCTATGACGCTTGAGCTCAGGCTTGATTTGACAGTGACCGTCGATCTGCTCTAGCCTCCAAGGCGCATTCGGCAAACCACTAGTTTATTAATCTGAAAACGATAGCTTAGCTGGCTCCATTCTCAATGAGTGCTGAGTCCCACAAAGCACACGGAAGACGCAAAACGTTGTGTCCAGAGTAAAAATGTTAAGTGGCGTGCGACTGGTGCTAAATTCAGCTTGAAATTTCGTGGAATCGACAATATCACCGACGATTCAAGCACCTACAATCAGTAATACGGCTGTTGCGTCTAAAATTCGTTACATTATAGTTCATCATTTGTTACAGTCTCACTGTCGACCCTGCACTGATTCGATATCTGAACTTAATTCAGGAAGATTAGTGCGGCGCGATCATAAAAAACCAACCGGCATGAGACTGTTGTAGCCGAGATGCTGGGCAAAATTATCTTTGGAGGATATACATGTTTAAGAAGGCCCCACTGACATTGACCGCTAGTGCGATCGCCATGTCACTACTTATGGGTACAGCCCAGGTACAAGCACAGGATAAAACCAAGCTTCGTATTCAAACTCACTTCGCAACTGAAACTCTCTCAGGCCAACTGGCATCAGAGTTCATTGAAGATGTCACTGTTATGTCTGGCGGCGATATCGAAATCGAGATGTTCTACGCCGGTGCGGTTGTTAAAGCGGCTGAAACCTTCGACGCGGCAGCGACCGGTATCCTTGATTGTGATATGACAGGCGGTGCTTACCAAGTTGGTAAAAACCCTGCATTCCAGTTCACTGGTGACCTTAACGGTGGTTATGGCGATCCGTACCAGCAGTATTCTTGGTTACTGCATGGCGGTGGTTACGATGCGCTAAACAAGCTTTACAACCCACAAGACATGGAATTCGTTGGTTGGTGGATTCCTGGGCCTGAGTCATTAGTATCAACTTCGCCAATCTCTGGTGTTGATGATCTTAAAGGTTGGAAGTTCCGTGCACCTCCAGGTGTTATCACTAACATCTTCGAAAACCTGGGTGCCTCGCCAATCGTGATGGATTTCAACGAGATCTTCACCGCGCTTGAAACCGGTATTATCTCTGGTGCTGATGCATCGACCATTGCTAACAATGTTGGTCTTGGTCTGTACGACATTGGTAAGCATACTAACTATCCTGGTTTCCACTCTATGCCTGCTGATCACCTTGCATGTCGTAAAGACATCTGGGACGAAATGCCAGATGCGCATAAGCGAATCATGAAAGTTGCGATGCAAGCACTTGCGTTGAAAACCACCACTAAGCAAGACATCGAAATGCAAAAAGCTGCAGCCAATATGCGTGATGCTGGTGTCACTCTTTACACGTGGCCAGAAGAAGAAATGGCTAAGTACCGTGCTGCAGTTGCTAAAACGTGGGAAGAGTACGCAACGACACCAGAAGCAAAAGAGCTGCTTGCTGCCCACTTAGACTTCCTAAAAGAAATCGGCGCACTGAAGTAATTTAATTACTGATTGCTACGATTTGTTCATAAAAAATAGAGGCGGGCATTTTGCTCGCCTCTTTGCTTTTTCTTTGCGGTTAAACGCTAGTTTGCTTGAGTGTGCAGGGATCTATGAAAGAACAAAAACCTGGCAACCTTAAGGAATGGATCATTCCGTTCCTTTTCGTGTTTTGCGCTGGTTGGGCCATATGGCATATGCCCGCATACATTCTCGATTTATGGCCGCATGACGACACCACCAGCCTGACCGTCCAAATGACGGAGATGCATAAGCGCAAGGATGTCACCCCCAATTTACCTGGCTTATTCGGTGTTGCAGATATCGTTGATTGGGCTGCGCTGCTTTTATTGCCGGTTATTTTCTTTTTTGGTGTCAAAACCCTAGTACCTGCGCAAATGGAATTTGAGCACTTTAGTCGTATCGACAAAATCGCGATGTTTATTGGTCGTATCGTCATGATACTAATCATAACCATGACAGCCGTGATGCTGACCGAGGTATTTTTACGCTACGTGTTAGAAAAGCCCACACTCTGGGCCAACGAACTAACGTTATGGATTGGCGGCTTTGTGTTTATGTTTTCCGGCGTTTACGCCATGCAGCAACGCAGCCACATTCGCATTTTTATTATCTATGATGTTCTACCTCGTTGGTTACAACATGTATGCGATGTTTTATGGGTAGCGCTATTGTGGTTCTTTGCCATTTGTTTGGTATTTGGTAGCTACAAACAAGTTTTTATCAACAAATTTTATAAATGGCAAACGTTCGGCACGGCCTTTGATCCACCTATTCCCGCAACCATCCAGCCTACGATCCTGATTGTTATCTGTCTTATCAGCTTGCAAGCGTTACTGAACCTCATTGCCGATTGGAATCGCGACCCTAACGAATTAACTGAAAAAGATGTGATCGACCAGGAAGAGCTGGAAGCGATCAAGAAAAGCGTGGGAGCAGACTAATGGATGTCGGTACTATTTCAATAGTCCTGATTATCGGGCTGGTGTTCATGCTTGCCATTGGGATGCCACTGGGGTTTGCATCGGCTGCATTGGCAGCGCTGGTCATGATCATGAAGTTTGAGCCGAACTTACTCACCGACCCAAGCTCTTTTGGTGAAGGGATGCTTACCGGCAGGCCAGGTACTGGACCGCTTTATATACTGACCCAAAAAGTCTATGACTTAATGACGGAATACGTGCTGCTATCCGTGCCGTTGTTTATCTTCATGGCAGCATTGCTTGAACGCTCGGGTGTGGCCAAGCAAATGTACGACAGTCTGAACTTCTGGATGAGTCGCATGCGCGGTGGGATTGCGGTTGTAACTTCATTAATGGCCGTTTTAATGGCGGCAATGTCTGGCATCATTGGTGGCGAAGTGGTGTTGCTCGGGCTGATTGCGCTGCCGCAAATGCTACGCCTTGGTTATAACCAGAATTTAGCTATCGGTACCATCTGTGCCTCTGGGTCGCTGGGTACCATGATTCCACCGTCTATCGTACTGATCATTTTTGGTCTTATTACAGAGACCTCCATCAAAAAGCTCTTCACGGGTGCGTTTGTGCCGGGCTTTATGCTGGCCAGTTTTATTATTATCTACATCATTATTCGTACCCGACTCGATCCGTCTCAAGCACCGCTGCCGGAGCCGCGTGACGATGATTTACCGGGTGACGAAAAACTCAAAGCCTTTTTATCGTTCCTGGCAATACTGACCGCTGGCTTTGCGTCGCTGCTACTGGCTCGCTTGGCCTTCTTAACAGTGATGGGGCGTAATGTTGCACCAGCTGATGAACCAAACTGGGAGGCGCCGGCTCTGGGAACGATGGACTACCTGCCTTATTTTCTCGGCATCATCGCGGTGTGTCTAGTTTTAATGTTTGTGGTGTTCGGCATTAAGCGAACCAAGCTTGGCTGGCATCACGGCAAAGGTTTGGTGCCACCGTTCTCGGTTATTTTTATCGTACTCGGTTCGATTTATGGCGGTATAACCGGCATTACAGAAGCGGCTGGTATGGGTGCTTTGGCTGTATTCCTGATTGCATTAGTTCGCGGTGAAGCATCGGTTGATTTGGTTTGGGTCAGTATGATGCGTACCTTGCGTTCAACCGGCACCATCATCTGGGTTACTGTTGGTGCAGCGGCTTTGGCAGGTGCGTACACATTGGCTGGTGGGCCAACTTACATTGCCGGACTCATTGTGGGTGCGGATATGCCAACCATGATGGTCATCTTAATTATGATGGTCATCCTGTTGTTTATGGGTGCCTTTATGGATTGGGTTGGCATCGTGTTGCTGATCATTCCTGTTTTTCTACCGATTGTGCAACGCCTGCCAATCGAAGAAATCGGCTTTATCGGGCAGCTTGATCCCAAAGATGTTGCTGTGTGGTTCGGGGTTCTCTTTTGCATGAACATGCAAGTGAGCTTTTTATCACCGCCGTTTGGACCAGCAGCGTTTTACCTTAAGTCTGTAGCGCCTGCGCATATCTCATTAACCGATATTTTCCGAGGCTTCTTACCCTTCATCGGTATCCAGTTGCTTGCGCTGAGTGTGTTGTTGATTTGGCCATCGATTGTGACGCTGCTGTTGTAAATTCAGCGCGAACTCCTGTTGCGCTGAATGCCCGCATTAGGAATCGCTAACCGATGGCGGTGCTTGAACTGAATTCACCGTTGGTTTCTACCAACACGGGTGCCACGGCGTCAATAAGCAACGATTATCAGTTGCGCATTGACATGCTGGAACCGTGGTTGTGCCGAGTGGCTATCGTGCCACAATCCACGGAATGGCTAAAGTCAACTTGGATGGTTAGTCCGGGCGCAACTGAGGCTTCATGGCAGGGTAGGGATCGTTTATCAACCGAAGGCTTCTCTTGCCCCGCACCGTTGATTGACCTGGAACGCAATGTTGTTTCGGTGAAGGATGAAAACCAAAACGCGTTTTGTGTTCACGTAGCCGCCCAGCCACTTGCGATCGACTTTAAACGCGTTGCCGATGGAGCGACATCCTCGTTGGTTCAGGACAGACCGATGGCGGCATACAGACGCTTGCCCGGTCGCGGTGTTTTTCATCATGCTCAAACACGAAAACATGATCATCTGCATCTTGGGCTAGGGGATAAATGCGGAGCGTTGGATCGAACGGGAAAACGATTTCGAGTACTGCAAACGGATGCGCTTGGCTATAACGCTGAAACCTCAGATCCCTTATACAAACATGTGCCGTGGCTGATCGTTGGTAACAACGATGCTGGTTACTGTGGCGTGTTTTACGATAGCTTGGCTGAAATGAATATCGATTTAGGCGCGGAGCATTCCAACTACCATGGGCATTATCGACATGTAGAGTCGTATGACAACGCGCTTATTTATTATTTTGTCGATGGTCCAAGTTTATTAAGTGTGGTTAAACGCTTTCAACATCTGGTTGGTCTGCCGCACTTTCAACCACGCTGGTCAATGGGTTTTGCGCACACCTCCATGCACCTGGCTGATGCTGATAATGCGCAAGACGCCATTTTAGAATTTGCCGAACAGTGTACTCAACGTGGTGTGCCAATCAGTGCAATCCATTCCGGGTCTGGTTACACAACCAAAGAAGATGGACGTCGCTATGTGTTTACTTGGAATACCAGTAAATTTCCACAACGTGACCATTTTTTTAAGAGCTTGGCAAACAAGGGGCTGAAATCTTGCGCCAACATAAAACCGGTATTGTTGCAGGAGCATCCACTGTTCGACACGGTTGCCGCTTTTGAAGGGTTTATAAAAGATGGTAACGGAGACCCGGCCATTGAAATGTTTTGGGGTGGTCCCGGTGCAAGTCTCGATTTCACTAATCCGGATACCGTGAATTGGTGGAAGCAGGGCGTGAAAGAGCAGGTGCTGGGTGCAGGATTCAGCTCAACCTGGAACGATAACAATGAATGCGAAATCTGGGATGAGTCTGCAACGGTGAACGGTTTTGGCGTATCGCTGCGCGCTATTGATGTGCGCCCGATTCAGGCCTTGCTGATGCTTCGCGCAAGTTATGAGGCAACGCTTGAATTAGAACCGGATAAACGACCCTATCTCATCAGCCGTGCAGGGCCAGCTGGCATTGCTCGCTATGCTCAAACCTGGAGTGGCGATAACCGTACTTCGTGGCACACGCTTGAATGGAATCTGGCAAATGGTTTGTCCATGAACCTGTCTGGCTTACCCTTTACTGGCCACGATATCGGTGGATTCGATGGTCCTAAACCCGATGCCGAGTTGCTTTGTCGCTGGGTGGAAATGATGTGTCTGCATCCGCGCGCGGTTATGAACTCATGGAAGCCAGGCGAAACGGACCCGGCGACAACTCCGTGGATGCATCCTTCGGTTGAACAGGAAATCATAGCGTGTTTGCGGCAACGCTATCGGTTTATGCCTTGGCTTTATCACAAAGCTTGGTGCGCGCACCAATCCGGTGAACCGGCAATTGGGCCTGCGATGCTGCACTACCACGACACAGATTGTATCAATGATCACACGGTTTATTTGGTTGGTCCACAAGTGCTCGCGGCACCTGTCATCGAGCCTGGAGTACAGGAACGATCGGTCTATCTACCTGCGATTGATGGTACTTGGTGTTACTTTAATCACGATGTCTATAACACTTTAGATGTACTTTCTGCAACGGATGAGTTTGTAACAAACGCTGACAATACAACTGACTCGTTGCAGGGTTTGGATCTTGAGCACGGCATGCAAACGTATTCCGGTGGGCAATTAGTAACGGTGCCTGCGTCCATAGGGCATTTACCTGTTTTTGTGCGATCAAAATCGGTGATACCGATGGCGCTATCATGGCATGAACAAGCACCGCATAATGCTGAACACATTGTGTTGATGGTGCTGGTTGATAAGGGTGCCGGTGAATTTACACAGAACGTGATGTTCGACGATGGTGAATCATGGCAGTATCGCGACCAACATGCGTCACTCATAAACGTGAAAGTTCAGTACGATGAATCCCATGTTGATATAACTGTTTCTGAGTGCTGGACTGGCACCGGTCGGCCTGATTTGTCAGTCACTATTCTGGGTACGGATAACAGAACAACCAGTGTTCGATTGCCAGTTTAAAAATCCGCTGGCTATTCCCATGTTGCGCTGCGACGCTGCACAATGCCTGATTGCATAACAAGTTGTCGTTTAGGTGAGTTGGGTTCGTTGATCCTGGTTCGGGCAAGATCGACTGCTCCGTATAGCATGGCTGACATGGGTTGTCGAACCGATGTCAGTTGGTAGGCATCATACGCAGCTGTCGCTTCATCATCGAAACCAACTACTTGTATATCGTCGGGTATGGCTACGCCTTTGGCGTAGCGCAATGCATCCATTGCACCAAAGGCGATACTGTCGGTTGCGGCATAAATTGCATCCAGCTTTGGTTGTGTGTCGAGTAGTTCAATCGCGGCCTCGTATCCCCCTTGGTACGTAAAATCGCAATACATTTTTTGTGGTGCGTCAAGTCCTGCCGCGATGCAACCATAGCTGAATCCCTGATATCGCAAGCGGCTAACAAACCCCGATGGAGGTCCGTAAAGGTAGGCTGCAGTGGTGACACCTGTTGACGCTAAGCCTTGTGCTATTGCTGATGAGATGGCTTCGTTGTCGGATAACACTTCATCCGTTACTGCCGAATCAGTTTGGCGATTTACCAGGCACAAGGCCACGCCAGCACTTGCGCATTGTTCGGCAGCGTTGTTGGAAATGACACTGGAACAAATGATGGCGTCGACTTGATAATCCAGTAACGCAGTAATGGAATCATCTGCCAGCGAGTCTGCATCGACCACCTGCAAAAGCACCCCCCCACCAGATTCACGAAGAATTTCCGTGATGCCAGTTAGTGCGCCGGCATAGCTTTGCTGTGCATGTTGGTTGATGATCATGCCCACCAGCCCCGATTTGCCTTTGCCGAGAGAACGCGCAATGGCGTTGGGTCGATACCCCAGCTCGTTAGCCGCCACCAGTATTCTGTTGCGCATCTTTTGTGAAACGCTGCCATCTTCGCTGAACGCCCGAGACACAGCAGACTGGCTGACACCAGCAAGTTCAGCAACATCGTAGGATGTTGTTCGGCGTGGAGACGACATAATGAAGCACTTCCTTACTTGATGGGTCAATTTAATCCATTTTTGCATCCGGATGCAAATTGAGTTATTGTCAGAAGGGAATACCACACAGGAGAAATAGTATGCAATCGATTGTCCGGCGCAGTGTGACTGCGGCCATAACCGCTACAGCCCTGACTCTGGCGAGTACAGCGGCAGTTGCTGAAAAATATAATCTTAAAGAAGGCAAACCCTTTGAAGGCACCAAGCTCAACATTTTGTCGGTGGTGACACCTCAGTTTGATGGGTTGATGCTGCGCGATTCTGAATTTACTGAGCTCACAGGCATCGAGACTGAATGGACATTCATACCATTTGGTTCACTGCAAGAAAAAATCACCGCTGAAGGCGTTGCCGCGAACGGCAGCTACGACGTAGTGAATTACCTCGACAGTTGGGGACCACCAAACTCGCATTGGCTCGAACCCATTGATGATCGATTGGCTGCAGATGGCATCTCGATGGATCGTTACCCGGCTGCGTTTGCTAAATCGGCGCAGTTTGAAGGAAAAACGCTGGGCTTTCCGCTTCGCGCGCATGCGCAGCTGATGTTCTATCGAAAAGATCTGATTCCCGAGGCACCAAAAAGCTGGGACGATGTTATTCGAATTGGTAAAGAGCTTAAAGCCAGTGGCAGTGACGTTGAACCGTTGGCCTTGTACTACAACAACGACGGCAATCGTCAGAACTTGTTTATCTGGCTTAACTTTCTATGGGCCGCGGGCGCCGATGTGTTTGATGCAGACGGTAGACCTGCATGGAATTCGGAAGCTGGCTTGAAAGCAACTGAAGACTATATTGCTCTGCATACCACGGATAAAGTCACCAACCCGGCATCATTGTCGTTCGTAGAACAAGACGCTCGACAGTCATTCATGCAAGGAAAATCGGCCATGATCCCAGTATGGTGGTGGGCTTATTCTTCAATGATTAACCCTGATTCATCAGTGCTCACTGCAGATCAAGTTGGCTTTGCCGGTATGCCTGCTTACGAGGGTGAGACGGTCACCTATGCGATCTCAATGCCATTTTCGATTTCATCGTATTCCAAGAACCAGGACGCAGCATGGGAATTTTTGAAGTGGCTGTCTAATCCGGAAATGGATAAAGCCAACGCAACTGAGCGTGAAGTTGCGGGTAAACCTATCATGAACAATGTGGTAACGCACATCAGCAGCCTGCAAGACCCCGAGGTGAATGCTGCGAACGCTAACATACAGCAAGCAGCCTGGGAGTCTTTGGCTAATTCAGACATCATGCCGCAAATTCCGGAGTGGCCGGAGGTGGGCGATGTACTGTCCAGCGCAATTGCAGAAGCAGCAGGTGGCGGTGATACCCGTGCATTGATGACTGCTGCTGCAGAGCAGGCAACCAAAATACTGAAGCGTGCCGGTCGAATCGACTAAGCTCGAATTGACTAAGCTTAGTAAACAACCTGCAAGGCGGGCCTTTAAGTGTCGCCTTGCAGGTCAGCGTAAGCCAACGTTATGCGTGACAAGCATTTAAAGTATCTTCTTGTGGCACCAGCTGTATTGCTGGTGTTTGCAACCGCCATTTGGCCACTGATTGAATCTTTACGCTATTCCTTTTATGCCGGTCGGTTATCGCGTCCAAATTTTCCGCAAGGGTTTATTGGTGTAGAAAATTACACGTGGGCATTTTTTGAAGAACCCGCTTTTTGGAATGCAGTTTGGGTTACGTTGTTATTCACCCTGGTTACTGTATTCCTAACCACGTTTTTCGCGCTGGTGTTCGCTTTGTTATTAGCGCCTGGTGGTCGCTTTCGGGTTGGCGTGCAATCGTTGTTGATTCTGCCGTTTGCCATGAGTCCTGCGCTTATTGGCGTTTCGTTTCGCTTCATGTTCAATCCTGAGTTTGGCTTGTTCGATGCGTTTTTTGGCAAGATCATTCCCGGGTTCGCTGATATCGCCTGGCTGTCCGATCCCACATTGGCTTTCTGGGTTATTGTCATGGCAGATGTCTGGGGTTGGATTCCGTTTCTTACCTTGGTGCTGATAGGTGGCTTGGCGTCTATTCCGCAGGAGACGCTTGAAGCGGGTCAAATTGACGGTGCGTCCGGCACACGTATTCTGCGCGATATAACCATTCCGCAGCTTATGCCGGTACTTGCGGTGGTTGTTATTCTCAAAGCAATCTTTTCACTGAAAACGTTCGATCTGGTTTACATGTTGACGAACGGTGGTCCGGGGGCGGCAACACAAACCTTATCGCATTATGTTTACTTCAATGGGCTTAAGTATTCGAATATCGGTTACTCGGCCGCTGTTGCCTGGTTGATGGTTATCCCAATGATCCTCCTCACTTATGCCTATACACGCTTGGTGTTTGCAAAGGAAACATCACATTGATAGCAATCACAGGCAAACACAGAAAGCAATTCTGGAACTGCGTACAGATTGTGCTGATTTTGATATTTACATTGATCATGTTAGTTCCGATTGCATGGATAGCGCTTGCTGCATTCAAACAGCACGTTGATGTGTATCAGCTGAAATTGTTTTTTACTCCAACGTTTGAAAATTTTAAAATTGTGTTTGAGGAGCCCTATAAGCTTGGCGACAAGCTGAAGAACTCAACCATAGTCGCTACGGCTACTGTGCTTATTGCCATTCCCGTTGCCACCTGTGCCGCTTATTCCTTTTCACGATTTGATTTGCGTGGGCGCACGGTATTGCTGGTATTAATTTTGGCAACTCAGTTTGTGCCAGCTGTTGTGATTGTATTGCCGTTCTTTGTGATGTTTCGCGACATTGGTCTACTGGATACCTTGCAAGGCCTTGTGCTAGTGAATACGGCTATCGTGATGCCGTTTGCCATATGGATGATTAAAGGGTTTATTGACGGTATTCCGATTGATACAGAAGAAGCTGCATTAGTAGATGGCTCCACACGATTGCAAGTGATTCGCAATATTGTGTTGCCTATGGCTGCGCCAGGTTTGGTAACTGCGTGTATTTTTTGTTTCATCATCGCATGGAATGAATTTTTGTTCGCGTTGATACTCACCAATCGCGAAGCTGTCACATTGCCAGTCGGATTAGCATTATTCAAAGCCGAGGAAGGTGATTTGTGGAACCTGCTCGCCGCAGCTGGAATCATCATCATGGTGCCAATGTTCATACTGGCTTTAATCATTCGCAAACATTTCGTTCAAGGCATGACTATGGGAGCCGTGCGCTGATGGCAGGTATATCGTTAGTCAACATTACCAAGCGCTGGGGTAATTTTGTTGGGGTTGATAATCAATCCCTATCAATTGCGGATAAAGAATTTCTCGTGTTGCTTGGTCCCTCGGGCTGTGGCAAAACTACGACTATGCGCATGATCGCAGGGCTCGAAGAGCCCACCAGTGGCGATATATTAATTGGTGATCGTCGGGTAAACGATGACTTACCCAAAGATCGCGACATCGCCATGGTTTTCCAGAATTACGGTTTGTATCCGCACATGTCGGTGGCCGATAACATTGCCTACCCACTCAAGGTTAGAGGTGTTGCCAAGTCTGATATTCCGGCGCGAGTCAAAACGGCGGCCGAGCAAGTGGAGTTGTTGGATTTTCTGGATAGAAAGCCGAAGGCTTTGTCGGGTGGGCAACGACAACGCGTTGCGTTGGCTCGGGCCATTGTGCGTACGCCCCAAGTGTTCTTAATGGACGAACCCTTGTCTAATCTGGATGCCAAATTACGCGTGACCATGCGTGCGGAACTCAAAAATCTATCGCATCGACTACAGATAACAACGGTGTATGTCACGCACGATCAAATAGAAGCCATGACACTGGCAGACCGCGTGGCTGTCATGCATCAGGGAAAAATTCTGCAACTCGGCACACCAACCGAAATTTACAACGACCCGCGCAGCCTATTTGTAGCCGGTTTTATCGGCTCGCCTGCAATGAACCTGATTGATGGAGAAATACATGATGGCGCATTTTATGTTAGCGGTACTCGTGTGGTTGATACGACATTACAGGCAAGATCAAATTTGATTCTGGGTTTACGTCCAGAAGACATACAAGTTGTGCCACAGGGTGAAGGTGATTTTGATGCGCCCGTATTTGCGTCCGAGAACACCGGCGAAAGCGTGTTGATGACGGTGCATATTGGCACCCAAAAGTTAACCGCAAAAGCCGATCGCTACGCTAGTGCAGAAATTGATGAAGTCATCGGTCTTAAGATCGATAGGTCGCATTTATATCTGTTCGATAAAACCACTGAAGCTAGAATAGACAGTTGACCAACATTTACCAACTACACAGAACAAGGCCATGGGTATGTCTATGACACCGCAAGCGTTTGAAAATCGAATTGTCCGTTATGGCGACCTAGTGCCATGCAAAACGGCGTTTATCGATGCGCATACACCGGGATCCGATCAAAAAGAGAATTTCACTATCATTGGTGGCGGGGTGTCTGAAAGTCCGGATCAGCATGTCCATATAAAAGAAACTCCAGGGTTTAATATTGGTGCTGCCGGGCAACCTCCCGGTTGTAGAAACTCGTTGCATACTCATCATACGGCTGAAGTTTTTTTTGTACTAAAGGGAACCTGGCGTTTTTTCTGGGGACGTCACGGTGGCGCAGGTGAAGTGGTACTGCAAGAAGGCGATCTATTCAATATACCCACGCATATGTTTCGTGGCTTTGAGAACATTGGCGATGATTACGGCATGATCATGGCGATTCTTGGCGGTGATGATGCCGGCGGCGGTGTGGTTTGGGCGCCGGAAGTTATCCAAGATGCCAGCGAGCACGGTCTGGTGCTTGCCTCCACAGGGGTACTGTACGACACGAAAAAGGGTGAAAGCTTGCCGGATGGCGTTGCGCCTATGGAGCCATTAACGGAAGAACAGTTGAAAGAGCTGGGTAACCCGGCAACGGAAGACGTGGTGCCAAATTATGTTGCTTATTATCGCGATCTGCGTGACGCTTCCAGCGACGCACCAGTAGCTGTACTTGGTAAAGATGCATTGATAAAAGATCGGCCCGGTTTTGAAGTAGAGTTTCTATCGGAGCTCACCACCAGCGAACAAACCTATTCAACAACACGCCATGAAATACTGATGCCGTTCCGTGGACACTGGCGAATCGATTGGGAAGGTGGCACCGCAGTGCTTAATCCTGGCGATACCTGCGCGGTGCCTCCCGGCGTATCGCATAGTGTGTATCCGGCAATGCCCGGCAAATCTGGGCTTTATCGTGTGCGCAACACGGATGACGCTGCAGGTCCGACGCAACTCGTATTTAACTAGCACGATGCTACCACTGGTGTTGTTACCGGGCATGATGTGCGATGCCCGCTTGTTTGAGCCACAAATAGCGGCATTCTCCGCCGAGCGTGCGGTACAAGTGGGTTGCCTGACCACTGCCGATAACATGCGGCAATTGGCACATGATGTTCTCGCGGCTGCACCACAAGCGTTTGCACTTGCCGGATTGTCCATGGGCGGCATTGTGGCTATGGAAATTATTCGACAAGCGCCCGATCGCGTTAAACGTATAGCTTTGCTCGATACTAATCCGTTGCCTGAACCAGATGATGTTAGAAAAATCAGAGCTGGTCATATTGCGCAGGTCGAGGCAGGTGAGCTTGAAACCATTATGCGTGAAGAGCTAAAACCCAACTATCTGGCTGACGGCCCTTGTCGCACAGATGTATTGGATGTGTGCATGAACATGGCCTTATCGCTCGGCGCAACAACCTTTGTTCAACAGGCGCTCGCAATTACTAACCGGCCTGATCAACAAAAAACGTTGCAACAAGTAACGGTGCCAACGCTAGTATTAATGGGTGAAAGCGATCAACTATGTCCGTTGGATCGACACACACTCATGCACGATTTAATCCCTGAGTCGACATTGGTTGTTATACCCGATGCCGGGCATTTGCCAACATTGGAGCGACCCGCATTGACTACTCAAGCGATGCAAAGTTGGTTACAGGAAAACTAAGCTAGGTACCTGCAATAACTTACGTTTCGTTAGTGTTTACTCACACCCGTCGTCAGCACCAGTCGATGCAACAATGTTCAGTAAACCTAATAGGTGGCCATCACTGTTTACGGGTAATATGCTGTAGCGGTAGCATTGCCCCGCTGTGATGGTATCGTCGACATAACTAACGCCTTGCGTAAAGCCCAGATAAACGTTATTGCGTCTAACTTCATAGCCTATAGCAAGGCTGCTATCGGGGCGATTCCAAACAAGCTCTAACAGTTCGTTGCTGTACACATAGACATCTGCTGTAGTGGGTTCAGCTGGTCGGCTTGGCACTGTGTAATTACCAACACCTGTGGAGATGCCGTCCCGTTCAAACGTGTTTACTGTTACCGTCTGCGACATATCACTCCGAGCGCCATCAAAGCTGGTTGCCTGTAGGGTGTAGCTGTGCTCCACACCGGGTACCAAAGAATCATCGAAATAACTAGTGCCTGCAACAGTGGCAATAAACTCACCGTCTTTGAACACGTCGTAACCTGTAATGACGTTAAAGCCCACGCCTTGAATGCGTTCCCAAGTCACTTCAGCTGCTGTGTCGGAGTAGCCAGTAACTGAGATACCAACCGGGGCTGGTAAAACACGTTCGGTACCTGGTGGAAGTAGAGCATTGGTGTTGTTGCTGTAGGTATGACAAGTAATCTCACCCTCTGTTGACAAGAGACAAACCCGGCCACCCGAGATACTCATCTTGGTATAAGTGCCCTCGATATTGTCAAGATCAAGGTTCGTGTTCGCATTAACCTCTTTCTTGCACTCGAGATTACCGCCAAGTTGTAAGCCACAAATATACGGATATATGTAGGCAACGTCGCTATAGACATCGGTAAGAATAGTGCTTCGTTGGTTGCCGCAAACGAAAGTGCCATCGGTTAGCAAAGCACATTGACCGGTACGGTTATATCTATTCTCAACAACATAATTGCTGTACGGTCCATTGCCGAAGAAACGTGATGGAGCATCGGGATCGCCACCTCCCCAGCATTCGATGTCACCATCGGTGCGTAAGCCGCACGTACTTTGGTAATTGACGAAAACATCCGTATAACCATAACCATCATTGGGAGGGCTTGCCTGGCCATTGGTGTTTAAACCCCAACAGATAATCCGGTTTTCATCGGTTACACCACAGCTATGAAATCCTGTGCCCACCGAAACAGAGACGAAGTTTTTTACGTCTGTTGGCGCATTGGACTTGAACTTGGATTGAATGTGAACATTATTATAAGCATGGCGCAAAGCATTGGATTGTGAATTTTACCGTGTTCCTGCGCGGTAATGAAAATGATGAATCAGTGGGCAGAATGCGTCAGCGTTTGCCATCAAGCGCAAGAGCACCGGATCAAGTAAAATACGTGCTACACAACACTACGGAGTAAGCAATGAAAAAAGCGGCAGACTACTTAGAAGAAGCCAACGCAGTGGTACCCAAAATCGATGCTAAAGAGGGTATTGCCAAGCACGGGGGCGATACTGTGTTTATTGATGTGCGAGACTCATCCGCAATAGCAGAAAGCGGCACTATACAAGGTGCGCAGCGTATACCCCGTGGGTTTATTGAATTCGCTGCGGACGATTCAACGCCTTTTCATAATAAAGCGCTATCGAAAGATGCCGACATCGTACTCATTTGTGCTGCTGGTGGTCAGGCCGCATTAGCAGGTAAAACGTTGTTGGATATGGGTTATAGCAAGGTGAGTAACGTTGGCGGCTTTGGCGACTGGAAAGATGCGGGCGGTCCAACAGAAAGCTAGATTTGCGCGCTGAGTATTAAAAAGCGCTGACCAGCGCCAGTGTTCGACACCTCAAGTGTTCGAAATGGACGGTCCTTCGTCCATTCTTAATGCAAGGTTCCGCGTGACTACGCGCGCGGAACTCTGGCATTAATAGATCGCTTGCGGCGCCCAACGAGTAATACACCGCCTGAGAAGAACAACATCATCAACATGGTTGGATCTTTGATGTCACTCGACAGTGTCACGATACAACCCGAGCCTGTCAGACCCGTGTAAATCATAGGTACGCCGCTCGCTTCTAATACGTCTGCGATACCATTTGCATTGCCGTCGGGCAAAGACTCACTGGATAGCGGCTGACCTTGAACAATAGGAGCGTATCCATCTCCCATGATGTCATCGTCTAGGGAATCAACTATGCCGTCACCATCTGTGTCTGCTTCTGCAACGAAATCAGCATCTGCGAAATCTGCAATACCATCGTTATCCAGATCTTCACCACCAACTTCATCAACATCAACGCTATCGGGTATACCGTCTGCGTCGCTATCTGCCCAGCCATCAACACGACCGTCATTGTCTTGGTCAACACCACCGGCCTCGACCAAATCAAGTATGTTGTCACCGTCGCTATCCAGATCAAGGTGATTGGGTTCGCCATCATTGTCGGTATCGATCAATGCGTTGATCGCAGCTGAATCAGATAAACCGTCAGCGTTGGCATCAACTAGGTTGTCAACACGACCATCGCCATCGATGTCCTCACCAAGCGATTCGAGGATGTCAGGCAAACCATCGTTATCACTGTCTAGATCAAGCTGATCAACCACATTGTCACCATCGGTATCAGGCTGCTCCAGTGGTGCTATTGCTACTCCATCGTCCCAACCGTCCTGATTGTTATCAATAAAATTATCGACAATGCCATCACCGTTTGTATCATCGCCGCCCGCTTCAAACACATCAGTAAGCCCGTCGTTATCACTATCAAGATCACGATAGTCGGCAATGCCGTCGCCGTCAGAATCAAGCGGTGCCGACGCGAACAGACCTGCTTCATTCATATCGAGTAGTCCGTCGTTATCAGAATCGACGTCAAGATAATCCGGCACACCATCACCATCAGTATCGTCACTTCCTTCAATGGCGTCCGGAATACCGTCGCTATCGCTATCGACGGCTGAGTTAGTGACTTCCTGAAAATCAGGAATGCCGTTACCGTCCGCATCTGC
>CAYMHU010000011.1:0-10975 GCA_964390335.1 uncultured Granulosicoccaceae bacterium | reverse complement strand
CGGCTGAGTTAGTGACTTCCTGAAAATCAGGAATGCCGTTACCGTCCGCATCTGCAGGATTTTGAGGGTTATTACCGGCTTCTTGCGCATCCGGGATACCGTCAGCGTCAGAGTCCTGTTCTTGGAAATCAGGTGTCCCGTCGTTGTCAGTATCAACTGGGGCTAGCGGATCGCTGCCAACTTCCAAGTCATCCGGAATACCATCCGCATCGGAATCCTGTTCCTGATAATCAGGCGTACCATCGTTGTCACTATCAGTAGGAGCTAATGGATCTGAACCTGCTTCTATTGCGTCAGGAATACCATCGGCATCTGAATCGAGTTGTTGGAAATCCGGTGTACCGTTGCCATCGCTATCGCGCAGCGGCAACGGTGATGATAGTTGCTCATCGGCAAGGCCGTCGCCATCGTTGTCAATGAAATTATCAACCACACCATCTGCGTCCAGATCAGCACCTCCGGCTTCGGTTAAATCGGGGATGCCGTCATCATCTGCATCCAGATCCAGAAAGTCAGGGCTGCCATCAGCATCGGTATCTATAATAGTGAGTGGTGTATCGGCAGTCGTGTCGTTTAATCCATCGCCATTAACATCGGTGAAGTTATCGATAATGCCATCACCATTACCATCTATTGCACCGGCTTCAACTGTGTCGGTAAGACCATCGTTATCGCTGTCCACATCAAGGTAATCAGGCTGACCATCGGCATCAAAATCATCAACAGGTAAAGGGTAGGCAACAACATTGTCATCAATACCGTCCTGATCAGTGTCGGCAAACCCATCGATGATGCCATCGCTATTCGCATCTGGGCCACCGGCCTCCAGTGTATCGGTGATGCCATCGTTGTCTGAGTCCAGATCAAGACTGTTAATGATGCCGTCGTTGTCGTCGTCTGCTGTGCCTTCGACCGTATCAGGAATACCATCATTGTCATCGTCAAGATCAATATGATCGGGTAATCCGTCATTGTCGGTATCTGTGGCCTCACTAACAGATACGCTTACCGTGGCTTCGTTAGACACGTTTCCGTTGGCATCACTCACGGTATAGGTGAACGTGCTGATACCAACAAAGGTTGCAACAGGCTCAAACCTGACCAGATTTCCAGCCACTGTGTAGACACCTTCAGCTGGCATATTCAGGCTTGTTTGTGTGCCGGGCGCGCTAGGATTTAAATCAATCGTTGTTGGATCTAAATCGCCGTTAGCATCACTGTCTCCATCAAGAACATCAAAGGTGATGTTGTATCCTTGAACGGTGGTGGTGTTATCGGCATCGGCTACGGGTGATGCACTGGCCACTGTAATTGCAATGTTCGCAGGATTTGATTCATTGCCATCATCATCGCTTACAACGTAAGATAACGTGGCTGTACCTTCGAACGCAGATGATGGGTTAAAACTTAATTCGCCTGCTGGGGTCACGTTCCATTCGCCATCGACAGATGACATACTTGTTTGCACACCTGGTGCAGAAGGATCAAGATCAATCGTGCTTAAGTCGATATCGTTGTTCGCATCAGCAACCAACGCAGTTAAATCGACGATTGCAGTATTGTCTGCATCGACATTAACATTGCTTGCACCGGCAACAGGCACCGCACCAGCTACTGTTACAGAGATGATGGCAGAATCGGATTCATTGCCTTCAGCATCTTCTACATTATATGAAATGGCAGCTGTGCCTTCGAAGTCTGCACTCGGGTTAAAGCTCACAACACCTGATGCGTTTACACTCCACAGGCCATCGCTTGTGCTCACGCTGTTTTGATTGGCTGGTGTCGATGGATTTAAATCGATTGTTGATAAATCGGCATCACCATTGGCATCGCTGATGTTGTCAGAAATATCTACCGTGGCTGTTGTGTCCGCTGCAACACTGGCCGAGTCTGATGTGACCACCGGGGTTGTGCCACTTACTGTGAACGATACCGTCGAAAAGTTTGATTCATTGCCGGCAGAATCCTCAACGTTGAACGTGATCGATGCAACGCCGGAGAAACCGCTGGCGGGTTCGAAACTCAGTTGGCCTGCAGCATCGACGGTCCACACCCCGTCAGCTGTCGTGATGGTGTTTTGATTACCGCTTGTTGACGGGTTTAAATCAAAAGTGGAAAGGTCTATATCATCGTCGCCATCGGAAACAGCCGCTGCTAAATCGACAGTTCCCGTTGCGCCATATGCAGTGCTGCCGGATGCGGCTGCGGATTCTGGATAAGCATTGATGGTCAGCGTAAACGTGGTATCGCTTTGCTGTTGACTGATTTCATCCGCGCCGGAGCCATTGTTACCGTCTTCTAACACTGAATCGCCATCGATATCATCAGAGTCAATGTTGGTGACGCTGACTGTGATCGTCTGCGATAACGCTGTGGTACCCGTCGCTCTCAGCCCTGCCAACGCTGCCGCGTCGACAGTCCAGCTACCACCACCTTCATCGCTAACCGTGCCAGTAGAGGAGGCTAGAGTGACGGACGAGGGCAAGTTTGATAGTGTGTAGGCACTAAGCGCTTCAGAGCCATCGGCGTCGCTTGACATACCGGTGGTTATCGAGATGGGTACGCTAGCACCTTCGTAAGCCTGCGCATCATTGGCGCTTAGGCTGACATTGTCGGCAACCGGTTGAACACTGAGTGTGAACGTATCGCTCTCGCCGGTCGACGGTAGCTCAATCGCAAATTCATCTTCTCCCGATACACCGGGTGCGGGAATGTACCCCAGATCAGGAATATCGGTTAATTCTATCTGCCACGTAGTTGGTGAAGTTTGCACGCCATGGGTAAAACTACCAAGCCCGGGTAAGCCGGTGATTTCGATAGGTCCGCGTCCCACCCAGGTCATCAGACCATTACCTTGATAATCAGCCCAAGCGGCGGTGGCAGCGTCGGATTGCGCGGTGAATCTGATAGATTGTGAACCATCAGGGTTATCGATCAGGTCGAACAACGCAGTCTCTGGCCAGCCATCTGTGAAGTTGCCGGCTGTTTTGTTGGATTCAAACAGCGGGTTGCCACTTGCATCGTAAGTGCCAAATAAATTGCTACCAAATGGCACCGCATTCCATGACAGTAAATCAGACGAAGTGGTACGCATAAATGTCATTGAACCCGATGTGGTTTGGGTAGTCATATCGAACACGACATAGCTCAAACCGATGTTTTCGTTGGTAGCTGTTCCACCGATCGTTTGCCATGAAAGATGCAGCGTGCCTACAACCGAGCCATCCGCGATTGGAAAAATCAATTCATTGACCGGATTGCCGTTGTCGTCCACTCCGTCTATTGGCAGTGCATCAAACAAGGCGTCACGTGCGTTCACATCGAGCGTACTGGTAACTGCGCTGTAGCCGGTGCGCTCAAAGAACTGCGCTGTGAAAAGAGTCGAGTATTTGTCCGCGAATGCAGTACTACGCGCCACGACTAAGTCCCCATTGGCATCAATGTAGATTGTTGGATCGTCGCGAGTAATAGCTAAGGCAGTTGTATCACCAATAATAGTAGCGCTACTCGATAACACACTGGTGGGTGTGCCGCCCGTGCGTAAATCTACTAGCGGGTAATTTTCGAAGGCATAAGTGACGGTGTTGTCCTCAGTTTCGCCTTGTTCAGCAGCAACAACACCCGAAATAAATCCGGTTTCAAGGTCAACGATGGTTCTGTTAAAGCCTTTATGTTCGATATTTGAGTTCGTGCCACCGGCAGCACTATTAGAGCTCAGCACAATAAATCCTTGCTTACCCGAATTTGGTTCTAACTCAGTAGGAACAGTTATAGCTGATGAGTACTCAGATGCATCTTGAACCGAAATACCCGATTGAATAAAGTTACTGCTGTCACCATCGGAAGTCATGTACTCAATCAAGTAGGCTGTATTCAGATTATGTGTCTCGGTGATGTGCAGATCGTTACCAACAATGTTGATAGTTGGATTTGAAAAGCCAAGATCGTAGTACCCCACCACCTTCGCTGGGTCACTGAGCGCGGCTTCGCCGATCTGTACATTTTGCCAGCTGTATTGATCATGACTTCCCGCTCGGGTGTTGTGTACATGCGAAACTCGTCCGCTGTACAGACCCGTGCTCAAGTCAATCTGTATATTGAGTAATTGGTAGTCATCGTTGTATTCATCTATTTGACCAGTGTCGTTCTGTTCAGTTGAATAACCAGTAACAACAATGCTGTTCGTGCCTGCAGGGATCGTTTTGACGATTGGTGTAGTACCCGCGTCATCTGGTCTATATCCGGTGGCCGTTGATAAGATGTCTGGTGCGAATCCACCGTTGAGCAGATCAGCTTGCAGTTCCAGGTTAAGCGGTGTGGTTGTATCCTCAGATGTGACGATAAACTGGCTTGGAGCTGTAATGTAGTTTGTGCTGGCAGAAATCGTGATAGTTGCTGTTGCCGAATCGGTGCCGTTGGCGCCGTCGTCGATCGAATACGAAAACGAATCTACACCAGCGAAAGCTGCATTCGGCGTGTACGTGAATGTACCATCTATATCAATGACTACCGTACCGTTTGTCGGTTCGGTCAGTGTCGAGTACACGTCGTACGGTCCGTCGAGATTTGTATCGTTGGCGGACAGATCATCACTAAGTGCAACAGAGACAGTGGTCGCGAAATTATCGTCTTCAGCGATGGGATCTGCCGCAAAGGTTTGTCCCGAAACGACAAGCCCTCCGCCTAGCAGCGAGGGCAAGATTAGTCGGAGCCAAGCATGACCGTGTTTTGTAACATCCTGAGAAACTAATTCCATTTTTTTATACGCAGCTCTAAAGATACACGTGATGTAACGGTAATACGGTAAATTGGTTGAGCTTTGATGGCAGAGGGCTCTTGACAGAAAAAACAGGCCAAAAAGCTCCGATAGTCGCTAATTACATGTGCTTTGGAGGCACGCTTTGGTTTAGCTACGGGAATATTTTGTAATCGAAGTTTACAAACTCAACAGCGTTATGAGCGCTAAGTCACATTTTCTTATCCACCTGTACTATCAAGTCAGAGGCTGTTTGTTTAATGTTCTTCGTTAGTGTGGTTTTTTAGTTAACTTATGATTCGTCGAATGAGCAAGTACGTGAGCAATTTAGTATGCAGCTGAATGTGCAATTAAATTTATAGTCGAATGAACTGTGATTTGATTGTTGCTTGAGTATTGGGTGTGCTTGGATGCCACTGGTGCTAACATATGGCGGCGTTACTTTTCTGGTTGATTTACTTTTACTGATCTAATGATAAACATTCCTCCATTTGATTCAACTCAGGCTAATATCCTGAAGGCGTTTTTGGATTCACCGGAACGCTCTCAAAAATCAATGGGCTATGCAGAAGCGGCTGGATTTTTGTTTGCGGTGGCCTGTGCGCCTGAACTAGTCGAACCATCAAATTGGTTGTTAGTTGTAATCGATCCCGATAATGCCGTTGAGATTAATGTAGATAACAAAAAAGCGGTTACTGCTGCTTTGATGTCGTTGTATAACGACATAACCATTCAAGTGCAAAAAGAGAAGTTGCAACTGCCGCCGGGAGTCAGTTTCCGCACTGATGCGATGTCAAATTTGGAGCCTGATGCGCCTGTTGCGAAGTGGGCTGCAGGGTTTAAATCCGGCTACGTCTGGTTAGAGAAAATGTGGGCCGGTTACATTCCGGTAGAATTAAAAGAACAATTCGGGAATCAATTATCAGTGTTGTTCTTTTTCAGTAGTAAGACAACAGCCAACTCACTGTATAAAGAAGTCAACAATCCGGAAGTGACTTGGACCAGTATGGTGGAAAATATGCAACGGTTATTTCCAGATGCGCTGACGGGTGTAGCGCTTTTAAGTAACTCGATTCATCAGGCTCTGGCAACGCGCGAAAGTTCCCAGCAAAAATCTTCCGGGCAAAATACGAAAGTAGGCCGCAATGAGCCTTGTCCTTGTGGCAGTGGCACGAAATATAAGAAATGTTGTGGTGCCAGTCTGCATTAGCAACATCCTATGGCTGAACGGTGAAGCATTCTTACGTTCGTTGTAGCATTTGCGCCAGCTTGCCGCTGGCATCCAATGCATGCAGCTCTTCATCACCACCAATAGGCATATCATTAATGAGTATTTGCGGGACTTTCTTGCGCCCGCAACGTTTTAGCATTGCATCGCGCTCTAGCGGCATTAAGTCAATAAGATATTCGGTGTATTCAATGTTTCTAGATGTCAGTAACTGACGTGCTGCAAGGCAATGCCGGCAGAAGCTAGTGCCGTATATTTCAACTTTTGCTGGCATGTTCTGCGATTTCCAGAATTTTTGGATTAACGGACTAACTCAGGGGAGATCATTAACATCGGTGGTTGACATCAGCGTGTTGAAAAATGGCGCATAGGTTAGCACCGGACCTTGTTGCATACCTAGCGCGTGAAATGCATTGACTACTTTATCTAGTTGCTCCCGATCATTGGGTGCTTCAACTAAATCTTTAAGCGTCGCAAGCAATTCATCGATGCTGCTCGCATCCATATTATTTTCGAGCATTCGGATGGTCGTTTGCACTTGATCCCGTGTAATGTCGGATTTCCTGTTCTCGGCTGCAAGCTTGCCAAAGTCTTCTTCTGTAATTCGTTGCTGTAGGGTGCTAACAAAGCTTGTAAATGTGTCGGCATCCGGTAAATCAACGAACAATTTGATTAACGCTTCGCGATTAACTTCGCTAACGAAATACAGCATTGCATCATCCCGCACAGGTTCAGGGGACAACACTGATAACACAACTGATAATTCTTCGTCACCCATTGGTCCGCTTATTTTGTAGTCGATGGTATCGTCTACCAACTCGAATTCACGCGTACCTTTGTCTGGGTGTGATTGTATGATTTTGTTTATCATCCACCCAATTCTACTCACATTCAAGTTGTGATTGGGGAAGAATTCGGGACTGATGAAATTAAAAATCTTAGTTTGTTAATTGTGTTATTGACAAGCGATTGCGTATTTTGCGTGGAACGCTGCTGCTGAATCTGCTGTTACCGGACCCACGTATGTGTAATACAATTTTTCTTGGTTCTCTCCTTGAACCAAAACGCTTCTTTGCATACCAGATTCAAAACTGCCATCGAACACGAAGTCCACACCGTCAAATCCGCCGATTGCGGTAGGCCAAATGCTCCATTCGATGCCGGTGGTTGGGCGAAAGCATGGCGCAACTCCATTGGTGGCCCCATCGGCTTGAAGCGCTTCATAGATATCCAATGTGGTGTTGGTAATCATCATACCGCCGGCATAAGATTCACCTAGTATTGGTGGCTCCATGAATAAGACATCTCGTTTTCCAGTCGCTTCCCAAATACCATTCGGGAATGTTCCGTTTCCAGCATTTTGTGGAGCAATTGGGTCCATGTACGTGTTTTGATTGTTTGAGCTCGTAGTATTGCCACTGTTGGTATTACTGCTGGTGCTGGTGTTTGTGTTGCTACCGTCTTTACTTTCGGTATTTGTATTGGTGTTATTGCCAGTATCGGTTTCAAGGCCGGCACCGCATGCTGCCAATATCAAGATAATGCTGGTAGCGACAAAAGTTTTTAGTGTGCTCATAGACTATGCGTTCCTCAGTGCTGTCGGTGGTATCACCACCTATCGCAGTTTTTGCGTCACTCGGTAAAACGTTCGAATCGTTTTGGAAGTAAGCGTTGAAAACACTTTGAATAGCAATCCTCGTACCGAGATCGCTAGAGAGTAAGCGTAAGCTGTTGATTTAATATGCGTTACTTGGAATTGTAAAAAGAATTTGCGTATAGATGATTGTCTGTACTGATGTTGCGGGCCGCGTGTGCTCTACATGACAATTTACCTGTTCTAACACCCCAGTCAGATTAAAACATTTGGATTGGTGTCATCAGGTAATAGAAAAGTGCCTGTTGCTTGGTGCAGTGTAGTGGAAAACCGGTTCGAGATCTTAAGGTTTTCAGGCATCGATTATTCGTTTGCCTGATTGGCTCTGGATATGAGCTGAACCTGATCGACTCAGTTGGAGGGGAGAGAATGGGGTATTCGATTAAACACAGTGCAGCAGGAAATACTCGCCGAAAGAATTCTAAAATTATCAGAGAGAAAGCTGCGCAAATAGCGTTTGAGAGAGGCAGTGCTCCATCGACTAAAAGGCACAGGTCCGTGCTTGTCGACGGGAATAAACATGAGAATAATAGTGAAGAAGTTGACTACATAAAAGACGGCTCTTTCATGAGTTTCTCCAAAGGTCTTCAACACGATCCCAAAACGGGTTTTCCTGTCCCAGGCGCGGTAAGTGAGTATAGAAATGCAGTGGTTTCTGGTGACGTTCGGAAATTCGATGCCATTGACGTCGGGAATCGAAGTAAAACGAAATCCAAAAATCAATCAAAGTCGAAAAAAGAAGCAAAGCTAAAGTGGACATACCATAACGAATTGCTTAGCAAGATGAGCATTGGGGATCAGCACCGACGGTGGGAATCTCCGACCGCTGGCTTTGTTTATGAGCTGCAAGGCCCAGATGCGCAGGCGGTCACTATGCCTCCAGCCCCAACCTTAGTTGGTCGTAAGAAAGGCCAGGCAGGGGAAGAGCTAACAGCCGAAATGGCAGAAGTGTATTTGTTTGCTTTGTTAAGAGACGTGCCTTTTGCCTCGTTTAGCAACGCTTGTGGATTGGTAGGTCAAGACAAAATTGACCGTGCTGTTCGTGTTCTCCGAAAGCTACCATTTTATAATAACGGAGGAAATGCTGATCGTGCGCGACCTTCATTACCAACGCGAGCCAACGTTCTGCGTGGACAAACGCCCGGGGAAGAATTAGGTCCATATTTAAGCCAGTTCATGCTGCTAGGGGATTCGCATCTAGGCGCGTTTAATCAACCTGCTGCTGGCATGTTGCAGTACGGGTCAATAAACATAGATCACCGAGTCCGAGTTGCCCATCCAAATAAAGACTATATGACTCATTGGGATGAATGGTTAGATGTTCAGCACGGCGCGAATGTCAGGGACACTCAGACTTATGTATCGCGGGGTGACGGTCCCGCGTTTAGGTTTATTGCCACACCACGCGACATGGCAACTTATGTTCACTTCGATGCACTGTATGAAGCATATTTGAATGCTTGTATTTGGTTATTAAACTCTGGTGCTCCAGTTGATAAAGGTTTTAGTAGCTCGTTTGCAAAAACACGTAGTACAGAGGGTTTTGCGCTTTTTGGTGGTCCACACATATTAACGCTGGTTACTGAAGTGGCAACTCGTGCACTCAAGGCCGTTCGATACCAAAAATTTAATAATCATTTACGTGCAAGACCTGAAGTATTAGCAGCTAGAATAGCTGCCGTGGATGGCGGAGCTGGGTTGTCAAGTTCAGCGAGTAAGGCTATTGGACCTATGCATAATATGCTGTCTGATATCGGGTTGCTCGATTGGGTTAAAGAACATAACGAAAATCAAAACCAACGCGAACCGATAAAGCAATATTTGTCCGGTAAAAAATCTGGCTTATCATCAAGAAATGATTTGCCATTACTGCCAATGGCCTTTGCAGAAGGGTCTCCGATGCACCCAGCATATGGAGCTGGTCATGCTACAGTGGCTGGAGCCTGCGTCACGATGCTGAAAGCATTTTTCGATGAAGATGCTGAGCTGATAATTAATGCAAATGGAAGGCACCAGGCAGTGTTGCCAGAATTCGGAAAAACAGATCAATGTCCCATATGTTATGAACCATCTAATAATGGTGCCGAGCTTCGTCAGTCGAGCAGTCCAAATAAACTTAAGGTAGGGCACGAACTCAATAAGTTAGCAGCCAATATCTCCATTGGTAGGAATATGGGTGGTGTGCACTACTATACCGATTACATTGAAAGCATGCGTATGGGTGAGGCGATCGCTATTGGCATACTCGAAGAGCAAGCTTTGACGTATACGTACGCTAACTCGTTTAGCATGAGCTTCACTACGTTTGATAATCTTTTATGTGAAATAAGTTCTAAGCCCTTGAAAGGGCAGTGTTCGGTAACATTTTCCGATAAGTCTGCAAATGTACCAGCGTAGCTTTATAAGCTACAAGTAATAGTGAATTCTGCGTGTAGAAATACATGCGACGTTTCTATACAGCTCGCCGTACGAATCCGGGTTACAAGCACCCTATTCAGGGTGAGCTTTAGGTGGTCAGTTGTGTTCTCATTGACGGAGCCAAATTATATAAGCCGGAGTTTAAAAAAAGGCCGATTTCATTTCTAGCTTCTAAGCCCAACGTCCAATCACTAGAGGTCACCGATGAATCTTCTACCCCCGCGTATACTCGGACCAATTTCTGAGTGTTCAGAACTTATTTGGGTTCAAGGGCAAATGCCTGGCTCATCGGTCGAAATAGTAGACGATGCGGGAGTGGTAGTTGCAATCCAAACGGTTTCAAGTGCTGATACAACCATTGATGTAACTGCTGCGCTCGTAGCTGGTCGCGAGCTGGCGGCGCGGCAAGTCATGGGTTCTGACGACAGTGGTTTGTCTCCTGAAACAGTTGAAGTTCAAGCGCGCCCCGGAACGCTTGGTCCAGCGGTATTACCTAACGCCTTATTTCAATGTGCCCGCTGCGTATTGGTTGATGGCCTGTTACCTGGTGCTGAGGTGCGGATCAGTCAAAGTGGTGTGAATTTAGGTGTTGGTTCAAGCGTGAAAGGATATGCACGAGTCAGCTTAAGTCAAGCTTTATCATCGGCAACAGTGGTTATAGAGCAAGTCGCTTGCGGAATTGATGGAGATACTGCATCTATACAGCCTGCTAATCCACCAGCAGATGATAAACAGGGTAATGTCCTACCTGCCCCCAACGTTGAGTCGCCATTGCATGAGTGTCGCACTCGATTAACCATTTCAGAAGTGTATCCTGGAGCGCGTGTTGAGCTGGAACGTTCCATGGGGCCTAATGGTTCAGCTTGTTTTGACAGCGCGAGCCTTTGGTGGAGAATGAATCCGCCTTTGATGCTAG
>CAYMHU010000010.1:57939-108423 GCA_964390335.1 uncultured Granulosicoccaceae bacterium | reverse complement strand
GTACAACTGACGGTGGTACAACTGACGGTGGTACAACTGACGGTGGTACAACTGATGGTGGTACAACTGATGGTGGTGCAACTGATGGTGGTGCAACTGACGGTGGTGCAACTGACGGTGGTACAACTGATTCCTTAGAGCCAGGCAACAATGCTGCTGGTAACGTTGCATTAAATCAGTGGATTTACTTCAGAGTGGATAATCCAAACTCACTGAGCAACAGCCTGGCTAATTTAACTCAGATGACAGCCGATATTGATTTATACGTGAAGGTTGGTGGTCAACCATCGTTGTCTGATTATGACTGCCGTAGTTGGAATGGCGGAACAGAAGCTGAAAGTTGTAGTCTTGATCTTAGTGCCGGTACCAATTGGATTGGGATCTATGGATACCGGGCAAGTCCGTATAACCTAAGCTTGACTGGCAATACTCAAATAGATGCTATTGCGTTGAATGGCAGCGACAGTAGCAACGTTGCATTGAGCGCATGGAATTACTATGAAGTTCAGGGCTCGGCAAACGTTGCTGCGGTGTCTGCAGCATTGAGCAACCTACAGGATGACGGTGATTTATATTTAAAGGCTGGCGGACTACCCACTTTGTCAGATTTTGATTGTCGTAGTTATGTTGGTGGCACGGGCGACGAAAACTGCTCAATTAATACTGGCGGTGAGTCAGTGTTTGTCGGTGTGTATGGGTTTAAAAGCACCAATTATTTATTAAACATTAGTCAATGAGTGCTTGAATAAGACATGGTAGCCGTGCCCTATACATCTGGGCGCGGCGCTGTTAATCATTCTTCAATCTGATCCTAGATCCCAATACAAGCCTGTCATTATTTCCAATGCACTGCGGCAAAGCGGGCGCAGCAAGTGCTCATCAGGCGCATGTTGCGAACAACCTGTGTAGGAATGCGGTATCCAAATAGTGGGCAGGCCAAGGATGTCGCTGAACAGGTCATTGCATATGGAACCACCCATACTGGGCAGCACAACCGGTTCAGCTTTGTGCGTTTTCAATATTGAGCATTTAACTTTTTCCACCCATGCATTGTCAGGCTCCGTACGTGAAGCATCAAAAGCGGCGCCATTCAGCGCAGGGTTTGCATCGATCGTTACCATATTAAACCCATGTGCATCGAGGTGCTCGCGCAGCGCAGGTATGATGCGTTGTGAGGGTGTACCGGCAAAAAATCGTAACTGACAATGCGCACGTGCAACCGGTGTAATCGCGTTTACTGGATTGTCTATATTGCCCGCTTGCATCGCTAGTACCGCAAAGCTATTGCCGCTGTAAACTTTTTCGGCGGGAGTTGCATCGGGCTCTCCCCAATCGGAATTGATTTCAGGCGCTTCGGCCCCGCCCGAGACTTGCACATTTTGTAAAGCTTGTTTTACAGCTGCTGTTCGGGTTGGAGCACGCCACTCAGGTATTTGAATGTGACCACGGTCATTCACAATACTCGCAATAACATTACTCAATATGATGGCAGGGTCGGATATCAATCCGCCCCAGTTACCCGAATGATGAGCGCCATTTCGCAGTTCAACTAACAGATCAAAGTTTTTTGCTCCTCTGCACCCTAACGTAATGGTTGGTAAGTCGGGATTCACCCGCGGACCATCGGATGCAATAAACACATCAGCTGCAAACTCATCGGTGTGTTGCGCGATGATTTCTCGTAGTCCGGGTGAGCCAGCTTCTTCTCCCATTTCAATGATGAATTTGGCATTAAAACCGAGACAACCACGTTGTTCCAGAACGAATCGTAGCGCCACCATGTTGATGGTGTGCTGACCTTTGTTATCCGCAGTACCTCTACCGTAAAGCCGGTCTTGATCTCGGCGAAGCTTCCATGGTCCATCTCCGTGTTGCCATTGGTCTTCCTGGCCAACAATGACATCACCGTGTCCATAACCCAACAGCGTTGGAACGCCATCGTTTTCAATCCGACTAGCAAGCAAAACGGGGCCGTGGCCGTGAACCGGGTTATTAAAGACTTTGCAAGTGAACCCGAGTCGTTCAAACTCTGGAATCATCGCTTCATCCAGATAGTGGGTCAGGGCAGTGATGTTGTCAGGGACTTGACTTTCGGTTCGGATTGCAATGCGCGGTGCCAACTCGCGTTCAAAGCCGCCGACATCAAAATAGCGTGCAGCATTTGCTATCGCAAAATCCCGATCACCAGACATATCATTGCTCCAAAGCACGTTATTGCATCAAACGCAATATTATATGCACTTATCTGACGCACAGACTTTGCTGATCAGTTGAGTTGCCTTGGTGAGAGTGGCTATTTGTGGCTATTGCCCTCACGAAACGCACTTGAAGTGCCCAATTTCGTTTGTAATCCGTATGAATATGCAATATTGTGTAGCTACTGAATGCAAGAGGAATCTATTATGCAGAATAACAAAATAGTATTGGCTGCTGCTATTTCGGCAGCGTTATTTTCAGGCCAGGCGTTGTCTGAAAATGTTCTACGCTGGACCAGTCAGGGTGATGCGCTCACGCTTGATCCACATTCGCAGAATGAAGCACCAACCGTTGCCATGAACGGCATGATGTACGAATCGTTAGTGACCCGCGACCCAGATATGAATTTAGTGCCTGAGCTGGCCGAATCATGGTCTGCTGATGGTGACGTATGGACCATGAACTTACGTAAAGGTGTGAAGTTCCATGGTGGCGAAGATTTCACTGCCGAAGATGTTGCGTTCAGTTTTGAGCGTGCAAAACATGAAGCGTCCGATTTCAAAGAGCAAGTTAAATCGGTTTTAGAAGTAAAAATAATAGACGACCACACAGTGGAATTAGTGACCGACGGCGTTAATCCAATTCTGCCAAATCAGCTAACGTCCTTTTTTATTATGGACAAGGGCTGGGCAACCGACAATAATGTTGTTAACCCACAAGATTTTGCAAACAACGAAGAAACGTT
The DNA here is from genome assembly GCA_964390335.1 of uncultured Granulosicoccaceae bacterium. Lineage (GTDB taxonomy): Bacteria > Pseudomonadota > Gammaproteobacteria > Granulosicoccales > Granulosicoccaceae > Granulosicoccus. Next base: position 105,482 of record CAYMHU010000010.1, on the reverse strand, counting down.
CGCAATCCGAAACACTAACGGCACTGGCCCGTTTAAATTGGTTTCTCGCGCTCCCGATGAGCTCACGGTTCTAGAAGCGAATCCGGATTGGTGGGGCAAAGGTCAGTTCCCCGGCAACATTGATAAAATGGAGTATCGTCCAATCGGTAATGCGGCTACTCGCGTAGCGTCGTTGTTGTCTAACGAAGTAGACTTCCTGCTTGATCCACCTTTACAAGATTTAAAACGCATTGAAGGTGCAGACGGATTAAAAACGGTTACTGTTCCTCAAGTACGGACTATCTTTTTTGGCATGGACCAAGGCGCGGCAGAACTACGTACCTCTGATGTCAAAGGTAAAAACCCGTTTGCCGATATTCGCGTTCGCGAAGCAATGAACCTGGCAATGGATCGCAAGGCGATTCAGCGTGTTGTTATGGAAGGCTTGAGTTTTCCAGCAGGTATGATTACTTCACCGGGTGTGTTAGGGAATACTCCGGAGCAAGACGCCGAGATTCCACTAGACGTTGACAAAGCAAAGCAACTTATGGCCGACGCAGGCTACGCAGATGGTTTTAGTGTGCAGTTGGATTGCCCAAACAATCGCTACAACAACGATGAAAAAATCTGTCAGGCGGCTGTTGCTATGTTGGCCCGGATTGGCGTTAAAGTGAATTTGGATGCTATTCCAAAAGCGCAGCACTTTCCAAAAATCCAGAATCGTACGTCTGATTTCTACATGCTGGGTTGGGGTGTACCAACCCTTGATAGCCACTACGTATTTTCATACCTACTGGAAGATGGCGGTTCGTGGAACGCGGTTAACTACAACAATGCTCGCGTGAATGAAATTACCAAGTTGATAGCATCCGAAACGGACGTAGAAGCGCGCACCAAGCTTATCGATGAAGCGTGGGCTCAGGTCCGTGCAGATATGCCGTACATTCCGATCCACCATCAGGTTATTGCCTGGGCAATGAGCGACAAGGTCAATGCGCCTATCGGCTCTGACAACGCTCTGCGTCCTCGATTTATCGAAATGCAATAAGCAAGACTGCAAGGGCGGCAAGGCATTTCTTGTCGCCCTTGGCCATCCGAATACTTCAAAGTTCTCTCTAAGTCACCATGCTTGCGTATATTCTGCGACGCCTAGGCCAATCAGTGCTGGTCATGGCTGCAGTATCACTGATCTCGTTTTCACTGTTTAATTTTGTGGGCGATCCAGTCAGTAATATGGTGGGTCAGGAAGCCACACTTGAAGATCGAGCTAAAATTCGACAGAACCTTGGATTGGATGATGCGATAACAACGCAGTACTTTCGCTTTGTTGGTAATGCCATTCGTGGCGATTTTGGTTTGAGTTATCGCATAAAGCGACCAGTGGATCAGCTCATAAAAGAGCGTCTGCCAGCAACCTTGGAGTTGGTGTTTGTATCCGCAGTTATAGCGCTCGTGCTTGGTATAGCCGCGGGGATCTACACAGGCATTCGTCGAAACGGCTGGTTGTCGAAGTTCATATTATCAACCTCACTCGTTGGGGTCTCTTTACCAACCTTTATTATTGGTATCGCGCTTATTTACCTATTTGCAGTCACTTTGCGCTGGTTACCTTCTTCAGGGCGCGCAGGTGTGGTTGATTTAGGTTGGTGGACAACGAGTTTTTTAACGGTGGATGGCTGGCGTTCACTTATATTGCCAGCGATTACGCTCAGCTTGTTTCAGTTAACCATGATATTGCGACTGGTGCGCTCTGAAATGTTGGAAGTTATGCAAACCGATTACATCAAGTTTGCGCGGGCACGCGGATTGTCTGAACGTTCCATTAATTTTGTGCATGCGTTACGCAATACACTGGTGCCGGTTATCACTATCATTGGTTTAAATATTGGTGGTCTGATTGCCTTTTCAGTGATCACTGAAACGGTATTCCAGTGGCCGGGCACTGGCTTAATGTTCATACAAGCCGTGGAATTTGTTGACGTACCAATCATGGCGGCTTATTTGTGTTTCGTGGCATTGGTTTTTGTTATTGTGAATTTAGTCGTCGACCTGTTGTACGTGTTTATTGATCCACGCATTCGAATTGCAGGGCGCTGAGCATGAGTACATCGTCAACACAATCGGGTAAAGGATTTTTTAAACGACTTATTGATAATGATATTGCGTGGTCGTTTTTCCATTCGCCCACTGCAATGATTGCCGCTTTTATTACACTGTTTTGTGTTATAGCGACTTTGTTTGCACCATTGATCGCACCGTTTAATCCGTTCGATCCTGCACAAATCTCCTTGTGGGACGGTAAGTTGCCACCAGCATGGGTAGATGGTGGTCAGCAGCAGTATTTACTTGGTACAGATAACCAAGGCAGAGATATGCTGTCTACCATTTTGTATGGCGGCAGGCTATCTATTCTTGTTGGGATAGCCGCAGTTGGCTTAGGAATGGTGTTGGGTGTCACCTTGGGTGTGTTGTCCGGCTACTTCGGGGGATTAACCGATTCCATTATTATGCGAATAGCCGACATCCAACTGACTATTCCCGGTATTTTATTAGCCATACTCATCAACGGTATCGGGCGCGCAATTTTGCCACTTGAGATGCGCGAAGATTTTGCAATTTACGTGGTTATTATTGCAATAGGTCTAACAGATTGGCCGCAGTTCGCACGCGTGGCCCGCAGTGCCACTTTAGTTGAATCCCAAAAGGAATACGTGCAAGCAGCAAAGGTGATCGGGCTGCCGCAACGATTAATCATATTGCGTCATGTGTTACCCAATACATTAAGACCGGTTTTGGTCATTGCTACCATTGGATTAGCGTTAGCCATTATTGCTGAAGCCACTTTGTCTTTTCTGGGACAGGGTATTCCACCAACAACACCGAGTTTGGGTACGTTAATCAGAGTCGGCAATGAGTATCTGTTTTCAGGGCTCTGGTGGATAACCTTGTTTCCAGCCATCGCGTTGGTTGTATTAGTGTTTGCCGTTAACCTGCTGGGCGATTGGATGCGCGATGCACTTAACCCTAAGCTTCGGTAGATTCACGTGCTCCTAGAAATAGACAATCTAAACGTAGATTTCCTGACACGCAGGGGCACTATAAACGCTGCCAGCGACGTAAGCTTGCAAGTTGCCGCAGGTGAAGTACTGGGGTTGGTGGGTGAATCGGGCGCAGGTAAGTCAACCATTGGCAATGCCATTGTTAATTTACTTGAGCCTCCCGGCCAAGTCAGTGCTGGCAGTATTCGGTTTAACAACGAAGAATTAGTCGGTAAAGATGAAGATCAAATGCGGCATATCCGTGGTGATCGCATCGGGATGATTTTCCAGGACCCGCAAACTTCATTAAATCCACTATTGCGTATTGGAGAGCAGCTTACCGAGACCATTCGTAAAACACGTCAGGTAGGGCAAAAACAAGCAGAGCAGGATGCACTGGAGTTATTGGAAGCAGTGGGTATTACCGAAGCCAAAGCCCGGATGCGTTCTTATCCGCACGAGTTTTCAGGCGGTATGCGCCAACGGGTGGTCATTGCTCTGGCCTTGGCCGGGGACCCTGACTTAATTATTGCCGATGAACCAACAACCGCATTGGATGTGTCCGTGCAAGCGCAAATTCTGGACTTAATCCGTGGCTTATGTAAGTCACGGAACCTTGGGGTCATCATTGTGACCCACGATATCGGGGTTATTGCCAATATTGCCGATAGAGTGGCAGTCATGTTTCGAGGAAACGTTGTTGAAACCGGCACGGTGCAACAGATTATTGAAGACCCACAACATGAGTACACCAAAAGTTTGATCGCGGCGGTTCCACGAGCGGATAAAACGTTGAAGCGCTTTGCCAGTGTTGACTATATTGAAGGCGGCGGCATTGATGATAACAATAAGATGCAGCGCATTGATATCAACACACATTGGCTTGGACAGCAGAGTGCAGCGCAGCAACAAGCATCAGCCAGTGATCAGGGTGCACCCGCAATTCAAGTCACTGATTTAAGTTTGGCGTTTAAATTACAAGGTGCGCTACTAAAACGTAATCGTCGTATGTTGCAGGCGGTAGATAACGTGAGCTTTACAATTGCACAAGGTGAGGCGTTTGGCTTGGTGGGCGAGTCCGGGTCTGGTAAATCAACCGTGGCCCGCTTAATAGCTGGCTTACACAAGCCGGACAAAGGCTCTATTGAAGTGTGTGGCCAGAGCGTGTTAGGCAACCAGAAAGATCCCTTAGTTAAAGCTGCACGCCTGAATCTACAAATGATCTTTCAGGACCCATACAGCAGCTTAAATGCGCGCCTGCGTGTATTGGATATTGTGGCTGAACCGATTCGTTTTTACAAAACATCCGATAACGAACAACACACCCGACAGCTGGTGCATGATTTATTAGACCATGTTGGATTGGGCGCATCAGCTGCGCTTCGCTATCCACATGAATTCTCTGGCGGACAACGTCAACGTATTTCAATTGCACGCGCATTGGCATCCAGACCGCGCATATTAATTTGCGACGAGCCTACCTCTGCACTGGATGTATCGATTCAAGCGCAAATTCTAAACTTGCTAAAAGACCTGCAAGACGAACTCGGATTAACGTTACTGTTTATATCGCACGATTTACCGGTCATTCGACAGATGTGCAATCGAGTGGCTGTGATGCGCCACGGTGCTATTTGTGAAATTGCCGAAACAGAGGCTTTGTTTTCAAATCCCCAGCATGAATACTCGAAGCATCTACTCGAATTGATGCCGCGTATGGACGTCATTCGTCGATAAGGTATGATCGGGACTATGGTTCCGGTAATTTCCCATTACACACAACAACTCGGCTTAGCCATCAGCCTGTTGATATGTGCATGTGCCATAGCAAACAAGCCTGTTTTTGCGCAAGTTGCTAACCCACCGAGTGCGCAAGGCCCATCAAACGAACTGCATCTGGGACGACTTATCTATAAGCCAGCAATCTCGGGTGATTGGGGGCCCGGTAGGGAATGGTGGCGAATCGATTGGCCCGAAGCCGAGCATCATTTTATTGGTGGGATACGGCGCTATACATCCATTGATGTAGCGGAAGACAGTGCACACATTTCGCTATTAGATAATTCTGTGTTTGACTATCCATGGTTGTGGGTACAGCAGGTGGGTCGATGGTCTTTATCAGAACGTGAGGTGACAACGCTCTCTGAATACTTACAGCGTGGTGGATTTTTAATTGTGGATGACTTTCATGGTCCAGAGCAATGGAACCGTTTTGCCAATGTGATGCAGCGGGTATTACCTGGCTACACTATCGATGATGTGCCGCTTGAATCCAGCTTGATGCAAATTCACTTTGCCATGCAGCAAACAGTACAAATACCGGGTAGGCGACATGTATTCGGTTTTGATAGTAACAATGAGGCCATCGTTAGAATGCCGCACTCGCCATCGCAGTGGAAGGGTATTTATGATGAGCAAGGTCGCTTAATGGTTGCCATTAATTTTAATATGGATGTGGGCGATGCGTGGGAGCATGCAAACGATCCCGGTTATCCTGCGGCCATGACTTCGCTGGCTTATCGCATGGGTATTAATTACGTGATCTATGCAATGACTCATTAGCTGGTATGTATGGCTTGGAAGAGTAACCCAATTACTATACTTTAGTATTGTAATTTGCGTTTATTGTGTGACCTGCTTACGCCTATTTGCCTAAGCGCATCTTAAATGTTTGGTTTGCTCGGTTAGTATGTTGTAAACTTACTCCAGTCGTTCTGCAAATCAGTCAGATCGAAACTTATAAACATGATTAGAGGGAACGTATTCATGTTTACTTATATCCTGCTCATTAAGCCATTCACTTGCCCCTTTAATATTGCCGTAAAGCACTAACAGTCAGATTCTTTCGTATCATGGCGCTGTATTTTCGATTATTGTTAGTATTGCCCTTATTCTTTGCGTTGCTATCGAAGGTTATTCCCGGCTCAGAACACATTGCAGTTTTGAGTTATTCTAGTTTGCTGTTTTATGTTACCGGACTTCCCTATATTCTATTTGCGCTTGCCGCTTTCGCATGGTCGATTATTAGAGCTAGTGCAAAATATTCTTATGCGATATTGCTTTCTCCGTTTGTGTTTGGCTTGTTCGTGTTTACTGACCAATTAATGCTAGATTTTCTGTCGGACACTAGAAGCGGTCCGCTCTTTTCAGATATTGGTGACTGGGTCTTATTGTCGGGCATCGCGACTGTTGTTAGCGCTCTGTACGCATGGCCGGCTCTTGTGTTCTGGCATTTACTTCAACTTGTTCGTCGAACGCCTGCTGCTTAGTGGGGGCTGATTCCTGCTTGGATAGGGGGCGTTCTCCGTGAGCGGTATAGTAGCTATACTATCGTTAATAAACTAACAAGCCGCCTAGTTAAAACCAAGATTAATGGGTAGATACAGACCACCAGCGCCACGTTCATCTCCGTACATTACACGTGCAGGATTTGAACGCTTGCAACAAGAGCTCAAAGACATCTGGGTGCGCCGGGCAGATGTGACAGCGCATTTGTCAGCGGCTGCAGCCGAAGGTGATCGTTCAGAAAACGCGGAATACATTTATCGCAAAAAAGAGCTGCGTGAGTTAGATCGTCGAATCCGGTATTTACAGAAACGCTTGCCCGATCTAACAATTGTTGATAGGCACGCAGACGATCAGCATATTTATTTCGGTGCAACCGTTGAACTTGAAACCGAGGCGGGTGAAATAAAAACGGTACGCCTTGTTGGTGCAGATGAAATTAACACAGCCACCGGCGATATCAGTATTGATTCGCCCGTTGCGCGCGCACTATTAAAAAAACAAGTAGATGATGAAATCAGCGTAGACGTAGCCGGGGCTGTGTTAACTTACTTCGTTGTGTCAATCAACTATGTTTGATGTGTCTGTTAGTGCTTGTATTTCCGACACACAAGGGCAAAGAATAACAAACAAAGCGTATAAAATCCGAGCGATCCAAACTTGGTTTTTGGCCGCTTATCTGTCACTCCCACCTGCCAGATAAAATGGGTATGTTCCTCTGCGATATCATCAGAGACATTAATTTCTACATCGTAAACGCCCGCGGTGCTGACGGTTCCGCTTATTTTGCCAGTGCTACTGATACTTAATCCAAGCGGCAAATTTACCGCACTATAACTCAGGCGATCTCCGTCAGCATCGCTGGCTTGTATTTGCAGATCTATGACAGTATCAAGCGCATCAGATCGGTCGGTTAGCGCACTCAATTGTGGAGCCCGGTTAACGTCGATGTTAACTCCCGGTGTGCTGTCATGGACATTTATTGGTTCAATTACGAACCCGTCCCAGTGCGTATGCATATGCCGCTGATCTTCACTGCGTGGCACATGGTGGAAGCTGACCCGGTGCCATACCACAAGATCTTGATTAACCAGCGACTCATCATTGGCAAACTGCGCAACATGGTTTAAGCAATCTGGGTTAAATCGAGCGTTCTGACTTGCAAATCGTTCGCAGTCTTTAGCAACGGTTACAAAGAAATCATATTCGGTGTAGGGTTCGTTTTCGGCACGAACTAATCGATGACCAAAGCGCAATGGCTCGATACGATAACCAGTGTCCCCAGGGCCAGGTAATGTTTCACTAAGGTTATCCCAAATGTCCCATGCTAGTGGGGTGTCGGGATTAATCATGCGCGACTGTTCGGTATTAAAACGCTCAGTCTCAGTTTCGCGCCGTCCACTTTCCGTGAGTGTTGTGCGGGACTCGGTAACCACATCGTCCGACTCATTGTTACCAAGATCAAAATCCAAACGCCAGTAGTAATTATGTGTGTGCGATAGCCATAAGGTATCAGGATCGCCTTGTAGCAATCGCCCAAATGGCAATTCCAACGCACTGCTGTTACGTTGCAATGCACCAGTGGCTCCAATTTGTGGTTCGATTGCACCATCTGAGTAGAACTTCCATGTCACGATATACGCATACGCGCCCACCTGAGACACAGAAAACAGCGTCAGGCTTTCTGCAGTGGCTGAGCGACTGGCGGTTCTGTAGGTGTCGCCACCTTGAGAACGCCATTTGCAGATAGCCGGCCTGGTTTGTACCTGCAGTAATTCGCCATACGGGCAATCGGATTCATTGAGTTCAATAAGGTAACCGCCGCCAAGTCCGTATTGGGTAATGTCGTTGTAGGTCACATCGCTATCGTCATAGGCCACGTGCAGTTGGCTGAGACGCGCTGTGCCCAATACACGGTTGGGCCCGCCTTGGGGGGGCGTGTAGTACACATCGCTGAGCACAAGGTTCTCACGGATTCTGGATTCCCAGCACATTTCCCATTGAGCGCCGTTACTAAACGTTTCGCTTATCAACCTATCACCGGCACAGTTTGGCGCTGCGGAAACCGGGGTGTGCAAAACGGCTAGCAGTAGCAACAGCACAAAGCGATAAAGGATAGACACCGACTTATTCTCCGTTCAACTCGAAAGGTGAGGTTGGTGTCCAGTCAAACGGGATAAGTTCAAAGGATGCCGTGAGCGTGGAAATAATGGGAAAATCTTCGGCGCTGGGACGAAAGAGGCGGCTCATACTGAACCAGACAACGGGTTGCTGATCAACCATGGAATCGCCATTGACGTAGTCGTCTATATGACTACCGCAATTAACTATACCGTCAGGGGTTTGGCCGGGTAAGTAGCTGTGTCTTTCGCAACTATTAAAAGTACTGAGTGCAAAATCAAATTGAGTCCAGTTATATTGATTGCTAATGAAATTAAAGCCACTGGTTTGTGGGTCAAGATAATAGCCACTGCCATTTTCATCGCGAATACGCCAACCTCGAAAGTCATCGGGCTCAACAGTTCGTAACGTTTCGGTTTGCAGTGCTTGCACTTGCATGGGACGTCTATTGCCTAACTCGGGTTGTAGCTTGAAATTAAATTCTTCCACGCTGTCGTTGGTCACGCTATCGTTCAGGGCAAAGGCCATTCGCCATGTGTACAACAAGGATGCTTGGGTGCTCTGAATAGTTTCTTGTTTGACCGCATCAACAACTGCATTGACGTGTGCAGGATTCTCGGCGGTTCGAGTGGCGCGACCCGATAAACTGACTGCAGGTGCTATGCGGCCATCTTCGGTTAAGGTGACGGCTATTTGAAAAGTCAATCTGTCGTATTCAGCAATCGAAAAGAGTTTCCACGATTGCCCCTGCAATCCGGGGCGATTACTGTATTTGGCCATAAGTCCCGTGTCGCGTTGCACACCACACAGCTGAGGTATTGCGGTTATGGACTCGAAAATTTCTCCATCGCAGGTGGAGGCATCTAAGTTTTGCTGCGATTGTTCGTTGAATCCACGGGTACCAATGAGCGCGATAGGATCAACCTCATCGTGATAATGCAGCAAGGCCTGACCCAAATGCAGTTTGTTTAATACTAAGCGGCTGGTATCGCCAGGCGCGCGGTAGCTCAAATTCTGTAATTCCAAACCGTGTTCATCATCTACCAAGGCACACAGATCCCAACTGGCACCTGAGCCAAACGAATGTTGAATCGCTACGCCTTGTTCGCACGCGTAAGTATCAGCGGCATGCGTGGCCGACATCAACAGCACCATGAATAGAAATATTGCTCGCATAGACTTTCTGATTTACTGAGCATCCGATAGGGAATGAACGGTACCGCGCAACAAATTGACCACAGGTTCGGTCACGTAAACGGTACTGGTTTTATCAAACAGCGACAGTAGTGCGCATCGCTCGGTGTGACACACATGCGCAGCATCAAGCGGTTCAAACACACTGGCTTTAACATCCAATGCGTCTAAATCAAGAAGCTGCATCAGGCCGCGACTTTGCTGTTCACTGTTTATCAATCCCATGAGTCGAGCGTTTTGTTCAACTAACCTGCTTGCGTATGCAATTTCCGCGTCATTCAGTGGCAGGTGCACAGAGTTAACAGTTTGCTGCATTACGACTTTGTCGGAATCAACATCAATGCGTACAAGGCGACTGCTTTGAGTTGCATAGTTGTGCTGGAACACGTTTATCTGTCTAGCCTGCGAGCCTTTTTTTCGCTCGGCTAATTCAATGGACAGAGTTTGCACGCCCAGCGGGTGATTCTTGTCGCTTTTACGTTTGGCTTCGCTCCACGGCAGCTTATCTACCAACTGAGTACTGCGGCTTAGCTGGGTCGCAGACAGGCCTGCGTACACTTCAGTGCTACTCGCCGGGGTGCTTATGACACAAGCGCACAGCGCATAAAACAACACAAATCGGTTGAGTTTGGTAAAGCCTGTGCTGTGCAAGGAAAAGACCATATAATTCGTATTTTTAGTGCGTACTATCTACATTTCTACGTCAGACAACTATTTTACTCGTTATCCAAGTTGAAACATTGAGGCCGTTTGGCATGTCGGAGCAATCAATTACTTATTTTGGTTACGGTTCACTTGTTAACCGAGACACACGTCCAATTAATGAGCAGTCTGCGCCTGCCACCTTATACGGTTGGGGCCGCGTTTGGGGTCATCGAGTCGCTCCCACAATCAGCTCAGCGTATCCCGATGGTCTGGGTTGCTGTTCCTTAAGTGTAGAGCGTTTGAGCGATTTCGACGGACCAAAGCAACATCAGCCGTTTATCCGAGGAGTGGTGGTCACGATGCCTGCATCAGAGCTAGATTCGCTCAACGAGCGAGAGGCAGGGTACGATCGGGTTGAAGTCCCGGCTGCGCATTTTGATTTACCTGCGCATGTGCAAGCCGAAAAAATACTCGTGTATGTATCGAGCAGTCAGCATCAAGGAAGCGCCACGCCGCAATACCCCATATTACAAAGTTATATCGATTGCGTGCTGGCGGGATACAAACAGCAGTACTCAGCAATAGGCGTGTACGAATTTATGCATTCAACTAAAGGCTGGGAAGGTGTTATTGAGCCAGATAGAGAGCGGCCGCATTATCCCCGAGCGGTGTCCTTGGAGCAGCATCATTTGGACGAAATTGACACAATTGTACAGCAACGCCGCTTGCGCACTGAGTCCTAACTCTGCGACTATACGCAGTCAATTTCAGGAGCGATTATTCCAGTGCTAGATATCTCGCAGTACGTTGCGCTAAGTGAACATTATATGCAGTTCACTGAGCAACAGGCCAGCCAGTTTGCTAAGGGGGTTGCGGGTGACTTTAATCCTATCCACGACGTTGGCGCCAGACGTTTTTGTGTGCCGGGCGATTTACTGTTTTCGGTGTTGTTAAATCAATTTGGCGTTTATCAGTCAATGCATTTAGACATGCATGCCATGGTTGATTCAAATACTCAGGTTAAATTGCCAGAAGAATTACACTCGCAAAATCAAATCTTAGACAGCGCTGACAAGCTCATTTTGACCTTGCAGGTTGATGGACAAAGCAGCAAGGCTCAGCAATTTGTCAGCGATGTAATCACGCAGTATGTGCAGTTCTCTGGAAAAACGTTTCCCGATATTTTGGTTGAACTCATGCGCAGCAATCATTGCATGATTAATCCGGCAAGGCCTATGGTTATTTATAAGTCCATGGCCATTGAATTGGATGAACTGGAAGCGCCCGACCTATCACTGGCATTAGATAACGACAACACCGTTCTAGCTGTCGATGGCAAAAAGGGTGAAGCTAACTTGCGTTTCGTTATCCAATCTGAAGGCCGTGTAGTTGGTCGGGGTGAAAAGAATATGGTACTCGGTGGCTTACGAGACTATGATGAGCATGAAATGAGTGACATCGTTGCGCAATACGCGCAATGGAAAAACAGCTACAGCGAATAGTGGCATGGTCGCCGCTATCTCTAATCTAAAGGACTAAAATAATGCACACGGACGCGTTAGATATCTTACAAACCATCTATGGTTACGATCAATTCAGAGGTCATCAGGCAGACATAATCGGTTCGTTGATTGATGGCGACGATGCGCTGGTGCTAATGCCAACTGGCGGCGGGAAGTCGGTTTGCTATCAGATTCCGGCCCTCGTTAGAGAGGGCACCGGCATAGTTATCTCCCCACTGATAGCGCTGATGCAGGATCAAGTTGATGCGCTACGGGCATTGAACTTAAATGCAGCGTTTATTAATTCGTCGTTAACACCCGCTGAAATCCAGTCTGTGGAACAAGCCGTGTTAGCGGGCGATATCGACTTACTGTACGTGGCACCAGAGCGATTATTAATGCCTGGTATGCTTGACGTACTCGATAAAGCCACCGTGTCGTTGTTTGCGATTGATGAAGCGCATTGCGTATCGCAATGGGGGCATGATTTTCGACGAGAGTATTTATCGCTAAACGTTTTACATGAACGTTTTCCCGACGTACCACGAATTGCATTAACTGCAACAGCCGATGAGCGCACGCGAGAGGAAATCGTTGCCAATCTTAGTTTGGCTGATGCTAGACACTTTATTAGCAGTTTTGATCGTCCGAATATTCGCTATGCAATAACCGATGCGGGCAACGCGCGAGAATCACTGATTAAATTTCTGGATGAGCATCATCCTAATGATGCCGGTATTGTGTATTGTTTATCGCGCAGAAAAGTAGAAGACACTGCCAATTGGTTGGTTAAGCAAGGCCGAACTGCGTTGCCATACCACGCAGGTTTAAGTGCCAGTATTCGTCAAGAAAACCAAGCCAGATTTCTACGCGAAGACGGCGTCATCGTCGTTGCAACCATTGCGTTTGGTATGGGCATTGATAAGCCGGATGTACGCTTCGTTGCGCACTTGAATTTGCCGAAAAGTATCGAAGCGTACTATCAGGAAACCGGTCGGGCTGGTCGCGATGGTCAGCCTGCTAATGCATGGATGTCTTACGGGTTACAGGATGTGATTAACTTGCGCTCAATGATGCAAGGCTCGGAGGCCGATGAGCAGCACAAGCGCGTAGAGCACCACAAACTTGAATCCATGTTGGGGTTGGCAGAACTCAATACTTGCCGTCGTCAGGCGCTGCTTAGCTATTTTGCGGATGAGCTGCCTGAGCCGTGCGGCAACTGTGATAATTGCATCAGTCCTCCCACCACTTGGGACGCAACGGAAGCTGCACAGAAGGCGTTGTCCTGTGTGTATCGAACAGGGCAACGCTTTGGTGTTAACTATGTGATCGAAGTACTTATAGGTAAGCATTCTGAGCGCATCATAAATTTTGGTCACGATAAACAAAGTACGTTCGGTATAGGCGCGGAAAGAAACCTGACTGAATGGCGTTCGTTGTTTCGCCAATTAATTGCAAAGGGTCTTCTTAGTGTGGATGTTGGTGGACACGGTTCGGTGTCGTTAACCGAGGCCGCACGGCCAATACTGCGCGGTGAACATAGACTGCAATTACGGCACCTTGACAAGCAGGCTGGTAAGTCGCGACGCACAAGACGCACAGCCGACGACATTCCTGCCAGAGATAAACCGTTGTGGGAAAAACTACGTGCTTTGCGTGCCAGTCTTAGCGACGGCAAACCAGCCTATCTAGTTTTTGCCGATAGCACACTTGCAGATATGTTGGTACAACGACCAACAACGCTCGATCAAATGTCTGCGGTATCGGGTGTTGGACAACACAAGTTGGAAAAATATGGCGATGCGTTTGTGGAGCTTATCGCCGAATACGAAATGTTCAGTGACACCGAAGAGCTGGAAAGCTGAAGTAACTGTCCGGTTTAATGTAGCTGGTCAGCGTTAGGCAGTTCTGCGTACCGAACTTCACGCTCCAACAATGTGCCACCGGGTGAATAGCGTTCCCACCCAATCTGCGAGCGAAACGGCGGCTGCAATGCCTGATTGGTCCAGCTACGGTAACGAGCAACAATCTCCTGCGCTGCGTTTTTCTCCACATACCAACACGTATCGTAATGTTTGCCGGAACGCTCTAGTTGTTGACGATTTTGCTGCATAAGCGAATGCGTTGGATTGATATCAAATCGGTGAATAATAGCTTCAATAGAGTTCATGTTCAGGCCCTTTCCGTTGTCCTGATATTACCTATTTAAAACAGCAAACAATTTGTACTTGATCACGCTTCGCGGCGCTTAGGCGCGGAAAACGCGTGCAGGCGTTCACGGCGCAGTAACCAATCGTCTATCCACTGGTGCACCGGTACGCAGCAGATCAGGCTGACGACCAGACATATGGCAACGAACAGATACGCACCAACCACGCCGTCGCCAAGCAGCGGTGGCAGAATAATCCGCAGAATACCCAGAATAAACAAATGACACAGGTACAAGGCGTAAGACGCATCTCCCAGTAGTATGCCTAAGCGGTTTTCCGGCACTTTTATAAACAGTGTACCGGCGACAACCATGGTTGCCGGGATGCCGTTCGTGATAATGCCTGGGGCATTAAGCGCTACAAGGAACTGATCTTGCGAATGCAGTAGCAGTAATGCAAAGCCAGCGATAAGCAATACCATACCGCCTATGGGTGTGAGTGTGTAGCCTTTTTTCCACAACCAAGCCAGCAGCATACCGAATATAAATTCGAACACGATATCGTCTGTAAAGAACTCGTTAAAAGGGCCCGCTGTGTCAAACACTTTGGCAGCGAAATACACGGTTGTGATAACCAGCGCTATTAATGCCAGTCTGGATTTTGGTGCGAAATACAACGACAAGCCGAACAGGGCATAAAAGTACATTTCGTAAATGAGTGACCAGCCCGGTGCAACGATTGGCCAGATTTCACCCGGGTGCGCAGAACTAAAATGAGGAATAAAAAACAGGCTTTGAATAGTTTGCAGCAAGTTAAACTCGGCCTTGGCAAACACAGATGGCATCGTTAGTAGCAGGCCGGCCATGAGCAAGGTGAAAAACCAATACAGCGGCACCACGCGGCGAATGCGATTCATAAAGAACGCCCCGGGCTTGGCGTCCGGTTTGGCGATGTACATCATGATAAAGCCGGAGATAACAAAAAAGATATCAACACCAAAGCTACCAAATTTCATTAAATACGGCTGATAAGCAGGCACCTGGATGCATGCGTGGCTGTAAACCACAATTAGCGCAGCAACGGCGCGAAGGTATTGCAGAGCGTGCAGTCTCATTTTCAGTTATTGCCAAGCCGAACTTTTTGCCGTGCGAACATCTGTTTATAGCACCTATAGTTGGCTATTTCCCGAATAGCCTCAAACGACATAATGTTGCAACAATTGCAGTATCTACTTAGATATCGGGGGAATCAGGCTTAACTCAAGCGCAATAAATTTGAATTGTGCGACTGAATCATAGATTTGATTGCAATTCATTGATATCTAGATGAATTTTCGCAGGTCTGATAGCTAAGTGCTGAGTTTTCCGGCGTCTCAAGCATTACAAAGCCAAAACCAAACCGTGACGTTACGGTTGGCTTGCTGCGTCGACCAGCGCTGCGTAGTATCGCCTGCCAAGTTCTCGCAAAGCAGCGGGTCCAAAGTGAATGCAACCGCTGTTGCCACACGGAAATCCTTTATCGGGGGTTAAATCGTCGGCAATGACAATCTGCGAATGATCCACGCGTCCCGGTAGCAGCTTATGTGCATCATCGATGTTTTGCTTGTCGGGATAGAACATCGAGAGGTCACCGTTTTCGTCGAAGCCGCGGGACATCGTGCCAAGAATAAACGGGATATTGGCATCGTCACGGCGTAAGTCACCACCGCGTGCGTCTGTGTTAATTCGTAATCGTAGTTCTTTGGCTAAACGCTCTAGATTGGCTAAGTAGGTACCTGAGCAAGAATCGTTTGCATCTGATTCGCCCTGATGCCACAGTATGCCGCGGAGTATGCCTCCAGTTTGCGCTAACGCAATGTTGGTTCGCTCTACCGCCCTGTCAAATAACCACGTGTTACCCAATGCAGCATCGTCTGGCGTTGCCTGTGCGTTCCATTGCCCTATCGGACCGTTGTCGTTGTCGCAAAATGCCGAGCCTGACCACGCGGCAGGCACCAGTACAATATTCTGAGTGGTATTAGGCAGCGCTGCTTTAGCAAAGCTTAGACCCAAGCCAATGTAAGACAGATCTTTACCACTGGTGTTATTCGGATCGAGTGGAATGTGCAGCGGATCTTCGGCTTGCACGACCGGGTTGTCGCTAATCACATTACTGTCGTAGGCGGTGAAGTCATCCTCTTGCGTAAATATGGCTGTTTCGTTTTCTGTATCAAAATCGAGGTTCTTGGTGACGTTGAGTTGCCGTATTCTTGGATTAGGTTCATCCGGCCCCCCTTCAAACGCCTGTTTTGTCGCATCACCACTAAAACCAATCATGTTGCTTTGACCGGCCAGCAGGTATATATCCGGTGCATTAACCGGCTCAACATTCATCTTGACTATTGCACTGGCGGTTTCCACACCGTCCGTTGCATTGACTTCGAAAGTGCGCTCATGAGGCATGATAGGCAAGTCGGCAATCGCTAAAAACATATTAATAGAGCTGAACGATTCCGCAGGTGACAACTCACCGGGAAACAGGCGTGTTGTGATGAACTCGTTGTCACTGTTTTCAACGCCATCAATGCTGATGGTAATCGGTGCGTTATGATCTTCTACTCGGGTCACAGACACAGCAATGTTTGCGCCCGCAATCAGGCCTTCTTGCAACGTTATATCCGTATTAACCTGGATAGAAAAGTTGTCAGCTGTTTCTGTGGTTTCGATTGACGAGCTACAGCTGAACAGAAATACCATTGCGAAAATCAATGCAAGGACATTGGCTGGGCATTGGTGCAGAGATTTCATTTGCAAGGTTTTTTTTGAATCAATCACTAGTAGATAGCATCAAGTAGCGGCCGCTGCACGAAAGCTTGTGTTTAAGGCTTCGCTAAGCGTGAATCATCTTGCAGTTCATTCGTGCAATGTGCGAATGGAGTCTCAAAAATTGGGCTAGGTAATTGGGCGTATCACTGGGTGGCAATTTGACGTAACACATCGTAGTAGCGAGCACCCATTTCCCGATAGGCGCGCGCGCCAAAATGGATGCACGAGCCTTCGCCGCACTCGTATGCACCGGGTATCAAATCGTCATTGTCTACATATCCGGCGTTGGGGATGATATTCGCCACATTTCGGTGCACGGTGTCCACGGTGAGCTTGCCACCGAGAAACACATCGAATTCCCCACGTTCATCCACGCCTTTGGACATGGTTGCCAACACGAACGGCACGTCTGAATCGGGGCCGCGAGCAGCGGCTCCACGACTATCTTGATCAATATTAGTTCGCAGTGATGCGACCATGTCGCGTAAATTACTTTCGTAGGCGTTGGCACAAACCTCATTTTCGGAGTCGGCTTCGCCTTGGTGCCACAAGATACCGCGCAAAATGCCACCGGTTTCGGCCAGAGTAAGATTGGTTCGCGCAATAGCACGATCGTGTAACAGTGTGCCGCTGAACGCGCTGTCGCTGCGCTGGTTGTCGTTCCAGCCAAGCAAGCCTGGGAATAGTTGTCGTGGGCGTTGACAAAATCCTGTATCAGCCCAAGCGGCTGGTACCAAATAGACTAATGCTGTTGTGTCGTTGATAGCACGTTTCCCGAACGATAACCCTAGGCCAATGTGTGTTCCGGCTTTGCCACTGATTAGTGAGTCGAACCCGTCATGCAATGGGTCTACCGCACGAGTAAAGCGGGGATCGGGTACCGCGATATTGGCATCGTTGGTGAAGGCGGCTTCTGTGTTGAAATTTTCACCGTCGTTACCAGTAACATTGAGTTGCAGCACACGATCGTTAGCTGCGTCAGGCTCACCAATGTCGGATTGCTTTGAATTTGGCTCGCTAAAGCCGACCATGTTGCTTTGTCCGATCAGCAGGTAGATGTCTGGCCGACTGGTTGGAGCGATATCGACGGTGAAGCTCAAATTCGACAATTGGCTTTGTCCGTCACTGCCAACAAGCCGAAAAGTACGCGATTGCGGTTGAATAGGGTGTGGCCCGATATTCATGCCTAACGTCAATACGGCGCCATTTTCAGTATCTGAAATCCGCGAGTCGTCGAACTGCCAATACATATCAGATTCATCGCCAGCGGATTCACCGGCCGCGGCCAGATTAATAGTGAAGTTGTGGCCGTTAAAGCGCTCGACACTGATTGGAATTTGAACGGTCGCGCCTTCAACTAAGGACACGGTTGATTGTCCTAGTGTTAGTGCATATTCAGGTTCACTTGCACCAGCAGGAGGTGGTTCTATAGTGCCGTTGTTATTGTTGTCGGAAATAGTTGTCGGCGGGTTATCGTCTGGTCCTTTGATATCACTATCGCAGCCGGCAATTGTAAGTGTGAGCAGTACAGAAAAAAGCAGAACTACAGGATGCAAATGTCGATCTAACACGGGTTGGAGATTCTCCGATAGATGTTCAGCAATTTGGCAGGGATGGCGAGGCCCCGAAGGCTGTTTTATAAAGTGATTACAGCGCGCGAGTTTAGCAGAGCCGTTGGTGTTTGAATTGCTAGCTGGCCGATACTTAACTGTATTTTAACGCGCCAAGGGCGGTTTTATGGCAATTGCTCGAATTACCGCCAAAAAATCGCCCATGATGGCTCACGTGAAAGTGCTTGCCGCAGAGGTGCGGACATTCCGTGGTAATATTACCCGCCGTTTCTTCAGATTTTTAAAGGTCCTTCCGATAGGGCACTAATGATTATCACAAATTAAATTTCCAGAAAAATATGCTAACCAGCCGTCTCGTCATAACCATGATTGTGCTTTGGTTATTTCTCTCAGGTATATACAAAACCCAACTGCTTATATTGGGCGCTTTGTCTGTAGCCTTGGTTGTGTTTCTGGCGCATCGAATGCGCGTGTTGATGCACCGTGGTCAACCCATCTATTTTCGATTTCTGCATATTCTCAATTATTGGCGCTGGTTGGCGTGGCAAATTTTTTTATCCAATCTTGATGTAACCAAGCGCACGCTAGCGCCTGAAATGGATATTAAACCCACATTGCGCAGAGTTGCAGCAACTCCTGATACTGACATGGGGCGTGCGATATACGCAAATTCCATTACGTTGACACCCGGTACAACCGCTATAAATTTCACACTGGACGACGAAATATTGGTGCATGCATTACACGAGGACAGTCTGCACGAGTTGGAAGGCGGAGAAATGGCCGACCACATACGCGATGTTGAACCGCATTTACAACCTCTAATGGATCCGCCCAGCTAATGTTCACCGTAATCATTCTGGCATTACTTGTTGCAATGCTGCTAACTCTAATTAGAGCGCTGTTAGGCCCAACCATTTTCGATCGAATCCTTGCGATAAATTCGTTTGGCACAAAAACGGTGCTGCTAATTGCGGGTTACGGCTTCCTGACCGGTCGACCAGATTTTATGGACATTGCGTTGGTCTATGCACTTATAAATTACATCGGCACTGTCGCCGTATTGAAGTTTTTTGAATACGACGATTTAGGCAGTGGCGCTTACCAAGAGGACGATTTCTAATGTTCGATTGGTTAATTGCATTAATATCGTGGGTATTTATTTGCATAGGTTGTGTGTTTATTGTTGCTGGTGCCGTTGGTTTGATTCGGATGCCCGATTTATACACCCGACTGCACGCAGCCAGTGTGACAGACACCGGCGGTGCGATTTTCATTGTTTGCGGTTTAACACTGCAAGCCGTATTTGTATTTAACAATCCAATCGCTGCTATTAAAGTGGTGTTGATATTGTTTTTTACTCTGTTCACTGCGCCAACTGCATCGCACGCGTTGGCAAAGACGGCGTTGTTGTCTGGTCATGTACCGGCGGACGAGAATGGCGATCCCATATTAGATTCTCCTGAAACAGCACAGAAACTGGCTCAGTCTAAAAAGCGGCCAGATAGTTAAATAGTTAATATGCCAACTACAAAGCGGACTTCGTAACATGGAACAATTGATCATTGTTGTTTTATTAGCTTTTTTGGTTGCCATTACCATTGGCATTATTGTGTTGCGCGATCTACTGGCTGCTGTCATTTTACTGGGCATGTACAGCCTCGTTGCCGCTGGTATTTTTGTTGTGATGGATGCTGTTGATGTCGCGTTTACCGAAGCGGCGGTGGGTTGTGGCATATCAACCATTTTGTTTTTGGGTGCGCTGTCGTTTACCAAGCACGAACAAAAACCAAGACCCAATTATTCTCCGATGGCGCTGTTGTTTGTGGTCATCACAGGAGCCTTGTTAATTTACGGCACTCTGGATATGCCTCATTACGGCGATCCACAGTCGCCTGCGCAAACTCATCCGGAACTCGCACAACACTATATTCACAAATCCAAAGGTGAAACCGGTATGCCAAATATCGTGACATCTGTGTTAGCAAGTTATAGAGGTTACGACACTTTAGGGGAAACTGTGGTTGTGTTCGCTGCGGGTATTGCTGTGCTCAGTTTGTTAGGTTTAGTGCGACGCAGACCCGAGGAAGAAGTATCGGAAGATGCACCGGGTGACGTGCCAGCGTCAGCATCAGATAACCCGGAGCGTTTGTCATGAAGTTGTATTACCGGCAGCGGCACCGTGTTTTACAAGTTGTTACCAAACTAATCATTCCATTTGTATTGTTATTTGCCTTGTATGTGCAGTTCCATGGCGATTACGGTCCCGGCGGCGGTTTTCAGGCTGGGGTTATATTTGCGTCAGCGTTTATCTTGCATGGCTTAATTTTTGGATTGCAAAGAACACGTCAGGTTATAACGCCATCGCTGCTGCGAATTTTAATGTCGCTTGGCGTGTTGCTTTATCTGGGGACTGGCATTGCAAGCATGTTGCTAGGGGGTAATTTACTGGACTATGACTATCTTGCTCACGATCCCTTACATGGCCAACACTGGGGAATACTGCTTGTTGAATTAGGTGTTGGTATAACCGTAACCGCTGTCATGATCAGTTTGTTCTACAGTTTTGCGAGTAAGCGCTAATGCAAATACTGGGTCTTTATAACTACTGGGTTGTTATCATTTTAATGATGGCCGGGCTTTACATTATGATTGCTCGCTACAACCTGATTAAAAAGATTATTGGTTTAGGGGTGTTTCAAACCAGTATTTTCTATATGTACATCACCATGGGTAAAGTGAAGGGTGGTTCCGCACCCATCCTGGACTATCGCATCGAGGAATACTCTAATCCATTACCACACGTTCTAATACTCACCGCGATTGTAGTCGGTGTTGCCATTACGGCAGTTGCGCTTGCCTTAATTGTGCGTATTTATGAAGAATACGACACCATAGAAGAAGACGAAATAAAAGCCATTGAGAATGCGGAGCGTGAATCGTGATTACCGATCAGCTACCTGCATTACAAATCGTCATTCCGATGTTTGCGGCACCGTTGTGTGTGCTTGTGCGTCGCTCGCGCGCCGTTTGGGCTGTGGCGTTTGTGGCCAATTTGCTGACCGTCATTGTGTCGTGGTTTTTGTTTAATCAAGTTCGGGATGAAGGTGTTATTAGATATGCCATAGGTGGCTGGGCTGCACCAACCGGCATTGAGTACTACGTCGACATGATGAATGCATCGATGTTACTGCTGGTGTCGTTTATTAGTTGCGTAGTGCTGTTGTTTGCGTATGAAAGCGTTAAAAAGTCAGTAATGGGTGGTAAGCACTACTTGTTTTATGCCGCATGGTTACTTTGCTTAACAGGGCTTTTGGGTATCAGCATTACCGGTGATGCATTCAACGTGTTCGTGTTCCTGGAAATCTCGTCACTGTCTATGTACATGCTGATTGCCTTTGGCGATGATCGTCGTGCATTAACCGCCAGTTTTCGGTACTTAATAATGGGCAGTATTGGTGCCTCATTTATTTTGATTGGCATTGGATTTTTATATGCGGCCACCGGTACGCTGAATATGGTTGATTTGGCGGTGCGCATCCCGAATGCAGAATCGGAGCGCGCTATTCTGGTTGCGTTTACGTTTTTAACGATCGGACTAATGATTAAGTCCGCAGTATTTCCATTGCATGGCTGGTTAGCCAACGCTTACCAGCATGCACCTATTGCCGTTACTGCATTTTTAGCAGGCACTGCTACCAAAGTGTCGCTATATGTTTTATTGCGATTCTTTTTTAGTATTTTTGGCCCAGAATACAGTTTTGGCAGCATGTTACTCAATGTGGTGTTGCTGCCGGCTGCCGTGGCGGGCTTTATCGTGATGTCCTTTGTGGCCATATTCCAAAACGACTTACGCCGAATGTTGGCGTATTCCAGTGTGGCGCAAATTGCTTACATTATTGCGGCTTTCAGCTTAGCATCCCAAGCCGGGCTTACAGCGGGTATCGTGCACATGATTAACCATGGCATCATAAAAACAACGCTGTTTTTATCGGTAGGTTGCATCATGTACCAGATAGGTCATGCGCACAGCAACAGTTTTGACAATCTGTTCCGAAAAATGCCCATCACCGTTACTGCATTTATCTTGTCCGGATTTGGATTAATTGGGGTTCCGCTGACGGTTGGATTTGTTAGCAAATTTTCGCTTATCAGTGCGTCTATAGAACGTGGTTGGTGGCCAGTCGGGGGCTTGGTATTAATCAGCTCCTTGTTCGCTATTGCCTATATTGGCCGTGTTGCCGAAATCATGTTGTTCAGAAAATCCCGTACCGACGAACCGGCTACAGTCGGTGCAAAGGAAGCACCTCTGAGTATGCTGATTCCGTTGTATGTACTCATTGGCGTGAGTATCTGGTTTGGCCTGTCAGGAAGCACAACGTTGTCGGTGGCAAGTGAAGCTGCTAGTTCATTATTGGGTGGCTATCAATGAATCCGTTATGGACTTTAGTCCCTCCGCTGCTGGTCATACCGTTCATTCTCCTGTTCGGTGAACGCCGCCGTAACTTGCGTGAAGGCGCCATTGTAATCGCTGGCTTATGGCTGCTTGCTATTAACGATCGTATATATTCCGCGGTTAAGTCGGGAGAAATAGTTGAGAGTGGGGAACTTCACCTCTTAGCAGATTATTCCTTAAGACTCAGTGCCGAACCCATGGGTGTTATGTTCGGGTTGCTGGCAAGCTTTCTTTGGGTAGTCACCACTGTGTATAGCGTTGGCTATATGCGTGGCCATAACGAACAGAATCAAACTCGGTTTTATTGCTGTTTTGCGTTGGCCATTGCGGGTGTTATGGCTGCAGCCTACGCCGATAATTTGTTAACGCTATTCGTGGCCTATGAAGCCATAACCATTTCAACGTTTCCGTTGGTCACTCATGCGGGCAATGATGAATCTAAAAAAGCAGGGCGGCTGTATTTATTACTGCTGATGTGTGGTTCCATCGGGCTGTTTTTACCCGCTGTTATCTGGATTGCAACCGTTGCGGGCACATTGGACTTCAGACCAGGCGGGGTTTTATCTGACGCTGGTCTAAGTCATGGCGCTATTGCCGTCATGTTGGGCTTGATAGTTTTTGGTGTAGGTAAGGCTGCTGTCATGCCAATGCACCGCTGGCTGCCGGCTGCCATGGTGGCACCAACCCCTGTTAGTGCTCTGCTGCACGCGGTGGCAGTAGTAAAAACCGGTGTGTTTACCATATTAAAAATTATTACTTACACCTTTGGTATCGATATGGTGTCGGCTTCGGGCGCTGCATCCTGGTTGCTACCAATCGTGGCATTTACGGTTATAGCCAGTTCCATTATTGCGTTTACCAAAGACAATTTAAAAGCGCGACTGGCATACTCGACCATTAGCTCTCTGTCGTACATCGTATTAGCTGCGCTTCTGGCGTCGACTATGTCGGTTACCGGTGGTGCCTTACACATCGTGATGCATGCGTTTAGCAAGATAACCTTATTCTTCTGTGCTGGCGCCATCATGGTTGCGCTGCACAAGAAACAAATTTCACAACTCAATGGCATTGGGCGGCAAATGCCCATCACCATGATTGCCTTCTTTATTGGCGCCCTGGGAATTATTGGCATTCCCCCCGGACCAGGCATGTGGAGTAAGTTACTAATAGCCGGCGGTTCGCTCGATGCAGGCAATGCTATTTGGGTTGGTGTGCTGATGCTCAGCACACTGCTCAACATCGGGTACTTATTAGATATTCCGTTGCGTGCGTTTTTCAAAGCGCCGGAAAAACCGATTGAAGGCGGTTGGCAGGAAGCGCCGTTTCCATCGCTGTGGGCAATTACAGTGACAGCAACAACTTGCGTGTTGTTGTTTTTATTCCCGCAACCCTTAATAGATTTACTTGGCTTAATTCAGTGGCGTTGATTATGAGTGATAAACATCCGACAAACGCTGACCACGACCATCCAAAGCTTACGCCTTTGGCCAAACGTTTTTTATGGGCCGACTCTCCCGAAGCGGTTGAACGTCTTATTTTGGGTCTCAAAGTACTTTGTGTTGTGTTGGTGGTGCTGGATTTATTCGTGCACCGGCATCAATACGCGCCAGGAGAGTCTCTGCCAGGCTATTACGCCGTAGTCGGCTTTGTTGCATTTGCGTTAATCGTGTTGGGTGCCAGTCAATTGCGAAAACTCATTTTGCGTAGCGAAGACTATTACGCACCGCACAGTGTTGATGCTGAAGAGTACCCAGAAGAAGGTACGCATAAAGTTAGCTGGAACAATGTTACAGATCAGGATGATGCCAAATGAATTTATTAGCACCACCATTTCTGTACTTTTTTGCCGCGGCATTCTTGCCGTTTTTGGGTAATAAAGCGCGCGCAGTTGTGTTATTAGCTGTACCTGTATTGGGTTTAATGTCGCTGCTCAGCTATTCAACAGGCTCGCACGTCATTATTGAAATGATCGGGTTTGAGCTGACCTTTATGCGCGTGGATAAGTTGTCCACCATGTTCGGCATCATATTCTCGATAGCCGCGTTGTTATCTGGTATTTACGCCTGGCACGTACGCGATATTATTCAGCAAATTGCCACTTTGCTGTATGCGGGCTCGGCCATAGGCGGCGTGTTTGCGGGTGATCTAATTACGCTGTTTCTATATTGGGAAGGGACTGCGATTGCGTCCGTATTTTTAATCTGGGCAAGACGCACCCCGGCTGCCTACTCAACCGGTATGCGCTATCTCATTATTCAAGTGTTATCTGGTGTTTTACTACTGGCCGGTTTACTGATTCATTACAACGATACCGGGTCAATTGCGTTTGATCATCTTGGCTTAGTTAGTTTAGGCACTTGGCTGATTTTTCTATCGTTCGGTATTAAGTGTGCGTTTCCACTTATGCACAACTGGTTACAGGATTCGTATCCTGCAGCCACGGTTACCGGTACGGTTGTACTGTCGGCCTTTACAACCAAAATGGCTGTTTACACCTTGGCGCGTGGGTATGCCGGTACCGAAATTTTGATTTATATCGGTGCCATCATGACGCTGTTCCCCATATTTTTTGCAGAAATCGAAAACGACTTACGACGTGTACTCGCGTACAGTCTGAATAACCAATTAGGATTTATGGTGGTCGGGGTTGGTATTGGTACCGAGATGGCGTTAAACGGCACAGCTGCACATGCGTTTTGCCACATTTTGTATAAAGCATTATTGTTTATGAGTGTTGGCGCTGTGCTTTATAGAACTGGCACATCCAAAGCATCAGAGCTTGGCGGCTTGTATAAATCGATGCCTGTAACCATGGTGTGTTGCTTGATAGGAGCTGCATCGATTTCCGCGTTCCCATTATTCAGTGGCTTTGTATCAAAGTCCTTGATACTCGATGCCGCATCTAAAAACGAATACTATTTGGTGTGGTTTGCGTTGGTTGTTGCGTCAGCGGGTGTATTGAGTCACTCAGGAATAAAAATTCCGTATTTTACGTTCTTTGCACACGATAGCGGCAAGCGACCAGCCGAAGCGCCATTGCACATGCGCATAGCCATGATCATAACAGCGTTCCTTTGCGTATTCATCGGAGTATTCCCCGGAACCTTATACGCGTTATTGCCATACGATGTTGAATATCACCCCTATGGCTTCGGGCATATCCTGACGCAAATGCAATTACTGTGTTTTGCGCTACTCGCGTTTGTATTCTTAATGAAACGCGGCTTACACCCACCAGAAGTACGCGGTGTTAATCTGGATGCAGACGTCACCTATCGAAAATTTGTACCTTCGGTGTTGCCTATCGTGGCTGCTGGTGTGGCCAATACGGTAAACAGTGGTCAAGCAGGTATCGTCGGTATGGCCAAGGCCGTTGCTAAACGGGCGTCGATTGCTGCAAGACCAGGTGGCATCATGTCGGTAAACTGGGGTGTTAACAGTATGGTGTACATCGTCATGGTGATCATGGTCATACTGTTGGTGTTTAATCTTATTTAGCAAGTCACATTGATGGCAAATTTGAACTAGACGTTAGTCTAGGTCGACGCTTGCTTTTTCTCAGACAGCTATCCCACAGCGATAATTTGCGTCTACGCGTGTAGAGCACACGCCAAAAACTGCCCTCTCACAATACAATTTCTCAGTATCAGCTTTTATTAAAAAATCGCATGTCGACATTGTTTTGTTACAATTTGCGAAGCGTTAATGAAGGACTAAGCATGAGCTGCGCGGATACTCACTAACTTTTAATCTGTAATCTATTTAATAATATTTACTCGGTTTTCCGATTAAGGAGACTGTTATCTCAACGGGATACCCTTGAGAAGTAGACACCTCATAAGAATTATAATTATATCCCAATCATGTGTTCATTTTTATTTTTCGACAGGCTTTGAAAGGCTTTAGAATTTATACTGCTCTACACGTGTAGAGCGGAAGTACGGTATTCGAACAATTAGTTGTCTTGTAATATTGCATAAGCATTTAATTGAAGCATAAATTTAAATCTGAAAAAACGCATACCCCACCGTTAGTCTGTTCGAATTTAGTATGGAGGAACAATAAATGGAGGTAAAACTAAAAGAAATAGAATACGAACACTTCCATGCCGTTATAGACCTCGAAATCGAAAAAG
Organism: uncultured Granulosicoccaceae bacterium; assembly: GCA_964390335.1. Classification (GTDB taxonomy): domain Bacteria; phylum Pseudomonadota; class Gammaproteobacteria; order Granulosicoccales; family Granulosicoccaceae; genus Granulosicoccus. The sequence goes on along the minus strand of CAYMHU010000010.1, from coordinate 78,602 downwards.
AGCAGGAGCCTAATCTGCCGTCAAACTTGTATACTATTGCCGAGGCTAGCTTCTCACCAACCTGCTTTACGCGAGCCATTTGGTTTGACGAAAAGATTGTCGGCTTTTTAATGTATCGTTTTGGAGAGGATGCAGACGATCAGCACGAGTGCATTATTTGGCGATTCATGATTGATCGGCAATATCAAAATAAAGGCATCGGCAATGCCGCGATGGCTTTATTGCTACAAGAGATTAAGGAAAACGGGCGGTGCCGGAGCGTGGAGATCTATTACGATAACAATAACGTTGCGGCAAGGAAGCTTTACACGGGCTATGGATTTATCCCCACCGGCACAAGAGACGATGGGGATGTAATCGCTGTTTTGGCGGTTTAGTAACTAACGCGGCTCGCCGCCGTCTGCCAGTACCTTTGCTTGATCAATCCATTCGTCGCGTTCTATACGACCAGGGAATGCCGTTGCGTCGTTTACCAGATCGATATCACGTTGTTCAAATTTAGCAATTTGCCAGAAGTGATAAATGCCCAACTCGTTGAGCTTGCCTTCCAGCACAGGACCAACGCCCGAGATTTGTTTTAAATCGTCGGGTTCACCGTCTGGACCATCGAGGTACTTTAGCTTACGACCTTCACCGCCTTGCATCAGCTCTGCCGCTTGTGGAATCCATTCATCACGTTCAATTCGGCCTGGGAAGTTCAGGTGAGTGTTGATGCTTGCGATATCATCATCTGTGAATGCAGCGATTTGGCTATAGTGATAGATGCCCATGCCATTAAGCTTCTCTTCTAACACAGGGCCAATACCCAGAATCTTTTTAAGATCGTCAGGCTCGCCATTGGGTGCATCAAGAAAATGAGGTGCTTCAGTTGACGCTGAGTCCGCTGATGCTGATGCCGCCGCTGTCGCTCCGGCCGCAGCTGTTACCGCCGCCGCTCCGGCTGCTGCCTTCGCACCGCTACCGCTACCAGAGTCATCGTTCGCACCTGACTTTTTGTCTTTGCCTGAATCTGATTTAGCTTTTGCACCTTTCGCATTGTCTTCCGAACCAGCCGGTGCCGTTACGCCATTGATCGACACAATTTCCAGCTCTGTGAAGTTTTGCCTGTGGCCCATCTGCTTACGATGGTGCTTACGACGACGGAACTTGATGATGCGAACTTTATCGCCACGACCATGGCTGAGCACTTTGCCCGTTACAACAGCGTCGCTTAGTAATGGATTCCCAACAGAGATATTATCTCCATCAGCAACCATCAGGACTTGATCAAAATTAATGGATTCGCCTTCGGCGACAGCCAAAGATTCGACACGCAATGTCTCACCTGGAGATACTCTGTATTGCTTACCGCCGGTTTTAATGATTGCATACATGGGCGTTATCCTGTTTGTTGTGCCGTTGCGCTGACGTAGCGCAAGGTCGCAAACCCTGTTTTGCTTGGGTAATCCGGCCTATTATATCTCAGCTGCTCGATTTCTGGCTTATTTTGACAAGCTTTTGTTCAGGTGAGCGGCGTAGTAAGCCGTCGCTGAGTGCGCGGCAGGCGAGCGCTGGGGGCAGATGCCGCTCGGCTTCGAGTATTTTCGTTGACTAATTTCTGTTCAATCAGGTTTTTAATGCCACGCCGGCCTTGGCCAGTGTGGTGATCTCATCCCAATTGCCTGCGTCCATGGCAGCAGCGGGGGCTACCCACGAACCGCCAACGCACAACACATTCTTGAGTGCCAGAAAGTCAGGGGCATTTTGCGCGTTGATGCCGCCAGTCGGGCAGAACGAGACATCTGTAAAGGGTCCGCCTAGTGCTTTGAGCATGGCCACTCCGCCTGCTTGTTGGGCAGGGAAGAACTTTAATTCAGTGAGGCCATGATCGCGGGCGCGCATAATGTCGGCCGAATTGGCAACGCCTGGTAGCAATGGCATGGATAACTGATTGGCATGTTTGCCAAGTTCTTCGGTGAAGCCCGGGCTCACTGCGAATTGTGCTCCGCTATCTTTAGCGCGCTTTAAGTCATCGCCGTTCAGTGCAGTGCCCACGCCCACAATAGCGCCATCAATGTCAGTCATGGCTTCCATGGCTTTTAATGCCTCGGGTGTGCGCAACGTGACTTCCAGCACCCGAAGGCCGCCAGCAACCAAGGCTTGCGCTAGTGGGACTGCATGATCCACGTTGTTGATGACCAAAACCGGAATGACCGGCGCGACCTGCATAAGTTCTTTAACATTCATGCGTTAAGTAATTTCCTGATGTTTGATGCTAGCTAATACCGTACACGCTAATAGCGCCGCATTCTGCGGAGCTAACACTGGCTCTGAAGCTGCCAAATAATTCGCGACCGATATCTTCACAGTTATCTGAAAGGTCTGGGTGTGTTGGCGTTCGCTTGTCCCATTCTGATTGATCAACCAGTGCGTTTAATTCGCCAGTGTGAGTGTCGAACTGGATCATATCGCCTTTTTGAACCTTGCCTAACGGACCACCCAGCAAACACTCTGGTGATACGTGAATGGCAGCTGGCACTTTACCTGACGCACCAGACATTCGACCATCGGTGACCAATGCAACCTTATGTCCTCGATCTAATAGTACGCCTAAAATTGGTGTTAACTTATGCAGCTCTGGCATGCCGTTGGCTTTTGGTCCTTGATACGCAATGATCGCGACAAAGTCATGGTTGAGCTCGCCATCATCAAACGCTTTCATCAACGCTTTTTGCGAGTGAAAGATTTCAGCAGGCGCTTCGATCACGCGGTTTTCATCTTTTATAGCTGATGTTTTAACCACGGCTCGTCCCAAATTCCCGTGCATTAAGCGCAAGCCTCCATCGGGGCTGAAAGGTTTGGCGACGGTGCTGATGATGGTGTCGTCCAGAGATTGACTTGTGCCATCGCGCCAACTCAGGGTATTGTTTTCTAACCATGGCTCTTGTGTATAGCGTCGTAGCCCACCTTCACCCGCAACGGTTTTAACATCGTTATGCAGTAAGCCGGCATCCAGCAATTCTTTTATAACCAGGGCTAAGCCACCAGCTGCATGAAATTGATTAACATCGGCTTGACCACTTGGGTATACGTGCGTAAGCGATGGTATGACATGGCTTAATTCATCAAAGTCATCCCAATCAATCACGATACCGGCGGCACGCGCAATAGCAATGAGATGCAGTGTGTGGTTAGTGGATCCACCGGTTGCGAGTAAACCACTAATGGCATTCACGATTGCTTTTTCATCAACGATATGACCTACCGGCGTGTATTCATTACCGCGTGCCGTAATTTGTAGTGAACGCACTGCCGCTGCTTTGGTTAATGCTTCACGCAGGGGCGTGCCGGGATTGATAAACGCCGCTCCTGGCATGTGTAGGCCCATGATCTCCATCAGCATTTGGTTGCTGTTGGCAGTACCGTAAAATGTGCAGGTCCCCGGACCGTGATAAGACTTAGATTCTGACTCTAACAAATCGGCTCGAGTGGCTTTGCCTTCCGCATAGAGTTGTCGTGTGCGGGCTTTTTCTTTGTTTGATAATCCTGTTGTCATGGGACCTGCCGGTATAAACACCGCTGGCATATGCCCGAAGCTGAGTGCGCCCATCAATAGGCCGGGTACAATTTTATCGCACACCCCCAAAAACACCCCGGCATCGAACATGTTATGCGACAAGGCAATGGCAGCCGACATCGCAATAACATCGCGGCTAAACAGTGAGAGCTCCATACCTGGCTGGCCTTGAGTGACACCATCGCACATTGCGGGTGTGCCGCCGGCGAACTGGGCAGTGGCACCTGTTTCTCGAACGGCCTGTTTTATAATATCTGGGTAGTCCACAAATGGCTGATGCGCGGATAGCATCTCGTTGTACGAAGATACGATCGCTAAATTGGGCTGATCTTCCGCATGTAAAATCAGTTTGTCATTCTGTGGCGCTGTGGCAACGGCGTGCGCGAGGTTGGTGCAGGATAAATTGCCGCGTTGAATGCGTTTTCCTGCTGACTTATCCAGCCGGGACAGGTAGTGTTCACGGGTCGGCTGACTGCGTTTGATAACACGAGTCGTGACTTTATCGACTGTTTTGTTCAAGCTTGGCATGTGTAATTCAAAAAGTTTATATAAGGTAGAAATATTACCGTAAGATGTTTGGTAAAGTTCGGGTTATTTTAGTTGAATCGTAGTTATTAATGGGCCTGCAATCAGAATTTTGTAGGTGATTGCGGGTACATTTGTTGCGTGAAGCTGTTATTTATGTAGTTTTGTTACAATGGCGTTGTGCCACCATTTATCAAACCAGTTTGGTAGTAATTTAACCAGTTAATATTCGAGTCCTTATCCCAGACATTTTTATGAGCAATACCGATTCTATTGACCAATCCGGCCCGTTCGATTTCATTTTGTTCGGCGGCACCGGCGACTTATCCGTGCGAAAAATCTTGCCGTCTTTGTACTATCGCCATTGCGAAGGTCAGCTGGCTGAAGATGGCCGCGTTATTTGTAGCGCGCGATCGAACATGGATACCCCAGCGTTTAAAGAGCTAATTACGAAAGAGTGCGAGCAGCATATTCCCGATACAGATTTCCACGCCGATCATTGGAACGCGTTTCTAGAGCGCGTTCATTACTTGCCCATCGATGTAAAAACCATTGAAGGTTTCGATAACTTGGCGAAGCTGGTTGCAGGGCGCGATGAGATTGCGCGTATTTTTTATCTGTCCGTTGCGCCTAGTTTGTTTGCCGTGATTTGTAATCAGGTAAAAGAAGCTGGGTTAATCACGGAACAAAGCCGGGTAGCACTTGAAAAGCCACTTGGTCGCGACCGCGATACCGCGAACGAAATTAACGATCAACTAGCAGAAGCCTTTACCGAATCTCAAATTTTCCGTATCGATCATTATCTGGGAAAAGAGACTGTGCAAAACTTAATGGCACTGCGTTTTGGTAATACATTGTTTGAACCTTTATGGCGTCGCGAGCGCATCAGCGATGTACAAATAACGATTGCTGAAAGTTTGGGAGTAGAAGGGCGTGGCGCCTTTTATGATCAAACCGGTGCGCTGCGCGATATGGTGCAAAATCACTTGTTGCAGTTGTTGGTTATTCTGGCAATGGAGCCGCCAGTTAGTAACGAGCCAGATGCAGTACGAGATGAAAAAATAAAAGTGTTGCGTGCGTTGCGTAAATTAGCGGGCAAAGATGCGTTGGATAACACCGTAAGAGGTCAATATAAAGCAGGTGCCTATGCCGATGGTGCCGTGCCGGGATACTTAGAAAACGACGACATTCCAGACGACAGCTTAACGGAAACCTTTGTGGCCATTCGCGCGAACATTGAATCGTGGCGTTGGGCCGGCGTGCCGTTTTACTTGCGTACTGGTAAACGCATGGAAGGCAAGTTCACCGAAATAGTCATTAATTTTCGAAAAGTGCCGCACACCATATTTGATACAGCAGACGGATTTTCCACGCCCAACCAGTTAATCATTCGGCTGCAGCCGGAAGAAAGTATTCGCATGCGCATTTATGTAAAAGCGTGGGGCGATGACATACAACTGCAACCCGTGCATCTGAATCTCGACTTTAATGACGTGTTTCAAAAACGCCAAATGATTGCGTATGAGCGTTTATGCATGGATATCATTAAAGGTAACCAAACTTTGTTTATGCGACGCGATGAAGTGGATGCAGCGTGGGCATGGATAGACCCAATCCGTGAAGCCTGGACAAGCAATAAAGTTGTACCTAAAAATTATACGGCAGGCACAAACGGGCCGGCAGCAGCAACCGCACTAATAAGTGAAGAAGGATTGAAATGGTACGAGGATTAAATGCCGCAAATTGGCACGCGGCAAACAATGCTGACACGCTCGCCGCGCAGTTGGCGCAGGCGGTATCGGGAAATCTTACCGAAGCACTGGCGAAGCAAAAACGTGCAAGCTTAGTGTTATCGGGTGGTAGTACACCATTACCGTTTTTCAAACAGCTGTCGCAAGTTGAATTAGATTGGTCTAGCGTGGATGTGACTTTAGCGGATGAGCGCTGGGTACCCAGTGGCGACCCCGATAGCAATGCCGATTTTGTGGCTGAGCATTTTTTGCAGGGGCCTGCTGCTGCGGCTAATTTTGTGAATCTATATCAGGCCAGCGATTCACCCGAAGACGCTTTGCCCAATGTTGAGCGAGCGCTTGAAGCTGTAGCTCAGCCATTCAGTGTGGTTATACTGGGTATGGGTTCGGACGGTCATACAGCGTCCTTATTTCCTGATACCGCCGGGCTTAGCGACGCAATCGACCTGAACAATAAAGCCAACGTCGCTATATTAAGGCCCGCGTCGGTTCCTCAAGTTCGGATTTCGCTTACCCGGCGTGCATTGTTAAACTCTGACTATCGCTACTTGCATATCACTGGCGAGCAGAAACGCTTGGTGCTTGAAAATGCGCTCAATGCCGATGCCGACAATCCGTTACCAATTGCAGCATTTTTTGAGCAGCAAGGGCCGTCTATAGCGGTATACTGGAGTCCTTGAACTTTTTAGGACTTGGCGTTAGCCTTCAGCAACATGCTAGCTAAAATCAAATCTGCCCGAGACGGGCTTCGAAAGTCAGAGCAGAAAGTGGCGGATGTCATTCTTGCCGACCCTGATGGCAGCGTTCAATCCTCAATTCAAGCCATAGCGTCAAAGGCTGCGGTCAGTGAGCCAACGGTCATTCGTTTTTGTCGGGCACTAGAGTGTGTGGGGTTCCAGCAATTTAAACTTCGTCTGGCTCAAGATCTGGCTAGCCGCGGTACGTTCTTTTATCGTGACGTTACCGTAGAAGATTCCAGTAAAGAACTGTCCAGCAAACTCATTGATGGTGCTATTGCATCACTGGTGCATGTCAGAAACCAATTGAATTTTGAGTCGCTGGATAAAGCCATTCAATACTACCTTGAAAGCGATCGAATCGAGCTGTATGGCTCTGGTGGTTCAGCCATTGTGGCAGAGGATGCGCAGCTTAAGTTGTTTCGTTTGGGTAAGCCTGCTATCTCATACGGCGATCCGCACATTCAGCATTCGGCGGCAGCACTATTAGACAAGCGCGCTCTGGTTATTGCCATATCGCATTCGGGACGCAACCAAGACTTATTAACGACTGTTCAAATAGCCAAAGATGCGCGCGCGAAAGTGGTCGCGGTCACGGCAACTAAATCGCCATTGGCCGATTTAGCCGATGTGAACCTGAGTGTGGATGTCGCTGAAGACAGTGATATTTTCGCTCCGGTAAAATCCCGGTTGGCTCAAATGGTGGTGTTGGATATCTTGGCAGTAGGAGTAGCAGTGCGCGGTGGCGACGTTATGCTCGATCAACTGGCCAAAGCAAAACGCGCCATCGATTTCAAATTCGTTTAGTTCGACTCGGCTACTTGTCCAAACGCAGATACCTTTTCGGGGTCTACCAAGATTCTTGCGCGTGAATAAATTTTATCCGCTTCCAGTCTGAAAATGGCGGCTGCAGTCTCTGCGACATCAACGCTCAAGGGGTCAGAGAAATCAGCGTTGGTTGCCACCTGAATTTCATATCCAGCTGCATCAGACGGAGGATCGATAACCCTAACCAAGAACTCACTACCGCGCCGTAATATTTCTGTATCGACAGGCGTTAATGCCGAATCGATTGCTGCAATCACCAGTTTGGTTGGTGTTTGAAAACCTTTAATGCCGTTTTCGTCGATACCGCGCACACGTAAAAAGTAAGCGCCGGCATCTACGTCTGTAATGGGCAGGATACCGTTTTCAGAATTGGCAGACACAATAACGTCTTTGCCTTCCTCATCAATCGTGAGATTAGCTTGGTAACTTAATGCATCGGATAAAGCCCACCACAACACTTCGTCGCCTTCGGCAGCGCGTGTTGGAATATACCGATACACAGGAGCAGGTAGTAGCGCTATAGGTTCGCTGGGTGGTTGGCCTTCTACTGCTTTTGTGGCGAAGCCTTCGTCAAGATCGACTGCAGCACCGCTTGCACTAACTTGCACTGCGCCTTCAGTAACGCCAACAATAACGGCTTCACTACTGGCATTGACTTCGTATTCTGTGCCACGCACTGCCGCCGATGCATACGGTGTGGTAATCGTAAACTCGGTAGGTTGGCCGTCGCGACGATTAACATCTGACTTAACTTCACCTTGCACTGCGTCCATCACTATTAAGCAGCTATCGTCTGTTTCAAGGCAGTTTAATTTTTCGAGCTTCACGTGTGTTTTAGGTTGCAGGCTGACAACAGATCCTGACGTGAACTGCAGTGTTGCGTAGCCAGTGCTACCGGTTTTCAACAGATCTTGCAGGTATATTTTATCGTCGCGAACAACTTGCTCGTCGTTACGAGACACCTCACCCTTAACAAAAATGACCGTGGCAAATTGTTCTTCAACGGGTGTGTATAGCGGTATACGCAGAATAGTACCCACGGCCAGAATGTCGTCTTCCTGCATGCCGTTGAAGGTGGCCAACTGGCCTGATAAGCCTGACTTGCCCAACTCGCGTCTCGCAATACTGCGCATGGTGTCGCCTTCCACGACCACAACGGAGCGCGTAACAATGGATGCGGGGTCGATTTGTGCATCTGACTGGGCGAACGCCTGTGGCAAGACACCCAGTTGCAGTACGGCTGCGAATATCGATCCGAGTGCTAATAATTGAAGCCTGTTGATCATATGTACACTTTGCCTAGCTAAAAGTGGTGCTCATGCATACTTTAAGGGTTAACTAGCCACTTATCGGCCGTTTACGTTATTTTAGTGTAAATCAATGTAAATAGACCCAATTACAGCTCTTTCAGGCGCGTTAAACGCAGCATATTAGTGGTTCCGGTGCGACCAAACGGCATTCCAGCCGTGATGGCGATTATTTCGCCCATTTCGCCAAAACCTTCGCGCAATGTAATCTGTATGGCGTTTCTGACCATTTCATCAACATTGCTCATTTCTGCTGACAATACAGCATGAACACCCCAGACCAGCGCCAATTTGCGCGCGGTTTCGTGATAGGGCGTGCAGCCAATGACCGGTGCTTCAGGACGTTCTCTTGCGGCTCGAAAACTGCTGAAGCCGGATTCTGTGTAGGTGAACGTGGCCGCAAGTGGCAACACATTTGAAATATGGTGCAGGGAAGAACTGATGGCATCGGCCACAGTATCGCCAGGTGCTGGCAAGCTGGCATCGATCGATTTTCGATAGTGCGGGTCGCGTTCAACCTCGATAATGATTCGGTTCATGGCGGTTGCCGCTTCCACCGGGTATTGACCTGCAGCGGTTTCTGCCGACAACATGACCGCATCCGACCCATCGTAAATCGCGGTGGCGACATCGGAGGATTCTGCGCGGGTTGGCACCGGTGAGCTAATCATCGATTCCAGCATTTGCGTGGCAATAACTACCGGCTTGCCTTCTCTTCTGGCAGCGCGAACAATCTGGCGTTGGATGACCGGTACTTTTTCTTGCGGCATTTCCACACCAAGATCGCCGCGCGCAACCATAACGCTGTCGCTCAGTTGCACAATGGCTTCCAAGTGCTTTATCGCGGCGGGCTTTTCCAGCTTGGCCATAATGGCTGCCCGCTGTTTTACCAGGTCGCGCATTTCGGTTACATCTTGGCCGCGTTGCACAAAAGACATGGCCACCCAGTCAACGCCCAGGTCCAATGCAAATTCCAAATCTTCGCGATCTTTTTCGGTTAGCGGCGAAATTGGAAGAATAACGTCTGGAACATTGACCCCTTTATTGTTGCTGATTTCACCACCGACCATGACTTCAGTAATGGCATGTTCGTTGTCAAACTCTTGCACCTTTAAACGTAATTTTCCATCGTTAACTAGAAGCTGCGCGCCTACCTCAAGGGCTGCAAATATCTCCGGGTGCGGTAAACAGACGCGTGTTTCATCGCCGTCTTCCGGGTTCATATCAAGCTTGAACTGCTGACCGTTTTCTAACAGGGCTTTGTTATTCTTGAAAGACCCGACCCGAAGCTTCGGACCTTGTAAGTCAGCTAATATGGCTATTGGACGTTCACGATCTTTTTCAACCTGCCTGATGTAGCTATGCGTACGAGCGTGATCTTCGTGCGTACCGTGGCTGAAATTCAAACGAAACACATCGATACCGGAATCGAATAATTCACCAATGGTTTCAAACGAATTGCTGGCTGGGCCAAGGGTTGCAATAATTTTTGCGTTTCTGCGACGTCTCATTTTTTTACTTAATTGCCTTTTGCATCAATGTGTGAATTGAAGATACTTTGCTGAGCTACTCAGGATGTAGTTTACTTACAAACACTGGTAGTTTACCGACTGGCTCGTACAGCGAGATTTTGCTCTGGCATTTTAACGTATTTTGTGCGATGCCTGTGTGTCTAACTGGTTTGCCGATATGTTGTAATTTGATTGTTTTTTATTCGAAACTGGGTATTTAGGTAGAAAATTTACCTTGTCAGTTCTGAGGTAGGTGCAATGCATGGTTCTAAGGTAGTATTCACCCTTCCCTTAGATTACTTAAGTTGCCGTATGTCTTCCAGCGCGAACATTGCAGTACCGTCGGATAACCAAGATCGTTTAGTCAAACGAGAGCGATACAGCCGCGAATTATCGGCGTTATTACCCTCGCAATGTATCTTAAGCAGCCAGGAAGCCCTGAAACCCTATGAGTCGGATGGATTGACCGTATTTAAGAAAACACCGCTGCTGGTTGTGCTGCCGGAATCAATTGAGCAAGTGCAAGCGGTAATGCGATGGGCCAGTGGCAAGCAGGTTCCAGTGGTCGCGCGCGGCGCTGGCACCGGGTTGTCGGGCGGCGCGTTACCGCACGAAGATGGCATCTTACTGGGCTTGGCTAAATTCAACCAGATTCTGGAGCTGAATGAGAAGCTGGGATACGCAAGAGTGCAGCCTGGCGTTAGGAATTTAGCAATCTCAGATGCTGCCCGACCTTACGGGCTGTACTATGCACCGGATCCATCATCCCAAATTGCGTGCACGATTGGCGGCAATGTGGCAGAGAATTCTGGTGGCGTGCATTGCCTGAAATACGGCCTTACCGTGCATAACGTGTTGTCCATTGATGTTGTCACTATCGACGGTGATTTAGTCACAATCGGGTCAGGTGGTATGGATAGCGCAGGCTACGATTTGCTGGCGCTGATGAATGGCTCGGAAGGGATGCTGGCCGTTGTTGTTGAAGTGGTTGTAAAGCTACTTCCCACCCCGCCTAGCGCTAAATTGGTTATGGCCGCATTTGATAGCGTAGAGGATGCTGGTAACGCAGTCGGAAAAGTCATTGCCGCCGGTATCATTCCCGCCGGTCTTGAGCTAATGGATAAGCCGGCGATGCAGGCGGCTGAAGCGTTCGCCAATTGCGGATACCCAACAGAATCGGCTGCGTTATTACTGTGTGAGCTCGACGGCTTGGACGAAGAAGTCAACTCACAAATAGAAAAAGTATCGCAAGTGTTTAAAGGTTGCAATGTAGCCGAGCTGCGCGTGGCCGAAACAGAAGAAGAGCGCTTATTGCTGTGGAAAGGCAGAAAGTCTGCATTTCCGGCTGTTGGTCGCTTAGCGCCAGATTACTATTGCATCGATGGTACGATTCCGCGCGCACAATTACCGTATGTGTTGCGGCGTATGGAACAGTTATCAGCTGAGTATGAATTACCGATTGCGAATGTGTTTCATGCGGGCGATGGTAACTTACACCCATTAATTTTATTTGATGCTAACGTTCCCGGCGAAACCGAAAAAACGGAAGCCTTAGGTAGTAAAATTCTTTTATTGTGTGTGGAAGTGGGTGGAACGGTCACCGGTGAACATGGCGTTGGCATCGAAAAGATTAACGAGATGTGCGTGCAGTTCGATGAAGACTCCCTGCAACAGTTTCATGCCATTAAAAATGCGTTCGATCCCAATGGTTTACTGAACCCTGGAAAAGCAGTGCCAACACTGCAACGCTGCGCAGAGTTTGGTGCAATGCACGTGCACAACAACGAAATTCCATTCCCTGAACTAGACCGTTTTTAATCGTGACAAATCAAGATCAGACTGCGCTGTTGGTGCAGCAGGTTAGCGATGCTGTTGATGCAAACCAGCCTTTAAATATTGTCGGTGCAAACAGCAAAGCATTTTTGGGTGGGCAGCCTGACAACACGGCTAAGTCGCTGTCCATGACGGAACATCGTGGCGTTGTTAGTTACGAGCCGACAGAATTAGTTGTGACAGTTCGTGCCGGAACACCCATGGCGGAGCTCAATCAACTGCTGGCAGACAACGGGCAAATGTTGCCGTTCGAACCGCCGGTATTGGGTAACGGTACGATAGGCGGTGTGTTGGCCACCGGTTTGTCGGGTCCGGCCAGGCCGTTCTCTGGCTCAGTCCGCGATTATGTGTTGGGTATGCGTGTAATCAACGGTGATGCGCAGGCTTTGCGGTTTGGTGGTGAGGTAATGAAAAATGTGGCGGGCTATGATGCGGCGCGTTTACATGTGGGGGCGTATGGCACGTTGGGCGTGTTGCTCGAAACATCCATGAAAGTGTTGCCGCTACCCGAAGCTCAACTCACTTTAGTGCAAGAATCATCAACGCCTAACGATAACAGTCCAATCATAAAGCTGATGCGACAATCGTTACCTCTTAGTGCGGCTACCATTATTGGCAACCAGCAGTACCTGCGACTCAGCGGCAGTTCTGCTGCAGTGAACGCAGCTGCCAAGATAATTGGTGGAGACGTGCTGGAAAACGGCGCTGAATTTTGGGACAGTATTAAAGAGCTTAATCACGATTATTTCAAAAACGCAAAAGTACTTTGGCGATTCAGCGTACCTGAGTATGCCCAAGCGTTATCGCATGTCGACGTATCTGAACAAGATTGGTTAATTGATTGGGCCGGTGCACAACGTTTTTGTAAAACAGATATTTCAGCCGATGACGTTTATGCCATGGCGCTTGCTGCTAAAGGTCATGCAACTTGCTACTCAGCCGATACCGTTGCGTCGGGCACACCATTGTTTCAACCCATTAATGGTGTGATGCAAAACTTGCAACGACGTTTGCGCGACAGTTTTGATGCCAAGCGATTATTTAACCCTGGCCGGTTCCATCCCGAGTTGGATCAGGTGCAACAATAGCAGCCTGTTTATATTCATCAGTAAAGTATTAGCGAAAAGTAGCTCACACTATGCAAACCATCATAGCTCCACATTTAGCGAATGATCAGCGCGTAATCGAGGCTGAGAAAACACTGCGAAAGTGTGTGCATTGCGGCTTTTGTCTCGCCACTTGTCCAACATACAATTTGCTCGGAGATGAACTAGACAGCCCGCGCGGTCGAATTTATTTAATTAAGCAGGTTGTTGAAGGTGCAACGCCTACCAGTGAAACGCAAACGCATCTAGATCGCTGTTTAACTTGTCGCAACTGCGAAACTACCTGCCCATCAGGTGTTGAGTACGGTCATTTGTTGGATCATGGTCGATCTCTGGTAGAAGAGCAGGTTGAGCGACCGTTAAAGCAACGTGTAATGCGCAAAGCTGTGCTGAGTGTCTTGCCCTATGCGTCGCGGGTAAAACCGCTGTTGAAGCTTGGTCAGGTGTTTAAAGGGATCATGCCTGCATCACTGGGTGCCAGCATTCCGGCTAAACAACATTCGGGACAATGGGCCTTTGATTCCCACACCAGAACCATGTTGGTATTAGACGGTTGTGTGCAGCCGTCTATGGCCCCCGCGACTAATGCCGCAACTTCGCGTGTGTTGCATGCATTGGGTATTCAGCTAATTGCTGCAGCGGAAGCCGGTTGTTGTGGAGCAGTACATTTTCATCTAAACGAACAACGTGATGCCAAAGATTTTATGCGGCGTAATATCGATGCTTGGTGGCCCGCAATAGAAGCTGGTGCTGAATGTCTAATTACCACCGCCAGTGGTTGCGGTGTTATGGTAAAAGACTACGCGCATGTGCTGGCTGATGATCCGGACTATGCGGATAAAGCAAAGCGGGTAAGTGCGCTGTGCAAGGATGTTTCAGAAGTGTTGCGTGATGAAGACTTATCGCAATTTCATGACAAGGCAGCCTCGATAGGGCCAGTAGCATTCCATCCGCCATGCACCTTGCAACATGGTCAAAAACTCCCTCAAATAACGGAAACGCTGTTGACGAAACTGGGCTTTACGCTCACGCCCGTTGCCGATTCTCATATTTGTTGTGGTTCGGCCGGAACGTACTCCATTTTTCAACCTGAAATAAGCCATCAGCTTCGCGACAATAAAGTGAAGGCGCTTATTGCCGGTAAACCTGAAATCATTGCAACGGCAAATATTGGGTGCCAACTTCACTTGCAAGCTGGCAGCGGGCAGCGTGTTGTGCATTGGATTGAACTAATTGACCAATTGTTAAGTGATACGTAAAGTCATCCCAATTTGTGAAGACGCTCAACAAAGCCTCGAGCAATTCTGATTAAGATGCCCGCTGGACAGCTATTCAAGTTTTAGTAGTGATGGCTGTATTACCCAACCTTGGTTGGATGGTTGACATAAAGTTGACGGTGGGAATACTAAGCCAAGCCTTAATTAGATCAGTCTGACAATCAAAAGCTGTGTGCTATGCACCCAGAATTCGGGTTGTTGTTCAAAAAAGCTGAATCTTACGTTCTGGCGATCTTACTGGTATAGACACTATGAGAACCAGATTACCTTTTGCGCTGAGTTTGCGTGATAACTTGCTATCCAACGTAATCGGCTACGGTCGGTTTTATTATTGTTTTATTGTTAATGTTTGGAGCCGCGCAAAATGAGCCGCACTTTCGATTTCATTGGTTTGAATTCTGTTATTTCTGAATCGTTCAAACCGTTACACCATGTGACGCCGTCTTCGGCGCGCAAAGCCGGCATGGACGCGGGTATTAAGGGCACAACACCCTCTAACTGCCATCATTCTTATTTCGCAACTAAAGAGCTGGAGAAAGAGTGGTACCGTGGTTATCGTATGGGTAAGCAAAACCGCGAATAATCAATTCTCGCTAGTCTGACGCAATCTGCGTCAAGACTACTCAAACACGGCGAGTCGTTGTAAAATCAGGTGCCATGAGCTGCCTAGAATTACAAGACGACGACATCCTTAAAGTGGCCAATCCTATGATGGACGACATCATGCGTGGATTGGCTCGCCGCGATTTTGCCCTGCACACCTGCCATTTCTCTGTACAGCTAAAAAGTACAGGCAGCCCAGAATCGTTCTTACAAGCCTGCGATAACTACGAAGGTCTGTGGGGTGAGCCAGGTCAGCGTGAGTTGGTTTCTATTTTTCGCAAAGAAAAATCGTTCACGCTAGTCTGGAATCAACATTTTTCCCAAACGGCCGGCCAAGTCATGGCTGTGCAAACAATCGCGTTAAAAGGCGGTCGTTATTTCGTGGATTACTTCCTCCTGCATTAGTCAGTTCGATTTAATTCGATTTAGTTCGATTTAACTTGAATAGTCCGACTCAAGAGCACACAATGCAATGGTCAGTTTTCTAACCATTACATGAGGATATAGCGTGGACTTACTTAAAATGGGTCAGCAGTTGCTTGGTGACAAACTAGGTGATCAAGCGGGCGGCATGATGGAAGCACTGTCTGGTTTAACCAGTGGTGAAGGCCTGGATTTGGGCGGCATCATGGAAAAAATGAAAGCCGGTGGTATGGGTGAACAGCTGGAGTCTTTTTTGGGCGATGGCGATAATCAGGAAATATCTGCCGATCAGGTCAAATCGGTTTTCGGTGAAGAAGGTGTGTCTAATGTGGCCAACAAGTTGGGTGTAGACACGGATACTGCCGCATCACAGTTAAAAGATGTATTGCCTAGTTTGCTTGATAAAGCGAGTTCTGGCGGTAACCTTATGGAGTCGCTCACTGGCGGTGGCGCTGATGGCTTAATGGATATGGCCAAAGGTTTTCTAAAAAAATAAACCGTTTTATCTTTATAGACACCCCCTGGGTTTACATGTCTCGTGTGAACCCAGGTTTTCCGCGTGTTCATATCTAGCAAGAAAAAGTCTAGCAAAAAAAAGCCCCGCAGAAGAGCGGGGCTGAAGGGCTTCACATCGATTAGTCAGCGTTATTGGTATTGCGTATTGGGGCCAACACTGCCGTGCCAAACAAGCTTGGGTCATTCCAGCTGTTGTCCTGATATGACGGTGCGAACCAGGCCCATTTGCTATCTCGGTCTCCACCATCGTCATCATCATTGATTTGCACATCCAAACCAAAACGCTGTTCAGGCGACAATCCAATCGAAGACAGGCTGACGGAGATCTCATAAATGGAATGGGTTTGATTTGCCATTTCCATTGCACGACTAGAGCGATACTGAGTGCTCATTCCTGTCGCTGCGTGGAAACCGTCCAGCACGTTGTCGCTGGCATCATGGTCGTAACGAAACAGTCGTTGAAAGTCATCACTGCCAAACGAGCTTGCTTTATCATTGCCAATATCAAAATACAGTTCTACCGTGTCATCGTGCCAGATGTCGGTTGAATCACTGAAGTGTTCAAAAAATGGCTCGTTGCGCACAACAATCAGTACATATAAGTTCGTTCCATCGTGCTTTGCACGCCAGTAATTATCTTGGTAATAGCTGTAGTAACCACTGGTACCAGCGCCGTCTTCGAATACACCTTTTTCATCAATCATTAGGTGATTAATTGATAGGTAGTTACCTTTGTTATCGGTACGTGCTGCATCGCTCCATTCCCACCAGCCATACGCGCCATCAATGGTGGGTACCCGGTTAGAAAAGGGAATGCCAACAATCGAGTTGTCCTGATTATCCGGCACACCGTTATTATCATCATCAAGGTCAGCGTTGTCTCCAATGCCGTCACCGTCTGCATCGTTGTGCTCGTTCGCATCGTAAGGGAAGCTGTCTTCAAGATCTCGTACGCCATCACCGTCTGAATCTTCGTTACCCGTAATATTAGGGTTTGAAGGCTGCGGGTCGGCTAAATCAATTGTGCCGTCGCCATCATCATCCAGATCAACGCCATTACCTAGACCATCCAAGTCAAGGTCGAGACTTTCGTTGGCGTCTAATGGAAACTTATCGTCGACATCTAATATGGAGTCATTATCATCGTCGCGGTCGCGGTTGTCGCCAATGCCATCGCCGTCAGTATCTACCGTCTCGTTCGCATCTAATGGGAATGCATCGTAAGCATCCGGAATACCATCGTTGTCATCATCACTGTCATTTTCATTGGCCAAACCATCGCCATCGAAATCTTCACTTTGTTGAGTTGGTTCAGAACCACGTTCAATTTCTGAAATGTTGTCAAATCCATCGCTGTCATCATCGATATCGGTGCTGAACAGCTGTTTGGGTACCGCCAACGGCACATCGTTAGCATCTGTGCTCACTTGCGTTGTTGCATGGGCCAGCAACAGGCCATCATCGGCCCGTTGAGCGGCAAGAAACAATGCGTATTCTCTGAATAACGGCAAACCAACGTCCAGCGTATACACGTCGCCATTTTTATTCAGTGTACGAGTTTCACCAGCGATGGTTGCAACAACATCGACTGGGATGCCGAGATTCATTACGCGAGTTGGGAGATACACCGACAACGCCAGCATTGAGCTGGGAGGTGCAGCTTGGTCTTCAGAAGTTCTGACCGTGCCTTGTGTATCGGTGGTAGTGCCGGTGCCACCACCACATGCTGATAGGAGCGATACGGTGGCCAGTATGGCCAGTCCAATTTTGCTTTTGCGGAAATGCGGTTTCTTCATCATCTTGTCCATCCTAGTTGTCTGTTCAACGCGAGCCAGAAAGTGGTTGTGTTTTGTTGTGTGTTAATTCTGACTTTCTGGCTTGCAGTTATGGTGACAATTCCACCTGCGAAATCCGGTATTAATCCCGCGGAAAGTTCGAATGCGGGCTTGTAATAAACAAAACAGGTATTAATACCGCTCGGTGAGCTTGGATGGTCTAAAATCGGGAGGTGTCAATGTAGAACATGTACTGTATGAACAACTCAGACCAAACGACTCAAACAACAACTGGTTCCAGCAATCGTTGGTTGTGGTTGGGATCATTCATTAGCATTGCCTGTCTGTTGGGATATGGCTACTACCTGCAATACGTTGAGTATCTTGACCCCTGTCCCTTATGTATGACGCAGCGCTTTTTCTATTACTTATTCGGTATAGCCGCGTTTATAGGGTTCTTTACTTATGCGAAGACTGGTTTGCAGCGACTATTAGCTGCATTCGCAACGCTTGCGGCTATTGGCGGGGTGGTTACTGCGGGTCGTCAAGTTTGGCTACAACACTTGCCGCCCGATCAAGTGCCGGCTTGCGGTCCGGGCTTGGAGTATTGGCTTGAAACCATGCCATTCACGCAAACCTTGCAGCTGCTGTTTATGGGTGATGGCAACTGCGCAGAAGTACATTGGCGGTTTCTGGGCCTTAGCATTGCAGAGTGGTCGCTAGCTTGGTTTGTGCTGTTCACATTAATCGGATTAAAAATCCTGTTTTCGCGTTCAAAAAGCAGCTAGGTGTAGTTGCTGTGGATTTGCTCAAGCCGGTATCGGTGATGTGCCCGTATTGTGGTGATGCTACCGATATAACCGTCGATTGCTCTGTCGATTTTCAACATTACATCGAAGATTGTGTGGTCTGTTGCAGGCCAATATCGTTCAGCGTTAGCGTTGACGAGCACTATGACGTGCAAGTCAACGCGCAACACGAAAACGAATAACTAGTTTTCAGTCAGTCGTTGCTGCAATGCCCAGTAAGCCGGCTTGGGCTGATACGCTTCGTCGAGTATTAAGGGATTGTATTCGCGTCGCCATGAATACATATCCGTAAAGCCCCAGATTTGAAAGCCTTTGCATCGCGCTTGGTCTAAGCAGATGTCCATAATCCGTTTGTACACCTCGGCTTGTTGCGCCTCGGTTGCACCATCGGTAATAGACACGTCAAGCTCGGTAATATAAATATCTAGATCCAGGTCAGCGACCTTCTGGAAATTGGCGATAACTTCATCGTACTGATCGAATGACGCAAACACATGCATCTGAAAACCAACCCCAGTAATGGGTGTGCCGTTGTCCTTCAGCGATTGCAGCATGGAGTACATGCTATCGAACTTTGGTCCATCCCAAGAAACGTCGTAGTCGTTATAAAGCAACCTGGCATTGGGTGCTGATTGGCGAGCCTGCCTAAAAGCGATATCAATGTAGTCTGGTCCCATTGCTTGAAACCACGTGCTGTTACGATAAGTTCCGTCGTCTTCAAACGCTTCGTTGACCACATCCCAAATGGGTATGCGATCCGCATAACGATCTAGTACCCGATCAATGTACTCGCGCATATGCGTCTCACGCGAATCGAGGTCGGAATTTTTAATCCAGTCGGGCAGTTGTCTGTGCCAAACCAAGGTATGACCATGAACCTCCATGCCTTTGGTTCTGGCGAACGTGACCAGGTTATCGGCTGATGCCCAGCGGTAACGACCGGGTAAGGGATTAACGAAACTCCATTTCAATGAATTCTCTGAACTAACAAAGTTAAATTCCTGCGCAGCAGTGTCAGCATACAACTTACCGTCGGGCCGGTAGTAGAAGTCTTTTAACGATGCATAGCCCATTCGGAAACCACGCGGTGTTGCTAAGTCTCTAAGCGGGGTGCCTGATCGTATAAAATCGCTTGGGTCTCGAACGTCTATTTCAATAGAGATTTGTGTGGTGCTGTTTTCGTTGAGAGCATCGTAGGCTCTGACTTGCAATGTGATTAAACCTGTTTGCCGTGGTACGAAACGAAGAATGCTGAATTCAGGTTCTATAGGGTGTGGAATGAACGTAGCACCTGCGGGTTGGTTCAATACTTCAAGTCTTGGTATGGTTCCGTTGGGGTCGGTGCCCTTTATTTGAACAACAACCGGATCGTTGACTCTGACTGTATGTCTGCGAACCGCATTGATACCGGGAGCCAGATTCACAATAGTAGAAGGGTCTGCGGGCATCAAGACTTTTATACGGACCACGCGGCGCGTACGGTATTGCGGTTCTACAGGGTCTACTGCAACGATAACAAACTCTCTGATACCCACATCAGGTTCTAATGGCCGCCACTTCAGGGTGCGAGTGCCGTTTAAGTTGTCTATGTATTGCGAACCCTCCGGAAGTGATTCCGGGTACATACCTGGAATATCGCCATCAGGGTCTAGCGGTTGTAATACTAACTCCATCATGTCACCCGCGAACACGGTTTGATCGTTTAGATCGACAAAATAGGGTGCGCGGTTTAACGTGGGGTCAACTTGTTCCGGAGTTGTAATCACAGCCGGTAATGGGCCGGCGGCAAATTCTGCCTCGGTAATCTTGCCAGACGTATCATCAGGTAAGCGTGGCCCGGGATTCTGCACCAGAAAATATTCGGTTACAGTGCTCACGGGACCACTAACAGGCACTGGTTCATCCTGTGCACTGGGAGCCGGAGTTAAGGGTGGCTGTGGTAACGGGCTTAGTTCTGTTACGAAATTGATTGCTGGCAGTGTTCTGGTTTGGCCATTGTCGCTGGTGATGTCACTCGTGTTGTTGTTTGTGTTGTCATTGGTGTCGTTGTTATTGGTGTCGTTGTTATTGTCAGAACCGCTTGTGTCGGAATTATCATTTCCGACA
>CAYMHU010000010.1:14833-57839 GCA_964390335.1 uncultured Granulosicoccaceae bacterium | reverse complement strand
ATTGGTGTCGTTGTTATTGTCAGAACCGCTTGTGTCGGAATTATCATTTCCGACATTTCCGTCAGTGGTATTCTGATTATTGTTATCGTTCTGAGTACCGACCGTTGTATTTGCGTTGTTCCCAGTATTACCTGCGTTGGTACTTGGTCCAGCATTACCTGAGCTACCACTGCAGGCGCTGAGCGTTACTAAGCTCGCAACGGAAATGACACACAGCAGCTTTTTGACTAATGTGTTGGCATGTGCACGGTTGTCAAAAAAATTGTCACGGCTGTGTTGATCGTTAGTTTTTCTGTTTTGCATTACTGTTTGTTCCATACACCGATATGCAATCCTGATTACATGAGTTTAGTGTAACTAGGTGTTCGTTTAGTTGCATAAATTGTAAATCTGCAGCGTAAGCAGCTGACCATACTTCGCCACAATTTATCGCCAGTTTGTGAACCGGCACATTTCGTCAACACTCTGACATCATTATTATGGGTCAAACAGGCTGAGTAATTCTTAAGCCTGCTCACAGAAGGACGGCATGGTATGAGCAATATTCATCATCTGAGAACTGGCGCAGAATCTCAGTCTCGACTGTTAGAGCAATGGATCACTCAAATTATCCGCGAGCACCCGGACCCGCTTGTAGCAGAACGGTGGGCCGAATTAGCGCGTGAAACTGCACGCAAGTTCCCAGGTCCGCCATCACCATCACGCTCTGAAATTAATCTGGACACAGTTTCCGGCTTGTCTGATCTAGAAAAAAAGCACGTTATGAACGAAGTAGAGCATTTCATCAGTTGCTATTTTGATGATGTGCGAGCGCAGCTTATGTCAGTTCACAGCGAGCTACTAAAACTTCAAAAAACAATTGCAGAACATGAGGTGAAAATTTCTGCAATGTCAAAAGATTCGGAGTAGTACACAGTATCGTAAAAACTCAGTAGAAATAGCTTAATTCAAGCTGCAAGTGGTCTTCTTGGCCAAATTGCGCAAAAGCCGGGTCATCGTTGACGTCACTCCAGATTGTCGCTTCAGCGGAGATCACGAAAGATTCCCCAATGCGACGGCTTGTCTGCACTGCAAAAATAGTTGCGCCACCATCCATATCAAAGAGTCCGCTTATTAACGCTTCGCTGGATTGTTCATCATTCAGCGCGACTCGAAGTCCGAGCAGTAGGTCGCTTTGGAAGGGTTGGTTGGCCTCAAGGCCTCGGCTATCGAACAACCATTCTGCAACTATGCCTAAGTCGGTATCGGTTTGTGCTACGCCATAAAAACTGTATTCAAAACCGGTAACTGTTTTGATGTGATTATCTATCTGGTCTCCAATTTGATACGCAGCTTCCGACTTGAGCAGCCAGCTATCAAAGGTTCCTTGAATGTCCACACCAAATTGCGTTATTTGGATATAGTGCGGACTGAAGGTCTCGAAATTAATTTGCGGTTCCCGAGCTGTACCGCGGAACGCATGCACACCCACATCCCATTCATCCACCGATTTAGAAACACGGGCTGCTATATCGATGTGTTGATTCTCGTCTTTAGATTCATACGTTACATTGTCAGTATCAAGCGCAAAAAAACCGCGTGGACGACCATCGCTGCCAGCGAAAGTACGTTCGCGGAATCCAGGTAACACAAATAAACTCACTTCACCCCAATCCCGTAGCAGCAGTAAATTTATCATGGGTTGCCCAAGCTTATTTTCGGCATCTAGGCCTTCAACGGCATCGCGTTGATTGATAATGTCTACCACATTGCTTGATTCCGCAACGCCCCAAAACACCTTGCCCAGACCCGCTTTGAGCTCCCAATCATCAGCACTGTACCGATACAGAAACTCACGGAAATCGAAATGCGTGCGCTGATCATCGTGCTGGTCAACGCGGAAAAACGGACTGATCGTTATATCACCTGATACTCCAACCGGGTGATAAAACTCTGCAAAGCCCGCAAACGATGCATTAAAAGATTGATCGGCGGTATGTAACGCAGAGTCAGTAAAGGCTTGCGCTTGAAAGCTTAATTCTGCACGTGTGTCCCATTCAGCTTGGACAGCTGTGGCTGGTGTCAGCAATAACGCAATAGTAGCGTTGCGAAGATTCAAGTAAGTTGCGATCATGACATTAAAAATCAGCGAATGTTTTTAAGCGCGTTTGAGCGAAAATCTTTGTCTGATAATCCGGTGCTGAATTTATAATCGCTGAACTCCAACAAAGTTTGTTTGCGGGTTTGCTCGTTGATCATTTCAAGTTTGCCGGGTCGCCAGAATTTGTCTTTATAAAGCTGATAGTCGCTGGCCTGTAACGTTTTTAGTAACGAATTCTTGCGATCATAAAATTCAGTTTTAAGACTGACCAGACGTTCTTTGTCTATCCAGTTGATTAAACGTGTGTAGCCAGAGTGCTTATACGCTGGATAACTCTCAATTTTATGCGCTGCAATACCATTGATTTCTTCTTCACCCAAATACTTGTAGGTGTATTTCTCTACTTCCTGTGAACTGATATCTTCAAACGCAAACTCACTGCCCATGAACGGTCCGGATTTATTTTTCGATGAAATTCGCTTTACGCGTTTCAGCGCGGGCAGGTATAGCCATTGTTCATCGGCTTCAACTGCGTGAGAATACGTTAAGCTCGCTGTACCCTTAACATCTTTTGGTGTGTCAAAAATAGACATGCTTTTGTCGCCATCACCCGGTGTTTCAAGCGTAAGCGATCGTATTTGACGCACGCTTTTCTTTCCTGAGCGGTTGATGAGCGTCATGGTCATGGTGGCTGTTGAATCCACGAAACCATCGTTTTGATCGCTTACTTGCTGGGCGATCTCTAAGCCTCGCTCCTCGGGAGTTTGAGCAAAGGCCAATCCTGTAGCTAACAGCGCCGCAGTCGCCATTCCCGTTTTAATGCTAATACTCATAATAGTGTTCTCCTAACTGAGATAATTTACGTTGTAGCCGCAGCGTTGCCGGGGTTTGCCGAGTCGCCGGAGCCAGACGCATTGTCTTGATTCGTTTGCGCTTTGGGGTCTTTATCTTTGTCGATAGCCATTAGAAATGCCGGTAAGAATGTAAAGTCCACGATTAAGGCAATGACAATGGTGATTGCGGTCAATAGACCCATATGGCTGTTCAATAAAAAGTTCGATTGAGCCAAGACCATAAAGCCGCCGGCAAGTACGATGGTGGTAACCAGTAGTGCAATACCAACAGTGTTAAACGCATACCTGACGGCTTCCTCGGAGGATAAGCCGCGTTCGCGACGGGCGCGAATATATTTACTTAAGTAGTGGATGGTGTCGTCGACCACGATCCCCAATGCCATTGCCACCACAACCGATACCGCTAGATTGATTTCGCCAACCAGCATGCTCCACACGCCGAACGCCATCATTGCAGGCACAATGTTGGGTATAAGGCTAATGAGGCCGTATTTAAACGAGCGCAGGGCAACAAGCAAAACGAGACTGATCAATATGATGGCCACGCTTGTGCCTGATAGCATACTGATAATGTTACGCATACTAATATGAGTAAACATGCTGGTTGCACCTGAGGTCACCGTTGCAATTAATGGGGTGTTTTGCTCCATCCACGCCAATGTTTGACGCTCAAACTCGAGTACTTGCTGCGTTGAGCGAGTTTCCATGGTTACTGACAGGCGCGTTTTCGATTTGTCGAAGTTAATTTGGTTGTTAAGGTCTAAGCCGTATGGCAAAGACATTTCGTATAACAATAAATACTGCGCTGATAAATCGCGTGTGGTTGGTAGTTTGTAGTACGACTCGTCGTCACCGTGCATGCTTCGGTTTAACCGCCGCATGGTTTCGGTAATGGCGCTAACGTGTTGAACGCCGGGCAGGGTTTCCACATAGCGTTCAAATTTTTCTACATCTTGCAAAAACTCTGGATCGCTAACACCACCTTCTTCACGCGAGTCGAGTGAAAATTCCATGATGTATAAACCGGATAATTTATCAGTTACCCGATCTGTATCAACCCGAAACGGAACAGAGCGATCGAAATAATTCACAAAGATATCGTTTAGCTGGTTTCTCGGAGCCAATGCGGATAAGCCGACGATTAACACCAACATACCCCACATTAAAGGTTTGCGCGTCGCAATAACCAAGTTGGCAAACTTGTCCATAACCGTGCTTTTCTTGACGCTGCGGGCTTTGGCCTTAATGGGTAACACCGACATGAGCGCGGGCAGAAAAAATACCGCAAGCAGGAATGCATACATGACACCCATAGCCGTGATATTGCCTAAATCGTGAAATGGCGGTGAGTCGCTGAAGTTCATGCTTAAAAAGCCAATAGCAGTGGTAATTGACGTTAAGAATATGGGCATGAAGTTGATTCTTAAGCTTTCAACGATGGCATCGTTTTTACTTAAACCGTTACGCATGTTCTGCAACATGGTTACAAGAAAATGCACACAGTCAGCTACGGCTAACGTCAGAATGAGTGTGGGTGCCGAGGCCGCTGGTGGAGTGAGCTTGATACCTAGCCAGCCCGCCGTACCCATTCCCGCTAGGATTGACAGAAGCACCACGATAACCGTTCCGACCATGCCCCAAAAACTGGCAAGCAGTACAAGCACACCAACCACCACTACACCGAATGCCATTGGCAGTAACGATTGGCTGTCTGCAACAATAGCCTCCGGAAAGGCTTGGTTCATGGCCACGATGCCGGTATTTGTGAATGTAATATCAGGGTAATCTGCCTCGAGACCTTTAATCATATCGCGGGCCTCATTCATGACAACCGCGAGCGCAATGTTGGGGTCTTTAAGATCTCGCTCTTCCTTGGGCAGCAGCATGTCCTCTTCGCTTAAAGGCGGCGGCATTTCAACGGTAATATTGATACCGGTTGCAGTGCTGTCCTCAGCCAATAACTTTTTAACTAGTTGCGGTTGATCCAATGCAACGGTTTGAATGTTCTGAATATCGTCGGCTGACAACTCTTCAACGTCATAGATGAGGTCTTCAACGATTAAATCATCACCTTCAGCAACCATGTGTTGGAAGTTGCTGAGCGAGTCAACACGAATAGAGTATGGGATCTGCCAGGAGCGTTCAGTTGCATCGACAATGGCACTCATTGTGGCTTCATCGAAAACGGTGCCGCTTTTGGGCTCCATCATTATCAGTAGATTATCGCTTTTTGTATAGGTGTCTTGCAGTTCTTCGAATGCCAATAGCTGAGGATTATCCGGACCAAAAAATACGCGGTAATCGTTGGTAAATACGAGAAACCGTCCCCCAGATGCCAAACCCAGAACAGTGAGAATGGTGACTACAATCACTATCCATCGATAGCGTAGAAGCAAGTGCGCGTATTTCTCAATCATTATGTTGATCCCCGTTTCTTGAATTCGAGAGCGTTGAGCATGCGCACATCGCTGGTTAGTCACACTAATATGGTTATGTTTTTTGCAGGTGACTAAAAAATATTTCTCTATACGAAGTTAAGTTCAACATCGTATTGTGTGTGTTCTTCCTTGAACAAATTGTGCTGAAAATCATTCATCAAATTAGCGAACTGTTCATCGTTGTGTAGTGGTTGCCAATTAAGACCATCCAGCATGAGTATTACGCTTTTAATGAGCGCTTTGTTTGGATTGCGTATGCCGAAATCTTCCAACGGTAGGTCAGATGCTTGCAATAGCTGACCGCCATGATTAAGGCTCCATAAGGTAAATACGAGTTCTACAGCAGTTAGATCGCTTGGTAGTGCTAAGTCACCGCTATCGACAGCTTCAAGCACAACGCTTGAAACCAACGCTACAACGCTTTGTTCCAGTTCATCATGTTGTTGTCTGCTTTGATCTGTGACTTTGTCTCTGAGACCGTGCATCGTCATGTGTTTTTGTAGTTCGATGCAACAGGGATCAATGCTGGTCCACAAGTAATGAGCATAAAAGAGGGCCATCAGCCGATCACGCGGTGTGCCTTCGTAGGCAGCGGCTTTGGTAAACAAGGTACGCAGTTGGTCCAAAGCAGAGATACATAACTGAATCAGGATTTCCTCTTTGCACGTGAAGTGCTGGTACACCGTTCCTTTGGAGTATTCCGCTTTCTCGGCAATCACATCCATCGCGAGGTTATGCACACCATCGTTGGCCACCGTATCCAAGGCAATCTCCAGGAACAGAGCGTGGCGCTGGGCAATTTCACGTTGTTTGCGCGTCAGAGTCATGGAACGAGTTTAGACAGTTCGTCAAAAAATGACAAGCAATAAGTCAAAAAATGACGTTGCGTCAAAATCTCTGTTGGACGATATCACAACCCCAGATGGCGTCGGCTCTTGTTCGATACGAACCGCTTCTGTATCGTTGATGGGTTAAACAACTCTTCAAAGGACCATTTTTAGTGAAATTACTGCGATACGGTGAGGCAGGGGCGGAAAAGCCAGGTGCATTAGACCAACACGGCGTTATCAGGGATATTTCGGCGCACATATCAGATATTGGTTATGAGCAGCTGGGTGATTCCGCGTTGAACCAGCTGAATCAAATTGACTTAAGCGCTTGTCCGGAAGTGCCAAGCGATACGCGTCTTGGTCCGCCGGTGTCCAACGTGCGAAAAGTAGTCTGTATTGGTTTGAATTACACCGATCATGCAGAAGAGTCAGGCATGGAAATACCATCCGAGCCGGTTGTGTTCATGAAAGCTGATACATCGGTTTGTGGCCCGAACGATGATTGCCCGATGCCAGTTGCAAATGCCAAGCTGGATTGGGAAGTAGAATTGGGCATCGTTATTGGCAAGACAGCTAAAAATGTTAGCGAAGCTGATGCGTTGGATTATGTGGCCGGTTACTGCGTGGTAAATGATTTATCTGAACGCGTTGCTCAGCTTGAAAATACGGGTCAATGGGTCAAAGGTAAAAGTCACGACTTTACTTGTCCGTTTGGTCCGGTGTTAACCACTCGCGATGAAATTGCCGATGTGCAATCGCTCGATATGTGGCTTGATATTGATGGACAACGGGTGCAAAGCGGTAATACTCGCACCATGATCTTTTCAGTTGCGCACATTGTGAGTTACCTGAGTCGACATATGACGTTAAGGGCAGGGGATCTCATTCCAACTGGTACACCGCCAGGCGTTGGTCTGGGTATGAAGCCGCCGCGCTTTTTGCAAGTCGGTGAACGCTGCACTGTTGGTATCGAGCACTTGGGCGAAATCAGTCAACAAATCGTAGCTCCGGCTTAGGCATAGCATCAAAATTGGAAACTAGACAGGAATCTCAACGCAATGGCTAAAAAGCTACGCAGTACAGAATGGTTTGGGCGGCAAGATAAGGATGGTTTTGCGTACCGCAGCTGGATGAAAAACCAAGGACTGCCTCATCACTTGTTTGATGGGCGACCTGTTATCGGGATCTGTAACACGTGGTCGGAGCTGACACCGTGCAATGCGCACTTGCGTGGTATCGCCGAGAAAGTAAAGCGCGGCGTATACGAGATGGGTGGTTTTCCCGTGGAGTTTCCGGTGACCTCTCTCGGCGAAACGTTAATGCGTCCAACTGCCATGTTATTTCGGAACTTGGCTAGTATGGATGTGGAAGAAAGCATCAGAGCTAACCCGATAGACGGTGTAGTTTTGTTAGTTGGGTGTGACAAAACCACCCCATCATTACTGATGGGTGCATCCAGTTGTGACGTTCCAACGTTAGTCGTGTCCGGAGGACCGATGCTCAACGGACGTTTCCGCGGTGAGCGCATAGGGTCTGGAACCCATGTGTGGCAATTCGACGCTATGGTTAAAGCAGGCGAATTAACCAAGGAAGAATTCATGGAATCTGAGTCGTGTATGTCAAGATCAGTAGGACATTGCATGACAATGGGTACCGCATCCACCATGGCCTGCATGGTCGAAGCGCTCGGTATGGGCATGCCCGGTAACGCTGCTATACCCGCAGCCGATTCACGGCGTCAGGTCTTAGCACACATGGCGGGTCGTCGTATTGTTGATATGGTGGCTGAAGATCTTAAGCCATCGGATATCCTGACCAAGCAAGCGTTTGAAAATGCGATTCGTGCTAACGGTGCAATCGGCGGTTCGACCAACGCGGTTATTCATTTGCTAGCTATTGCCGGTCGTGTAGGTGTAGAACATTCGCTCGATGATTGGGATGAGATGGGGAAGGATGTGCCGTGCTTGGTGAATCTGATGCCATCGGGTGAGTACCTAATGGAAGATTTTTATTATGCTGGTGGTTTGCCCACAGTGTTAAAACAGCTAGGCGATGCAAACCTGCTGCATAAAGATGTTGTTACAGTTAACGGTAAAACCATGTGGGACAACGTAAAAGATGCTCAGTGTTATGAAAAGGATGTTGTGTTTAACTTTGACAAGCCGTTTAAAGAACAAGGTGGTCTAGTAGTGTTGCGTGGCAACCTTGCGCCAAACGGTGCAATTTTAAAACCTTCCGCCGCAACACCCGAACTGATGCAACATACCGGTAAAGCAGTTGTATTTGAAGATATAGAAGACTATAAAAATCGAATTGACTCAGACGATCTCGATATCGATGCCGATTCAATCATGGTGTTAAAAAATTGTGGTCCTCGCGGCTATCCCGGCATGGCAGAAGTGGGCAACATGGCTTTACCCGCTAAGCTACTCAAGCAAGGTGTAACCGATATGGTGCGTATATCCGATGCGCGAATGAGTGGTACAGCCTATGGAACAGTTGTGTTGCACGTGGCGCCGGAGGCGGCAGTGGGTGGCCCCCTATCGCTGGTACAACAAGGTGATGAAATCACGCTTGACGTAAAAAATCGCAGCCTGAACTTAAACGTGAGCGATGATGAATTGGAAAAACGCAAAGCGCAGTGGAAACCAATTCATCCTCAGGCAGATCGCGGTTACGTGCAGTTGTATCAAAAAACAGTGATGCAGGCCGACGAAGGCGCCGATTTGGATTTTCTGCGCGGCGGTAGTGGTGCACCCATCCCAAGAGACAGTCACTAAGAATCGCTAAGTGACAATTCAAATTTAACCTAACAATTTAGACTTTAAAATTAAAGAGGACATAACTTTGGCTAACGAGAAAATGCGCGTCGGTTTTATTGGTCTTGGCGCAATGGGTGTCGGTATGGCGGCCAATGTTATCGGTGGTGGTTACCCATTAGTGTTTATGGCAAACAAACGCCGTGAACCAGCCGACCGATTACTGAAGCTCGGTGCCACTGAAGTATCATCGCCAGCTGAAATGGCGGCGCAAACCGATGCCATTATTTTGTGTGTGACCACATCCGAGGTGGTCGAAGATATTGTGTTTCGTGATGACGGCATCATGGCCGGTATCGATCATCCAATCATGCTTATCGACTGCGGTACATCACAGCCAGATTCCACACTAAAAATTGGTGAAAAACTGGCTCAGAAAAATTGCACCATGCTCGATGTGCCGCTCGGTCGCTCAGCAGCAGCTGCCGAATCCGGAACACTGAATATGATGGCCGGCGGTTCAACGGCCGATTTTGAAAAAGCAAAACCGTTGCTCGAAACCATGTCAGAAAACTTATTTCATGTTGGCGATTTAGGTGTGGGGCATAAGTTAAAACTGATTAACAATGGATACTCTATGTCGGTTGCGTGTTTAATTGCAGAAGCGGTTAAAACGGCTAAAGCCAGCGGCGTCGATTTAAAGTTGCTATACGATGTTATGGCTGCAGGTCCTAACCGCAGCGACTTTTTCGATTGGGCGATGGAAGGACCATTGTCTAATGACGAGACCAAACTGCAGTTTTCTTTGGCCAATGGTCGGAAAGATATTGGTTACTTCAACTCAATGGCGAAGTCCGCTGGTGTTGACCTAAAACTGCCCGTTGAGGCTGAGGCAATGCTCGATAAAGTTGTATCAGACGGGCACGGAGACGACACCATTCCAGCGCTCATCAGGCACTGGGTGGGTGCATAAGGCGAATGAATGACGACGTAAAACCGGTTGTTTGGTTCAACGAACAAACTAGTAATCAGCCAGTGCTGCAACTCAGCAACGAGGATAATGTGGCTGTTGCATTGCGTGCGTTGAAAGCGGGTGAACAAATAGGCGATGTCACACTTAGCCAGGCAGTGCCGAAAGGACACAAGTTAGCATTAAGTTCAATTGATGCCGGTGCGCGTATCATTAAATATGCGCAAACCATTGGTGTCGCGCATCAAGCTATTAATGCGGGTGAGCATGTGCACAGCCATAATCTTGCGTTTCAGGACAGCGACGCCAAGCATGCCTACGGCAGTGAGTTTAATGCTGTTGATGTTCAAACCAGCGATACGTTTATGGGCTATCAACGCAGCAACGGCCAGATCGGCACCCGAAACTATTTAGCTGTCATCAGTAGTGTTAATTGCTCGGCTACCGTTGTGCATCATATTGTTAATAGTATTACTGCTGACGAGTTGGCTCAGTTTCCCAATGTGGATGGCATAGCTGCATTCACGCATGGCACTGGTTGCGGTATGGCCACGCAAGGTGATGGCTGGGATAACTTGCAACGAGTGTTAGCCGGCTATGCCACACATCCCAATGTGGGTGGCGTCTTGTTTGTTGGCTTGGGTTGCGAGGGCAGTCAAATCCAGTCTACGTTGTCTGAAAAAGCCTTATCACGTGGTCCATTGCTGTGCACCATGAATATTCAAACAACCGGCGGACACACTAAAACAATTGCGAAAGGGCGCGAGTACCTGTTAAGCATGTTGCCTGAAATCAATAAGTCTACACGGCAAGCAAGTCCGGCTTCGGCATTAACCTTAGCGTTGCAATGTGGTGGATCTGACGCCTGGTCCGGCATTACCGCTAACCCGGCATTAGGCTATGCCGCCGATCTACTGGTAAAACAAGGTGGTACCGCTGTGTTGGCGGAAACGCCTGAAATTTACGGCGCAGAACATCTGCTAACAAATCGAGCGCAGTCAGAGGCCGTTGCAGAATTGCTAATGAGCAGAATCTCTTGGTGGCAAGACTACGTTGCTCGTAACAACGGTAGCCTTGATAACAATCCATCCCCTGGTAATAAATTAGGTGGATTAACCACTATTTTAGAAAAATCGCTTGGTGCAGTAGCAAAAGGTGGTACTACACCATTAAACGGCGTGTTTCGTTATGGTGAAAAAGTGGATTGCAATGGCTTCGTATTTATGGATTCGCCAGGATACGACCCCGCATCCGTAACAGGACAAGTAGCCGGTGGCAGTAACCTCGTTGCATTTACCACGGGACGTGGTTCAACGTTCGGTTGTAAACCTGCACCCAGTTTAAAAATAGCCACCAACACCGATATGTACACGCAACTCAGCGACGATATGGATATCAATGCCGGTAGTATTGTTAGCGATGGACATTCAGTTGCAGACGTTGGTCAGCAAATATATGACAAGTTGCTTGCAGTAGCCTCGGGCGACAAAACCTTAAGCGAAAAGCACGGGCTAGGCGACAACGAGTTCGTGCCGTGGCAAATCGGCGCTACCATGTAAATCACCAGCTACTACATGAGATTAACGCAATGAACGATACAGCAGATGTTGTCATTATTGGCGCGGGTGTTATCGGTGCGTGTACCGCCTACGAACTGGCAAAGCAAGGCTACAAAACATTATCGATTGATAAACTCCCGCAAGCAGGGTATGGCTCGACGTCAGCATCGTGCGCGATTATTCGCACCTATTATTCAACCGTGGAATCGTGTGCGCTGGCCTATGAAGGCTGGCATTACTGGAAGGACTGGTCACACTATTTGGGTAATGTTGTTAACGACAACGACTTAATCACTTACCACAACACTGGTTGCCTGGTGGCAAAAACGCCCTTGAACGGATACCTTGAAAAAGCGTGCAATGTCATGGAGACCATTGGTTGCCCGTATGAACATGTGTCTGCTGACAACATGCAAAATTACTTGCCGGGCATGGATAAGCAGTTGTACTTCCCGGCCAAGCGTATTAACGAACCAGGATTTGGTGAACCAACTGGTGGCGAGCTGCAAGGTGCGGTGTTGTTTCCATGCGGCGGATACGTTAACGACCCCAAACAATCTGCCGTGAACGTGCAACAAGCCGCCGAATCGTATGGTGCGCGTTTTAAATTTAATACCAGTGTTGCAGCTATTCTACAGGCCAACGGCCGAGTAAGCGGTGTTGAGTTATCAGATGGCTCGGTAGTGAATACGCGTATAGTCATCAACGTAGCGGGTCCGCATTCATCCATTATTAATAACTTGGCGGGCGTGTCCGGCAGTATGCGTATGAGCACCAAAGCTCTACGTCACGAAGTAGCGCATGTAGCCGCACCATCAGAATTTGATGAAGAAAAACGGTTGATCACATCAGACAGTGATATACAAGTCTACACCCGCCCATCCAGCGGCAACGGTATTTTGATTGGCTCAGAAGATCCTGAATGTGATGAACGTGAATGGGTCAGCGACCCTGACAACTATAACCTGGAGTTCTCCGAGCAATGGAAAACCTTGGTTATGCGTTTAGCGCAACGGATACCGAACTTAGGCATTCCAGATTCTGCGAAGGGGGTTGTTGCGTTATACGATGTAACCGAAGACTGGATACCCATATACGATAAAAGTGATTTACCCGGTTTTTATATGGCCTGTGGCACGTCGGGTAATCAATATAAGAACGCGCCTGTGGCTGGGAAAATCATGGCCGCGATCGTGTCGGCGGAAGACGCTGGTCAAAACCATGATGAAGAACCCGTGCAATTGATGCTAGACAATATTAAGTACAATTTGTCGTTGGATTTCTTTTCACGCAACCGCGAAATTAACGCCGATTCCAGTTTTTCGGTGATCGGTTAGCTCTGTTCTCACAGAACCAGAAGCGATCACCTATGGCTGCAAATGAATATGACTACATAGTGATTGGCTCCGGCTCGGCCGGGTCGGTTGTGGCAAACCGATTATCAGCCGATCCTGATGCAAAAGTATTGGTGCTTGAATCGGGCGGCTGGGATCGTAATATCTGGCTAAAGCTGCCGGTGGGATATTTTCGATCTATTTATGACCCCCGTTTTTCTTACGCTTTTAATACAGAACCCTCGTTCAAGGCGCTTTGGCACACAGAGCTTGTGCCCGGTGTAGATGTTCAAACTGATCAGCAGGTACTGAATGCCATCCGAAACGGTGGGGGAACCGTGTTTCATCCTGTGGGTACGTGCCGTATGGGTAGCGATGAACAATCAGTGGTCGACCCTGAATTGCGCGTTAGGGGTGTAGATGGTTTGCGAGTCATTGATGCGTCCCTTATGCCGACCATTACGTCAGCTAATACCAATGCGCCAACGTTGATGATTGGGGAAAAAGGCGCTGCGCTGATGCAACACAATTCGCGATATCGTTACTCTGACTAAACGATGATCGGGTGATTATTTAACATAATCTGCAAGCGTCTCAAGAGACTATTATTTGACGATAGTGATTGGTGGACGTTCTGTATTATCGAACTATCCTCTGTTAATGACTTGAATAGTGAGTCAAACGTTGGGGGACGAGCAAATGACTATTTTAAACGTGGCCGATTCAGCCAGATTAGCTGGCGTTGAGCCTGCTGTTATTCATGAGCAGATAAAAATAGGTGTTATCAGCAAGACGGCGCAGGGGATAGATCTCAGCGAGTTGATACGCGTTTATCCTGAATTGAAGCCCTTGGCATCGTTGAAAATTCGTCAAGTTAAAAAGTCATCGGTCATATCGGAAGACTCATTAAGTACGGTGCCCTCCGCAGCGAATTCTGCAGCCAATTCAGATAACAATACGGATTCAAGTTCAGAAACGGTTGCGTTGTTGCAGCGTGAGCTGGAATGGAACAAGGCGTTACTAGAGCAAACTAATCAGCGCCTGACGCAACAAATCGAAGAACAACGTAAGCTGATAAGGGACCAGGCCCGTCGTTTAGATGAGAAAGATCAGTTCTGGTCCAAACAAGTTGCTCAGGCGCAAGCGTTGCTGCCGTCTCCTGAGTCGATGAAACGCAAAAAGTTTTTAGGCATATTCTAAGTTAGGTTTATATTTTTCTTGTCTAATATCATTGGCTTAAGCTCCAATAAAATGCACGGTGCCGAGCTTTTCGCAATCATAACCGCTGACTGCATTAGTTCTATGTATGAATTTACTGCTGTTGCAAAACTTTAGCAGGCGCTGCATAGGATCTTCAAAGTAGCTGCGGCGATCAACAAGAATATCGAAGCGCTCTTCAATCACCGGTAAAAAAGGTAAGTTTGAAGCTTCAGCGATCGACTGCAAACCAAACCCGACGTCTGCTTGTTGGTTGTTGATGGCTTCGGCCACGTCGGTCTCAGTTCTTGCCGGGTCGATGAATTGAATCGATTCTTCGCTTAACTGAGCCTCGTGCATTAGTTGTAACAGTAAATGTTGTGAGCCAGCATCGGATTGACGAGGCACAACCTGTAATCCTGCTATGTCTTTAAGGCATTGTATTTTTTTAGCCACCTTTGGCGATAATATTAATCCGCGTTGGCGCTTTGCCCACTCAATTAGTACGACAGGAGCATTGGCACAAGAATGGGTAACAGCTTCAATGTTCCAATCGGTGCCTGTTTCGTTGCGGATATGCAGCCCGGCGGCAATGCCCTCGTGGTTGGCAAAACGATTTAAACCATCATTGCTACCGTCAAATAACATGGCTAAACCAGACTGCGATTCGCGTAACGCCCATTCTAAAACTGGATCGTGGCTACCAAGAAACACCAATGGGCGCTTGGATATTGTTGGTACAACGTTTTCGCTGTTACGAGCAATCCATGCATCGATTTGATCACGCGGGAATAGTAGCTTACCGATCGCTTTTGAGCATGGCAACACACCAGAGGACGCCAGGTCGTAAACTTTTCTTTCCTTGATTCGCAGAAGCCTAGCGACTTCATTGGTAGTTAAAAATTCCTGCATGGTTTGTCTTTTCCGCTAGTTGCCCGAAGAGGTTTTTGCATTCGGGAAAAATAGTTGCTGATCATGCATGGTGTAGTTCGCTATTGCCTGTTGTGTCTCTGCTGATAACAGCCAATCAATGAATGTCTGGCCACCAACTGCATTGACAGCTGGACACTTCTCAGGGTTGACCAGAATGACACCGTATTGGTTGAATAGGGCGGCATCACCTTCCACTACGATACCGAAGTCTGACTTATTCTTAAAACTAATCCAGCTGGCTCGGTCGGTCAATGTGTAAGCCGATAACCCTACACTTGTATTTAATGTTGCTCCCATGCCTGAGCCAGTTGAGCGGTACCAATCAATATTGCCATCTGTGATATCAATACCTGCAGCAGCCCACAAGGCCAACTCTTTTTTATGTGTGCCGGAGTTATCGCCCCTGGATCCGAACAATGAGCCGCTGGAAGCGATAGCTTGCAAGGCTTCAATAACATCACTACTGTGCTTAATACTGGCAGGATCTGATGTAGAGCCAACAATGACGAAATCGTTGTACATTAAATCGAATCGCTGCACCCCATAGCCATCGTTAACAAATTCTTCTTCCGCGGATTTTGCATGTACCAGCAAAACGTCTGCATCGCAGTTTCGTGCGTTCCGAATAGCCTGGCCGGTACCCACTGCGACCACATTGACTTTAATACCACTGTGATCTTCAAACATTGGTAGTAAGTAATCATAGAAACCTGAGTTCGCTGTAGAAGTAGTGGATTGCAGAAGCAGAGAATTAGAGTTCGCATGCACAAGCGGTGCAGCTGCGATACCCGTAATGCTCAATATTATTGTGGTTATTAAGTGATGAAACTTAAACATAGTGATTCCGGGTTTGCTGTTCGTTTGAAGATGGATTTACGTTTATTTTTCCTGCTATGTAGGCTTGGGCCACGATGCTTCGTGGTTGAGTGAAAAAATCATCAGCGGTTGAGTGTTCCACCACTTGTCCTTGGTTTACAAATACAATATGTTGTGCCAAGCGTTTTGCTTGCGCGATATCGTGAGTAATCATGATTATTTGTGTTCCTGCCTGCGCTTGTTGTTGCACTATTTGTTCAATAATGACGGTGGATGCCGGGTCTAAACTCGCT
Organism: uncultured Granulosicoccaceae bacterium; assembly: GCA_964390335.1. Lineage (GTDB taxonomy): Bacteria > Pseudomonadota > Gammaproteobacteria > Granulosicoccales > Granulosicoccaceae > Granulosicoccus. The sequence continues at coordinate 41,776 of CAYMHU010000010.1, read as the reverse complement.
GTGGCTTCGTCCAGGAATAGTACGGTGGGGTTGCAGGCTAATGCCTGAGCCAATGCCAGGCGCTGCTGTTCGCCGCCGGATAATAAACGTGCTGGTTGTTTTTCAAACGCGCTCAATCCAACCTTGGACAATAACGCTTTGCGTGTTTCCTTACTGAATCGATGTCTGATTTTCAGTACATAATCTATATTTGCAGCAACTGAACGACGTAATAGGGTTGGTTTTTGAAACACCATGGCGTGACGAGTTCTGTCTGTGTCACTCAGCGTTTGTTTATTCCACGCTATGTGCCCCGAATCTGGCTTCAAGATTCCGTGCATCAACTTCAGCAAAACGCTTTTTCCCGCACCGTTGTAACCTAGCAGAACGGTTATCCCGTTTTGATTTATCGATAGTGTTGCGTTATCGATAATAATCTTATGGTCAGATGCAAAGCAGACTTTGTCTAAAACCAATTCGTTTGCTGGCGGGGTGCTATGCATACGCAAAACGTTTAGCTGTGTAATTTAGGGTTGATAGCAGGGCGTTAATAAAAAGAGCCAGCATTAATAAAATGATGCCCAAAGCAAGCGCCAACGGTAAATCGCCTTTTGATGTTTCCAGTGCAATAGCGGTTGTCATGACCCTCGTCAGATGTTCGATATTGCCACCGACTATAATCACTGCACCCACTTCAGACAGTGATCGGCCGAAGCCTGCGAGTGCTACCGTGAGCAGCGAGTAGCGTGCATCCCATAGCAAGGTCTTTATTTGTTGAGATCGCGTTAGTTGAAACGAAGCAAATTGATCTTTGTATTCGTTAAACAAATCTTCAAGCAATTGACGCGATAATGCGGCGACTAACGGCGTGATTAATATGGTTTGTGCAACGATCATAGCCGTGGGTGTGTACAGCAGGCCAAGCCATCCAAATGGGCCGGAGCGCGACAACATTAAATAGACCATAAGGCCAACGACCACTGGCGGCATGCTCATCATGGAATTCACGGCAATTAGCAGCAGTGAGCGTCCTCGAAACCGGGTGGTTGCTAACAGTGCCCCGAGAAACAGCCCGAGCAAACACGATATGGTAACTGCGCTCAGGCTGACCCAAAGTGACAGCCCGATAATCTCCATCAGCTCGGAATTTGCGTTGAAAATCAAATCTATAGCCAGAAATAACGCTGAATCCTGCATAATTTACGAAATATTGCTGATCATGGAAATAAAACATAGAGGGTGCCGGATATTCGAGCGTATTGCAAGCCAAGTGGTTAATTGACAATTAATTCTCAGCTGCGATCAATACTGTTCAAAGTCCGCCAGATGCAGATTACACGGGAGATCCACAGATTGATTAATGGCGAAACAAGGGCCAGAATCCCGCAACTTTATTCCGGTTGAGTACGAAACAATGTCCTCCCCACTGCTTACATTTTCACGTCGTTTACGCGAGACGCCGTTTACCAGCCGCATCCTTGCTGGTGGTGCGAAATCGTTAACCGTCTATAACCATACGCTGCTGCCCAGTTGGTTTCGCTCACTCGAAGAGGACTACTGGCACCTGGTGGAACACGTGCAGGTCTGGGATGTATCTTGCGAACGGCAGGTTCAACTACAAGGCCCGGACGCTGCGAAGCTGGTGCAACTCATGACGCCTAGAGATCTGTCTAAGGCACAAGATGATCAGTGCTTCTATGTACCATTGTGCGATCAGCGCGGGCATATAATGAACGATCCCATTGCCATCAAAATAGACGCCGACACATGGTGGTTGAGTATTTCTGATTCTGATATCTACCTGTGGGCCAAAGGTATTGCGTTCGGTGCCGGCTTGAATGTGGAGGTTAGTCAGCCCCGCGTTTGGCCCATTGCAGTGCAAGGTCCAAAAGCTGAGACGTTAATGGCTCGTTTGTTCGGTGATGATGTTAATTCCATTCGGTTTTTTCGCTACAAGCGTCTGGCCTGGCAGGGGCATGAATTTATTGTGGCGCGTTCTGGTTGGTCGGGGCAAGGCGGGTTTGAAATTTACATAGATGACGCTGCCATCGGTCAACAACTGTGGGATGAGTTTTTTGCACAAGGCGAAGATCTGAATGTTGGGCATGGTTGCCCGAACAACATCGAACGAATGGAAAGCGGCCTACTATCGTTTGGCAGTGACATGGATTACTCGCATACACCATTACAATGCGGGCTTGATCGCTATTGTCAGTTAGATTTAGATTTACCCAGCATGAGCATGGAAGCACTGCGAGCACAGCGTGATGCTGGTGTGCCATCACGCTTAATGGGTGTTGTTGCGAGAGAGGTGCCCTTTATTGCGAGTGATTGCGAACTTATAGTAAACGGGAAATCGGTTGCCGATATTACCTCGCAAACCTTATCCGCTCGTTACAATGCCTGGCTGGCCTTTGCGTATTTTGATAGCGGTGTTATCGCTGATTTACTGCAGAATGACACACCAATGCAACTGAAAAGCGGGGACGACGTTTATCCAGCCACTTTGCACGAAATGCCAATGAAGCTAGATGAAATGGGTTTAAGTTCGCGGGTTGAAACTGCGGCTTAAGTCATTATCTGATTAGGCTGGCCGCGTAGGTCGACGGGCCAGCCATACACCGGCCAGCGCAATGCCAAAGCCAAGCAACTGCGCCGCGGTGAGTTCGTCACCAAACAAGAGATAAGCAATAATAGCCGTTAGTGGCGGAACCAAAAACAGTAAGCTGGTTGCATGCGTTGTATTGCCTTGGCGAACTTGCCAAATAAACAACGTAGTGCCAATAAACGATAACACCAGTACCGAATAAGCCAGCCACGATAACGTATTTGCATTCACATCGAAATGCGTTTCGCGCAACGCAAGCACCATAGTTAAGCAGACCAGCATAGCACCAAAATTCTGTACCGCACTTGATGCCATAATATGGACCTTTAGAACGGCGGACTTTTGCAGTAGCGTACCCGCTGTAATCCCCAAAATACTGATCACTCCAGCCGCCATGACGATGGGTGCAACCGGAGCTGGTGTGCTGCTGGGCCACATGGCTATTGCCACACCAGTAACGCCAGCCATAAGGCCAATGATGTTCGTAATGGACGACCGCTCGTTCAGGAACATAGCAGCCAATACAGCGGTGAGTGGAGGTTGCATTGAACCCATTAACGCCATAACGCTTGCTTGTAATCCGTTGCTGACTGCCCAGTACACGAATCCAAGATACACGCCTTGCAAGAGCGCACCTATGCCAATGAGCTTTAAAGTTTCGCTCTTATTCGGCCACTGTATTTTTAATACAAAGCATATTGCAGTAAACAGCAGTACACACAATGCGAACCGTATTGCTAAGAACAAGGATGGATCAATTTGACCAACGATGCCGCGCGCTACAATGAACCCGGTTGACCAAATAAATATGAATGCGATTGCCGCGAGGCGCAGTTGGAAGGGTGTTGCCACGATGCGTTTTGTTTAACCGGCTGCTTGTTTGTCTTGCATGCCGAACCTCCGTTATGACTTTGCATGAACCAGTCGATCATACAATGCTTTTGGCATCAGGTTTCCGTTTCTTGCCTTTGTCCTTGTTTTTCTTGGTTTTGGTTTTGGTTTTGGGCTTATTATTTTTCTTTTTTGTTGTTCTTTTTGGTTTCTTGCGTTCAGTATTACCAGCATCTTGCAATGACTCAAAGCCAGCCTGCTTACCTTTTCCGACTTTGGAAATTTTCATCGGAAATCCGCAAACACGGACCTTCTTCAAGTCGTTAAAGATGTCTTTTGGCATGCCTTCAGGCAGATCAACCAAGCTATGGTCAGCCTCTATCTGTATTTGCCCAATATACTGGCTATCGATTCCGGCTTCATTGGCAATTGCGCCTACAATATTTCCAGGCTTGACTTCATTGATATGGCCCACTTCCAGTCGATAGCGCTCCATGCCTTTCTCAGGCGGGCGCATGGCGTTTGTTCTGGGCCGGACAGCAGGTTTGTGGCCATCTCGGTAGTCATCGGCATCGGTGCGTTGCGAACCGTGGCGAGAGTCTGATCGACGATGTGACGTTTTCACAAATAGAAACGGTGTATCGCCTTGCATCAATTGCGCTAGAGCGGCCGCGACCTTGTTATGTGGAACATCATTTTCCTGCACATAACTATCGATTAATTCTTCGAAGAACGATAAATCATTATCGGCTAACGTATCGCTGATGCGTTGCTTGAATTTACTGATACGTCGATCGTTAATTAGTTCGTTGCTGGGTAAATCCATTGGTTCGATGACTTTACCAATTGATTTTTCAATAGCAAACTGCAACCGGCGTTCGCGTGGCGCAACAAACAGAATCGCTTCACCGTCACGTCCGGCACGGCCGGTCCTGCCAATTCGGTGAACATAAGCTTCGATATCGGTTGGGATATCGTAATTTATCACGTGGCTAATTCGCGCCACGTCAAGTCCACGCGCCGCAACATCGGTAGCCACAACAATATCAATCTTGCCTTTCTTTAAATTTTCTACGGTGCGTTCGCGCTGATTTTGCGGAATATCGCCGTTGAGCGCCGCTGTGGAATAGCCACGCGCCTCGAGTTTTTCGGCAAGATCGATTGTGGAGGTTTTGGTTCTAACAAACACCAACATCGCATCGAAGGGTTCGGCTTCGAGTATGCGAGTCAGTGCATCCAACTTATGCGTCCCTTTTACTGACCAGTAACGCTGTCGGATTGTACTGGCGGTGCTTGTTTTACTTTTAACGGTGACGTGTTCTGGATCTTTCAGGTACTTAGTTGCGATACGCCTGATTTGTGGTGGCATGGTTGCTGAGAACAATGCAATTTGTCGTTGTGTGGGGGTTTTATCCAGTATCCATTCAACATCTTCGATAAACCCCATGCGTAACATTTCATCGGCTTCATCTAGAACCAGTGTATTTAGTGCATCCAGTTTCAATGTACCGCGTCGCATGTGATCCATAATTCTGCCGGGTGTTCCAACTACCACATGCACGCCACGCTCTAATGCGCGAATTTGGCCCCGGTAGTCCTGACCGCCATACACGGGCAATACATGGAATCCCTTCATGTGTTTGGCGTACTTTTGAAATGCCTCGGCAACTTGTATGGCTAATTCGCGAGTTGGGGTCAGCACCAGTACTTGTATTGGTTTGGCTTTCAAATCCAGATTAGACAACAGCGGCAGGGCAAATGCGGCTGTTTTTCCAGTGCCTGTCTGAGCTTGGCCGACAACGTCGGTGTTAGCGCTCAATAACGGGATGGTCTGAGCTTGGATTGGGGATGGTGTTTCATAGCCAACTTCGTCCAAAGCCCGAAGGAGCGGTTTGGATAAATCGAAATCACTGAATGTCATTGCTGGAGTCGTGTTCATGCGGATTGCGCTGAGCGAGCGTCGCTCTTCGTCACTGCTTTGGAGCAAAGCAATAAAGTAATAAGGGTGGCACGTTACCTGATTGGTGCGATTTTGACCACCACCAACACTCGTGAACGCATCTCAGAAATGAACAAAAGGTACGCCTGCAATGCATTGCAGGCGTTACATCGTGAGCAGGTGCTGGGTTTAGTCGATGTATTTACACATTGGCCGGTGTTACTCGGTAACCAACACGCGGGAAATGTACAACGACATCGCCACATTCTGCCTGGTTACGAGCGAGTGCGATGCGCTCCATAGACACGGCACGTATGGTGCCGGTAACGCCAGATTCACCGCTTTTGGGTGCTGCTAACGGTGCCACGCTGACTTGCATGCCAGGCTTCAGGCCCTGCGGGTCGTTGGGGTCCTGGCTCTCGGCAGTCGTCGGGGTTGCTGCCAACGCCACGGCTAAGGCATCCTGTGCGGAGATATCGGTGGAAGTGCCGTGACCAAACGCCTCCATTCGTTTGGCCCAGTCGAGAACGGCCGGAAATTCTGCCAGTGTGTTTGCTGCTTCCGCGAATCGATTGCTGAAGAACCACACGACAAACCACGCATAAACATCGCTCATGCTGACTTGATCGCCGTGTAGAAATTGTCCCCGAGATTCGAGTTGCTGATTAAGCCAACCCATTTTAGGGCGCAATTGCGACAGCGTATGCGGAATGTCTTTGGCTTCTGCAGCCATATCGCCATCGGGTCCGAAGTACAGGCGCGTGCGGTCTGCTACCAACGCAGGTGGTAGGGATTTCGCAACAGGCGCAAATGCGGTTCTCACGCCCAACTCAAAAAATTCTGCATCCGTCCAGCGAGACAATGCGAGGCTTAAGCCATTGTCGCCAGTTGAGTTCAGGCGAGGTTCGGGAATTTGCTTGTCAATTTCTTGCAGGATGCATTGCGTATCACAATAAATATCGGCGCCAATTTGCATAACCGGGATGCGACGATAGCCACCCGTCATGGCAAATAACTCCGGCCGATCAGGCAGTCGGTTTTGTTCCGCCGACTTCCAGTTCAGATTTTTGATGCCGAATGCTACGCGGATTTTTTCAGAAACCGGGGAGGGTGGATAGTGATGCAGTATGATGTCAGCCATGATTTTCCGTGTGTACGAGATTAACAATAGGTTCAAGTATGTCTGACAAATCCGTTTCTGGCAAAGAAAACACCTTTTTAGTGACTGGCACGATGGGTTGTATTGGCGCGTGGGTGCTGCGCAATCTGATCAATGAAGGACACAAAGTCATCGCGACCGACTTGGACACTACGATTACGCGGCCAAGCTTGCTGCTGAATCAATCGGAAATTGATTCTATCGAGTGGGAGTCGTTAGATGTCACTGATCAAACGGCTGTTATGGCGCTGTTTAATAAGCACAAACCAAGTCATGTGGTGCACTTGGCTGGATTGCAAATACCTTTTTGTAAAGCCGATCCTGCGCTAGGTGCATCTGTCAACGTTGTCGGCACCATCAACTTGTTCGAAGCGGTTCGACAACACAATATTGCCGGCTATTCGTTTGCAAGTTCTTTGGCCGTCATGGGACCAGCAGAGTTGTATCCGGAACGGCCAATAAAGGATGACGCGCAGCCGATGCCGGTTAATCTTTATGGCGTGTACAAAACCGCCAATGAGAATACTGCCAAAGTGTATTGGCAGGATTGGCAAGTCGGGAGTGTCGGTTTACGTCCATACACGGTTTATGGCGTTTGCCGTGATCAGGGATTAACGGCTGATTTAGCAAAAGCAACATTGGCAATAGCCGCTAACGAACCTTTTCACATTCGCTTCGATGGCGAAGTGACGCTACAACATGCCAATGACGTTGCGAAAATCTTTGTCGATTGCGCGCTTAGCGAACACCAAGGTGCGGGCGTGTTCAACTTACGCAACGACGTGGTTGAGGTTGCTGATTTTGTTGCGGCTTTAAATGAACTGTACCCGGATAATAAAATTACGTTCGAAAAAAATGCGCCGTTACCTTTTCCAGCCGATATGGACGACTCTGGTTTGCAACAACTCCTCGGAACTGTTGCGCACACCGATATGCGGCAAGCCATTCAAAATGATGTGGAACTGTTTAAAAAGCTACTGGCTGAAGGCAGGATGGATACCAGTTCGCTGGTGTAGTCTCGAGTGTCTACATAGAAACTATCAACGTGGAAATTCAGTTGGTACATAGCGGGCCAAGTTCGGATCGTGTAATGCAGAGGTTAAAAACGTCGTGATTTCGTTGACCTCACGGGTGGTTAAGTTCAACGGTTGAAATCGCGCATCTAAGAAAGATTGTGCATTAGGATTTTGCGGCAGCGCTGCATTCTTGTACTGCACCACTTCCTTGATTGACGAGAAGCTCGCACCGTGGCCTAGTATCTTGCTGTCTGCAAGGTTATAAAGCTGCGGCACTTTGAATTGATAGTTTTGTAATGGATTTTGCGTAAAGCCGCCTCGACCTAAACGGGCTTCATCTGCAATGACTCCGTGAATAGCGACTTTGTTGTTATCGAAGTCGTCAAACCCAACAGCAAAAAATAATTCGCTTTCTTGAGCACCGGGCCATGAACTTAACGCGGGGCCGGTATGACATCCAGAGCAACCGGCTTTACCAAAAAACAGATTGGCTCCTGCAAGTTCTGATTCATTCAAGGCATTGTCATCGCCCTTTAACCACTGTTGAAACGGTGCCTGGTTGGCATAGATCGTACGTTCAAATGCGGCTATGGCTTTGGCGGCATCAACCGCGATGTTCACTGAACCCCCGGGATAGGCTGCGTTCCATAATGCGCGATAAGCAGGGATATCTTGTAATGGTGAATCGTGTGTAAAGCGTAACCGATGCACAGTTTGCCCGGCGATAGCTTGTGATTCCAGTCCACCCATTTGATGCACGTTAACGCTGGATGGCAATGAATTCGGTACGACTACATTGGGAGCTAATCCGTTGTTGATAAGCCCGTTGCTTGCATTGCCGAGTTGTCCATTCCATAGCACGACTTCTTGCATAGCCACATTTAAAATGGATGGCACAGCAATGGGTTGCATATCAGGGCGGTTTGGCGCATCTTCTGGCGCCAGCGGGTCAAAGCCGAAGGCCAGCACGCGATTTTTTCCGATACCCACACCGCCTTCGCCAATACCTTGAGGTATACCAGGTTTCAAGCCCGAGCCAACCTTGTGGCAGCTTGCGCATGACCAACTGGGGTCCTGGTCCGATAAACCATTTAAAGCGAAACGTTCGTCGTGAAAAAGTAACTGACCAAGTGCTACTTTCTCTGCAGTAACCGGGTTGAGTGGATCTTGCGGTACTGAATTCAAGTCATTGCCGTCCGGCAGCACAAATGCGCTTAAGCCTAATCCGCCAGATTGAGCTTCTAGAGCGGAGCGAAGTTGATTGGCTAAGGTTGTTTTATCCGAGGGTGCCGCGGGTTCATCGGATAGTTCGCGGTCAGCATTACCGCAGCCGGTGGCAAAACAATCGATAACACCGCCGGCAGGTATATCAATAGTTTGAGTTACAGCTGTGCCGTTTTTAGGTGTTTGCGCGCTCTGCGAACAAGCACTTAAAAGCAACGCGATGACGATCAGTATAGTAACGTGCATGCGACTCTCCGGTTGTAACACCGATACAGGTAGCTAACAGATAGCGTTAGTTTGCCTTGTGACGCATGCAAGAAGTGTTGTACAAAAACGAACGAAAAGCGGTACTTTTACCGCTGCGTTGTAGCTGGTGTTATGGCCACCGCCCGAAAGTCATTGACGTTAGTGTGTGTTGGGCCGGTGATGACTAAGCCATTTGTTTTGTCAAAGAAGCTCCAGGCGTTATTGTTATCCAAGTAGTGCGCTATTTTTAACGATTGTTCTTTGGCTTGTTCGTTAACGTGGCTAGTCCAGATAACACCTGCGTTGGATTCTGTGCCATCAATACCGTCTGTATCGCAGCAAATGCCACTGATGTTGTTGTAGTCAACTACCGCTTCTGCAAACCCAAGCAGGCACTCGGCGTTGCGACCACCACGACCACCCTTGGCCTTGATGGTAACGGTGGTTTCACCACCTGAAATTATCACTGCAGGAGCAGCCACAGGTTGGTTGTATTGATGAACTTGTTTAGCAATTCCCGCTAGCACTTTGCCAACTTCGCGCGCTTCGCCTTCAATTGCATCACCCAGAATCAGCACGTTGTATCCAGCATCGCTCGCAACCTTCGCGGCAGCTTCCAATGATTGTTGTGGCTTACAAATAACATGCGTTGTTAGTGATGTCATGCTGGCACCGTTTGGGTCAGGTGTTTGGGCATGCTCGCTGTTCAGTAGCTTGGTTACGTTGTCCGGTAATTCGATGTTGTATCGATGGATTATGTCTATAGCTTGTTCGCGTGTGGTTGTATTGACAACCGTTGGACCTGATGCAATGGTGGACGGGTCGTCACCCGGTACATCAGATATGGCCAAGGTAACTACCTTTGCAGGAAACGCTGCATGGGCTAAGCGACCGCCTTTGATGCCTGACAGATGTTTGCGCACGCAATTCATCTCATCAATAGCTGCGCCAGACTTTAATAAGGCTTGATTGATCGCTTGCTTATCGGCGAGAGTAATCCCGTGTCCTGGAAAACTTAGTAATGATGAGCCACCACCCGATATCAAACTGATAACGAGATCGTCCGAGCTTAAGTTATTGACCAATTCCAGTATGCGTCTGGACGCATTTTCTCCGGCTTCGTCGGGGACCGGATGATTTGCTTCTACGACGTCGATGTGCTGACAACGCAAGTCTGTGCCATGCGGCGTGACAATGAGCCCGCTAAGTGGCTCAGGCCACAATGCTTCCAAGGCCCTGGCCATCGCAACAGATGCTTTTCCAGCCCCGATGACCACCGTTTTACCCTTAGGAGGTGGCGGAATAAACTGGCTCATGTTGTTCTGAGGCAGGGCAGCTTCCACTGCGGCTGCAAACATATCCCGAAGTAGCTGTTCAATTACTGGCGTGTTTTGAGTCGTATTGTCACTTTGCATGGGCTTATCGGCTTATTTTGGGGCTCTGAATACTAACAATCGGGTAACAATTTTATTTCCATTTTAGCGGCTTTGAGCTAACATGAGCCGATTCAGCCACATCGTTAAAGAGTCAAATTGGCTGTACACAAGGTCTATGCAGTTCAAATAAGGCCAATACTACTTTGGAGGATGTATTAAATGAAGAAAACCGTTAATCGCCGTAAGTTTCTTAAAGGTTCAGCGCTGGCTGCTACAGCCACTGCTGCAGGTACTATCACAGCGCCGTCTATTGTCCGCGCCGAAACTGTTACCCTGAAAATGCAAGCTGCTTGGGGTGGTGGAATCTTTCTTGAGAATGCGCAGTCCTATGTTCAGCGTGTTAACGATATGGCTGGATCTGCACTGCAGATCGAGTTACTACCAGTTAACTCCGTTGTAAAAACCAGTCAGATGCAAGATGCCGTACACCGCGGCGTTCTGGATGCAGCTCACTACGTACCAGCTTACTGGTATTCAAAATCACCTGTGGCCTCGTTGTTTGGTACCGGTCCATGCTTTGGTTGGTCAAGTCAGGAAGTGTTGGGCTGGATTAACTACGGTGGCGGTCAAGAATTATTCGATGAGTTAATGGGTAAACTTGGCTTGAACCTCGTTAGTTTCTTCAACAGCCCAATGCCAGCACAGCCATTAGGTTGGTTTAAGGAAGAAATCAAGGATGCCAGCCAGATGGATGGTTTAAAATACCGTACTGTTGGTTTGGCTGCTGACGTGTTGTTGGAAATGGGTATGTCCGTTGTGCAGTTGCCAGGTGGTGAAATTCAGCCGGCAATGAAATCAGGACTTATCGACGCAGCTGAATTCAACAACCCAACCTCTGACCGTGACTTTGGTATGCAAGATGTTTCTAAGCACTACCATCTGGCCAGTTTTCACCAGTCGCAAGAATTCTTTGAGTGTACATTCAACAAGAAGAAGTACGATGCATTGGCGCCAGAACTACAGGCCATTCTCAAGTACGCATCAGAAGCAGAAAATTCAAACTTCTACTGGCACAACACACGTCGTTATGCCGACGACTTAGTCACTTTGGCTGAAGAGCAAGGCGTTAACGTTTACCGCACACCGGATTCTGTCATGGCGGCCCAGTTAGGTGCCTGGGATAAGGTTGTTGAACGTATGTCGGGTCAGGATGAGTTTTTCGCTAAGGTTATCGAGTCTCAAAAGACATACGCCAAAAGCGTCATGAACTACCTGAATCTGAACCAGCCTGATTACAAACTGGCTTATAAGCACTACTTCGGCTAGGCAATATCGATTTGTTTTGCTGGGCAACGGGAACCATTAAGGTTCCCGTTGTATTTGTGCTGCACTGCATAAGCGAATGAATAAGCAGCTAAGTTAGCAAAGACATTAGCGTTATAAGTCAATACTGTTTCTTGTACCGAATTGAGTACCGAATTGAGGTGTGTGAGTGACTAAACTGGTCTACGCAATTGAAAGTCTGAGTATCTGGATAGGGCGCGCTTTTGGTTGGTGCATACTGATACTGACGCTGTCGGTAACCTACGAAGTGTTCATGCGTTATGCGCTTAACAAGCCAACTGTGTGGGCATTCGACATGATGGTACAAATGTACGGTGCATTGTTTTTAATGGCCGGTGCGTATGCGTTAGCACAAGATGGGCATGTACGCGGCGATGTCATTTATCGCTTGTTCCCCGTACGTCTTCAGGCCTTTATCGATTTCGTGTTGTATCTTATCTTTTTCTTTCCCGGCATGATCGCCTTGGCTTACTACGGCGCCGAAATAGCATCCGATTCGTGGCGCTATAAAGAAGTGAGTTGGAATAGCCCGGCACGCATACAAATCTACTTTTTCAAAACATTAATTCCATTGGCGGGTGGTTTACTTATGCTGCAGGGGTTGGCTGAGTTGATACGGTGTGTGAAGGCTATGCGTAGCGGTGTGTGGATGAAGCGTTTGGATGATGTGCGCGAGACCGAAGAATCTTTGATTGCTGATCCTGCAATGCCGGGTTCGAACAACTAGATTGCCAGAAACGTTAAACGTTATTTTAGAACATTAACTGAGTTGATTGCATCGTGACGAATCCTGAAGTCGCCATTTTTATGTTGTCCTTGTTCATCGTGCTGGTGCTGCTCGGTTTCCCGATCGCATTTACGCTAATAGCGATGGGAGTTGGATTTGGATACTACGCTTATTACGAAGCAGGGTCAGTAGAGTCATTTTCCGATATTTTTAATAACCAGATTTTCTATTTGCTGAATCAAAACACGTATTCGGTTATGGAGAACGATACGCTTGTTGCTATCCCGTTATTTTTGTTCATGGGTTACGTTGTTGAGCGGGCAAACATAGTTAACCGACTATTTGCATCATTAAACCTTGCAGCGCGTAATTTACCTGGCTCGATGGCTATTGCAGCGCTTTTAACTTGCGCAGTCTTCTCTACAGCCAGTGGTATAGTTGGGGCGGTGGTGACGCTTATGGGCTTGCTTGCGTATCCCGCAATGGCAGAAGCCAAGTATCGGCGTGACTTTGCGGCTGGCGTTATCTGTGCTGGCGGTACCTTAGGTATCCTGATTCCACCATCAATCATGTTAATTGTGTATGCGGCAATTGCTGAACTTTCACCATTGCGTCTATACGCTGCTGCTGTGTTTCCGGGTTTGCTATTGGCAGGTAGCTATATTGTTTATGTCATTTTCAGGGTTTATTTAAATCCGTCTATAGCGCCAAAGCCGGTATACGATCCCTCGATCAGTCGTGCATCAATCTACTGGCAACTGTTCACATCTTTCGTCCCGTTAACCTTACTAATCTTGCTGGTGCTGGGTTCTATTCTGGGTGGTTTGGCTACGCCTGCAGAAGCAGCGGGTATGGGGGCCATGGGTGGCCTGTTGCTGGCTATCTTGTATCGATCTTTGTCCTGGCAAAAAGTGAAAGAGTCTGTATTCCTTACGGCTAAAGCAACCGCGATGGTGTGTTGGTTGTTTGTTGGTTCGTGGACCTTTGCTTCAATCTTTTCATACCTGGGAGGCCATGACATTATTGAGCATTGGGTACTCGCAATGGATTTGAAACCATGGCAATTTTTGGTGCTCGCTCAACTAATCATTTTCCTGTTGGGTTGGCCGTTGGAGTGGTCTGAAATACTGATTATCTTCGTCCCTATATTCTTACCCATGCTGGATACTTTTGGCGTTAACCCTTATTTCTTCGCCATGTTGGTTGCGTTGAATTTACAAACCTCATTCTTAACACCTCCGATGGCGATGTCTGCTTATTATTTGAAAGGGGTGCTCAAAGGGCAAATAGAATTAATGGAAATCTTCAAAGGGATCATGCCGTACCTGGGTATTGTTATCTGCTGCATGATAGCGATGTATGCATTTCCGGGAATTGCCTTGTGGTTACCAGATCAGCTATTTGGCGAGTACATCCCCTAATATGACCAGTGATAACAATACGATCGACACCAGCACAGTTAGACAGGCGGTCGATCATATTTGCACCGGTAAGCTCAAGGCGTACGAGTTGGTGCAGCATCATTTGTCTGTTATTAACGACACCGACAAAAAAATTGGTGCCTGGGCGTCGCTTGATGAAAACTATGCTTTGTCGCAGGCACAAGAACTCGATTCAATTCGAATGAGTGGTCGGCCTGTTGGTGCATTGCACGGCATTCCAGTTGGCATAAAAGATATCTTCGATACCTGCGATCTACCAACTGAACGTGGTTCATCATTGTGTCAAGGACGCGCACCTACTCAGGATTCTGCGGTTGTTGAAAAATTGAAAGAAGCCGGAGCGGTTATCATGGGCAAAACGGTAACAACCGAATTTGCGTTTATGCATCCCAGCGATACACGCAATCCGCATAACGCTGAACACAGTCCCGGTGGTTCGTCCAGTGGCTCGGCTGCAAGTGTAGCGGCAGGTCATGTGGGATTAGCAATTGGCAGTCAAACCAACGGATCAGTTGTACGGCCCGCATCATTTTGCGGTGTCTATGGATTTAAACCGTCGCGTGGGCTTATCTCTCGTTACGGAGCATTAGAGACATCCAATACGCTGGATCAAGTTGGTTTTTTTGCAAGAGACGTTGGCGATATTGCATTGTTGGCAGACGCGCTAACAGGATATGACAGAGCAGATTCTGCAACCAACTTATTGCCCAAGCCAGCGATGCTGAGCTCGTATTTGTCGGAAGCACCGGTGCCGCCTACGCTTGCATGGTTTGATATGCCGTATGCCAATCAGTATGCGAGTGATGCCAGTGCAGGCTTCGAAGAGTTGTTGGATGTATTGGGTGCAACGGTGGAGCGAATACCCACACCGCAATCGTTTGCGGCTCTTATTCCGTGTCATAAAATTATTCATGAATACGAAATAGTTCGTTGTTTGCAATCTGAAATTGGTAACGAGCTAAGCGGCATCAGCGAGACAATCGCGCCAACGCTTGCGGCCGCAAGAAACATCAGCGACGCTCAGTATCAGGAGGCGCTTGAAATACGCGCCGCTGCCGATGATTGGTTCGTGCAGTTTTTTAACGACTACGATGCCATATTGACCCCGTCTGCTTTGGGTGAAGCTCCGAAGTTTAGCGATGGGACTGGTAATCCGGTTTGTTGCACTATTTGGACATTATGTGGATTACCCTGTATCAATTTACCCTTGCTTACCGGCGACAATGATTTGCCGATCGGTGTGCAATTGGTTGGGGCGCTCAACGAAGATGATCGCCTGTTACGTACAACCCGACATTTACTAACACAACTGCATTCTGCAGCTCAGGAGGCCTAACGATGGTTTCAAGAACGGTTCATATTCTCACCGGGTTAGCTGGTTTAGTGACAATTGGAGTGTTTACTATTGGGCTTGCGAAAAGCATCATAGATGGATTTGCAGGTTTTAAAGGTGGATTGCCATTTGCGATAATAGTTGCGTTTGTATTGTCATTAGTGCTT
Source organism: uncultured Granulosicoccaceae bacterium (assembly GCA_964390335.1). GTDB lineage: Bacteria > Pseudomonadota > Gammaproteobacteria > Granulosicoccales > Granulosicoccaceae > Granulosicoccus. The sequence continues at coordinate 26,385 of CAYMHU010000010.1, read as the reverse complement.
TACGATTTCTACGATAGTTGCTTGCGAAAGAAAGACAAGTAAGCCAGTCAATTGGTTCGAGTAAATTGAGTCGTATTGAAATATGAGCACTAAACCCACGATCTGGATAACGCGTAAGCTCTCCGACAACACAGTCGCACGCGCCAGGCGTGATTACCATGTCATTCTGAATGAGCAAGATGTACTGAGCACTGCTGATGACATTATTCGTATGAGTGCTGAAGTTGATGCGATTGTGCCTTGCCACTCCGAGCACTTTGATGCGGCAACTGTGGCAAAGCTTGATAGTCGGCTAAAAATTGTTGCTAACCATTCAGTCGGTGTGGATCACTGCGATCTTGACGCGTTTCGTCAAAAAGGCATCTGCGTGACTAACACACCGGATGTTTTGTCTGATGCAACAGCGGAAATAGCCATGTTATTGTTGTTGGGTGCCGCCCGAAGAGCAGCGGAGGGCGATGCGATGGTCCGACAAGGCAAGTGGGATTCGTGGAGTCCCGCATTTATGGTGGGTACACAAGTCACCGGTAAGCGTCTTGGTATTATTGGTATGGGCCGTGTTGGACAAGTCATGGCGCAACGAGCCCGTGGTTTCGATATGGATGTGCACTACCATAGTCGAAACCGATTAACGCCAGAACTTGAGCGCGGCGCCACGTATCACGATTCCATCGAGTCTTTATTGGCCGTATCCGATTTTTTAAGTTTGCATTGTCCGGCTACCGATCAAACCAAAGGCATTATGAATGACAAAACCTTTGCAATGATGCCCAAGGGCTCTATTCTCGTTAATACCGCTAGAGGTGCATTGGTAGATGAGCAAGCGCTGCTTAATGCCATAGACAGTGGCAGATTGAGTGCTGCTGGCTTGGATTGTTTTGTGACTGAGCCCGGTGGGAATCCTGCGTTCTCACAACATCAGAATGTGTTTATGTTGCCACACATTGGCAGCGCCACTTTTGAAACCCGTGATGCGATGGGATTCAGAGCATTAGATAATTTGGATGCTTTTTTCGCGGGTAACGAACCGACCGATAAATTGGTTTGAGACATTTAATCAGAGTATTGCTGATCGCAATATTGCCCCTTCTTTCTAGTCTGGTGATCGCTTCGGAGCGCGATAGTGCAATTGAATTCCAGCAATTACTAGAATTCTCTGGCGTTGGCGCGCATCTGGATAACGTTAATACCAATGTGAAGCTTGAAGCTGGGCCGTTACTAAAGCAATGCGCGCCGCGTAAAGAAATAAGTGACGTACTTACAGTACTTGACGCTGAGCTATCGCCAACTTCACTACGCAAACTCTATATTAAAGAGCTATCAGAACGACTGTCTGTAGATGAGCTTGACGAGATCATGAATTGGAAAGCTACACCTGCGGCTATGCGTATAGCCGAAGTAGATCGCTTGTCCGGCGAATTAACGGAAGTGCAATTCAACGCATTGCAGGACCGCTTTAACCACTCAGCTGGCAACACCAGGCAACGGATAAAACTGGTTAGGGAAGTGATAAAACACACTGGTGCGGTCTACTTTTTATCCGCCATGAATACTGAAGTTTCAGCGTTAGTTGAAACTGCAGGGACGTGCGAGTCGGATGATGAGACCGTGCAAGCATTGCAGAATCGTTTGGTCAAGATTCGTGTCGATGAAACGTTTTACAGGGCAATGATGCGCTCTGATGTCGTTCAAACATCTGCTGTTATTTATCAGGAAGTTTCTAATGAAGATTTACAGGCGCTGGTTAATTTTGCTGTATCCGACGCTGGTAAGTCTTATCATACGGCGTTAATTCAGGGTGCACGCCACTTATTGCAGCAGCGCAATAATCGTGTACAGCAATTGTTGTTTACAGCCAATCAGTAGTGATCGTACAGTTAAATCGCTATGCCAGAATTGTTAATTATCGCTGCAATCGTCATCTACTTTTTAGCCGGTTTAGTTAAAGGTACCTTGGGTCTGGGTTTTCCCACGGCCGCCATTGCGATGTACTCCTTGTTTGTTGACGCGCGTAGTGCGGTGGCGTATGTGGTTATTCCTATGTGTGTGACTAACATCTGGCAAGTTTATCGCTGTGGACATGTGCGCGAAGTGTTCGAAAGATACTGGCGGCTTATTCTGGCGATGATGTTAGCCATAGCCATAATGTCCGTTATTTCGGCGCAGCTCCCCATCAAACTATTAACCGCTATTCTGGCTTTTGGTATTACTTTATTTGCCGTTCTGGGCTTATGGAAATCTGCTCCGTTGTTGCCAGAAAAGTACGATAAGGCCGCGCAGCTGATGGCTGGTTGGTTCTCTGGAATAATGGGGGGCTTAGCTGGTGTCTGGGCTCCACTGCTAATAACGTATTTGTATTCACGGCGTGTCAATCCGGCTGAATTTGTACAGGCCGTTGGTGTGTTTTTATTGTTGGGTAGTTTGGTTTTATTGTTTGGGCTTGTCCACACCGGTGTTATAAATACAAGCAATGCGCCGTTCTCTGCATTTTTAGTATTGCCGGCGTTACTGGGTTTTAGTATCGGAGAGCAACTGCGTGCCGGGCTAGATCGCAAAACGTTTGAGAAATATGTACTGGTGTTCTTTCTTATCATCGGACTCAATCTATTCCGCCGCGCCATGTTTGCAATGTAATTATGAGTTCTCTACAGCTGGTATTTGAAGACCAACATGTGCTGGTGGTTAATAAACCTGCGGGCGTGTTGTCTCAACCGGGTAAAACAATGGACGGCTCGGTTGCCACGCAGGTTCGGGCTGCGTATCCGGATGCTACAGGAACGATGCTTGTGCATCGACTCGATATGGATACCTCCGGTTTAATGGTGCTGGCTAAAACCGCCCAAGCCCAGCGCGCACTGCAGCAGCAGTTTGAGCAGCGTTTAATTTCGAAAACCTACGTTGCTGAATTAATCAGAAGACCGACAGGGGTTGGTGGCAGGATTGAGTTGCCGTTACGGGTTGATATCGACGACCGGCCCCGTCAAATTGTGTGTTTCGAACATGGCAAATATGCTGATACTTTGTGGCGTTATGTTGAAGGTACCCGGATTAAATTCACACCCATTACCGGCAGAACGCATCAATTAAGAGTTCACGCTGCACACCCGCTTGGATTGAATGCCTGTATCGTTGGCGATAGGTTATACGGAACAGCTGCTCAACGGCTACTACTGCATGCGCAATCGTTAGGGTTCGTACACCCGCAGTCCGGTCAGGTCGTTAGCTTTTCAAGCGACACACCATTTTAATTGCGTATGTCGAGTCGCCTAAAAAACCTATATTTTAGGATAGTCTGGATTGTGCGGACTGTGTATCAAAATTAGACTGTGATTATTCGGCAGGGACTCAGTGTGGGACTGTAAGTGTAACTGAGCCACAAAAAATACGTGATGACATTGGCTGAACACTCATCCAGACCAACATTCTATTAAGTAGGTTGATAGTATTTTGGCCATCATAATGGATTTAAATCATGCGTAATCGAGCTTTAGTTGTCCTTACCGGACTGTCCTTATTATTGTCAGCCTGCCAAAGTGTTACGAAAGATGCAGTATTGCGTGGCGCTGACGTAGATGCCTCTGGTCAAGGTTTTCGATCAGATATGATCGGTAATCTCCTGAATGTTTTACCGCAGCTTATCGACCCATGGGGTACGACGATTCAAATTGGTGGACTGAATAAGGTCAATGCCGATCTGGAGATTGCAGCTAATAAGCTTGCTGAATTGGGTTATGCCCTACAGCGAGTCGGTGCTGATCAAGGTTCTCATTATTTAACTGTTCGCGATCTTCCCGCAAACAATACAAATGCTTCCAACACAGATGATTTAACCCGGATTCAAATCGCCGTGGGTGATGTGGAGCTAACGCGTAGTTACCAGCTCGTGAAGCTTATAGGAGATGTGTCGATCAACGAAGGTGTTATACCCAGACAGGGGCAAGTAATTATGCCGGCAAGTCCATTGCTTGTTGGTGGAACCAGTAAAGGCGTCAGCTTGGATGAAGAAGCTTACAAAGCGCTGAGCACTATAAAAAACGTGGAGTCGTTCAGTGTTAAGTATTCGAATGTAAGCGTTATTGAAGGCGGTGTACCAGCAATATCGTTAATTACAAGAGAAGTGGTAGATGGTATCGCCGATACAGCGACATCAGCATCCGGCATACAGGCCTTGTTGTCGCAAAGTGGTAGCAAGGAAAATATCTCTGCAAGTGGTGCTACGACACTACAGTCTGTACTAGATAACTACGTGAAGCTTGATCGACAAACGATTATTTTCCCAAACGACTCATTTTTTCTTGGTACCGAGGGCAAGCTTGCGGTCAGGAAGCTGGTAAAACGCTTTTCTGTCAGCACCGATGTGTTGGGTATTGTGGGCTGTAGTAACGGTAAAACCTCGCTTGATATCGGTAACGAGGGATTGGCTTTAGGGCGTGCTAAACGGGTGTCTGAAGAACTGCTTGTTAATGGGGTGCCCTCAGATAGAGTCTTTGATGAAGGCTGTTGGTCATCTTCATCTGATACTAATGGTTTTCCCAGCCGCGGGGTTGTGATAGATCTATGGCGGAGGAAAAGCTAATGCAGCGTCCTCAATTGTTAGCGAGCGTTATCTGCGCAGTCGTTTTTCTTTCTGCGTGTCAGAGTGCCGTAGTTCGCCGCGATAATGCCGTATTTATGCCGCGAATTGGTGGGGATGAGCAAATTGTTTCGCAAACGTCTCTGGCTGAGCTTCGACGACTGAAGCTCATTGCAACCAATCTTGTGTCCGCGCTTGTGCAAGTCCCGGAGATGCAGGTCAGCAATACCACCATTCAAGTGTCAAAACCCGTAACGGCATTTGGCAATGTTGTGGTTCGGGCGTTGGAAGATGCGGGCTTCGGAATCTTGCGTGTCAGTGCCGATCAAGGTTTAAATTATGTGAGCTATGGGAAGCGAATTTCCGAAACTGAGTCGGGACTGGTGACTGACTACAGTATTGCCATTGGTGATATCGAAGTGCGCAGAGAGTACAACGTGCGTAACCAGCACATTTATCCATCGTCATTGTTGATTGTTGAAGGGAGCAACCAAATTGTAGATATCAAGCTAGACGATACCTTATTCGCGGAGCAAGGCGGTACCGGTGATTCCTTTATTAGCGGTGTGGGTACATCAAGCATTGATGGGCCCGCAACGGATATAGGCACCATTACCGTAAACGATTACGACCAAACACCGCAGGACAAGCGCACCTCGCATATTGATTTGCTGCAACGGGCAAAGCAAAACTATTACGCCGACGGCGCTGAATCAAATTCAGCTATTCTTGAAGATTACAGCAGCGTACGCAGAACGGTATTGATCTTTGAAAATAACGACACACGTACTATGGGCAAAGGCAATAAGAAAGCGATCGAATTGCTTGCGCAAAATTATGAGATTGGCGATTTATATAAAATATCGTCGTGTGTTGACGTTGATGGCAGTGATGCTTCAGCGGCTGTTCGCGGCATACGGGTCAAAGAAGCATTCGTTATCCGCAATATAGAAGCTAAGTTTGTTCATATCGCTCCGTGTACTCGAGCCAGCTACCGGCATAGTTCAGATAATTCCCCGGTCGCAGTGACTGTTGTTCAGCTTAGGCGCGAGATAGAGCCGCAGGTGAGAGCACAATGATGGCGTACAGCTTAAAGGGCCGGTTTGCACTGAATGTCGCGCTGGGCGCTTTGATGTTCGTGTGCTGTGTTGGGTTGTCAGAAGCAAAGTACCTTAAAGGTGGTAAGTTTTATGTAGATACCTTTGCTGGTGAGCGTGTTGATTTACACGACTACGTTGGTGGTGATAAATGGACTTTAATCATGTATTGGGGTTTGAACTGCGCTGCATGCGAATTACAGAAGCCAAAAATAGAGTCACTTCATCAAAGACATTCTGACAAAGTGCGCGTGCTGGGTCTTGTGCAGAATGGCATTAATGAGCTTGATAGCATCAATAAGGTAATGGGGTCGAACAGGGTCTCGTTCCCGAATTTACTTGCGCTCAGTGATGTTATTGAATTTCAATTTCTAGAGCTTACGCAGTATCAACTGCAAACGACACCAGCCTACTTGTTGTATAAGCCAGATGGCAGTTACTACAAGTTGCAACTAGCCGATGTTGACATTCCCGATCTAATGAAAATTGTCGGACAATAAACCATGAATAAACACATAAAAATTTCAGTAAATCATTCGTTTTTAACAGTGAGGAAAGTGGTACTTTTATTTTTACCGTGGGTTTTTTGCGCAGTTGCAAGTCAGGTTACAGCCGCCACTCTCGATAATGTAAAAGCACGAGGCGCAGTAAATTGTGGAGTCAACGTTGGTTTAAAAGGCTTCGCGCAAACCAATAGTCTTGGCGACTACTCTGGACTGGATGCCGATTTCTGCCGAGCGGTTGCCAGCGCAGTATTTAACAATCCCGATGCGGTAAACTTTGTTCCGTTATCTTCAGGCAAGCGGTTTGATGCCATAAAATCCAGAGCAATCGACGTGCTCTCAAGAAACACGACCTGGACCATGAGTCGTAATACCAGCTATGGAGAATTTGTCGGTGTTAATTATTATGATGGTCAGGGATTTATGGTATCCAAACGATCCGGGATTCGCAGCGCCTTAGAACTCGATAACAAGAAAATATGCATTGAGCGAGCCACAACAACAGAATTAAACGCTATCGATTATTTTAACGTGAGTGAAATGCGGTATCGACCGTTGTACTTCACATCAGTAGCGGAAAAAACAGATGCCTATCTCGATGGCGAGTGCACTGCGATTACTTCGGATAGATCGGCTTTAGCGGCTATACGTGCAAGTTTTCCGGTACCTGAAGCCTATTTGATATTGCCAGAAGTAATTTCCAAAGAACCCTTAGGTCCAATGGTGCCTGCAGGCGATAGCGATTGGGCCAATATCGTTCGTTGGTCGTTGAACTGTATGATCAATGCCGAAGAGCAAGGAATCTCAAGTAGTAACGTTTCACAAGTAAAGACGAACGCAAATCCAGCGGCTGCTCGACTGCTGGGCCTGGAAGGCGAATTTGGTGAAATGCTGGGTATAAGCAATACTTGGTGTGCCAATATTATTGGGCACATTGGCAACTATGCGGAATCGTATGAGCGTAATATTGGGTTAGCGACCACGGTTGGTCTTGCCAGAGGTGTTAATAGTTTATGGACGGATGGCGGTTTACTATACGCACCACCCATTCGATAGCTGTTAAAATTGCCGTTTAGGACAGTCCATGAGATCGCGAATAGGCGTTCTTGTCAGCGACACGCCAGTTTCTAAGCGCATCGTTAGTGCATTTATAAATTTGTACAATAAGTGGGTAGCATGGTGTTGAGTCATCCGAGTGACTGGAGCTGCAATCGCCACCTGGGCATGCAGATAAAGCGCCCAACAGGTTAATTTCTGCGAAAAATTCTATGTAATCGCCTGGTCGAACCGGACTTGCTTTCATAAAGTACTGATGCGTGTCTAGTGTGAAGCCTGTACACATGAATACGTTTAACACATCGTGTATATGATGTTCAACGTCGGTAACAGGAAGATCAAGGTGCGCGGCTAGGGCACGGCTTAAATTGGAATGACAGCAGTAGTGATATTCTGAATCTTTCAATAGCTGATTGGTGTAAGGGTCGCAACGAGTACCAATAACATCGTGTACACCACCTCCGTATTTATCCCAGCCATACCACTCCAACGTATCGTGAGTAATGGTGGCCATTGGGCGCATGCCGGGAAGGCTGCTCCATAGGCGATCGCCGCGTGTTATATGTGTTGCATGTAGCTGTCTGGTTTTACCACTGAAAAATCGCTCAGATAAATCATCTGAATTCCATAAATTTAAATCGCCAACTTGTGATCCTTCAGTACTAACAATCCGGAAGAAATGACCTGCAGGTACGCTAAACGTTCGAGCATCCCGTGGCGGCACGATTATTTCGTCTATCAGTGATAGTGCTTGCCTTGCCTGTGTCAAGCTGTGAACATCATACTTTGGTAGACCATCAACGCTGTAACAGACAATAGGTTCAATATTGCGACGTTCCTCCGCGTCTGATGGCGGAATCGTGGTTTGCAGGTTGCTCATGGGAATCTCAGTTCTATTTGTTATAGCAGCTATAATAACCTTAATTAGGTAATTTCGGAATCAGTATGCAGCAGTGGGGTTTTACCTCAATTGACATCTTTGCGTTCGTGTTCTTTCTGGTTTGTTGGTTCAGCTATTTCTGGGTAGTGAATGCCTCCAGGCTAAAAAAACTCACCATCACTTATCATATGAATGAGATGCGCCGGCAATGGATGGTTAACTTAGTTCAGCGAGATCTCAAAATGGTGGATGCCTTGATTCAAAATGGTCTCCAGCACGGGGTGCTGTTTTTCGCGTCCACATCAATATTGATTGTAGGTGCACTACTGGCAGGACTGGGGGCAACCGATAAAGCGATCGATATGTTAGTCGGTTTGCCGTTTGCTTCAGAAACCACCCGTGTCGTATGGGAGGTTAAAGTACTGCTCATCATGTTTATATTCGTGTTCTCCTTTTTTAAATTTGCATGGAGTTACCGGCAGTTTAACTATGTATTGATCATGCTGGGTGCTGCACCATCAGATGTTCAAAAATCAGATAAGCTGGCTGTGGCCTATGCGTATAGAATGGCTGACATGCACGCGCTCGCGGCGCAACATTTCTCTATGGGCTTAATGTCCTATTTTTTCGCGTTGGCAGCTTTTGCCTGGTTCTTAAACGCCTGGGTATTTATCGTTGCAACTATCTGGGTTACGTGTGTTTTGTACAGACGTGCTTTTGCATCGAAATTTGCGCGGATGTTAAAAACGCCGTTGTCAGATTATGAGTCACCGAAAAGTTAAGTATGTGTAGAATGCTAAGTTGGTCGTTCAAGTGCTAAAAATGCACTGAATTGCCAATTTCTAATGGCTAACACCATGGTTGTGCCTTGACGAGCTGATGACCCAATTTTACGCTCCTCTCTGAGCGTATCATCAAAAGCGTGACCGATGGTTTTCAACCGCTCTGCAATAGTGTTGCGTGCAGCCAATGAGATATCGCCATTTTTAACGAGGCGTAAGCAACCATCTTCACCGAAGTTATCATCAAAGAATGCGTTTTGAACCTGCGTTCTGAAAAAATGCTCGATTGGGCCATCGGGTTGCCAATTGAAATTATTGGCTATAAGCGGTTTTATTCTATTACCTGGTAATAGTTCTATAAGCCTCATTTTATCGAGTTTGGTTAGCTGCGCAATGCACTCGGGTTCGCTCATATCATAACGTTCGATAATGTCATCGAAGGTCCAGCTATTAACAACGCAATAAGCGACCAACAGCAATTTGATTTCCCCAACCAGAATTTTTTCCTGCTCTATGGTAAGCAATTCAATTTTATCTTCCGCCGCTTCGTTAAAACTAACGAGATCGCTAATGTCGATGTTGAGTATGTCGCAAATGGCATCCATGCGTTTTAAGGACATGTTTTCGGACGCAAACATTTGCTTTATTGCTGACTCTGTCAGGTCGAGTTCCGCGGCAAGCTTCTTGTAAGTGATGCTTTGCTTTTTTAGCTGTTTCTTCAGCTCTGCTAATAGACTGATTGACCGGGCCACAGATTCACCTGCGTGGATTAAGGTTGTTATGTTTTATAACACTAAAGTAGTAGGGCTTAATTGTAGTTCGACACACTGTATTTGTGAAGCCAATCACAAACCCGCACACCTTAGCCATACCCCTGAATCAAATGTGAAGCGTCACTACGATATGTGGGCATTAGATCGTCAGAATTTCGCCTTGAATTGACTACGGGTGATAAAAAGAAGTGATTTATATAAAGCTCAAAAACCTGTCTGCAACAGCGCTAATGTTGTTTATGTTTTGCCAGCACGCGAATGCGCAGAGCTGGAAAAATGAAAGTAATTTGAACCATGTTCGATTTGAATCTACGGCTGTGCAATACAAAGACGATATTTACGTCTTTAACGGGTTTGGTACTGGGCTGAAGGTTCAGCCAACAGTAGAGAAATACGATGCCGGTACAAAAAAATGGTCAGTGGTAGCTAGTTCATCTGTTTTGTATGGTAATGCAGTGACCCACAATGGCATTGTCAGAAACGGTAATGAAGTGTGGATTATAGGTGGTCGTCTTGGCAGACACCCGGGTAAGGTTACTTCAGATGTGTTTATCTATAACCTTGAGACTGCAAAATGGAGGCGCGGTCCTTCCATGCCTGTACCCGTTGCTGCGGGTGGTGCAGCGGTAATAAATAATCGTATTCATTGGTTTGGAGGTTTAGACAAAAACGCAAATTGTGATGTCGCTAATCACTATGTGTATGACCTGAATATGAAATCTGCAGGTTGGCAGAATATTACGGCGGTTGCTGCTATGCCTAATCCGCGAAACCATTTTGCAACGGTTGTTCATGATGGATTAATTTACGCTATCGGTGGGCAGTTTGGTCATGATAACTGTGGCGGCCTTCGTGGGAAAGATACTACTCTCGTTCACGCGTTTAACCCATCTACCAATAAGTGGGTTAAAAAAGCGAACTTACCGGCAAAACAATCACATATGGAGCCATCCAGTTTTTCTTATGCAGGTGCTATCTACATAGTCGGTGGCGAGCAACAGGGAAATAAAGTATTCCGATACGATGCAAAGAAAAACGATTGGGACACTGTACTTAATCTTCAACAGACACTCGTGGCACCCGTTGCAAGGGTCATTGATAACCGACTGTATATTGCATCTGGCGGAGCCCCGAATGCGCAGTCGCCAACGAATAAAATGGTTTCTACATCAATGGCGCCGTTGTTATTGCCAAATGCAACTATCCCAACAACACCGTCAGAGCCTATGCCAACAGAAACAGTACCCACCATAGGAAACGTGTCTACCGTTGTGTTGGAAGCGGAATATTTTGATTCGCGTAATCGCTCGACAACGCATGAATGGATCACCAATAATTTATCTGGTGCGAGCAACAATGCGTCAGTTATAACAACACCTGATTACGGATCAATAAAACACAGTACTGCAGATAGCCCCACACTCAGCTATTTTGCGTATTTCGATCAGCCAGGAGACTGGTATGTTTGGATACGGGGCTGGGGCGATACTAATAGTAAGGGTCAGGGGTCTAGCGATAGCTTACATGTTGGCTTAAATGGCGCCGTATCTGCAACAGCCGATAAAATGGATGATTTTCCAAGTGGCTGGAACTGGTCGAACAGCACCAGAGATCCGCAGCGCGCGAAAATATCCATCCCTGCGAAAGGTATACATGCGGTTAATTTATGGATGCGCGAAGATGGTCTTGCAGTGGATAAGATTTTGTTAACGAATGATCCTGCATATACTCCAACCGGAGTCGGGCCGGTCCATTTCGATGGTACTTCGACAAACACTGAGGCAGATCCTGAAGACACGGCAGAGTCCGAACCGTCAGAGCCCACGGAACAAGCTGATACAGAGCAAGCTGATACAGAGCAAGCCGATACAGAGCAAGCCGATACAGA
>CAYMHU010000010.1:0-14733 GCA_964390335.1 uncultured Granulosicoccaceae bacterium | reverse complement strand
GAATCTACGGAAAATAATAATACCGATACTGCCGTGTCTAACGAAGGATTGGTTGCCGTGGAAATCGAAGTTTATCAAAGCAAAACGGACGGTAGTCGGAGTTGGATTAAATCGAATCTTGCCGGGGCCAGTGGCGAAGCGCTGGTGACTTCACCGAATACAGGAAAAATTAATTTTAAACCCGATGCGGTAAAGCTTGACTACAGAATGTATTTTGCGCAGGCCGGTGAGTATTACGTTTGGTTGCGAGGTTACGGCGATACGGTTGGGAATGAAGGTAAAAACGACAGTATACACGTTGGCTTGAACAACAATGCTGCGAACGCCAAGGTACTGGAGAACTTTCCGGCACGTTGGAGCTGGTCTAACAAGCAGCGTGGTGGCGGTGTTGTGAAAATGACGATTCCCTCAATCGGCTGGCACCAGATAAATTTATGGATGCGTGAAGATGGTTTGGCGCTAGATAAATTATTACTGGTAAAAGATGCTTCCTTTGTACCAACAGGCGAGGGCACAGCAGTCGCTAATAATCCGACGACTGAAACTGACGCGCCGGCTGATAATGGCGGCGATGAAGATACAGGCAACGTAGACAACGATGCAAACGAACTCGAGGTTGATCAGGATACAACTCCTGAAACTGGTACCAATGATGATACGGAGCAAACAGTTAATACAAGTGGTACCGATATCACTATTGAAATGGAAAACTACAGCATCAAACAGGACGTAGGTAATATTCGTTGGATCGCAACGTCGAAAGCCGGAGCCAGTGGCGGTAGCGCCATGGTAACAACCCCTGATGCCGGAAAGATTAATTTTTCAGCCAATGGCGCAGCGATGCTTGCTTACGCAGTCAACTTCTCGCAGCCAGGAAATTATTTGGTTTCGGTACGTGGTTTCGGAGACACTGTTGGTAAGGAAGGTAAAAGTGACAGTGTTTACGTGGGTTTGAACAACCAGCACACCAAGGCGCAGGCTTTACAGAATTTTCCCAAAGCATGGACTTGGTCTGATGAAAAACGTGGCGGTGGTGTAGTCACCGTTTCTGTACCGTCGGCAGGCACGCACACAGTTAATGTGTGGATGAGAGAGGATGGTTTGATCCTTGATCAACTGCGTTTGACTAAGGCAACAGATTCGCAAGCACCCACAGATAATGCTAGTGAGCCAAATGATGTTGCTGCGAATGGAAATGACGCGCAATCGTCCGGGGTTATCTTATCGCAAGCAACTTGGAGAATGATCAATACGGCAAATGGCAGTAAGGTTCATGCAAGACACGAGGCTGGAGGTGTAGAGTTTCAGGGAAAGATGTACGTGTTGGGTGGTCGTGGTACCAGGAAGGTCAGCGTATACGATCCTCAAGCTAACACTTGGACGCACAAATCAGCCTCGCCAATTGAGCTTAATCATTTCCAGCCGGTGGTGTTTGGAAACAAAATCTGGGTTATTGGTGCGTTTACGGGTAAATACCCGAATGAAACATCCGTACCCCATATTTATACCTACACACCCGCTACCGATAAATGGGAAAAGGCTGGAACTATTCCGCAGCAACGCAGACGTGGATCAGCCGGTGCAGTGGCACACAATGGGTTAATTTATATTGTTGCCGGTAACAATAATGGTCACAAACTGGGGTCGAAGAAATGGTTTGATAGTTATAACCCGGCAACCGGAGAGTGGAAAGTGTTGCAAGACGCACCGAGTGCGCGGGACCACGCTACCGTTTCAGTCAGTAACAATAAGTTGGTAATTGCTGCTGGTCGGGAAAGTAAGTTTCCCAATGTATTCGGTAATACGCTAGCCAAAACTGATGTTTATGATTTCTCCAAACAAAGTTGGAGTCAGGGTAAAAATATTCCAACTCAACGCGCCGGTACCATGACCGTAACAGTCGGTGATGAGATCATTGTCATTGGCGGTGAAGCGCTGAATTCGCCGGCGAATCTGGCCAAAAAACAAGTAGAAGCATACAACGTAAAGTCTAACAACTGGCGATCACTGCAGCCTCTTAAAATTGGGCGTCATGGTGGTGGAGCTGCTGTTATTGGCGATTTGCTGCATGTGGTCTCGGGTAGTGAAAAGATCGGTGGTGCGCCCGAGTCTACTGCACATGAAGTGATTAAAATAACCAGATAGGTCAGTAACGCTCAGTTATCGGTTGGGTTTCGTTCAAGAGCAGAGCGAATATCGTTAAGTTGCTCGGCCGATAGATTAGCGTTGGCAATCCAGTTTTCCAGTGCCTCTGGGTGCTGCTGATCGACTTCTGAAGCAATTGTGGTCAGGATTTCTGATTGGCTGTCGTTGTGCATTTGCAGCGCCATGTTAAGCGCGCTTACGGGCTCGTCGGTTGCGGTTGCCATCAAGTACCCGGCATTGGCCTTATCGAGTATGTTGCGTGATGTAAGCTCATACATCCAGGCTTGTGCCTGCGCTTCATCCAGTTTGTACAAACTGTAAGCGATAGACGCGGCCATTTCCTGTTGTATGTGTTCTTGCAAATGAGGAAAGACGGTTAGTGCGGAATCCAGATCACGATAAGGTAACGTAGCAGCAGATGTAGACAAATACAAACTACTGTTTGCCAGTTTGTTTTCGTTAGTCAGCCAGTTTATGGCTTCCTGCGTATCCTTATTAATCCACTGTTGAAACGCAATGGGTTTTAGCAGCGCCTGTTGCTGCTCGTTGAGCGTATCAGTCCATTGCATGGCTTCGCGTGAGTTCAATTGACTCAACTGCGATGCAATGGTGGGGCCGGCTGAATACAACAGTTGATCTTTGATATCTGGCGCCACTGCTGTATCTAGCTGTGCGATGACTTCCTTTGGGTCGTTAGTTGCCCATTTGTACACTACACTGTCCAGTGCGGTTTTACGCTCTAGTGGATTGGTTAAAGATGCTGCCCAATCAAATGCTTGATGAGGATTATAGGACGCAGCCATCGCCGCGTAGTCAGCGATGAGTCGTGTACGGATAGATGATGTGGGCAAACTGTTAATGGCTTGAAAAGCTTCGTCAGAGTTGAGAGTGAGCCACTCCTGCATGACACTGATGCGATATTTATTTAGCGTACCAGTGCTATCGTTACTACTTATCCATTCCCAAGCACCGGCAGGGTTGTAGCTGGCCCAATCGCTCAGCAGGTTTTCTAACAACGTTGAATTAACGATAGTGGGGTCGGTGGACGGTGTTAGGTTATATAGTGAGTCGATGGGCTGAGTATTAACGTTGCCAGCGGTTGTCCCGTTAATAGCGTTGTGCTCAGCATCAAGTTCATCGAATTTGTAATGGTTGGAACCATACTCTAATGCTTGCGTGTTATTAACCGCGCGGCTGTTGGTTTCAGCAGCGCGACTTGGTGTATGCAGTGATTCCAGTTTCACTATATGGTTATCAAAACCATCGGGTAGTTTATTGCTTAATTTATTTCTCTGACCAGATAGGGTTGTACTATTTTTGGACAGTGCAAGTGGGCTCGTAGACTCTTCTTTGGCTACGGTATCGGTGATTGGTTGGTTTGCTTGGGATAGTGAAATCTGATCTTGTGCTGACTGCAAACCCCAGGTTACAGCAACGCTAGTCAGTACAGCTAGCGTAACGGTAATGATTGGTGTCGATTTCAGTCCCATAACACCAATCTATCACGCTGTAAGGACCAGAAGCAGCCTGTATTAAGGTTAGTTCATGACGAAATGTGCATGCAATTAGTGGTTGACGAACACATGATGCGCCACAGTACGCAAAATGACCGTCTAAGGTGCCAAATTCGGGTTATTTTTGCTCGCGTAATGCTGGCGGCAGTAATGCTTCGTGTTCACTGTTTGGGTGCTGCTGTCTGAAACGGACTAGCTCAGCTTTAGCTTGCGTCAACTTATTTTGTTCGTACAGCCGCTTTATGGCCGATACCCATTTAAGCGGTGACTCGCGCTCCTCGGTTGAGACGTCGCTGTTTGGGGCTTTGGCGCTTGCCGAAATTTTGTTGCTTGCACTCGTGATCGCTCTCGGACGGCTGGACGGTTGCGCCGGGGAGGATTCAGTCTGTGACTCAGCAGGTTTCAATGTTCGTTTTGCCAGTACTGGTTCACGGCCTATAGTAGTGCTTGTCAGTTCGCCGGCCATTTTGCTGGCATCGTCAGTGGTGTAGCCTGCATCGCCACCACCGTAAGCTTCCTGTTCATTGGCAAGCTCCGCGCTTACATCGGCGGCCATCGCTACTTGGTCTACTCCTGCACTAATGCTTTGTGGTTCCTGCTCGATTTTCTGTACTTGTTCAAGTAATGATTCTTGTTCGAACAACGATGCCACCGAATCTTCATTGCTGACGCTGTTGGTATCGAGTGTGTATTCAGGTTGTTTTAACATAAGCGGTACTATGACTACGCCTAACAGTACCATCGCAGCAAGCCCAAACGCAGTGGTGTACTTTTGGGGTCGTCGAGTTGGTTTATTGACTTCCGTTACTACTTCGTTTGTTGATTTCGCCGCTGCCAGAATCAGTTCATCCAATGCCTGCGAAGGTTCATCGCGTTGCTGGTCAAACAAGTGCTTAATATCAGCATCGTTTAAACCATCGGTCTTGCCGTGGTTTAATCTACTTTTAGAATCTTTATGGTCGCTCATGAGAGCACCCTCAATTGTTTACGTAGCTTCGCTGTTGCATAGCGTAATCTACTTTTTATGGTTTCCGCATTTTCCTGAAACTGCGTGGCTATTTCATCTAGTGTAAAACCGGCAACATGCTTTAGTAGCAGGGCATCGCGTTGTTCAGGTGGTAATGTGTTTAAAGCGCTCTGCAACGCGCTGGTTTGATTCGACAGGTCGGTAAGCTCATCTGGTTGTAATGGTACTTGCAGTTGTGCGATGCCCGTGTCGGTGTCTTCATTCAGCGTTGTGGTTTGAGGTTGTATTTTGTTAGTGCGGTAATAATCGGTTAGTTTATTTCGGGCAATTCGATATAACCATGCGTGAAACGGTGCCGCGCCCTCATAGGTTTGTCGTGCATTTATCACGCTGGTCCATACATCCTGAAATAACTCAGATGCAACTGCCTCTGTATTGCAACTGTTTTTTATAAAGCGAAATAAGGAAACGCGGTGACGGCGATAGAGCTCGTTAAAAGCATCACTATCGCCGTCTCGATACGACATCATCAGATCGTTATCCGATTCGTTTTGCAATGTCGTCAACGTTTCCAGCATTGCTGCTTAGCCTTCGGATTCATCTGTATGGTTAATGATCTCGCCAGTGACGCCAGCTTGATGTTGCTGTTTTAAACTGTTTGCAAGCTCTACCAGGCTTATAAACTCCGCGCGATAACCAAAACGGTCCTCGCCACGGGCCTGCCGTGCCAGCTCTGCCACGTCATCGTAATCGAAATCGATCAGGTATTTGTTATTGCGCAACAATTGGCCGAAGCCTGCGACAGCGGCTGAAAAACGGAAGTTATCGCTTGTATTGCTTAATGATTGCTGAACGCTATCGCGTTGTATTACCTGTGACACCAGTAAGCTCTTTTCTGTATCCGGTTGTTTATAGCGTAGTCGAAGCTCAGCAATTTCGGTTGATTCTGGCAAGCCATGATTCGCTGGTTGGTACTTTGACGGACTATGCCATTCGCCGCCATCTCCGGTGAGTGCAATTTCATACAACGCAGTGACCGTATGGCCAGCACCAATTTCTCCGGCGTCTACCTTGTCATTGGCAAAGTCCTCATTGGCCAATTGTCTGTTTACATAACCCAGTAGTCTATATTCGCTGACGTGCGTCGGGTTAAACTCCACCTGAATTTTTACGTCCTTGGCAATGGTGAGCAGGGTAGAGGTGATCTCATGACTGAGTACTTTTCTGGCTTCGTTCAAGGTATCGATATAGGCGTAGCTGCCGTTACCCACGTTCGCAAGCTGTTCCATTAAGTAATCGTTATAGTTGCCGGAGCCGAAACCCAATGTAGTCAACGCAATCCCGGATTGGCGTTTTTGTTCAATTAGGGTTTTCAACTTATCAATGTCACGCAATCCAACATTGAAGTCGCCATCTGTTGCCAGAATGATTCTGTTAATACTGTTGTCAGTAAGGCTTTGCTCAGCCATGCTATACGCGAGTTCGATACCCGCTTCGCCGTTTGTTGAACCACCCGCTTGCAGGCTATTCAATGCGGTTGCTATTTTCCGGGTGTTGTTACCGGCTGTTGGTTCTAGTACCACGCCGGATGCACCCGCATAAACCACAATGCTCACGCGATCATTCTTGGTTAAGTCATTGCTTAACATTTGGATGGATGATTTGAGTAAACCCAGTTTATTCGGTGCCGCCATTGAGCCGGATACGTCGATCAAAAAGACGAGATTGGCCGCTGGTCGTTCTTCGGGATTCACTTCATAACCCTTTAATCCGATATGCAGCAGTTTGGTGTTAGGGTTCCAAGGCGTGCTTGATAGCTCAGTGTTAATGCTAAATGGCATCTCTGTTGAAACCGGAACAGGGTAGTCGTAGGAAAAATAGTTAATGAGCTCTTCTATACGAACCGCATCATGGGGTGGCAAGTTAGCAGAACCCAGCATGCGCCTAACGTTGGCGTAAGCACCCGTATCAACATCGATACTAAAAGTGGAAGTTGATTGCGACGCGACCTGTATAACGGGACTGGTGTTAATGGATTGATATTTTTCGGTGTTCGGTTTTTGGTGTGGGATCGAATCCTGTCCAGCTACCACGTTATGCCTTGGTAAAACCTTTGCCCGAGTTTTTACTTGCGCTGCGGACCGGACCGCACTCGATGGTCGCTGGACTGTGTTAATTGATTGGTTTAGATGCGTACCATCGTGTTCTGCGACTGCAATAGCGTCCGCCACTTCGGGCATCATTTCGATCAATGCATGTTGCTCATGTAATACCGGGGATGAGGGTGTACCCGTGGCTGGGTGGCTTTGGTCGGTTGAACATCCGACTAACGCAATAAATAGCGAGACTGATGTGGTGGAAACCAATTTTGCGGGTTTTCGATTGTGCATGTTGTGTCCTTAAGTTGATGGTACTCAAGGGGTAGAACGGTGCGAGCGCAAAAACGGGGTTAATTATTTTAGAAAGAGCCCTAATTTGGTACCCAGTTGGCATTGCGTTTTTGTAAAAATGCGGCAAAACCCTCCTGCGCTTCTTCACCAGTGCGTATTTCAGCCAGTCGATTGCCCAGTGAATCGATCAGATTGGCGTCATGGCCTTGTGTCGCCATATCGCGTACCAGTTTTTTTGCCTGTGATTGAGCATAGGGGCCGCAAAGCAGCATGGCAGAAACGATTTTTTCGATAGCGCTATCCAGTTGATCGATTGCACATATTTCGTGTACTAAACCAATCTCGAACGCGCGTATTGCATCAAAGCGTTCTGCACTTTGAAAGTAACGCCGTGCTGCGCGGGCGCCAATAGCATTGATGACATAGGGGCTGATGGTTGCCGGAATAATGCCTAAACGAACTTCGGATAGCGCGAATTGTGCTGCTTCTGCGGCCACCACAACATCACAACAACTCGCTAATCCAACACCGCCACCCAGCGCTGCTCCCTGAATTCGAGCAATGGTGGGAAACGGCGCTTGATCTAAAGTTTTTAACATGGCGGCAAATGTGTTCGCATCTTCGATATTTTGCTCTTCCGAGAGCGTTGCCGAATCTTTCATCCAATTGATATCGGCTCCTGCGCAAAAGATATCGCCTGCTGAGGCCAGGATTAAGAGGCGGCAGTTATCTCTTAGCCCGTTGACGACGTCGGTCACACCTTTTATCAGATCGAGATCAAGTGCATTACGTTGTGCCTCGCGCGTAATGGTAAGCGTATACACGCCGCGATCATCGTTTGTCAGAGCCCATTTATTCATCGATTTTGATGCCGCTTTATTTGGTTGATGGCCAACGCGTAGCGTAGTATGCGTTTTGGTGTCGGGTTGTCATTACCAACCGCCTTTTTGTATCCAGCGGTCCAGTTGTTCAAGACGATCATTACCCCAGAAAGGTTCTTGATCAACAAACATCATGGGTGAGCCAAACACGCCACGAGTAATCGCATCGTCCACTGCCTGTTTGAGCCGATCTTTCACAACCTGCTGGCCCAACGCTTCTGCTAAAACGGCTGTATCTAAACCCAGAGAGCTGGCGATGTTAGCAACAACCTCCGGTTTTGAAATATCGTGCCCATCCACGTAGTACGCTTTAAACACGGCATGAACAAAGCGATCGCTCAAGCTTGAGATTTCGGGATTGGTATTTTCGTGTATCCAGTAGAAAGCTCGACTAACTGCAATAGCCGCGACAGGAAACGGGTTAGGTGGATTGTATGGCGTTTGGTGCTCCCGTGCAGAGCGTTCAAAATCCTTCAACGAATAATCGCCTTTTAACGGGAAACTGGTCAGTGGTGCTTGTTTGGACACTTTGAAAATAGCGCCAAGTAATATCGGGTGCCAATTCACGACCAATTGATGCTTCGCGGCAATGGCTTCGATGCGTGTACTCGCAAGATAGCCGTAGGGCGAGGAAAAATCGAAATAAAAATCGATGGCTTTGTTTATCATTGCGGTTCCAGGTTGCGGCTAATAACCAAGCGTTGAATCTCAGAAGTGCCTTCGTAAAGCGAACACACTCGCACATCTCTGGCGATTCTTTCAACGGGATAGTCTTGCAGGTAGCCATAGCCGCCGTGTATTTGAATGGCATCAGAGCATACCGCTTCAGCCATTTCGCTGGCAAACAGTTTGGCCATGGAGGCATCTTGCAAGCAAGGTTTGTTTTGGTCACGTAGTTGTGCGGCGTTCAATATCATGAGCCTTGCAGCCTGAATCTTAGTTGCCATATCGGCAAGTTTAAACGCAATGGCTTGATGTTCAATGATGGGGGCGTTAAATGCGCTGCGCGTTTTAGCATACTCCAAGGCGTGGTTATAAGCTGCTTTGGCCATGCCGACTGCCTGCGCGGCAATCCCGATTCTGCCACCTTCGAGATTACTCAAGGCGATGCGATAACCGTCACCTTCGGCCCCGAGTAGATTGTCTTGGCTGAGTTCAAGTTTATCCAGCGTGATTTGGCAGGTGTCTGAACTGCGCTGGCCGTGCTTCGCTTCAACACTGCTAACAACGTAGCCCGGGTTTGTTGTATCAACGATAAAGGCGGAGATGCCTCTTTTACCTTCATCTGTGCGCGCAAAAACGATAGCCACATCAGCATTCTTGCCTGACGTGATAAATTGTTTAACGCCGTTAATCTGGTAGCCGTTGGCTGTTTTCGTTGCTTTGGTGGTGATAGCGCTGGCGTCAGAGCCTGCACCAGGTTCCGTTAATGCAAACGCACCCAGCAGCTTGCCGCTGGACATATCAGGTAACCAACGTTGTTTTTGTTCGTCTGTGCCAAATTTGTAGATGGGCATACACGCAACGGAGTTATGTACGCTCATGATGGTCGAGCAAGCGCCATCACCTGCGGCGATTTCCTCTAAAGCCAACGCAAACGCGACATGGTCGGCGTCAACACCGCCATATTGCTCTGGTAACAGCATGCCCATCATACCCAGTTCACCCATTTGCTTTAGCGCATCTGCAGGGAAGCTTGCCTGCTGATCACGCTCGGCTGCGGTAGGCGCTAGCTCGTTGGTTGCGAAGTCTCGTGCAGTGTTACGTATGAGTTCCTGTTCTTCAGTAAGATTCATTAAGTTAATCGCTCGACTGCGACTGCGGTTGCTTCGCCACCACCTATGCAAAGGGACGCAATGCCTGTTTTAAGATCATACTTTTGCAGTGCATTAATCAAGGTAACAATAATGCGTGCACCAGAGGCACCAACGGGATGTCCCAGCGCGCAGGCACCGCCATGAACATTGACTCTGTCACCGTCAAGTCCCAAATCGTGAACGGCTGCCATCGTTACTACAGCGAACGCTTCGTTGATCTCATATAAATCGAAGTCATTGGCTTTTTTATCCAGCTTTGCCAACAGTTTTTCAATGGCGCTGACCGGTGCCGTGGTGAACCAGGCAGGCTCGTGTGCATGGCTGCTGTGTGCGGTGATGCGTGCTACCGGTGTTAAGCCGCGTTTTTCACACTCTGATTGTCGCATCATGACCAGTGCAGCCGCACCATCTGATATTGAACTCGAGTTCGCTGCTGTGACTGTGCCTTCTTTGTCAAACGCGGGACGTAGCGTAGGAATTCGCTCAAGGTTGGCTTTGTGCGGTTGTTCATCGCTGTCTATTGTTGTGCTGCCTTTGCGAGTTTTTACATCGACAGTGGTTATCTCTTTTTTAAAGGTGCCATCGTCAATAGCGTTGCGTGCGCGGGTTAATGATCTAATCGCAAATTCATCTTGTTGTTCACGTGTAAATTGATAATGCTGTGCAGTTTGCTCGGCAAAACTGCCCATGAGCCTACCGGGTTCATAGACATCTTCTAAGCCATCGATAAACATGTGATCTTGCACAGCGCTGTGTCCCATGCGTAGGCCGGTTCGCGCCTTGGGTAACAAATAGGGAGCGTTACTCATGCTTTCTAAGCCACCAGCTACCATTGTGTTAACGCTACCGGCGGCTAATAGATCATGTGCAAACATCACGGCTTTCATGCCTGAGCCACACATTTTATTGATCGTAGTGCAGTGCGTACCCAAGGGAATACCAGCGCCCAGTGACGCTTGCCTTGCGGGCGCTTGCCCCATTCCTGCAGGCAAAACACAACCCATGATGACTTCGTCTATGTCCTCGGGTGCGATACCGGATTTTTCTAACGCGCCTGCGATGCTGCGAGCGCCTAATGCAGGCGCGGTAACGCTACTAAGGTCGCCCTGGAAACCACCCATTGGTGTGCGGGAACCATTGACGATAACAATGGGATCGCTTGATGTTTGCATAATATGTATTAGCCTAAGGTGCCAGTTGAGGTGTGCTGCAACGCAGCCAGTTGGTTTTCACAACGTTGCTCAATTTCGTCAAACTCACTTAAAGCCAAAGCGATATCGTTTTGCTGTTGTAGCAGTGCTTCGCGGCTTTGTTTTATCTTGTCGATCATCACCAGCAATTGTTTTTCCTCGCCGCCGGGGGTGTCATACATATAAATCATCTCGCGTATGTCATCCAAAGGCCAGCCTAAACGTTTGCCTCGCAGTACCAGTTTTAATCGAGTACGGTCTGTGCGTGAATAGATGCGCTGTTGCCCACGTCGCTTTGGTGTGAGCAGCTGCTTATCTTCATAAAAACGAATCGTGCGCGTGGTGATATCAAATTCGCGCGCAAGCTCGGTAATGGTGTAGGTTTGCTGGTCGGCTTCGTTTGCGCTCATCAGGCAATCACAAGTTGACGTTAACGTAAACGTCAATCATAATGTGCTTATAGAGGAGAAGTCAATGTCTACCCCACAAGCCGATCTTTCTAAGGCCTTAGCGCCATCTCATTTGCGGTTTGTCACCGCTGCCAGTTTGTTTGATGGTCACGATGCATCCATCAATATTATGCGACGCATGTTGCAAAGCTCAGGTGTTGAGGTTATCCACCTTGGGCACAATCGCTCGGTGGCAGAGATCGTTGACGCCGCTATTCAAGAAGATGTGCATGGTATTGCCATCAGCAGCTATCAGGGCGGGCATGTCGAGTTCTTTGAATACATGATCGATTCGCTGCGTGAGCGCGGTGCTGAGGATATTGGCGTCTTTGGCGGCGGCGGCGGGGTGATTATTCAGGACGAAATCGATCGCTTGCACAACTACGGTGTTGCGCATATTTATTCTGTGCAGGATGGTCAGTCAATGGGACTGCAAGGCATGATTGATCATATGATCAATACAGCGCGTGCGCGTTGGTCTGCAGTCACTACAGATGATGTTTTGCCGCTTGAGCCACGAGCGCTTAGTTTATTTGATCAAAGTTCATTCGACCAAACGCAACATAGTAAGCTCGCGCGTTTACTAAGCCGCATCGAAAACAGGGTTCTAAGCGATACACAAAGCCAGCGTTTAATAGACAACGCGAAAAGCAATCTTGCACCTGTTTTGGGTATCACCGGCACGGGTGGTGCGGGAAAGTCATCGGTAACCGATGAGCTGATTCGTCGCTTTCGGCTTGATCAATCCGATAACCGTTCCATTGCGCTGTTAGCGATTGATCCTTCGCGACGTAAAACCGGTGGGGCATTGCTTGGTGATCGAATTCGCATGAATGCGATTAATCATGAACTTATATTTATGCGCTCATTGGCAACCCGAGATGCGCAAGGTGAGGTGCCGGACTCTCTACCGTTGATGATTGCAGCCTGCCGATCTGCCGGTGTTGATTTGATTATTGTTGAAACGCCTGGTATCGGGCAGGGTGATGCAGGTATTGTGTCCATCAGTGACGTGTCGTTATATGTAATGACACCCGAGTTTGGTGCGGCCAGTCAACTTGAAAAAATTGACATGCTCGACTTTGCCGATGTGGTGTGTATTAACAAGTTTGAACGCAAAGGTGGTGAGGATGCGTTACGAGATGTGCGCAAGCAAGTGCAACGTAATCGACAGGCTTTTACAGAATCCACAGACAGTATGCCGGTTTATGGCACTGTTGCGTCATTGTTTAACGATGATGGTGTTACTGCCTTGTATCATGCTGTTAAAGGCTGTTTGGTTGACAAAGGTATGCCGGTAGAAGACGGCAGGTTGCCTCAAGTATCGGTAACAGCCAGCACAGCCAAAACCAGCATTATCCCTGCTAAACGGCAACGCTATCTGGCAGAAATCGCCGAAACCGTTCGTGATTATCA
This sequence comes from uncultured Granulosicoccaceae bacterium, assembly GCA_964390335.1. Taxonomy (GTDB): domain Bacteria; phylum Pseudomonadota; class Gammaproteobacteria; order Granulosicoccales; family Granulosicoccaceae; genus Granulosicoccus. The sequence goes on along the minus strand of CAYMHU010000010.1, from coordinate 1,964 downwards.
TCAGGTTGTTGCTGCGCAAGCAAGCGTTGCGCGCGAGTGTCAGCATTTAAACAGTGCGCTGAATCAATTGACCGAAGTCAACGATGACAATGCAACGTCAGCGCTCACGTCATTGCTTGATAAAAAGCAATCGATGTTGTCTGGGCAAGCACGGGCTTTGTTGGATAGTTGGCCGGCGCTTGAAGAGGCTTATAAGCAAGACAGCCTAAACGTAAATGCAGGTGGAGCAAGTCGCGAATTAGCACTGTGCAGTGAATCGCTCTCTGGCACGCGCATACCCAAGATAGCGTTGCCGCGTTTATCCGACCAGGGTGATTTACTTACTTGGCTTATGCGAGAAAACCTGCCTGGCTATTTTCCGTTTACCGCCGGTGTTTTTCCGTTCAAACGCAGCGGCGAAGATCCAACCCGCATGTTTGCCGGAGAAGGTGGGCCACATAGAACCAATAAACGATTTAAAAAACTCTCTGCACATGCGCCTGCAAAACGACTCTCGACTGCGTTTGATTCGGTAACGCTATATGGAAACGATCCGGCAGTACGGCCTGATATTTATGGCAAGGTAGGTAATTCGGGTGTGTCGATAGCCACTGTAGAAGACATGCAAGCGCTTTATGATGGTTTCGATTTGTGCGACCCAAGCACGTCCGTATCGATGACGATTAACGGTCCCGCGCCAACGATACTGGCGTTCTATTTTATTACGGCTGTGCGACAGAAAATACAAGCATTCGAGGATGAGCATAAACGTAAACCGACAGACGATGAATTAGCAGAGATAAAAACGCAAACCTACATCCAGGTGCGCGGTACGGTTCAGGCCGACATACTCAAAGAAGATCAAGGCCAAAACACTTGTCTTTTCTCTACTGAGTTCAGTTTAAAAATGATGGGTGATATTCAGCAATGGTTTGTAGAGCAGAACGTTCGTAATTTTTATTCCGTGTCGATATCGGGTTATCACATTGCCGAAGCCGGAGCGAATCCGATTAGTCAATTGGCGTTCACGCTTGCTAATGGTTTTACCTACGTTGAGAGTTATTTGGCGCGTGGTATGGATATCAATGACTTCGCACCCAATTTATCGTTTTTCTTTAGTAATGGCATGGACCCGGAATACACGGTGATGGGCCGGGTAGCCAGACGGATTTGGGCCGTAGCGATGCGCGAGCGTTATGGTGCTAACGAGCGTAGTCAGAAGCTTAAATATCACATCCAAACCAGTGGTCGATCATTGCATGCGCAGGAGATGGCGTTCAACGATATTCGCACAACACTGCAAGCCCTGATCGCCATTTATGATAACTGTAATTCTTTACATACCAATGCGTATGATGAGGCCATAACGACGCCAACAGATGAATCGGTACGTCGCGCCATTGCGATCCAACTAGTTATCAATCGTGAGTGGGGTTTGGCCAAGAATGAAAACCCCAACCAGGGTAGTTTTATTATCGATGAACTCACTGACTTGGTAGAGGAGGCTGTGCTGCAGGAGTTTGAGCGTATAGCTGAACGAGGCGGTGTGCTGGGTGCAATGGAAACTGGCTATCAACGCGGTAAAATTCAAGATGAATCGATGTTGTACGAGCACCGTAAGCATGATGGGTCATTGCCGATTATTGGTGTGAATACCTTTTTGCCAGAGCAAGCCGAAGAAGCTCCGGTTATTGAACTTGCTCGCTCCAGTGATAAAGAGAAGCAGGATCAAATTGATCGTTTGGCTGATTTTCATCAGCGGCACAAGGATAAAGCGCCGGAGGCTTTGCAGCGTGTTCGTGAGGCGGCGATTAACGGTGAAAATGTGTTTGCCGCTTTGTTAGAGGCAGCGGAGCATTGTTCGCTTGGGCAGTTGACTGATGAGATGTTTGCTGTGGGTGGGCAGTATCGGCGGAGTATGTGATTGGTGTGTGCCCCGGTCGGTCTACGACTTATTCCGGTTCTTGAACGGCAGCTCTGTCCTC
>CAYMHU010000009.1:23295-119273 GCA_964390335.1 uncultured Granulosicoccaceae bacterium | reverse complement strand
CAACACGCGTAGCGTGTTGGGGTGAAGCCCCGAGGCGAAGCCGAGCCAATCCCTCGATACTTCAAATTTATCAAAAGTTAAACCAACGAATCTGATCTAACCCGTTATATGGCCGTGTGCACGCAAAGTGCATTCAGTGCAATCGTACATCACTTTTATATTCAGTAATTTTAATTTTCAGCAGGCTATTTAGTCTGTGGAGGAACACCTTTGAAAACAGACTTGCTACCGGCGCTGCAATCCGAGTGGTTTGGTAATACCAGGGCGGACGTGCTGGCGGGATTGGTTGTTGCCTTGGCGTTGATCCCTGAAGCCATTGCATTTTCAATTATTGCTGGTGTTGATCCAAAAGTAGGTTTATACGCCTCGTTTTCAATTGCCGTTATTGTCGCGATAACCGGTGGGCGTCCAGGCATGATATCGGCGGCGACTGCGGCAACAGCTGTGCTGATGGTGACCTTAGTGAAAGAGCACGGTTTGCAGTATTTGTTAGCTGCGACTGTGTTGGCTGGATTGATTCAGATAGTTGCGGGCATTTTCAAACTGGGTTACGTCATGCGGTTTGTGTCCCGCTCCGTAATGACCGGGTTTGTAAATGCGTTGGCTATTTTAATTTTTATGGCTCAACTGCCGGAGCTTATTAACGTACCTGGATTAACCTACATCATGATAGGCGCTGGGCTTGCCATCATTTATTTATTTCCGTATTTAACGAAAGCGGTTCCGTCGCCACTGGTTTGTATTATCGTTTTAACGATTGTGTCCTTGGCTATGAATATGGATATTCGCACGGTTGGCGATATGGGTGAGCTACCCTCAACGTTGCCCGTTTTCCTGTTGCCGGATATACCGCTAACCTGGGAGACGTTTAAAATAATTTTGCCGTATTCAGCAGGTGTTGCTGCCGTTGGGCTATTGGAATCGCTTATGACGGCATCGATAGTCGATGAATTGACCGACACGCGCAGTGATAAAAACAGAGAATGTATAGGGCAGGGTATTGCTAATACGGCAACTGGTTTCATCGGTGGAATGGCCGGATGTGCCATGATTGGTCAATCTATTATTAACGTTAAATCCGGGGGCCGCGGTCGACTATCAACTTTTTGCGCCGGTTTATTTTTGCTAATAATGATTGTGTTTCTTGGCGATTGGGTGAAGCAGATTCCAATGGCGGCATTGGTTGCCATTATGATCATGGTGTCTATCGGTACCTTTAGTTGGTCGTCAATAAAGAACCTTCGAGATCACCCGCGCAGTTCATCTGCTGTGATGCTGGCCACGGTAATTGTTGTTATCACCACTCACAATCTGGCTATTGGGGTGCTGGTCGGCGTTTTACTTTCCGGTATTTTCTTCGCATGGAAAATTTCGCAAATATTCAGAGTCACAACGAGTTTGTCTGAGGATGGCTCCACCAAGCACTACATTTTTGAAGGGCAGATATTTTTTGCATCGGTTGATGACTTTAATGCATCATTCGATTTTAAAGAGGCGGTTGAAAACGTTGTTATCGATGTAAGTCAAGCGCACATTTGGGATATTTCCAGTGTCGCTGCTTTGGATATGGTTGTGCTTAAATTCAGACGTGAAGGCGCAGAAGTGGATATTATCGGGTTAAATAAAGCCAGCGAAACCATAGTTGATAAGCTCGCTATTCATGATGAGCCGGGCGCACTTGAAAAGATGTTAGGTCACTAAGGGAATTACGTATGCCAAATATAGTCTCGTTAATAGATGGGTCTGAGTATTCCGATAGCATATGTGAACTCAGCGCATGGTTTGCCAAACGTTTGGATGCCTCGATAGATGTCGTACACGTTCTGGGCAGGCGGGATGTGTCAGAAAACGCCAGTAACCTCAGTGGCAGCATAGGCTTGGGTGCTCGTTCTTCCCTGTTAGAAGAATTGTCAGAGTTGGATGCTAAGAAAGCGAAGTTAGTCGCGCAACGCGGCAGAGAGCTGCTAGAGAATGCGCAAGCATATTTAACTAATGCTGGTGTAGAACAGGTATCCACAAAACTGCGTAATGCAGAAATCATTGAAACGATTGCTGATTACGAATCTACTACCGATCTTATTGTTCTAGGTAAGCGCGGTATGGGTGCAGACTACGATAAAATGCACCTGGGATCGAATTTAGAACGAGTTGCCCGCTCAAGTCAAAAACCTGTATTGGTAGCGTCACGAGTTATCCGACCCATTAAACGATTTATGATTGCCTTTGATGGTGGCAATAGCGTATGGAAAGCAATTGAGTATGCGTGTAGCAATTCAAACTTCACAGACTTGCATTGCTCATTGATAACGGTTGGTGAGAACAATAGCAATGCTGCGGGTTTGGAGCGCGCCGCGAAAACTCTGCGTGATGCTGGATATGAGGTAGAAGCAGAAGTTGTATCGGGTGAGCCGGAGAGCGCAATCGCGGCAAAGGTGGAGTCCGCTGATATACATTTACTCCTGATGGGGGCCTATGGACATTCGCGAATCCGCAATTTGATTATAGGTTCTACCACGACCGAAATGCTTCGTTCGTGTAAAATACCCGTATTGTTATTTAGATAACAACTCTTCATTAGTAATCAGCGTCTAACGTCAAGGTGCAAAATATGAATTATCTGGTTTATTTGTCTGGTGAAATCCATACCGATTGGCGCGATCAAATTATTGAAGGTGCTTCGGCTGCAAATTTACCCGTGAGTTTTACATCAGCTGTGCTAGATCACGATGCGAGCGATGCCGCAGGCGATATGTTGGGTAAAGAGGATAATCCGTTTTGGCGTGATCACAAATCTTCAAAAGTGAATGCAATCAGAACCCGCACGCAAATTGAAAAATGTGATATCGCCGTTATCCGATTTGGTGATAAATACAAACAATGGAACGCCGCGTTTGATGCGGGGTATTGTTCAGCCTTGTCAAAGCCTTATATTACGTTACACGATGAATCTATCATTCACCCATTAAAAGAGGTCGACTCTGGCGCATTAGCTTGGGCTCAATCGCCTCAGCAGGTTGTCGAGATTTTGTCGTACGTTTCACTAAAATAGCTTTTTGTCACTTTTACCCAAGGTTCACCAGCAAATAGGGATAGCATGGGTAGCTAAACTACCGCAAGTTTATCGATTTTCGGGTGCACTACGCACTATTGTGCTTTATGTTCCGTTTTAACGGCTATCGTGGCCTGTATGAGCGTTTCTAAGGATGTAGCACCGTTACCTAAAACGCTCACCCTGTTTGCCAATGATTAGTATTAGTATAATAAAACACGTTTATTCAGTATGTTTCGACTCTGTAGATTGTGCGTTGTGTGCGCTGATCGCAATTCAGCGCATTGACCTTTGGCCGCTCGTTGAATAAAAATGCGCAGCCTGAAGGCCATCAACAATCTGTCAACAACAGCTGATTGGCCAAACAATATTTGGAATAGGAGTCAGCGGCCCTCACCGCGAGTATCGGTACATGAATCAAAAATACAACATATTAATAATGGGTGCCTCTTATGGTTCGCTACTCGGTACAAAGTTGTTACTTGCAGGCCATGACGTCACCTTAGTTTGTACTGAGCGGACGGCTGAACTGATCAATGCCGAAGGCACGGTGGTTAAACTTCCTGTTCGCGGACGAGATGAATTGGTCGTTGTCAATTCCAACGATCTGACAGCGAATTTAAATGCTAGCGTGCCGCAAAAATTGGACCCCTCAAAGTTTGATCTCGTGGTATTGGGTATGTCTGAGCCGCAGTACGGAGAACAATCGGTAAGAGAACTGCTGAACGAGGTAGCAGTAAAACGAGTGCCTGCTATGGCAATCATGAATATGCCGCCGTTACCGTATTTGGCGCGTTTGCCAAACATCAACGCAGATGATTTATTAACCTGTTTTACGGAACCAGATGTGTGGAAAAATTTCGAACCTGGGCTAGTCACTCTAGCAAGTCCGGATCCACAGGCGTTCCGTCCACCTGAAGAAGGTAAAAACGTCTTACAAGTCAGCCTGCCGACTAACTTTAAGGTTGCTCGATTCGAATCCGAAGAACACACCAATATGTTACGTAATCTGCAGGCTGATATAGAGGCAATCGAATATCCATTAGACGATGGCAGCAGTACGGCCCTGCCAGTTAAGCTTAAAGTCTTTGAGTCGTTGTATGTACCATTGGCAAAATGGAGCATGTTGGTAACCGGAAATTATCGCTGTATAAAACGCGATGAGATGATTGCCATCAGCGATGCGGTTCACACCGATATCGACGAGTCTCGACGATGCTATGAATGGGTGGTTAATCTGTGCGTAAAAATGGGTGCAGACCCAGCCGATTTAGTACCGTTTGAAAAGTACGCAAACGCTGCGAAAGGTTTGAGTAAGCCATCCTCTGGCGCAAGAGCGTTGTTCGGTGGCTCCGCAGCAATCGAACGCGTCGATAAATTGGTGAGTCTGATCGGTGCTCAATATGGTGAGTCTTTGGATGTGTTGGAGCAAACCGTTGAGTTTGTAGATGATCGTCTTGCCGAAACTAAAAAGCTGCAGCAAAGGGCGAGCTAGGTTACTCGCTCATTAGAGTTCAATCTACAGAAACAATTGTTGCTACTAAAACAAAGAGGAATAATAGTGCCTCTTTGTTTACCCCTGACGCACTTATAATTTTCATTATAGTGCTTCCCAATTGGATTTCTTGCTGATAGTATCTGGTATACAAAATACCTGAAGCGTACTGTTTATAGGTGACTGATCAGTGGAATTAACCGAACATCAGGCCAAAACAATTCTGCGTAAGGCTGGAATTTGCACTCCGGCAGGAGCGATTGCGAGTACCGCAGAAGAAGCACATAGCGTTGCGAAGACGCTGGGTGCAAGCAGTTTTGTAGTGAAAGCTCAGATACGTGCAGGTGGTCGCGCTAAAGGGTACTTCCAATCGGATGCGCAATCGCGCGGTGGTATCAGATTCGCTCGCACAGCCGATGATGTCCGCCTTATCAGTTCGCAAATGCTGGATCGAAACCTCATTACGGAGCAAACCGGACCACGCGGTGAGCTTGTTAAGCAGGTGTATGTAGAAGCGCAATGTAAACTTCAGTCAGAAAAATACCTTGCGCTTACCATTGATCGATCTACCGGTTCATTAGCTTTCCTGGCGTCTGCAAAGGGTGGCTCGAATATTGAGTCCGCTGTTGCAAAGGATGCAAGTGTTGTTCATCGGTACTTGGTTGATATTCAAAATCCCGTGGCGCCATCGGAAGTGGTTGAGCTGTTTGGCTATAACGAGAAACAAGGAGCACAATTACATCGGTTTATGGACATCATGATTGATGTCATGACGAGCAAGGACGCCACGTTAATCGAGATAAATCCCTTAGGTCTTGATGACGCGGGCGAGTTAATCGCTTTAGATGCAGCGATTATCTGGGACCAGAATGCGTTGTTTCGCCAAGGCCATGAAGAACAGATGGCTGCCTATGAAGACTTACCTGAAATTGAGTTTCAGGCCATGTGTAAAGGTCTGAACTATATTAAGTTTAAGGGAAAAATCGGTACCGTGTCCTCCGGAGCCGGATTGGCAATGGCTACGATTGACGCTTTACACGATAGAGGTGGCACTCCCGGTAACTTTTTAGATATACCACCGTCTTCAACCGTCACGTTTATCAAAGATGCAATAACCTTGGTCCTATCTGACCCCGAGCTGGATGCCGTTATTATTAATGTGTTCGGTGGCGGCATAATGCGTTGCGACGCCGTGGCTGATGCGTTATTGGTTATTGGTCAAGAAGAGACTTTACCAGTGCCAATTGTGGTGCGGCTGGCAGGTACTAATGCGCAGTTGGCACAACAACGCATTAAAGCAAGCTTGCCACAGGTTTTGGTCACTGCCGACTTGTCTACTGCCATCAGCAATGTTGTAAAACTCGCACAATCAACCACTCCCAGCGCTGCACCAAAACCATGGTGGCGCTGGTCAGCCAAAACACGTGAAGAGGAGCTCGGCTGACGATGGCGATACTGGTTGATCACAACACACGTTTAATTTGTCAAGGTTTCACGGGCAAGCAGGCAACGTTTTATTCCGAGAGAGCAATTGCATCTGGCACGAACGTCGTGGGTGGGGTGTCTCCGGGAAAAGGTAATACCGTACATTTGGGCGCACCGGTTTTTGATACCGTGCTCGAGGCATCCGAGGCGACTAATGCAAATGCTTCACTCGTTATGGTGCCACCTGCGTTCGCAGCCGACGCAATAATAGAAGCAATTGATGCACGAATACCGCTTATCGTCTGTGTTACCGAACGTATTCCTGTTTTGGATATGGTTCGAGTCAAGTCAAAGCTGGCCGATTCTTCCAGTCAGCTGATTGGTCCAAACTGTCCCGGTGTTGTAACTCCGGGACAATGTAAAGTCGGCATCATGCCACTGGAGATTTTTTCGCAAGGCAAGATTGGCATTGTGTCTCGATCCAGCACTTTAACGTATGAAGCCGTGCTTCAAACCAGCGCTAGTGGCTTGGGCCAATCGACGTGTATTGGTATTGGAGCGGATCCGATAGCCGGGATGTCTTTCGTCGAAACTATTCAGTTGTTCGAGCAAGATAATTCAACCGAAGGAATCATTTTGTTGGGAGAAATTGGTGGTACAGCAGAGGAAGAGGCAGCTGAATATATTCAGCGTCACGATATCGGTAAACCAATTGTTGCGTATATTGCTGGTCGACATGCGCCAGCTGATAAGCGCATGGGGCATGCAGGTGCAATACAGCAGCAAGGCATGGGTTCCGCACAAAGCAAAATTGATAAGTTGGAACATGCAGGAGTACACATAGCGCTTATGCCAACCGAGATAGGACGCACAATGTCAGTCGCGTTGCAGCAATAATAAGTATAGGTAATCAACGACTAAAAATAGCAAATAGGATTTTGACATAGCCGAATTTGTAGAGTAGTTTGAAAGTTGGTATGCGAATACCGCGTGTTTGGTTAATTCCAAACTATTTAGTCCCTTCACTTGGAGAAAGTATGAATAGGAAAATGTTTAAACCGGTATTGCCGGTTCTTGTGGCAGCAGCCACAGCACTGACCTTCTCGGCTTCAGCAGTTGCTGATTGGAAACCTAGAAAACCGATTGAAATGATCATCATGGCCGGCACAGGCGGTGGTGCGGATCAAATCGCACGGTTAATACAGGGTTTAATAGAGAAGAAAGGGTTGTCACCGCGACCTGTTATCCCTATAAACAAGCCTGGTGGTTCAGGTGCAGAAGCGTTGCGCTATATGCAAGACAAAGCAGGTGATGATCACACTGTATTGGTAACGCTGAATAGCTTTTACACTACGCCTATTATTCAAAGTGATCTTGGTGTCGATGTGTCTAAGTTCACCCCAATCGGACGCATGGCGATCGATAACTTTTTATTGTGGGTGCATAACGACGCTGCCGACATAACCGACCTTGATAGCTATGTAGCCGCTGTAAAGGCTGCTGGTAAAAATTGGAAAGTAGGTGGCACGGGTTCCGGTCAGGAAGATTCAATTCTAACGGCCATGATGGAAAACGAGTTTGGTTACGAAGTTACGTACATTCCATTTCCTGGTGGCGGTACAGTTGCTAAGAACCTGGTTGGTAAGCACATCGACTCAACCGTGAACAATCCTGCTGAACAAAACGAGTTTTATCGCGCAGGCAATACCAAGCCTTTAGTTCAGTTTACTGCGGAGCGCCTGCCTGCATACCCTGATATTCCAACAGCAAAAGAGCTGGGTATCGATATCGAGTATTACATGCAGCGTTCACTTAATGGGCCTCCCGGAATGTCTGCCGAAGCACAAGCTTGGTACATCGATCTGTTCAAACAAGTCTTTGATTCAGACGAATGGCAGCAGTTCTGTACAGATGATGGTTTAGCCTGTAACGAATGGTCAGCCGGTGATGACTTGGCTAATTTCCATGCTGTGCAGCTTGCACGTCATAAAGAGCTCATTGAAGCAGTAGGTGCTGCTGCCATTACTGGCGAGTAATTATCGTTCGATAATCAGCTGCATGTAAAAGAAAGCTCGACCGGAGTTTGCCGGTCGAGCTATCTGACTTTTCATAATCACTATAAAAACACTTGGTTTAGGTAATGACTGTAAGAACTGCTGAACTTCTAATGGCGATTATTCTGGCATTGTGTTCTGTCGGATTAATGATAAAAAGCGCTGAATTAAGTATTGGGTGGATAGAGGGTAAAGGCCCCGGATCCGGTGCCTGGCCATTTTGGTTGTCCACAGGCATGTTGATAACCTGTCTGCTTACCATTTATCGGTGGTTTAAAAAAATCACACCTGAATCCCGATCTACAGAGTTGTTCATGACCCGCGATACGGTCATGATTGTCGGTGTCTCTGCCGGTTTAATCTTGGCATTGTTATTAGGGTCGCAATATCTCGGCATCTATATTTCACTGGTTGTTTTTCTTATTGTCTATTTACGTTTTGTGGGGCATCACGATTGGCGTCTCACCCTGTCTTTAGCCATACTGCTACCCGTGTTCATTTTTGGTTTATTTGAATGGGCATTAAAAATACCTCTGCCTAAAGCCATTACAGAAGAGGCGTTTTATCCTGTTTACGATCTCATTTATGCGCAAAATACGAAGGAAGCCATTGCGAGTTTCAAAAACCCGATCGTATCTATACCCATATTCGCATCCATTGCAGTTATTTTGTATTGGGTAACGAGATGGTTTAGCAAGTCAGGAGCGAAGTAATGGATCAAATATTAACGCTACTGGCTGGTGGGATTCTTGAGGCGCTTCAGCCTTTGAACCTGGCCATGATTATCATTGGTTGCACAGTAGGTCTGCTGGTGGGAGCCATGCCGGGGCTAGGTTCGGTCAATGGTGTGGCGATACTGCTGCCCATTACTTTTTTGGTACCGCCAACGGCCGCCATTATATTTTTAGCGGCCATTTACTATGGGGCAATGTACGGAGGGGCTATCAGTTCAATTACGCTCGGTATCCCGGGTGCATCCACGGCGGTTGCCACGGTTTTTGATGGGCGACCACTTGCACAAAGTGGTCGTGCCGATAAAGCACTAACCGCGGCAGCAGTTGCTTCATTTGTAGGCGGCACAATCTCGATTATTTTATTTACGTTATTTGCTCCACCCCTTGCTTCCTTTGCGTTGAAGTTTGGTCCTCCGGAAGAATTCGCATTGATGTTATTGGCCTTTGCCACCTTCATCGGGTTGGGCGGCGATGACATTCCAAAAACCATTTTTTCCATTCTTATTGGATTGGTATTAGCTACGGTTGGGCTAGACATTATCTCTGGTAAACCACGATTAATTTTCGGTGATATCACGGGTTTTATGCACGGAATCAATTTTCTTGTGCTGGCTATTGGAATCTACGGTATAGGTGAAATGTTGTGGACCCTAGAGACGTCACAAGGCAAGGTTACCGTGCACAAAGTACAAATGAGTTTCAAAACGCTGGTTGATAATCTTAAAGATATCAAGAAATACATTGGTACAACATCGCTTGGCTCAGTTCTGGGTTACTTTGTAGGAACATTGCCAGCGGCGGGGGCAACACCAGCCTCACTGATGTCGTACGGGCTCGCCAAAACTTTTTCCAAAAACTCAGAAAGTTTTGGTAAGGGTAATGTGGCAGGTGTTGCAGCACCTGAAGCTGCAAACAATGCGGCATCAACAGGGTCCATGCTGCCAATGTTAACGCTGGGTATACCGGGATCTCCAACAACAGCTATATTGTTAGGTGGCATGATCATCTGGGGATTGCGACCCGGTCCGTTGCTTTTCTCAGAGCGTCCCGACTTTGTGTGGGGCTTAATCGGCTCTTTGTATATTGCTAACTTTGCAACCCTGCTAATAAACCTTGCGTTTATCCCATTGTTCGTCAGGGTGCTAACCATGCCATTTACTATATTGGCACCCATAATTTATATTTTATGTGTGGTCGGCGGCTATGCGCCCACACAAACCATGCACGATGTGTGGTTAATGTTCTTATTCGGTGTGGTTGGATATTTACTGCGTAAGCTAAATTATCCCGTTGCTCCAGCGGTTTTGGCCATTGTGCTTGGACCACTTGCCGAACGTTCCTTGAGACAATCGTTGTTAGCGTCGCAGGGCGATGTCACCACTTTTGTTACACGTCCCATCAGCGGTATCTGTATCGCCATTGCCGTATTGCTGGTTTTAGCGCCGGTATACGCCAAAATGCGTAACAAGAAAAATGCGGCTGCGGATTCCGCTGGTACAGGTTAAACGCGGACGATGATGGACAGTGTCGATGTAAAGCCAATTCAAAACGACCCAGTTTTAAAAGACAAAGTATTTGATGCGCTGCGTATGGCCGTTGTATCGATGGATATTTACTCCGTCAAAACTGTGCCCCGGTTGGATGAAAGAAAACTCGCTGAACAGTTGGGCGTTAGTCGTACACCTGTAAGAGAAGCCTTGTCTCGTTTAGAACAAGAAGGGATAGTTCAGAATATTCCCAGACGCGGCACGTTTGTAGTGCGTAAGACCAAGAAGGAAATAATTGAAATTATTCAGGTATGGGCAGCGCTCGAATCAATGGCTGCACGACTAGCCAGTTTAAATGCAACGGAAGATGAGTTAAGCGCTTTCAGGCGTCGATGCAGACAATACCAGATGGATCGATCGACAGATGGTGCGCATATCGATGAATATTCAGAGAATAATATCCAATTTCATCAGGATATTATTTCTTTAAGTAAAAATGAATTTCTAATTTCAACGGCACGACGCCTGTTTGTGCATATGCATTCAATACGATCAAGCACGATAAAAGATCCAGATCGAACAATTCAGTCTGTCATAGATCATATGCGAATTATTGAAGCGTTAATGGCCAGAGATACAGCATTAGTTGAAAAGCTGGTGCAAGATCATGCGTTAAAATTGGCTAAGCATGTTGAAAAACACGTTGATTATCTTGAGTAGCTCAATTCTTAATTTTGGGGAATATTAATGTCGGTAGAAGAAAGTGCGCTTAAATCCAAAACATCCAAGGATGGGGAAACCGGAGAATTAACAGACGGTTTTCATCTGCTAATTGATGCGTTCAAACTTAATGGTATTAATAACATTTATGGTGTTCCGGGCATTCCCATTACCGATTTTGGACGCATGGCGCAAGCGGAAGGCATGCGAGTATTCTCATTTCGCCACGAACAACACGCGGGCAATGCAGCCGCGGTTGCCGGGTACCTAACCAAGAAACCCGGGTTGTGTCTGACAGTTTCTGCGCCTGGTTTTCTAAATGGTTTAACAGCTTTAGCCAATGCTACGACCAACTGTTGGCCCATGATTCTATTAAGCGGGTCCTCTGAACGGGAGATCGTTGACTTACAGCAAGGCGACTACGAAGAAATGGATCAGCTGGCTATTGCCAAGCCATTGTGTAAAGCGGCTTACCGTGTTCTACACGCGGAAGATATTGGTATCGCAGTTGCTCGCGCTATTCGCACGGCAGTCTCTGGACGCCCAGGCGGCGTGTATCTGGATTTACCTGCCAAGTTATTTGGCCAGGTAATGGATGCTGAAAAAGGTGCTCGTTCATTAGTTGAAGTTATCGACCCTGCGCCTGAACAAATTCCATCTCAGGCAGCAGTGGACAGAGCTTTAGCGGTTCTTAAAGACGCAAAACGACCACTGATCATATTAGGTAAAGGTGCATCATACGCACAGGTTGATGACACGGTTAGAGAGTTTGTAGAGAAAAGCGGCATTCCTTATCTGCCAATGAGTATGGCGAAAGGGTTATTGCCTGATACCCATGCGCAATCAGCCGGTGCGGCTCGATCGTTAGCGCTGAAAGAGTCTGATGTGGTCGTTATGGTGGGCGCGCGACTCAATTGGTTGTTGTCGCACGGTAAAGGCAAAAGCTGGGGTGCACCGGGTTCAAAGAAATTCATTCAAATCGATATTGATCCACGTGAAATGGATAGCAATGTTGAAATTGCAGCGCCACTAGTAGGAGACATCGGCTCTTGTTTAAATGCGTTACTTGCGGGTATGGGTGGATTACCGAAGCCTCCTGCCGACTGGATAAATAAAATCAATGAAAAGCGCGATGGCAATCTGGCTAAAATGGCACAGCGCCTGGGTAGCGATACAGTGCCCATGGACTTTCATACAGCGTTGGCTGCGTTAAAACAAATTATGACTGAGCGCCCCGATACCATGTTGGTTAATGAAGGCGCAAACACACTTGATTTCGCACGCAGCATCATCGATATGCATAAACCGCGTAAACGAATTGATGTTGGTACCTGGGGCATTATGGGTATTGGCATGGGGGCCGCCATTGCTGCGGCAATTGAAACAGGACACCCCGTACTGGCAGTTGAAGGGGATAGCGCATTTGGCTTCTCCGGTATGGAAATCGAAACCATTTGTCGCTACAACCTACCGGTGTGCGTTGTTGTGTTCAACAACAACGGTATTTACCGTGGTACAGATGTCAATCCAACGGGGCACAGTGATGTTGCTCCCACTGTTTTTGTTAAGGACATTCGTTACGATAAAATGATGGAAGCCTTTGGTGGTGTGGGGGTTTGTGCCACTACGCGAGATGAGCTAACTAAAGCCGTAAACGATGCCATTGATTCGGGTAAGCCAACACTTGTTAATGCAGTAATCGATGAGAATGCTGGAACAGAAAGTGGGCGAATTGGCAACTTGAATCCACAAAGTGTTGTGGGCAAAAAATCGAGCTAGCTTTTAACCGGACACATAGTTGTAAGTAGCGACGAACTAGATAAATTTAATTAGGTAACACGACAATATGAAAGCTTTAGAAGGCGTAAAAATACTCGACTTTACACACGTTCAATCAGGGCCAACCTGTACTCAACTATTGGGTTTTTTTGGCGCAGACGTCATTAAGGTTGAAAGGCCGGGTGTGGGTGATGCAACCAGAAAACAACTCGTTGATGTGGAAGGTGCGGATTCTCTGTATTTCACGATGCTGAATCACAATAAACGCTCCATTACGCTTAATACTAAAACCGACAGCGGTAAAGAAGTGTTGGAAAAGCTGGTTAAGGAATGTGATGTCATGGTGGAGAACTTTGCTCCAGGTGCGCTTGATCGAATGGGCTTTACATGGGAACGCATTCAGGAATTGAATCCGCGCGTTATTCTGGCGTCGGTCAAAGGCTTTGGCCCCGGTCCGTACGAGGACTGCAAGGTTTACGAGAACATTGCTCAATGTGCAGGCGGTTCTGCTTCCACAACCGGTTTTCGTGATGATGTCCCAATGGTTACCGGTGCGCAAATTGGTGATTCCGGTACCGGATTACACTTAGCCCTGGGTATTGTGACCGCTTTGTATCAGCGAGAGAAGTCGGGTCGAGGTCAAAAAGTGTTAGCCCCGATGCAAGATGGCGTGCTGAATTTATGTCGTGTGAAGTTGCGTGATCAGCAACGTCTCGATCACGGTCCTTTAGAAGAGTATTCGCAATTTGGCGAAGGTGTTGAGTTTGGAGACGCGACTCCACGCGCTGGTAACGATTCAGGTGGTGGGCAACCGGGGCGTATTTTGAAGTGTAAAGGTTGGGAAACCGATCCAAACGCTTATACGTATTTTATTACGCAAGCCGCCGTTTGGAAGAATGTGTGTGATGTCATCGGAAAACCTGAATGGAAAGAACACGAAGACTACGCAACGCCTGCTGCACGTTTACCCCGATTAAACGAAGTGTTCGATGCGGTTGAGGCCTGGACCAAAACAAAAAGCAAATTTGAAGTCATGGAAATTTGTAACCCGCTGAATATCCCGGTTGGTCCAATACTTTCCATGAAAGAAATCGCTGAAGAACCCTCGCTACGCGATACAGGCACTATTGTCGAAGTTGATCACCCGGAACGCGGTAAATATTTAACGGTGGGGTGCCCGATAAAACTATCAGATTCACCGGTAGAGGTAGAACGTTCGCCACTGTTGGGTGAGCACACTGACGAGGTGTTGTCACAGGTGCTTGGATACTCATCTACAGAAATTGAAAATATGCGCACTGAGGGAGCCGTTTAATGAGAATCGTCGTTCATGGTCAGCAAGCCTTCGGTGAAGCTGTATTAAAAGCCTTACTCGATAGAGGGGAAGATGTTGTTGCGGTGTGCACGGCCCCAGATAAAGAAGGCAGGCCTGTTGACCCCATCAAAGCGACAGCCTTGGAAAAAGGTTTGCCGGTTCATCAGCCTGCGTCCTGGAAAACGGACGAGTCGCTGGAGCTCATGAAGTCGTTTGATGCAGATGTGTGCATCATGGCGTATGTGCTGCTGTTTGTTCCTCAGCCTGTTCTGGATGCGCCACGTTTAGGTTCATTTCAATATCATCCGTCCTTGTTGCCAATGCACCGTGGACCATCGTCTATAAACTGGCCTATTGCCATGGGAGCCACTAGCACGGGTTTAACTATTTTCTGGCCTGATGAAGGGTTAGATGAAGGTCCGGTGCTGTTGCAAAAGCGGTGTGAAATTGGTCCAGATGAAACTTTAGGTGAAGTGTATTTTAATAAGCTATTTCCCTTGGGGGTTGATGCGATGATCGAATCTCTGGATTTGGTCAAAGCTGGTACGGCGCCGCGTATCGAACAAAATCTTGATGATGGCAGCTATGAATCCTGGTACGGGAAAGAGCAGGCGCGCATAGACTGGTCCAAACCTGTGCAAGAGGTGTACAACGGTATCCGGGCATCCATTCCTGCGCCAGGTGCTGGTGCCTCTTTTGGTGAAGAAGAGTTTACGGTTAACGAAGCTCGATTAAGTTCGGCGTCTGGCGGTGCTCCCGGCGAAGTGTTACAGGTCGATGATGAGCAATTTGTTGTGGCTGCGAGCGACGGTGCGATCGCTGTCAAGCGGGTAAAGTCCGGCAAAGTAAAAGAGACAGCTGCAGAGTTCGTTGGTCGCACCGGTTTAAAAGTCGGCGACAAGTTAGCTTGATCATAACAGTACTATTATTTAACAGCGATTAATTTAAACAAACGGGGATAGTGAATTGAACGATATAGATATCGCACAGGCTGCGCCAATAAAACCTATAAGCGACATAGCAGACAAGCTCGGTATCCCAAACGATGCGCTCATGCCGTACGGTCATACCAAAGCCAAAGTTGATCTGAAGTACATTGAAACACTGAAAGATAAACCCGATGGCAAGCTCATCCTGGTTACTGCCATAACGCCAACCCCCGCAGGCGAAGGCAAAACCACTACATCTGTTGGTTTGACTGATGGCTTAAACCGCATTGGCAAGAACGCCATGGTGTGTTTACGTGAACCCAGCTTAGGCCCCTGTTTTGGAATGAAAGGTGGTGCTGCCGGCGGTGGGTATGCGCAAGTTATCCCTATGGAAGACATCAACCTGCATTTCACCGGAGATTTTCATGCTATTACGTCCGCACACAGTTTGTTGTCGGCGTTAATCGATAACCATATTTATTGGGGTAATGAAGCAGGTATCGATTCCCGTCGAGTATCGTGGCGTCGCGTTGTCGATATGAATGATCGTTCACTGCGGCAAATCACCAGCTCCTTAGGCGGTCCTGGTAATGGTTATCCACGGCAGGACGGTTTTGATATCACCGTTGCGTCGGAAGTCATGGCTATTTTCTGTCTAGCGACCAGTATTGAAGATCTGACCGAACGGCTTGGACAAGTCGTTATTGCATACACGCGTGATCGTAAGCCAATTCGCGCCAGTGCGGTTATGGCACCTGGCCCAATGGCGGTGTTGCTTAAAGATGCCATTAACCCGAATCTGGTGCAAACGCTCGAGCACAACCCTGCATTTATTCACGGTGGCCCGTTTGCCAATATTGCGCATGGGTGTAACTCCGTCATTGCAACCAAGTCCGCGCTGAAGCTTGCCGACTACGTGGTAACCGAAGCTGGATTCGGCGCAGATTTGGGTGCCGAAAAATTCTTTGATATTAAGTGTCGTCAATCAGGACTGTCCCCAGATGCGGTTGTGTTAGTAGCAACAGTACGTGCGTTAAAGATGCATGGCGGTGTCGCCAAAGAAGATCTTGGTAAAGAAAACGTGAAAGCGGTGGAAGCGGGCTGTTCTAACCTTGCACGACACATTGAAAATGTGCAGTCTTTTGGTGTGCCGGTTGTCGTGGCGATTAACCGCTTTTCCGCCGATACTGAAGCAGAAATGAAAGCGGTAACCGATGCATGTAACGGGCTTGGTGTGAAAGCCATTGATGCCAATCACTGGGCAGCCGGTGGCGAAGGCACAATGGACCTGGCAACTGAAGTTGCCGCGTTGGCAGACAGCGGTGCAGCTAAGTTCCAAACGAGTTATCCGGATGATTTGCCATTGCTGGATAAGGTACGCGCAATTGCTACCAAGATTTATCGTGCAGACGATATTGCTGTTGATCAAAAAACGATGACGCAAGTAGCCGAACTAGAAGCAGAAGGTTTCGGGAATTTACCGGTTTGTATTGCAAAAACGCAGTACAGCTTTTCGGTGGATCCAAACGCGAAAGGTGCGCCGACCGGACACATTTTGCCGGTTAGAGAAGTGCGACTCTCAGCTGGAGCCGGTTTCGTTGTTGTTGTATGTGGCGATATCATGACTATGCCAGGTCTGCCACGTGAACCAGCTGCTAACCGCATTAAAATGAATGCCGAAGGGGTTGTTGAGGGATTGTTCTAAGTATTAGATCAGCGACAACCACTTCGTCTATCTAACGGGTACAGCAATACATGGTAACAACAGCAGATAACGCAGCGACTGGTCAGGTAGCAACCAAGCGCAAACGCAAGAAAGGGTTTGGCAAAGGCCGTATGGTCGATGTCAATGCGCTTATGCAAGTGCGTGATTTGCTCGGTACAGCTGAGCGCAGACCCGATTTGCTCATTGAATTCCTGCACCTCATTCAGGACCGGTATGCGCATTTGTCGTCGCAACATCTGGTTGCGTTGGCGCACGAACTTAAAATGGCGCCAACCGAGGTGTATGAGGTAGCTACCTTCTATCATCACTTCGATGTGGTTAAAGATAACGAACCGGCACCAGCTGCGCTAACTGTGCGTGTCTGCGATTCGGTTAGTTGTGAGCTAGCCGGCTCTACTGAGCTAATCAAAAAACTAACAGCTACGCTGGGCAAGGACGTAAGAGTACAAGCTGTGCCTTGTATTGGTCGCTGTGCGGAAGCGCCAGCGGCTGTCGTCGGTTTCAACACGGTTGATAAAGCGACTGCAGAAAGTGTGCAGCAAGCTGTCGATAGCGGGCAGGTTGTGCCTTCAGAACCGAACACCCATATCTCATATAAAGCGTACGCAAAGGATGGTGGCTATAAAATTGCGGCCGAAGTTATGTCTGGTCAGCGACCGGCTGCGCAAATCATTCAATTAATGAAAGACAGCGGTTTACGTGGCTTGGGTGGTGCAGGCTTTCCGGTAGGTACTAAGTGGGATATCGTTTCGTCCCAGAAAGGACCACGCTATATGGCCGTCAATATTGATGAAGGCGAACCGGGAACCTTTAAAGATCGTTTTTACATTGAATCAGATCCACACCGGTTTTTCGAAGGCATGCTGATTGCGGCCGCTGTTGTTGGCTGCGAGAAAATTTGGGTATACACGCGTGATGAGTACGCATTGGGTCGTAAAATTTTGGAAACTGAATTTGCCAAGTTAGTCGCCAATGCAACTTTTGAGTTACCCGAGGTAGCATTTCGTCGCGGCGCCGGTGCCTATATTTGTGGCGAAGAATCGGCCATGATCGAATCTATTGAAGGCAAACGCGGGCTACCTCGGCTGCGCCCACCATTCGTCGCACAAGTCGGTTTGTTTGGTCAACCTACGCTTGAACATAATTTTGAATCTTTGTACTGGGTTCGAGACTTTATTGAAAAGGGCGTGCAATGGTTTACTGATGAGGGACGGCATGATCGCAAAGGTTTGCGCAGCTTTTCGGTATCGGGTCGCGTTAAAAAGCCCGGTGTCCATCTGGCGCCTGCTGGAATCACCATGCAAGAACTCATCGACGAATATTGCGGGGGTATGCTGGACGGACATGCATTTTATGGCTATTTCCCGGGTGGTGCTTCCGGCGGCATCCTGCCAGCATCATTAGGCAATGTGCCGTTAGATTTCGATACGCTACAACCTTACGGTTGTTTTATTGGGTCAGCGGCTATTGTCGTGTTGTCTGATCAAGACTCTGCGAAACAAGCTGCGTTAACATCGATGCGTTTTTTCGAACATGAGTCTTGCGGGCAATGCACACCTTGCAGGGTTGGCACCGGCAAAGCGGCCAAGTTAATGGAACAGGACGATTGGGATCTCGAGAAACTGGAAGATCTAGCTACCGTAATGGAAGATGCGTCTATTTGCGGACTTGGACAGGCTGCACCAAATCCGTTGCGCAGTGTCATTAAGTATTTTCCGCACGAACTTAACAAAGCGAGTAACAGTTAATGGCTGCGAATCCGGATGATGTAATCGACACCATCAGCTTTGAGCTCAATGGCAAAGTCATTGATGCGTATAACGGTGAATCGATATTGCAAGCTGCCAAACGAGCCGGTGTGGATATTCCGCATTTGTGTTTTAAGGAAGGCTTGCGCGCAGACGGCAATTGCCGCGCCTGCGTTGTAGAAATAGAAGGTGAACGAGTACTGCAACCATCGTGTGTGAGAACCCCAACAGACGGCATGAAAGTTCACACCAGCAATGACCGATCTGTTAAATCTCAGAAGTTGGTGCTGGAATTACTGCAGTCTGATGTGGTGGAAACTGAGTACACGCGACACTCTGAACTTGACTTCTGGTCCGGGAAAATGGAAGTGGGGATGCCGCGCTTTGAGTCCCGAACTCAACCTGAGCAAGATTTATCTCACCCTGCTATTGCCGTGAACATGGATGCGTGCATTCAGTGTACGCGGTGCTTACGCGCCTGTCGTGAAGAGCAAGTCAATGATGTTATTGGCATGGCATTTCGCGGTAATCATGCTGAAATTGTTTTCGACTTGGGTGATGACATGGGCGCCAGCTCCTGCGTTGCTTGTGGTGAGTGCGTACAAGCATGCCCAACGGGTGCACTGATGCCCGCTAATAATGTTGGATTGCAAGAGATTGATAAAAAGGTTGATTCAGTGTGCCCGTATTGTGGCGTTGGCTGTCAACTTACATTCAATGTTAAAGACAATAAAATTCAATACGTTGAAGGTCGTGATGGCCCGGCTAACAACAGTCGCTTGTGCGTTAAAGGCCGTTACGGTTTCGATTATCTTGCTCACCCAGAGCGACTAACCAAACCCTTAATCCGTAAGGATGGCGTACCAAAAGGCCTTAACGAGTTTTACGACCCGGCTGATACATCGAAAATGTTTCGTGAGGCAAGTTGGGATGAGGCGCTCGATCTTGCTGCAAAGGGATTAAACGATATTAAAGCAAACCATGGTCCGGCAGGCTTATGCGGATTCGGTTCTGCAAAAGGCAGTAATGAAGAAGCGTATCTGTTTCAAAAATTGGTCCGAACGGGATTTGAGAATAACAACGTTGATCACTGTACACGCTTATGTCACGCATCGAGTGTTGCGGCATTGTTGGAGGGTGTGGGTTCGGGTGCGGTATCGAATCAGGTGTCAGACGTTGCCGAGGCTGACGTCATTGTTGTTATCGGAGCGAACCCTGCAGCCAACCACCCGGTGGCGGCCACTTTCATGAAAAACGCTGCCAAAGCAGGCAAGAAGCTGATTGTCATGGATCCGCGGATCACGGACCTAGCGCGCCATGCGGATTACATGCTGCAATTTAAACCCGATACCGATGTCGCTATGCTAAATGCAATGATGCACTGCATCATAGAAGAAGACTTAGTCGATAAGGATTTCATCGAAACCAGAACGGAAGACTACGACTTACTGAAGTCGAATGTCGAAAACTACAGCCCTGACAAAATGGAAGCTGTGTGTGGTATCCCGGCGGAAACTTTACGCGAAGTGGCTCGCTTGTTTGCAACATCAAACGGGTCAATGATTTTCTGGGGTATGGGTGTATCGCAACACATTCATGGCACCGATAATGCCCGCTGCCTAATCTCGTTGTGCATGATCTCAGGTCAGATTGGTCGGCCCGGGACGGGTTTACACCCGCTGCGCGGTCAAAACAATGTACAAGGCGCATCCGATGCTGGCCTCATACCGATGATGTTTCCGGATTATCAGCGGGTTGATAATGCCGAGGCCAACGCACGCTTTAGTCAGTTTTGGGGTGCTCAACTCGATGATAAGCCCGGCCTCACCGTCGTCGAAATAATGCATGCGGCATTGGAAGGTACCATTCGAGGCATGTATGTCATGGGCGAGAACCCGGCTATGTCCGATCCCAATCTGAATCACGCTCGCGATGCATTGGCATCGCTAGATCACTTGGTGGTTCAGGATTTGTTTTTAACTGAAACCGCTGCGTTTGCAGACGTCGTGCTACCCGCATCCGGTTGGGCGGAAAAAGACGGCACAGTGACCAACACTGATCGTCGTGTACAAATGGGGCGTGCAGCGGTTGAATTACCCGGTGATGCAAAACAGGATTTATGGATTTTGCAACAGCTGGCAAACCGAATTGGACTTAATTGGCATTACGGTCACGTATCTGAAGTCTACGAGGAAATGCGTCAGGCAATGACCAGTATCACCGGAATCAGTTGGGAACGTTTACAACAGGCCGATTCGGTAACTTATCCCTGTGCCGATGAATCCGATCCAGGTCAGTCAGTGGTATTTCAAGAAAGTTTCCCTACGCCATCGGGTAAGGCAAAGCTGGTACCTGCAATGATAATCCCGGCGAATGAAACGACCGATGCGCAATATCCCTATGTGCTGATGACAGGACGCCAACTGGAGCACTGGCATACCGGCACCATGACTCGTCGCTCGCAAGTACTGGATGCGGTAGAGCCAGAAGCTGTGATTACGGTGAATCCAGATGATCTTGCCGGATTAAATATTGATCCGGGCAGTCAGGTCAAAGTGGTTTCGCGACGTGGTGAGATAACGGCGACAGCGCGAGTGGATGCCGGTCTCAGTGAGGGTGAAATTTTTATCCCGTTTTGCTATCACGAGGCTGCAGCGAATCTGCTTACAAATGAAGCACTGGATCCGTTTGGTAAAATTCCAGAGTTCAAATACTGCGCAGTCAACATCACTGCGGCTTAATCACTGTGGTTTAGGAACAGCGGCATATGGGCGTATCCTGTAAAATTACGACAGGATAAAATGCAAACCCAGATCAATGCTCCGTAAACTCCCGCTGTTAGCGGCGATTCCTGTTGCACGAATAGTTGCGCTATTCTTTGCGTTGGCCGTTGCGGTGTGTTCCGGCGTTGTCAGCGCCATAGAAGCCCCAGTTATTTCAGCAAACCACACCACAGATGGCAAAGTGCAGGTCCGTTTACTGGAACCCACCAATGCAAGTGGGTTTAATCTGTATATCGATAATAACTACATAAAAACGAGGCGCATACAACCGGGGCAAAGCACGTTGTTGTTTGACACGGGGGCTGGACGTTATTGTGTAACAGGATTTGTCGAACAAGACGGTACGACGGCGTACAGTGCTTGTAGCAACACGGTAAATATTGTTGAAAGCGGATCAGCAAGCAATCCCATTGCTGCGTCTGAGATTCCCAGAAATTTCAGATTCGAGCTGTACTCTGCAACGGCGGCTGAACTTTTCTGGTTAGCACCGCAATCTGCTAAAGCTGGTATTCGCTACGAACTCAAACGTGATAATCAACTCCTGACGAACACAGATGGTCGTAGTTATTTTGAGTCCAATTTGGAGCCAGATCGTCAGTATGTTTATACATTGTCGGCACTTGACGCCGCTGGACGTAGCAGTGACCCTGTTCAGTTGACCCTCAATACGAATGGTAACAGTGCGGCTAGTTCAGCATCGACTAGTCCTGTCTCGGATATGGAGTCCCCGACGGTTCCCGGGAATTTGCGGGGCGTTTATTACTCAGCTACAGCAGCCGAGTTGTTTTGGGAACGCTCCAGCGATAATCAAGGTGTCGCGAGCTATGAAATAAAGCGCGATGGTCAAGTGCTTGCGACGCTGGATGCACAAAGTTACTTTGAATCAGCTATCAGTGACAGCAATCGTTACCGGTATGAAGTGGTCGCGATTGACTTTAACGGCAACCGTAGCACACCGGCCACACTCACATTAGAACGCAATGTCGCAACGCGTTCTTCAGATCAGTTAGCCATAGCACTTGATACCAAGCGATATAGTTTGCAAGAAGGCGATGAGAGTTGGCTAAGTATTCCACTGTCTATCCAACGCGCACCCGGCAATACACGTGCTGTGAACCTGTCTTTACAGGCTGAAAATCAACAAGACGGTGACAACGTCACGTACCTGTTTGAGCCATCAAACTTGGCTGGCGATGTGTCTGGATCTATTTTATTTGTAAAACTAGGTGTGGGTGTCGCGCCCATCGATTTTCATGAGCGGCGGTTTACATTATCTGCCGATGATGGCCAAGGCCCAACGAACGAAACACTTGTTTTTGATGTGAAACCGGTCAGTGCCCCAGATGTGTACTTGTTGATCGGTCAAAGTAACATGGAAGGTTCCAGCGAGCTTTTCGCTAAAGCAACCAATCCGGGCGAGCCTGATGAATTAACTGCGCGCATTCGTCAGCTGAACGTACAGCCAAATAGCACGAACATATTCAATGAGCCATGGCGCTTTACCGATGAATCATCTAACGTGAGTTCACCGCGTTATATTGTTGCAGAAGATCCCCTGCACGAACCGCGGGCTCCTGGACAGCCGCGCAAAGAGGCGCGCTTTATCGGCTTGGGATTATCATTTGCAAAGGCGGCATTGCCAAACACAACACAAGAAATATATCTGGTTCCAGCGGCATGGAGTGCAACCGGTTTTTGCGTGAGTATCGCAGATGAACTGGGTTGGAATGCAGAGCCAACACCAGAACCCTACCTCAGTGGAACCCTGCTTGCCGATCGTGCTTTAACACGCTTGAATATGACCCTGCGTGAAACTCGAGGTGTGTTACGCGGAATATTGTGGCATCAAGGCGAGGCCGATTCGAATAACTATGACTGTGCTGCACGCTACGAACAGAACCTGCGTAAGTTGATCGATCGTATTAGAACCGAGGCACTGGTTGATCAGCGCGGAGTCGGTGCCAGAGGAGTTAATGCAGCAGTACCGCTGGTGGTGGGCACCATGTCGAAAGGTAATGATCACCGTGGATCCTTTAGCCTTTTTGGCTTCACAAAAAATATTGTTGACGAGGTGCACCGTAATGTTGCGTCGAAAATCAGCTTTGCAGCGTCGAGTAACCACGATGATCTCGTGCCGCCAGCCTACCCATGCGGGCAAGGCTCCTGTATTCATTTCGGATCTTCTGCATATCGTGAAATGGGAAGCCGATATCATGATGCATTGCGTCGTATAATATCGCGATAGCGCCGCGTAATATTAGGCTCGCGGATTGATGGTCTAAGCAGTTGACATACCGGGCAGTTCATAGTTTTGGCACATAAAAAACAACTAGTAGGGGATATCGGAGGCACTAATGCCCGCTTTGCGTTGGTGGACCGTGAGCGTGGGCAACATAACCCCAAAACCTATGCCGCGGCTGAATACGACAGTATGGCCCACGCGATCCGTCAGTACCTTGCTGATACCGATGCCTGCCAACCAGCATCCTCTGTGCTCGCCGTTGCCACTCGGGTCAACGAAGACTTCGTCTCATTCACAAACAACGACAAATGGTCTTTTTCCAAAAATCAGCTTGCTCGCGATATTGGTATTGAATCCCTGACGGTGGTAAACGATTTCACGGCGTTAGCGGTGTCGGTACCGCACTTGGATCCATCACAACATCGTCAAATCGGGCCAAAAACCCCACAGGTCGAGGGCGCCCTGGGCATCATCGGACCCGGAACAGGGTTAGGTGTGTCTGGCTTAGTCAAATCAGAGCGCTCAGATGAATGGATACCACTGCACTCAGAAGGCGGGCACTGCACCGCTGCGCTATCCAGTGACCGAGAGTTCCAGGTACTAAAACAATTCCAACAAAAATTTGGACACCATGTGTCATTCGAACGATTTTTATCAGGCCCCGGCTTGGTCAATATTGTTTGCGCTTTGCGTGAACTGGACGGATTGCCCGCGACTGAATATTTACCAAGCCAGGTAACATCAACAGGCTTAGATCAATCGGATCCTCATTGTGTAGAGGCGCTTGAGCTGTTTTGCGGTCTACTCGGCGCCTGCGCCGGCGATCTCGCGTTAACCCTGGGTGCATGGGGTGGGATTTACATTGGTGGCGGAATAGTCCCGAAGCTCGGAGACTTGCTCGATCAATCGCAATTCAGAACTCGGTTTGAGGCTAAGGGACGCATGCGCGATGAAATGTTAACGATTCCAACTTTTGTGATCCATGACCCTTACCCCGCGTTAACCGGCGCATCAGCATTGTTACCCAACCCTTGAAATAATGGCCAAGGCCCTTAGGATTTTGGTATACACAGTGAGGGTTTGAATATGAGTCAGTACCGCGCAGATCAATTTATTAACTTTGATGGAATCCAGAAAATTCAGCAAGAACTGGGTCGTGAACTGGGTCGATTGTTTGAAGGAGAGTGGGTCAACCCCACCGCCAATACAGGCGAGTCTGCCGATTGGGTACCGGCAACTGATGCGTTGCAAAGCGACACTGAATACCGGTATTTAATTGATTTACCGGGAGTCAGTTTAAGCGATATCGATGTTAGTGTTCATCGAGGTGAACTCACAGTGAAAGGCTCTCGCTCTACCGATACCAGCGTGACTTCCATGAAGTCTGAGCGACGCCACGGACAGTTTAAACGTATTATTGCCTTAGCTGACGATGCCGAAGAGTCCACTTTAAGTGCCAGCATGAACAACGGCGTATTAATGATAAGCGTTGAACGCAGCAAAGTTGCTGCAGCGCGGCCTATTCCCGTAAAGCAAGTCGATTAGTATTAACAACAGACCCTAAGTTAAATGAGACCCTAAGATAAATGCAGATCGATCAAACTGATTAGGTCTTGCAGTAGTTGGTCGCAGTTTTGGGCTTGATTTTCGCTGGCGGCCAACTGCGAGTTAATATCGAATTCACAACTGAACCTACCTGTTAAGGCTGCAGGTAGATTTTCAATCGTCATTACATTTGACTGCATGGCGTAGCTGATTGATGCGCCTGCAAGCGGCACAGGACGACGCGCCTGTTGTTCATTGTCGAATGTTGGTTGTGTCCACAGTGTTGTCACCGTGATTTCTGCAAAATCGACTGTGCAGGCATCGTATTGACTTGCAAATAAGTCTGCGTGACAACCGTTCGTAGGCTCAAACCCTGCCGCTGCAATATAAATGGCAACATCGCCGGTTGCCAACGGCTGTTTGCAATCAATAGACAACAGCGCTTCACCCAGCGCGGGGTCAAATGCGCCAATACAATTTTCTTGTTGCATGGTTAGTGTCTGGCCTTGATTGATGGCTTGATTCAATGGAATCAGTGTGCGCCCCATCAATTGTTTTATGCGCTGGGTGATTGGCCAGTCATTTGAGGGGGTGTCCGCGCTCACTGAACTCGGTTCGTCGTCTACTGGTCCGTTAGCGTCAGAGCTTAGCGGTGGGTTCTCTTCAACGGTGGTGGTGCTTGTAAGGTTTGCGCTCTCAGAGGCTGGGTCGCTGCTGCAAGCGCTAAGCGTCAGTAGCGTTATGGCAACGATCTGGTAGGCGTCTGGTTTGCTGATCCATTTGATCATGATAGTAACCTCAAGCAGACATTATGCTTTAACATACAGCAAAGTTGGACGGGCGTGTACCGGTCTTACTGGCTCGTACTGCACAGTTTAAGCCAGCAAATATTACAGAACGTTTCAAGAGAGCATTTTCATGAGTAACCTAATCGACGGTAAAGCATTCGCTGCAGGTTTGCGTAAAAAATTAACTTCGCAGGTCAGCAAACTAAAAGAGCAGCACAATTTGGTACCTGGTCTGGCCGTAGTGTTGGTTGGTGAAGACCCTGCAAGTCAGGTTTACGTACGTAATAAAGCCCGTCAAACCGTGGAAGTGGGGATGAAATCAGTAGAGCACAAGCTGGATGAAAACACTGACGAAAACACAGTTCTTCAACTGGTACATGAACTTAACGCGGATAGTTCTATTCACGGAATCCTGGTGCAATTGCCATTGCCAAAACACATAGATGAATCAAAGGTGCTGGATGCCATCCATTATGAAAAGGATGTTGATGGCTTTCATATCACCAACGTTGGTTTATTAAGCACCGGCGGTGAGGGTGTGGTCCCGTGTACCCCGCTGGGTTGCATCATGATGCTCAAAGATCGGTTGGGTGATTTGAGCGGTCTTAATGCAGTGGTTGTGGGGCGCTCGAATATCGTGGGCAAACCCATGGCTGCACTATTACTTGCAGAGAGTTGCACAGTCACCATAGCTCATTCACGTACACAGAATTTAGCAGATGTATGCAAAACTGCGGACATTCTGGTTGCGGCAGTAGGACGACCTGAAATGATACCGGGCGATTGGGTTAAAGCTGGTGCCGCAGTGATTGACGTTGGTATTAACCGTATAGAAAGAGACGGTAAAAACAAGTTAGTCGGCGACGTTGATTTTGACACAGCATCGCAAGTGGCCGGCGCGATTACGCCGGTACCTGGTGGAGTTGGCCCTATGACCATCGCGTGTTTGTTACATAACACGCTACAGCAAGCGTGCCGTCAGCACGACGTAGACATGCCCAGCGTTTAAATCGATTGGCCTTGCGGGGCGTTGGTGCGTAACGGCATCACCGCTTCGGTCATCCACATACCTTTGAATTCTCCTTCCGCTTGCTTCCCGAGTTGGAACATATAGCCATGCTTTGAGCCGGTTACAGTGGTTAACCACACTGCTTGCAATGCAGTGTTTCCGTCTACTTGTATTTCACTGACTTCACTTTGTAGATGGTTCAGCATATCTGGGAAGCCACGTTTAATCATTTGGGTAAACCGCTCGATGGGACCGGTAACGGCTTTGTTGCCCGGCGATGCAAACCGGAACACGGTTTCAATGCCATCATTGCTGTTGTCGGAGTGTGTTTTCAGTGCTGTAATGACGATTTGTACGACTTCATTTGGCGATAAATCCGTATTCGGGGATAGTTTATTCGAATCGGCGTAGGCGGACAGTGGTAACAGTATTGCTGTTGCTAGCAGTAAAAACCGGGCGGTATATCGCATGGTGGACTCCGTTGGGTTGTTAGATCGCTCTATCCAGATTATACGTGTCAGGTTGGCAATTCAGATCGCTGAGCCTGCTGAAAAGTATTAGGATATTGACATGAACATTACCCCAAAAAGGCTGGATAAGCGAAAACGCAGGTCCACGCTCGGTACACTCGCATGGCTATGCGTGCTTCAGCTTGTATTTGCATCATCAGCGAGCTTTGCACAATCGAGTCAAATGCCGTGGCTAAACCAGCAAATGAACTTGGCTGATGCTCGTCACTTGTTAGGTCGAACCGGTTTTGGTGCCAGTCCTGAGCAGCTGTATCGCTACATCAATATGAATCGACGGCAAGCGGTACAAGCCATCGTCAACGGCTTAAACACAACTCCCGCTGTTGCCATGCCCGACTGGGTTAACAATCCAGCTACCTTATATTGGACACGCAGGTACATGGATAATAGCGAGCGACAGGAATTTAACGCATCGCGCGATCGGGAGATCAGTGATCTGCGTCAGTGGTGGGTCAGCAACATACTACAAACCGATTCTCCACAAACGGAAAGGCTCGTGCTGTTCTGGCACGACCATTTTGCAACTAGCTACTCAGACATT
The DNA here is from genome assembly GCA_964390335.1 of uncultured Granulosicoccaceae bacterium. GTDB lineage: Bacteria > Pseudomonadota > Gammaproteobacteria > Granulosicoccales > Granulosicoccaceae > Granulosicoccus. Next base: position 91,374 of record CAYMHU010000009.1, on the reverse strand, counting down.
GGCCAACGCAGTATCGCCATGGCGCGGCAAAACCAATTATTCAGGCAATACACCCAAGGCTCCTACCGAGACTTTCTAAAAGCCATTATCCGGGACCCTGCCATGTTGGCGTATCTGGACAATAAAAGTAACCGAAAACAAAAGCCCAATGAAAACCTTGCAAGAGAGTTACTTGAGTTATTTACATTGGGTGAAGGTAATTACACTGAATCAACCGTGAAGCAAGCTGCGCGTGCTTTAACCGGGCATAGTTTTTCCGATGTTAATAACGTGCAATATCGGTTTGACACAAACAAACATGATGAAGGTGCCAAAACACTATTTGGGGTGACGCAAAAGCATAACGGCGATTCGCTGATCGATGTGATTCTGGAGCAACCCGCAGCAGCCGAATTTTTGGTGACGAAGTTTTGGTCTGCATTTATATCCGATAGTGCACCGTCGCAAGAATTTGTAACAACACAATCTAATGCATTCCGCGATTCTGACTACAACTTATTACAACTTTATATATCTGTACTCAGTAGCGCAGAATTTTGGTCTCAGGATAATCGATTGTCCATTATAAAATCGCCTGCTACATTGCTGCTGGGGACCGCCAGATCATTAGAGTTTCCAAAACAAAACTGGTTTCAGATGCCTGCGCTGTTATCTGTTGCAGGTATGACGCTCTTTTCACCTCCGAATGTTGCTGGTTGGAGTGAGGGTGAAGCGTTTGTTGCACCGGGGCGACTGCTGAACCGTCAAATAGCGCTCGATACTTTATTATCGAATAGCAAGCAGGGTAGTGCAGCAGGCAATATGATGATGGCTAACGATAGTACTAACATGCGCTCTTCTCAAAACAACGAGATGCTGTCGTCACGCAATTCAGACTTGGGTGAATCCGGTTTACAGGTTCGGATGGCAGCACATTTGTATCTCGGAGCACCACTGTATAAAGTTGAGCTTTTAAAGCACAACAAAATACTGTGGACCAGCGATGTCCATGAGCTCAGTGTTGGGTACGACACCGAGCGGTTTGGAGAAATGCAGGATGAAAATGAATTGTCCTGGAAGTTTGCCGAATTTCAACCCTCTGCAACGGCTCTATCTGACGCCACCCATGTGGCTGTACATTTTTTAAATGATGCGGCTGGAAAAAACGGTGACCGTAATTTATTTGTGGATGGAGTACAGGTGAATGGGCAATGGCACACGGCGTCCGGTGCAGAACAACAAAGTGCCTGCAAACCGCAGAATAGGCGAAATGCCGGTAATTTGTACTGCAAAGGCAAGGTGACCATTCCGGTAAGTTCAGATGCTGCTGCAAAGCAAGCGCTACGCAGCGAATACAGCGCTTCGGATGTGAGCCTGTGGTGGAAAAAAATCCGCAAGAATAAGTCGCAGCTGATTGCGGTGTATCAAGATGTACAAACACCAGAACGATACATTCACAACTTAACAGTACACTTACAATGGTTGGGTAAGAATAAGGTTAGCCTACAGTTGAACACGGATGGTTGTTTGCCTGACTGTGTTGAAGAGTGGCCAGAGTGTTCATGGTTTAACAGGCAGTATCCTGAGCACAGGTCTTTATCGTTTCCGATAACATCGACCAGTGACAGAACGGTGAACTGTCACTACGAATCGTTATCACCTGCCGATAAAGCGCTTATCGATTCTTTGTGGGTAAGCGTTCCAAACATGCTTACGCACATAGCAAATAAACATTACCCGACAGGTAAAGAAGTAAAATTGGATGCATTGCGAAAGCAGGTGTCGTCGTTACGGGGTTTACTGGAAACCAGTCGGTATGCAAAGCACGGTCGCATCATCGATATTAATGCGCAATATAAGCCGGATGAACCTGGCATCAGTCCGGTGCCAGCGCCAATCGTAAGCTTGTCTGGCATTGACGCATTTGAAAACGCATTCGCTGCCGCGCAGTTATCGATACCGGAGCTACTTATTGGCGGACTTGAGGTGTCGGCATTTCCAGATTTACAAAACCTGCGCGATGAAAATTTCAACGTGCAGTTACAACGTCTCATAAAACACCCTGTGTACCAGGTTTATTGACTAGCGGAGAAAGATTCATGCATAGACGTGACATCCTGAAAGCACTAGCGGTAAGCGCGATAATGCCGGCCGGTTTGAGTGCGGTACAGAGTTTATATGCCGCTAACGCAATGTCCAACGGTAAACGACTTATTCTTGTTGAGTTAGCTGGAGCCAACGATGGATTGAATACCTTGGTACCGGTCAAGAACGACTTTTATCATCGGCTTCGTCCCACAATCGGCTTAGCGCAGAAAGAGACAGTCTCACTCAACGCTGATTATGCATTACACACTGCGCTCACACCGCTAATGAAACTGTGGGATAGGGGTCAAATGGCTTGGGTACAAGGCTTGGGCTATCCAAAGGCGAATCGTTCTCACTTTAAATCTATTGAGTTGTGGGAGACTGGTGGGGATGGATTAAAGAATGGTCGGTTGGGCTGGATAACCCACGATATTGAACATAATCTTGGGCGTCTGGTAAATGATGCACATGGCATCAGTTTGAAGGGTGGTTTGCGTATCTTTAATAGTGATAGTGGTCGCTGGATGTCGGTCAACTCAACATCTCAAATTGAAACCCGCGATCGTTTTACAACGGGCTTATCGAATCAAGCGACTAGCAGTGTTCAACTTGTCGCCAACAAGATGAATGAACTTGACAGCACGCTAACGCGCTTAAACCAAAAATTGGGTAAACAGAAAAAAGCACCTCGCATAAAAGGAGGTGGTTTAGGAAACCAACTTGCCGAGGTATTACGACTGATTCGATCGGGTGTTGACACACCGGTTTACCGGGTGCAATTGGGTGGGTTCGATACGCATACCTACCAACTGAATCGCCATGCTGCTCGTTTGCGCGAACTCAGTGTGGCCGTGTCAGACTTCAGCGAGAAATTAAAGCAGGATAACGAGTGGGATAATACTTTAATTCTGACGTATTCCGAATTTGGCCGGACCGCAGTCGAGAACGCCTCTGGCGGTACAGACCACGGCACCGCAGCACCCCATATGCTGCTGGGTGGAAAAATTGTTGGTGGACTCTACGGTGCAGCCCCGGATTTAAGTCAGTTGGTTGACAACGATCAGGTGTACACGATGGATTACCGGGCTGTGTACAATCAAGTGCTGCAAGACTGGTTCGAGATAGATGAAAATCGTTTCTCAGCATTTCGAACACCAAATCTCAGTAATTTGCTGTCTTAGTCCTACAGAAGTGGCGAATTAAGCTTGCCAGATATTTACATTAGGTAATTTAATACCCTACACTGGTTGAACATGGAATCAACCGGTGCACCTATGCGCATATCTGTTCAAAAATTGAACATTCATCAGGCGTTCAGCTGTCAGGTGCGCGTGTGACCAAAGCGCTCCACCGTTCTAATACCGAAGCTGTGGTTGTCGAAGACTTGCACAAATCATTCGGTGATTTGCATGTGCTTAAGGGCGTGTCGTTGCAGGCTCATGAAGGTGATGTGCTATCCATTATCGGCGCCAGTGGCTCTGGCAAAAGTACGTTTCTACGCTGTATTAATCTCTTAGAGCAACCCAGTAAAGGCAGCATCAGTGTGGCCGGGGAGGCTATCCGGTTCAAACAAACCAAACAGGGTCTTGAAGCGCTGGACAAGAAGCAGGTAGAGCGGCTGCGTACAAAACTGGGCATGGTGTTTCAAAGCTTCAACTTATGGGCCCACATGAGCGTTTTGCAAAATGTCATGGAGGTACCTGTTCATGTACTGAAAGTACCGAAAGCCCAGGCGCGAGAGCACGCTGAGTATTTTTTAAACCGGGTCGGACTATGGGACAAGCGTGACGAATTTCCCGCGTTTTTGTCAGGTGGACAACAGCAACGTGTGGCCATTGCTCGGGCACTGGCTATTGAGCCTCGTGTCATGCTATTTGATGAGCCGACATCCTCGCTCGATCCGGAATTGGTTGGAGAGGTCTTAAAGGTCATCAGAGATTTAGCTAACGAAGGGCGCACCATGATTTTGGTTACGCATGAAATGACATTCGCACGAGATGTGTCTAACCAGGTTCTGTTTCTACATGAAGGACTCGTTGAAGAGTCCGGTACAGCACAACAAGTATTTTACGAAACCAAGAGTGAGCGATGTAAGTCGTTCGTTTCTTCAGTTCACTAACCATAAACGTATAAATTGCCTAAACATCAAATTAAAGGAGATCACTAAAAATGAAAAAAATATTATCAACGCTAACGCTGACCACTGCGCTTGTATCGGCCAATGTCATAGCAGATATACGTATCGGACTCGACTCTGCACCGTATCCGCCATTTTCAGAAACCAATGCGTCCGGTGAACTTGTTGGATGGGAAGTTGAAATCGGCGCAGCTTTGTGTGAAGCCATGGGTGAGACATGCGAAGTGGTGCCAGTTGCGTGGGACGGTATTATCCCTGCGCTGCTTGCAAAAAAAATAGACGCTATTGTGGGATCAATGTCGATTACAGAGGAACGTATGAAAACCATTGCGTTTTCTGATAAGTACTACAATACGCCGGCCGCGTTAGTCGCCGCAAAAAGTGCTGACATTGATGGTTCCCCTGACAGCGTCAAGGGCAAAATTATCGGTGTGCAGGTGTCAACTACACATCAGAATTATGCTCAGGCGTATTTTGAGTCCATGGCAGACAGTATTAAAACGTACCAAAACTTCGATGAGCATAATCAGGATTTGGCATCAGGCCGGATTGATGCGGTCGTGGGTGATTCGCTCGCATTTGAGGGTTTTTTGACAAGCGATGCTGGTAAAGATTTTGAAATAAAAGCATCATTAAACGATGAAGCTATTTTTGGTCCAGGTGTTGGCGCTGGGATTCGTAAAGAAGATACTGAGCTACTGGCTAGGTTCAATGCGGCGATTGCGCAAATTCGAGCCGATGGAACTTATCAGAAAATTTCGGATAAATACTTCGATTTCGATATCTACGGCGATTAATACAGTTTAACCCGTCATCAATAAACCATCCGGTGGCCCTAGCTGCCACCGGTCAGTGCTTACATGTCAGATTTTTTACAAAGTTGGCAACTCCTGTCTTTTTCCGACGGTGGATGGGGGTGGTCTTTATTAAAAGGCTTGTTGAGCACGCTGCAAATCGCGATTGGGGCATACTTACTTGGATTGCTGATCGGTTTAAGTGGCGCCTTAGGTAAGTTGCACGGTGGTTCAATTACCCGATTTTTACTTGAGGTTTATACCACCCTAATCAGGGCCGTTCCCGAGCTGGTGCTCATCCTACTGCTGTACTACGCTGGCACCGGTGCGTTAAACCACTTGCTTGATTTACTCGGGTATGCACCCGTTGATATCAGCGGACTGATGGCTGGGATAATTGTGCTTGGGGTAGTTCAAGGCGCTTATGCAACCGAAGTGATTCGGGGCGCTATTCGTGCCATACCCAGAGGGCAGTTAGAAGCGGCAAAAGCTTATGGTATGTCGCCGTTGACTGCGCTACGACGTATCACCATTCCAGCCATGATTCCGCATGCTATCCCGGGGTTGGCGAATCTGTGGCTCATTGTGGCAAAAGACACCGCGCTGCTAGCCGTTGTCGGCTTTTCTGAATTGGCGTTGGTGACCAGGCAGGCAGCCGGAACCACGCGCGCTTATCTGACCTTTTTTCTGGCTGCTGGTGCGTTGTACTTGTGTATAACCTTATTGTCTAACTATGGGTTTAGACGATTAGAAAAATACGCACGTCGTGGTCAGCCGGGGCTTAACTAAACATGGTTTGGTCCTGGATTCCAGAATATTTACCGCGTTTTGCTGATGGCTTGTTCCTGACCATTCAGCTGTTGGTGTTTTCAATTCTGATTGGTATGACCTTCGCCATTCCGTTAGGCCTTGCGCAGGTTACCGGCCCGAAATGGTTGGGACTATTAGCACGTGCGTTTTGCACGGTAGTGCGAGGCACACCTTTACTGATACAGCTTTGGTTGTTGTACTACGGACTGGGGTCGTTATTTCCAATGATTCCCGGTATACGAGAAAGTTTCCTGTGGCCCATCCTGCGTGATGCATTCCCTTTTGCGTTGTTAGCTTTTTCGATAAGTGTGGCGGGCTACGAAGGTGAAATTATGCGTGGGGCTTTTAAAAGTGTCCCTAAAGGTGAATTAGAAGCGGCTCGCGCCTTTGGTATGGGGCGGTTTACCACGTTACGTCGCATCTGGTTGCCGCGCGCATTTCAAAATGTGTTGCCAACACTAGCCGGTGAATTTGTACTGACGCTTAAATCGACGCCGTTGGCTGCCACCATTACCGTGTTTGAAGTGTATGGCATAGGCACAGTCGTTCGTCAGGAAACGTATCGCATTTACGAGCCCTTACTGTTTATTGCGGGCATCTATATCTGTTTAACCGGCTTGATAGTATGGTTGTTCAGATGGTTAGAAAAAAGGGTGCCGCCAGCAGTATAATTTAGGCGGCAAGTTCGTTAACACATTGCACTATCTTGTAACAAGCCTGTTCCAGTTTTTCATCATCAACACATAATCCAATTCGTACCAACTGTTTGCCAGCCTTTCCAAAACCGTCACATGGCAAAACAGAAACGTTATGATTATTCAATAAGTAAAGCCCAAAGTCGCGCGCACTGATAGCTAACGGGCTTACATCTAACAACATAAACATGCCTTGACCTGAGTCTATGAAATTGACTACCGAGATGGTCGATAAAATCGGGGTTGCAATTTGACGCCTGCGTTGTAATAGATCCCGGACCACCCCTGGTGTGGCGGTTGATTGTTTAAGTGCTGCGATGGCGGCCTTTAACACAAACGCGGGCAGGCCATAATGCATGCACATGGATAAATTACTTAGGTGAGCAGTTAGTGCAGCTGGTGCGACGGCCCATCCAATTCGCCAACCGGTCATACGATGAGACTTGGATAAACTACCAATGGTAATCAGGATATCGTCGGCGCCGGGGAAGCTGTGCGGCAATGCGATTGATGCCGAGTCAACAATATCCAGATACACAGAGTCGAGAATGAGCCAGATTTGATGTTGAATGCATAGTGCGACTATGGCTTCGTATTCGGCTAGCGAGTAACACGTGCCCATGGGGTTATTGGGTGAATTTAAAACGATAGCCTGAGTTCGGCTGTTGATTGCGTTTTCTAAATCAGTGATCGCAATTTTGTAATTATTGTGCGCGGCGACTTGTATGCTAGTTACCGTTGCGCCTGAAGCTGAAAAGGTAGCGGCGTAAGTCGTGTAGTAGGGGTCGGATACGATTACTTCATCACCTGCTTCCAGTAATACCTGTGCAACGGAAAAAAGCGCGTTCTGAGCACCGATAGTTGCAGTACAGTTTGATCGGCTAACCGCCTGCTTTGTTAAGGCTTGATGATACTGTGCGATTGCATCACGCAACTCGGGTGTTCCACGCACGTCGGTATAGTGATGATCACCTGCTTGCAAACTGTTGATGGCCGCGTCAACGATTAAATCCGGTGTACGTTCATCGGCTTCTTGACCAATACTGAGTATGGCAATGTCGTGGCCGGCGGCTTGTCGTTCGATAGCAAGATCATGGACTTCCCATGGATCACCTTCGGCATCGGCGTGTGGAGCAATGCGTTTTACCAGAGTTGAATATTTCATCCCCGTATTATAACGACCATTGCATTAGCGGGGTCCATATGCAACAAAGTGATTAAAATCAGGATTGTTGCAAAAACGCCTGCAACGAGATCTGTTACTGTATTTGTCTTGGGTAAAGGCGTGCGCGACTGATGAGCTGCTTTATTGCTGTGTTTATCGGTGTTTTGACAATGACTAGCTTGATTATTGGTGGTTTGCATATCGTGCTCCTTAGCTTTTTCAACGTACATTTAAGCCAACTGAATAGCTTTTTATGACGATCAAAAAAACACAATTCGGAGCAATTCTGATCAATTATGACGAACGATAATCTCCGTCGAACCGTTGTGCTGGTTGAGGATGAGCCAGCTTTGCGCGACAACTATCGACTAGCATTGGAAAAGGCTGGATACGCGGTGCAGGACTACGGGACCGCCGAGGCAGCGTTGCAGGCAGTTAAAACCAGACTGCCGGATCTTGCCATTATAGATATTGGTCTTGGCAGTGACAGTGAAGCTGGGTTTGCTTTGTGTCAGTCTATGCGATCATTGTCTAAACGCCTTCCGATACTCTTTCTGACAGCGAGAGACAGCGAATTAGATGTTATTTCTGGCTTGCGTCTTGGTGCCGATGACTACTTAACCAAGGACATCAGTCTTGCTCAAATTATAACGCGAGTGAATACCTTGCTGCGGCGCGTCGATGTGCTCAGCACGGCGGAAGAACCCACTGTACTTAGCATCGGTCCCTTATCAATCGACCAGGATCGACTGCTGGTCTTGTGGCGCGAGCAGCGTGTTGAACTCACTGTTACTGAATTTTGGTTGGTAGCGTGTCTCGCAAGTCATCATGGGCAGGTTAAAAGTCGGCAACAACTAATGGATGCCGCTAATGTGGTGCTGGATGATCAAACCATTACGGCGCACATTAAACGTATTCGCAAAAAATTTCTTAGCTGCGATCCAGATTTTAATTGTATTCAAACAGTCTATGGCTTGGGTTATCGTTGGGTTGAAGGCTTGGATTATTAGGGAATGAACCTCCGTACGCAGATGTTGCTTGCAGGGGCGCTTACTTTGGCAGTGCCAATTATAGGCTGGCAAAGTGTGAAGCAACTTGATCACTCGCTGCGGCAGACCCGCATCGATGCACAATCGTTAACTGTTGCCAATGCCAGGCTTGCACTAGCGGAATCAGATCAACTTCGGCAAGTATTACAATTGAGTCGTGAAACCGCGCGCGACTCTGACCTGTACGCAGAGCGTGCGAAGTACCCGTTATTCGTTGATGGTTATCAGGATGATTGGCAAAATCTGACGGCGCCGCCTGTACGCATTCGAAATGAACACAATCAATTGAAGTATCGTGCTGCGACTCGAGATAATCGTTTGTATCTGTTTTTCGAAATCTCGGATAGTAATGTGGTGTTTCACCAACCCCCGGTGTTGCGCACAGATTTAGCGGAGGGTGAATATATAGATGAACAGGAAGTGCTGGTTAACGGCGATGCAATTGAAATATTAATTCAAAATTCGCGGGACCAGTTAGAGCACATACTGTTTCGGTCGGTTGCACCCGGACCATTGACCGGTGTTACGGCATCTCGAAGTCAACATTTTCCACGTTTAGGTGAGTCGCAGTCACGCTATAAAGGATTTTGGATCAATGACAACGATGGGTTCCAGTTAGAAATTAGTCTGCCGTTACCCGAGATATCCAGCACCATTGGGTTTGCATTTATTGATGTTGATGCCAACAGTGCAGCTCGAGAGCACTGGACAGGCACAATGTCACCCGATGCCATGCGAAAGCTGTCTCAATCGAATTCCGGTGGTTTGGATGGAAGACTATTTTATGCCTCTGATATCGCCGATCAGCGACTGCAGCCGTGGGTCACGCGCGGAACACGTGCGCGTCTCTATGATAAGCAAGGTCGGCTCTTATCAGATATCAATTCCTTGTATGAAAAAACAGATGAAGAATATGAGTTTGATCCAGCTGAAGGTGGTTTGTTTAACGCAATTTTGTTTCGGTTGTTTGCGTATTTTGTTGCTGATGACGAAGTATTGAGTCAACCTTTCCAAACATCAGCAGGGCTTGATCTGCCGATGGATGATGTTTCACAACTTAAGTTCGGCGATGGCATACAAGATAGTCTCACGCGACACTACATCTCAATTGACAATGATCGCGTGCTGGGGACCTTAGTGCCGGTAGGTGGTGACAACTTGTCCGGGTATCTGTTGTTTGAATCTAATGAAGATCTGGCCACGGCCTATTCAGGTAGTCGTGTAGCCCGGTTGTTCAGTTTGCTAACGTTAGTCAGTTTACTGGCAGGCATCGTGCTGTTGGCGTATGCAAGTATTTTGTCTATACGCATACGTAATCTATCGCGATTAGCCCATAAAGCGGTAGCCGATGATGGGCGCGTACGGGGTCTGCCACACAGTGAGGCACGTGACGAAATTGGCGATCTATCCAGAAACTTATCATCACTGCTTACGCGCACCTCTAATTACAATCAGTATTTGGAAGCATTGTCGGGTCGCTTGTCGCACGAATTACGAACTCCGTTAAGCGTGGTCAAAACGTCCATCGAAAATATGGATCGTGATCGACTCGACTCCGAGACGATCACGTTAATGGATCGCGCCAGCGGCGGTGCAGATCAGCTGAACGCCATCATTCGTGCACTCGTGGAATCAACGCGATTGGAGCAAACGGTACAGCAAGCGCAAAAACACATGGTCGATATTGTGGAATGGTTTGGTGGAGCGGTAGAACGATATCAGCAAATTTATCCACGTATTCGTATCGCAACTCAAGTGTCTAAATCGATCCGGCACGGCGAATTGCTTACCCAGGCCTCTCCAGAGCTGTTGCAACAAGCGTTGGATAAGTTGGTTGATAATGCGGTCAGCTTTGCTGAAGATCAGTTAGTCACATTGGTGTTAGATAAACGGGAACAAGACGATGGAACTGTTATTACGATTGCCGTGGCTAATAATGGTCCGAAGCTTGATGAAGGGGCGCGCACGCAGTTGTTTGATCCTATGTTCTCTCAACGCAATCAAGCCGACACGGATCTACATCTTGGTCTAGGGCTTTATATAGTGCGGATAATAGCGCAGGCGCATCAGGGCAAAGCGTGGGCCAAGAATGCGCCAAATGGGGTAGTGGTCGGAATGCATATTCCAGCGTTGTCTGTGCGACAATAAGCGCATGACAAGTTCAACTCCCATAATCAGCATCAACGGGCTAACAAAAACCTACGATAACGGTTTTGAAGCTTTAAAAGGCATCAACCTCGATATTCAAGAGGGCGAAATATTGGCATTGTTGGGGCCTAACGGTGCCGGTAAAACAACCCTTATCTCGGCTATCTGTGGTTTGGTTAACCCCACAGCCGGAACCGTCAGTGTGGCCGGTCACGATATCATTAAGGATTACCGTAAAACTCGTTCTCTTATCGGCTTAGTACCGCAAGAGCTGACGCTTGGCGCGTTCGATAGGGTGGCGAATACCGTGGCATTGAGTCGCGGTCTGTTTGGTAAGGAACCAAACGATGATTACCTGACCAACCTGTTACAGCAACTGTCGTTGGGCGACAAAATGGACAGTATGGTTCAACAATTATCCGGCGGTATGAAGCGCAGGGTGTTAATCGCTAAAGCGTTATCACATGAACCTCGTGTACTGTTCTTGGACGAACCAACCGCAGGCGTTGATGTAGAGCTGCGTAAAGACATGTGGGCCATTGTCGAGCGCTTGCGCGAGAGTGGCGTTACCATCATTCTAACCACCCACTACATTGAAGAAGCGGAGGAGATAGCCGATCGGGTTGGCATCATAAGCGGTGGGGAGCTATTGGTTATCGATGAAAAGCAAGCGTTGATGCAAAAACTTGGTAAGAAGCAATTGGTTATCGAGTTAAAAAACAGCGTGACTGAATTGCCTGAATCGCTTGCTCAATACAACCTTGAGCTCAGCACTTCTGGTTCCATGCTGACGTACACGTACGATACTCGGCAGGAACGAACCGGTATTACCGCCTTGTTGCAACATCTTGGTGAAACAGGCCTTGTACTGAAAGACATTAATACCAGGCAAAGCTCATTAGAAGATATCTTTGTGGATATCGTAAAGGCAGATTTATGAACATTCACGGCGTTAAGGCCATCTATCTAAACGAGATGCGGCGTACACGTAATACCTTGTTGCAAAGTATAGCGTCGCCGGTTATATCAACGGCGTTATATTTTGTTGTGTTTGGTTCAGCTATCGGGTCACGTATTCAATCGGTAGAAGACGTACCCTATGGCGCGTTTATTGTGCCGGGGTTAATGATGCTGAGTTTGCTCACGCAAAGTATTTCCAATGCATCATTTGGTATTTTCTTTCCAAAATTTACTGGCACAATTTATGAAATTTTATCAGCGCCCATTTCATACTTTGAAATTGTGTTGGGCTATGTTGGCGCTGCCGCAACCAAGTCGTTTATTATTGGGGTTATCATCCTGATAACAGCCGCATTCTTTGTGGACTTACGGATTGCACATCCATTCTGGATGATGGCATTTTTTATTCTTACCTGCGTTACGTTTAGTCTGTTTGGTTTTATTATTGGGTTGTGGGCAGATAACTTCGAGAAACTGCAACTCATTCCGCTACTTGTGATCACACCGTTAGTATTTCTTGGCGGTAGTTTTTACTCTATCGATATGCTGCCGGAGTTTTGGCAAAAAGTATCGTTAATGAATCCAGTGTTGTATTTAATTAGCGGATTTCGTTGGAGCTTTTTTGAAGTGTCAGATGTTAGCGTGCAGCTTAGTCTAGCCATGATGTGCGGTTTCCTGTTTATTTGTCTCGGTGTCGTGTTTTATATGTTTAAAACAGGGTATAAGCTAAAGCCTTGATGTATAAGTCTGAGTATTAGCCAAAAAGCTAGCCTGTTGAGGCGGGCTTAATGTATACGTTTGATCAATTTTGACACCCGCAACGGATCACGGTTGTTTATAGTACGCAGCGTTCAGTAAGTCCTTGGTTCGCCACAAACCGCGTTTTGGTGCAAATAAAAATGTCAGTATAAAAATGACGGTCATGAGTACAACGATCGTTGGCGCTGGTGCGCTATCTAGATAAAAGCTTGTTAATACACCGGTAATGGTGCAAAAAGCTGAGACCAATGCGGCAATTAAAAGCATCGTTTCAAACCGATCGGTTAATAAAAAGCTGATTGCACCCGGCGCAATTAATACGGCAATAATCAAAATAATACCCACGGCCTTTATGGATGCAACAATAACCAACGCGAGTAAGGCCAATAATCCGTATTGCATATAGCGTGTGTTTATACCCATTACAGTTGCATGCTGTGGGTCGAATGCAAACACTAATATGTCGCGGCGTTTTAATAAAAATACAGCAACGACAAAAGCAGCGATAACGCCAGTTAGTACAATATCGGTTGTCACTACGCCTAGCATATTGCCGAATAGTACGTGATCTAAATGCAGGTTGGTGTGAATATAGCTAAACAGCACAATCCCCAACGCAAACATACCGCTGAACACAACGCCCATGGCGGTGTCTTCTTTTATGCGACTGTGTTCGGTGAAATAGCCTGTAGCGACAGCACAGAATAATCCGGCCGCAAATGCGCCAAGTACTATTGGGATACCGAGTATGTATGCGATGACGATACCGGGTAACACGGCATGGGCAATGGCATCACCCATTAATGACCACCCTTTAAGCACCAGCAAACAAGACATGACGGCTGCAGGTATCGATACAAGCAAGCCTATTATGAGTGCTTGCACCATAAACGGATACCGCAATGGTTCTAATAGATACTCAATCATAGTGAGTCGCTAATTGATGAGTCTTGGTGGTGTAGTTCGGCGCGACGTTTGTTTGCTCGAACCCCGTGCTTGGGCGCAAAGTAAAACGCTAAAACAAACAAGATGGTTTGCAGTAACACGATAATACCGCCCGTTGCTCCATCTAAAAAATAACTCAAATAAGCACCTATAGCACTGCTGATTGAACCAATCGCCACACTTATAACGATGAGCCTTGGAAATCTATCAGTGAGTAAATAGGCCGTGGCGCCCGGCGTGACCACCATGGCAATAACCAGAAATGCGCCGACTGTTTGTAGGGCCGCAACGGTAGATGCACTCAGCAAGGTAAAAAACAGGACTTTAATGGCGTTCGTGTGTAGGCCAATTGACTTGGCATGTGATTCATCGAAAAACACCACCATGATGTCCTTCCAGTAAATCGTTAGCAGTATGAGTGTAACTCCGGCAATGATAATCAGTTGTACGGCATCAACGGGTGTTACGGCCAGAATATTGCCAAAGATGATCGTGTTGATGTTCACCGACGCTGGCGATAAGGAGACTAAAAACAGCCCTAGTCCAAAAAAACCGGTAAACACCAGCCCAATAACAGCATCAGTTCGTAACATGGAACGCTGACTGATAAACAACATGGCGCTTGCGGCAAGGCCGCCCGAAATGAATGCGCCAACAGAGTAGGGTAAGCCCAATATATACGCGCCAGCTACACCGGGTACGACTGAGTGCGATAGTGCATCGCCTATTAGTGACCATCCCTTTAACATCAGATACGCCGATAAAAAAGCGCATACGGCTCCGACCAATGCACTCACCCAAATAGCGGTTGTCATATAGTCGTAGCTAAATGGTTCTAACAAATCGATCATGCTAGTGGTTTGGATTTTGTGATTCGTTAGCAGGGTTGTCTGGCGAGTTCTCGCTATCGTCGCCATACAGTACAACCGGGCGTTCATCATCGGAGATGACCGTGACCTGACGCTTATCGTCATCATCGTGCAACACTTTGCCGCCGAGTACATGGAATCGAAGAGTGCCGCCGAACGCGCGATGTAAATTGGCTTGCGTAAACACGGTTTCGGTTTCGCCGTAATCCAACACGGTACGGTTTATTAAAATAACCTGATCGCAAAACTGCGTCACGCTACCCAGGTTATGCGTTGATACTAAAATCACGTGCCCATCATCACGCAGTTCGCGCAGCAATTCGATGATGGCGTTTTCGCTATTAACATCAACGCCGGTAAACGGTTCGTCGAGTAGTATCACCTTACCTTCTTGCGCTAAAGCTCTGGCAAGGAACACGCGTTTTTTTTGTCCGCCCGATAATTCACCGATTTGTCTGCGTCGGTAGTCGCTCATGCCAACGCGTTCGAGTGCAGCGCTGACTTTGAGCTTATCGAGTTTTGACGGTATGCGCAGCAAACCCATATGCCCAAACCGGCCCATCATGACAACGTCCTCAACCAATACTGGGAAGTTCCAGTCAACTTCTTCATTCTGCGGTACATATGCAACGGTGTTGCGGTGCAACTGTTTTCCGGCGGGATGGCCGAGAATGGACACGCTGCCTGATCTTAATGGCACAAAGCCCATGATGGCTTTAAACAGTGTGGACTTTCCGGACCCGTTAATACCCACCAACGCGCATATACAAGACGTGGGAATCTCAAAGCTTGCATCGTCTAAAGCGACATTGCCATTGCGGTACACAACCGATAAATTGCGTGCCTCGATGCCGCACACTGCATTGTCACCACACTGTAAAGCGCGAATCCGCGCCCGATCTTCTTTTGAATCGACAAGCCCTGCGCCACTGGTCATTGTGCCTGGCTCAGGTTGGTTGTTGTGCTCGTCGGGGTTCACTGGTTGCGCGCAACCGATAGTCCGGTAACCACGGTTTCTGTGGTCACCCGAATTAGATCCAAATACGTTGGTACTGGGCCATCTTCCGCGCTCAGCGAATCAACATACAAAATACCACCGTAGTGTGCGCCGGTTTCGCGAGCGACTTGTTCAGCGGGTTTAGGTGAAACTGTGCTCTCGCTGAATACTGCGCGAATCTTATTTTCGTTTACGGTGTCGATAACGTTTTTAACTTGCAACGGTGTGCCTTGTTGGTCAGCGTTGATTGGCCACAAATACAATTCTTGTAAATTCAGATCTCGCGCCAAGTAGCTAAAGGCGCCTTCACTGGTCACCAGCCAACGTTCAGATTCCGGAATGGATTGCAGCTGCTGTTTTAACGGCTCGGTAAGCTCGCTGATTTTGGTTTTATAAGTTGCGGCGTTGGCTTGGTAAGTCTCAGCATTATCAGGATCAACATCCGACATGGCTTTGGCAATATTATCAACGTATATCAGCGCATCCGATGGGCTCATCCACGCGTGCGGGTTTGGTTTACCGGTGTATGGGCCGCTGTTGATGTCGATGGGTGTAATGCCGGTGGTCACAACGGTGCTGGGTACATCACTTAATTCAGTTAAGAATTTCTCAAACCACAGTTCAAGACCCAAGCCGTTCCACAGCAATAAACCGGCTTTGTCGGTGCGCACAATATCTTGTGGTGTGGGTTGGTAGTTGTGGATCTCTGCGCCTGGCTTGGTCACCGAAACCACCGTTGCCGCATCACCGGCAACATTTCGCGCCATATCAGCAATAACTGTGAAGGTCGTTGCGACGAGCAGTTTATCGGTAGGCTTGGATGTCTTTTCCTGGCACCCGGCAAGCAGGAGTGCCATTACGCCCAGTGAGAGACCCAGCATGCCTGAAAATTTGTTTTTACACATTTTTATGGTCTAGAAGTAAAAAGTTAGCCAAGGCTTAGTTTATACCTTTGGTCTAATTTTTCAACCATATTGCTATACTAGTCACTCCGAAGAGACTGATTTTCACAATATCTTGCTGACATGAAGCCCGATCGCGTAGAAAGGCCGTTGCAAACGGCTGATGAACAAGCTGAAGCATTTGAACGGGTGCGTCAGGCCCACCTGATGGAGGCCATAGAAGACTATGTTGAGCTTATTGATGATCTGATTAGTAATCAGGGCGAAGCGCGACTGGTGGACGTTGCAGAGCGTCTGGGTATTACTCAGCCCAGTGCCAGCAAGACGCTGGCTCGGCTACAGCGAGATGGCTACATCACCAGCGAGCCGTATCGCTCTATATTTTTAACAACCAAAGGTAAGGCCTTAGCTGATAAAAGCCGAGCGCGGCACGATATCGTGTTTCGATTTTTGCTGGCCATTGGTGTGGGTGAAGAAACGGCAAAACAAGATTCTGAAGGCCTTGAGCATCATGTGTCTGACGAGACGCTAGCGGCATTTGAACGCGTCATTAACAACAATAAATAGCTTAACCAACGTAACGACTTCCATGACCAACGAACTGACCATCAGACAACCTGACGATTGGCATCTGCATTTACGCGATGGTGACATGCTCAAAGCGGTGGTGGGTGTGTCTGCGCAGCATTTCAATCGCGCGATCATTATGCCGAACTTGGTACCGCCGGTAGTGACAGAAGCAGATGCGGCAGCCTATCGGCAACGCATTATGGATGCGGTGAACGATGACAACGCAAGCGCTCAATTCACGCCGTTATTAACGTTGTATCTAACAGAACAAACAGATCCGAATGACGTTGTCAGTGCGGCCAAAAATGGCGTTATCCAAGCCGTGAAGTTATACCCGGCGGGAGCAACCACAAATTCAGCATCAGGCGTTAAATCGATCGACAAGGTTATGCCGGTGCTGGAGAAAATGGCTGAAAATAACATTGTGCTATGCATGCATGGCGAGGTTACCAATCATGATGTGGATATCTTTGATCGTGAACATGCGTTTATCGACAACGTATTGTCACCGCTACGCCAACGGTTGCCAGAACTGCGCATTGTACTGGAGCACGTGACCACCGCTGATGGTGTTGAGTTTGTGCAATCGCAAAATGAGAACATGGCAGCAACGATAACGCCGCACCATTTATTGCTGAATCGGAACCACATGCTGGTGGGCGGTATCAGGCCACATTACTATTGCTTGCCTATTATCAAGCGCGAAACACATAGACAATCGTTAGTGCACGCAGCAACAAGCGGTGATAGCCGGTTTTTCCTGGGTACAGACAGTGCGCCTCACACTGCTAACACGAAGGAATCGGCCTGTGGTTGCGCTGGTGTGTTTAATGCGCCGAATACATTATCGGTGGTTGCACATGTATTTGAAGCAGCATCGGCCTTGGATAAGCTTGAGCGTTTTGTATCGCTTAATGGTCCGGCGTTTTACGGGCTGCCGGTTAATGAGGCCAGAATTCAATTGGTAAAAAAATCTGAGCCTGTCAAGTACCCGGAAAAGATTCAGGTTGGGGAAGAAACCGTTGTCGTGTTTGATCCGGGTGAACCACTGTTCTGGCATGTTGTGGGGTAGCTAGCGGCTACCCCTATAACCGCTACCCCCATAACCGCTACCCCCATAACCGCTACCCTATGGCGAGATTACTTGTTTTCAAATCGCGAAACGAAATCAATTCGCGCTTTTTTTCGTCCCACAAAGCAAGCTTCACACACTTCAGACTTTCCAGAAAGGTTAAGCGACCGATGGTTTTTAGTTCGGGGTTATCTTTAACGACTTGCGGTAATTTATGAAACGCAATTCGGCTGGATAGGTGGTGTACGTGGTGGATGCCAATGTTGCCGGTGAGCCACATCAGCGGTTTCGGTAAATCGTAGTACGAGCTACCGTGCAACGCGCCTGTTTCATGTTTCCAGTCTTCGTTACGTTGCCAATGGGTTTCGTCAAACTGGTGTTGCACGTAAAACATCCACACGCCAATGGACGCACCTAGTACCACAATGGGAATTTGAATGGTTAAAAATAATTTCCAGCCTATGAAGTAAATCATGACCGCCGATACCACGACGATGCCAATGTTAGTGGCTATCGTGCTAATCCAGGGTTTTGAACCTTCTTTCATTGAACCCACTGGAATGCGATGCCGCAATAAGAATAAGTAGGCAGGCCCTAAGCCGAACATAACTGCCGGATGTCGATACAAGCGATAGACTAAGCGTCCAAAAAAGCCTTTGTCTAAATATTCTTCAACCGTTAACGTGTCGATGTCGCCCATACCGCGTCGGTCTAAATTGCCGGAACTGGCATGATGCGCGGCATGCTGTTTACGCCAGTACTCGTACGGCGTCATGGTCACGATGCCCAATATTCGACCAGTCCAATCGTTGGCTTTTCTTGAGCTGAACAAAGAGCCGTGCCCGCAGTCGTGCTGGATGATAAACAGTCTGACCATTAACCCGGCAGCGGGTAAAAGTGCCAAGCAGCCAGCCACCATGGTTGTGACCATGCCGGTTTTTAATAGCCACCAGATACCTGCCCATAACGCGACAAATGGCACCACTGTTATTATTATTTCAATGACTGCTCGGGTATTGTCGGGTCGGCGGTAAGGCGCAAGGCGTGCCGACCACGGTTTTTGTTTGTGTGTCAATTGGATGTTCTCTAAATAGGTTGATGCGACGCTAAGGCTGATAGTTAATTTGACTGTTCAATTTAACTGTATCGATTTGACTGTTATGTATCGAAGGATAGCGTATTCACGCTGGTTCGGTCGTGTCGAATAATTGCTGCAAATTGCGCATAATATCGCGATTGAGAAATAATGCGTTGAATATCAAAAGCTAGCATGAGGCTTGGAGCAGGAACGCGGGACGAAAGTTCACTTTATTTTTCGTGCTTATCGACTGCTTTCGCGGACTACTGCAAAAAAAAATAACCGTTATAACCCTCTTGCAAGCTCGATTATGGTCCTAAGAGCCACATCAATATCCTTTTCTTGCATATCAAATTGCCCGGTCATAAACCGAATCACTTTCTGTCCATCATGGTCAGTTTGCGTTAAATAAATTCTGCCATCGTTATTTATTTTTTCTACCAGTTGCAAATTTAATTGATCAAGATCGATGTCGGTTGCGGGTTTGTAGCGAAATGTGAACAAAGACAGAATGGGTTGGGTGACAATTTCAAAGTCTGGTTCGGCCTGCAGTGCTGTGCACAGTTTCTCAGACCATTGCACATGATTTCTAATCATGGTTTGTAAACCGTTTACACCATAGGCACGCAACAAAAACCAGATTTTAAGTGCTCGAAATCGACGACCTAATTGAACTGACCACTCGCTAAAGTTGGTGATGTCTTGATGGCCACGTGTTTTAAGATACTCTGGTTGTATTGATAACGTGGCTTGTAGTAACTCTGGTTGGCGCACGAAATGAGCCGAGCACTCCATCGGCGCGCCTAACCATTTGTGTGGGTTGATAACGATACTGTCCGCGAGCTCTATGCCGTCCCACAGCGATCGGTATTCCGGGCAGATCATGGCAGAGCCGGCCCACGCAGCATCCACGTGCGTGAACAAATTTTCGCGTTGCGCAAGTTCGCAAACGGCGCGTACATTGTCGGTAGCACCCATCGATGTACCGCCAACACACACCACGATACCGCCCGGTAAATAACCATTGGCTCTATCGTCCGCAATGGCTTTAGCCAGTAAGTCGGTACGGATTTGATAGTTATCGTCGGTGGGGATCTTGACTAAGTTGTCTTGTCCGAGACCGGCAACCCATAAAGCTTTATCTATAGAACTATGCGTACGGGATGACGCGTAGATTCTGATTTTCGGTTGTCCGGATAATCCGGTTTGATTGCCTTTCCAGTTCAAGGCGCGTTCACGCATTGTTAATACAGCACACAGTGTGACGCTGGACGCGGTATCTTGTAATACGCCACTGTAGGTATCGGGTAATCCGAAAGCCAGGCGTAACCAGTCAACCATGCACTCTTCGAGCTCGGTTGCGGCTGGTGAGGTTTGCCACAACATACATTGAGCTGACATCGCGGTTGCCAATTGCTCTGCAATGATGGCTGCTGGAGCGGCGTTGCTGGGAAAGTACGCAAAAAACCGAGGATGTTGCCAGTGGGTCATGCCATCGGGGATGATGGATTTGAAGTCATTAAAAATGACCTCCATGGATTCAGCCGTTTCGGGCGGTGACGGGGCAATCTGCTTTGAAATATCACCGGGGGCACATTGGGCTCGAACGGGTTGCTGGGCAATGCTGTCCATATACTGCGTTGACCAGTCAGCGGCGGCGTGTGACCATGTACCAAAGTCTATTTTTTGTGTCACAGGTGTGGCGCTCAGCTATTTTGCATAGTAAATTGAATCTATGGTAACCCAAAACACCCAAATTGATAAAAGAGTCCAGCCGCTGCTGCAAGACATCACTGCTTGGCGACACGAGCTGCATCAATACCCGGAATTGGAATTCGATGTGCATCGCACTGCGGAATTTGTTGCAGAGAAACTGCGCAGTTTTGGCGTGGATGACGTGGTTGAAGGCATTGGCAAAACAGGTGTTGTCGGTGTTATCAAGGGGGAAAAAAACGACTCAGGCATGGTTGTAGGCTTACGCGCCGATATGGATGCGCTGCCTATCATTGAAGATACCCAGCTGCAATACGCATCCAAAATCGATGGGAAAATGCACGCGTGTGGTCATGACGGTCATACGGCCATGTTGTTGGGTGCTGCTAAGGTACTCGCCGACAGCCGTAGTTTTAATGGCACGGTGGTTGTCATTTTTCAACCGGCTGAAGAAGGAGGCGGTGGTGGTCGTGAAATGGTTAATGACGGTTTGATGGAGCGTTTTAATATTAACCAAGTGTTTGGCATGCATAACATGCCCAATATGCCACTGGGTTACTTTGGTGTACGCGCAGGGCCGATCATGGCGGCTGCCGATATATTTCACGTAACCATTGAAGGTGTAGGCGGGCATGCGGCAATGCCACAATACGCAATTGATACCACGCTGGTGACTTCGCAAATTATTCTGTCGTTGCAATCTATAGCGTCGCGCAACGTTGACCCGATGGAATCTGTTGTTGTGTCGGTCACATCGGTGCACAGCGATGGCGATAGTTACAATGTGATTCCGCAAACGGTAACCATTAAAGGCACGGTTAGAACTCTAAACGCTGCAATTCAGGACCATGCCGAAAAACGCTTTCATGAGATAGTGGAACACACTGCTAAAGCAATGGGCGCAACCGTGAAGCTTGTTTATACTCGCGACTACCCATGCACAGTAAACAGTGTAGAAGAGGCGGGCTTTGCAGGCCGTGTTGCCAGCCAGGTGGTTGGCAGCGATCAAGTCGATGTAGACATTACACCCATGATGGGAGCAGAAGATTTCTCTTTTATGCTAAACGCACGTCCGGGTGCGTTTATATTTGTGGGTAATGGTGAGTCAGCTTCATTGCATCATCCACAATACGACTTTAACGATGATGCAATTCCGTATGGTTGCAGTTATTGGACATCAATAGTGGAAACAGCGATGCCGTTGTAAATGGTCATTTAACCACGCCCGATACCTGAACCCGCGCCGGTGACTAACGCAATTTTTGACATGGTACTAGCCTCGTAATTCAGTTAAACGTTCTGTTAAGTATTCGCCCGCCGTGTAACGATCAGACAGCACAACATCAGGTCGTGGATGCAGGAACAACGGTAGCGATATACGCGATTTGCGAGCATCGCTGCCTTCTGGGTTAATCACCCGGTGCGTCGTGGATGGAAAGTGCCGTGAAGATGCCTCTTGCAACATGTCGCCAACATTAATAATGAGGTTACCAAAGTGGCACGGTACATCCAACCATGAGCCGTCACGTTTCTTAACCTGTAGTCCCGGTTCGTTGCTCGCCGGTAAAATAGTCAGTAGGTTGATGTCTTCATGTGCGCTGGCGCGTATGGCTTGAGGATCGGTGCTCGCCGGCAATGGTGGGTAGTGCAATACGCGTAACAAGGATTGCTCGCTACCTTGAATCATTTGCGACAAGGGCTCGCGAAAATTCTCGGCAACCTCTTTTGGCGTGTGTTTTTCTACCCAGCCAAGTAACGTTGCTGCAAGGTTAACGGTTTCGTTGTAATAGGAATCAATCTGTTGTTTGAGTGCTTCAGGGCACCTACCCCATGGGTAGTAGTGAAAGTATTCCTTTAAGTCAGGTACTGAATGACCTTTTGCAGTTTCGGCCATGGTCGTTGGAAAAAAACCATCAAATTTGTTCGGATCGAATAGATAGTCATCTTTGGTATCGCTGGAAAAAAAACCGTACCAACTGTCATAGATTGCATTGACCGTGTCTTCGGCAATTGGGTGATTGGTGAGGACCCCGAATCCGGTTTCACGTAAAGAATTGACAAATTTGATGTCCGCATCGGCGGCGGTGTAATCTACTGCTTCTAATTCACCCATAGTTTGTCCCGACAGCTTGCCGCCTGTTAATATCGGTATATGGTACCAGAATGCCTGATTCGCATTTGCCGCAAGTGCAGGCTTATCGTGTGTTTATGATTAACAGAGTTGACTGTGAGAGAGGGAAATTTGCAACAAACGCTGGCAATATTATTCGCTGACATTGCTGGCAGTACAGAACTGTATGAGCGAGTAGGTGATGTGGAAGCGCATCGTCGGGTGGCTGAAAGTCTGGCGTTTATGGCGGATGCGGTCAGCAACAATTCAGGCACAGTGCTTCGAACCGTTGGCGATTCTACGTTGGCCAGTTTTGACGATTGTAATGACGCATTACATGCAGCCACTGAGATGCAAAAACGGCATAAAACCACTCCGTTGTCAGTTCGTGTTGGCTTCCACTTTGGTCCTGTCATACCGGACAAAGGCGATGTCTATGGCAATGCCGTCAACATCGCAGCACGGGTCGCTTCATACGCCAAAACAGACGAAATTACCGCAACCGAGCAGACGGTGGCATTACTGAATACTGGCAACCGCGCCAAGGCGACGCTGCTGGATACCATTAATGTAAAAGGTATCAGCGAGGCCATGGGAGTGTACCGGGTTGCTTGGGAAACGGACGAATCAATGCACACCCGCGTTGCCGCACCGGTGAATATAAAGCATGCGCAAAACGAAGACCGATTTATGGAAATCAGTGCTAATTTGAAAAGCTGTCGATTAGATAAACACAGTGGTGATATCACCATTGGGCGCGACACTGAGTGCGTGCTGCAAATGAATGGCGATAGGGTCAGTCGTCATCACGCTCAGATTGCCTGGCGCGCAGGTCAATTGATATTAACGGATTCCAGTACGAACGGAACCTACGTGCAGCGCAATGGACAAGCAGCGCTCTTTGTGAGGCGCGAATCGGTTGTGCTTGAAGATGCTGGGCAGTTGGGCATGGGTATCATGGCCAGTGACGATCTCGCCCATACTATTGCGTATAAAATTGTTGAGCAATGAATTATCCGCAATGCAGACTAACCACTCGTTAAATTATTTGGACACCGAGCTGGGTCATTGATGCTTTTGCTGCTTCAACTGAACCATCTAAATCAATTCCTCTGCACGCGCTTTCTATGACGAAGGTGTCGAAGCCCTCCTTAATCGCATCCTCGGCCGAGAACCTCACGCAATAGTCTGTGGCTAAACCAACACAGAATACCCGTTTGATGCCACGCTCTTTTAAGTAGCCGCTAAGGCCGGTGGTGGTTGTATGATCATTTTCGTAAAATGCTGAGTATGAATCGATGGATGATCTGAAGCCTTTTCGTATCACGTTCTGCATAGGTTCAGTATTGAGTTTTGGATGAAACTCAGCACCAGGTGTTCCTTGTATGCAGTGAACTGGCCACAGGGTTTGCGGGCCATAAGGCATCGTTATTTCAGAAAACGGGTCTTGACCGTCATGTACACTGGCAAACGAGGCATGACCGGCCGGATGCCAATCTTGCGTGCCGACAATGACACTGAACTGACTGCACAACGCGTTAATCTGTTCAACAACAGCATCACCATCAGGCACTGCCAAAGCGCCACCAGCACAAAAGTCGTTTTGTACATCGATAACTAACAGACAGTCGTGTTCGTTAATCGGGATGTCCATTTTTGTTGTTCCTGAATTAAATTGACAAACGTAGTGAAACGTTTACCCAATACGTTAAGGTTGGTCTGCGTAAATAACAACAAACCGTTGTTGTGCATCTTCGGCCCCATCTTCAAGATTCACGGCTGCTGCATCTTCGCCTAATCCGCTAATCGATTTAATTTTTGTGAAGCTAAAGCCTTTCTGGATTAAGTATGAGCGAACATTGGCGGCACGCTTTAAAGCTAACTGCTGGTTATAACTGGCAGAGCCACGTCGGTCGGTGAAGCCGAATATTGAAATACCGGTGGTACGATTTTTTTCTTGAGCAATAAATGAATTGAGTACCTTGGCGGCGTCATCAGATATGTCGGTGCTGTTGCGATCAAAATAGATTTTGTATTCGATACTTTCAGCTGTTTGCTGGGCGCGTAATTCTTCCTGCGTTACATACCCTTTCGATGCGATCTCGCTGACCTTTTCTTCCACTGCTGAAATAGTGCTGGCTAATTCAGGGTCTACTTTGCCACCGGATTCTTGTATCTTGCGCTCTAGGTCGGCAATTTGCTGCTGTAATGCGTTTTGTGCCGTCATGGCGCCTGCTTGTTGTTCGGCTGTATCGGGAAGGTCAACAACGCGTTGTTCCAAGGATTGAATTCTATTACGTGTTGCTTCTAGTTCAGCCATGAGTGCGACAACCTCAGCATTGTTCTCGGTTGTCGCAGTGTCAGATTTACTGAGTTGTGCGTTGTCGAGCTGCGCTTGCAGTTGCTCCAACTGTGCTCGAATAGCGTTTTGTTGCTCATCGATTGCATTGGTCTCAGCTTGCGCTTTTAACGAATCGATAGACTGTGTCAGTGCTACTATTTGTTGCCCAATTTCGCTGGCTTCCGATTCCATTGCCGCCATTCGTACTCGGGAGGCAGCCAGTTCGTTGCTTACAGATTCTAGCTGACGCGCATCTGCATTCGCTGCGTTAAGTGCATTTTGTAGTTCATTGATCGTGGCATTGGCTGAGTCCAGTTTTGTTTCTAGCTGAGTAATACGCTGCTGGTCTGCCTTGACTGAACCCAAGTTACTTTCCAGTAGTGATATTCGCTGCGAATCCGTGTTTGCGGTTTGCAGTTTGGACTCCAGACTTGCGATGCGTTGGTCGAGTTGTGCGGTTAGTGATGCTACAGCTTCTTCCTGGCCGTTACTCGCATCGAACGATAAGGTGTTGATACGCGCATCGAATGCATCGATTTTTTCACTGAGTGCCGCAAGCTGTGTGGACTGAGTTTCCAACTCCCGGCTTTGTTCTGATTGAGTTGTTGAATTGGCGGAGATTTGTCGGCTGAAGTTTTCCAATTGACCGCTCAACTGAGCTTTGTTCGCAGATGCTGCGACCTCCGAGCTTAAGTTGTCCAGTTCGGTTCTGAATGCATTGAGCTGTTGTTCAGCAGCAGGTGTCTGGGTTGATGCTGTTTTTACTTCCTCGCTCAGGCTATTGATTTCATTTTTAAATGCCTGCAGCTGTTCATCCGCAGCGGAAGCCTGGGCCAGTGCATTGTTGGCAATGTCTGTGGTGCTGTTTGTCTTTTCTTCCAGAGCACTAAGCTTGCCTTCAGCGCTGGTTATCTGCGCAAGCGCGTTGCTTAGTTGGTTTTCTGACGCGCTGATCCTGCCTTCAGCTTCTGCCAAACGTCCATTAACGACGGATGGGTCGGCCGCCCGCTGCACTTCGACGAGTTCGGATTCGATGGAGTCTAGCCTTGCGTTGAGCGTCTCTTCTGCAATAGCGGGCTTGCTGGCTGGTCCACCGTCTTTTACCGCATCAAAACCATTTTTTAGTCGGGCGAGACCATTATTGGCGCCGGTTTGAAAATCAGCAAAGGTTGCATCCGGGTTTTCATTTTTCCAGTAACCAAATCCTAGTATCAGGCCGAGCAATAGCAGCGCTAAAAGAGCTTTCATAAGTGTGTCAGTTTGAATTGTAATTTGAACAGTGTGCGAATTGTATCAAGGTTCATGGCGAACGACGATAGTCAGCATAGCATCACTGCCATTTGGCTGACGCGGTGTTAAGAATCTGCTGAATATTGCATGATTGATACTGGATAATCTGAATGGACAGAGGCTCGCGTTGACTCGGTCTGTGGATTGAGAACCAGCTCGTCGAATAATATGCCGTCTTAACGCATTTTTGACGATTAACACTTAATTTCTGACCAACACACACTGTTATACTAGCGCAAACGAGTCATATACTGACAACGGATGACATTTTCATGAAAAGCACACTTTCTGCCACGCACTTATTCAGACACTTGGCATTGTTTCTATTTGTTGCTGTGTTCTTGTTGACTATGGCAAGAGCCGGGTACGTGCTGTGGCGATTTCCTGAGTTTCTGGAAACCAATACCATCATTGCTGCATTCCTGATGGGTCTGCGTTATGACCTGGCGTTGTGCGCGGTATTGTTGCTGCCCGTGTTGCTGTTGGGTGGTATTTTCGGCATGTTCAAATTTTCCAGAGGACTGGCCAAATTTTTTGTCGCAGTTTTATTAATGCTTGGAATGATCTTTATTTTGGTGTCTGAATTAATCACGCCGTATTTTATGGTTGAGCAAGGCGTCAGGCCCGACATTCATACATTGATGTCAATTGAAGATCCTATCGAAACCATTGCAGGCTTGTGGTCGGCTTACATGATTCCGGCTGTGATTGGTTTGATTCTTGTAATTCTGATTATTATTGCGTATCAAGCCAGACTCGAAGTAGGCCGAATGCTCAAGTTCAGATTATCTCGAGTGTCCACGCCGTTCCTAATTATTGTTGGCGTGCTGTTGGGT
This sequence comes from uncultured Granulosicoccaceae bacterium, assembly GCA_964390335.1. Lineage (GTDB taxonomy): Bacteria > Pseudomonadota > Gammaproteobacteria > Granulosicoccales > Granulosicoccaceae > Granulosicoccus. The sequence goes on along the minus strand of CAYMHU010000009.1, from coordinate 64,067 downwards.
GGATTGGCAATCTATTCAGGCATCGACTTTACAAAACCACCGCTGTCGCCCACTACTCATCTAATTTCAACTGAAACCATTCTCAACGAAGTAGCGTTGAACACAGGTTATAAGTCATTGCATTCGCTTGTGTCTCCATTGGCTGAACTGGCTGGTGGTAAGGTTAATGAGCTGCTGGAGTTGGTGAAACGTTACTTGTAACAGCGTAACACTGTATTGGGTGTTACGTGCAGATATCATAGAAAGGACGTATATGAAACACACACGAAAGCTGACCTCGTTATTGTTAATTTTACTTAGCGCAGGTTGCGCTACCGGTAAATCCGTTAATAGTGCAGATGATATTGGTGATGACGGCAAGCGCAATACGGTGGTCATGACCTACGATATAAAACTGTATACCGCGAACCGTTATCCCACCGTCAAATCGACGAGTCTGCGCTTCAGGTGCCCGAAGAATTCGGCTGGTTTCGGCGGTAATTGTTTTAGTCTCACAATGCCATTTCTAGGCAGAAAAGACGTAGATGGCTATTCGGTCAATGCGTTTGAACAAACCGGCACTAAGATATTTCAAATGAAATATGGTGAGCATGTACTGCAATCCATGCAGCACAGTGTTGTGGTTGATCGCGTTCCGGAAGTGCAGTGTACGACATCGAAGAAAACGAAAAAACGAACCTGTCGTAATGTCATGAAAGATGTAACTGATCGACACTCGGCCCGAATTCCAAATCCTATCTTGGTTAATGTGGCATCTGGTGCAGGCTGTAATCTAGGTCACTTGAGCCTAACCATGTTTGAAGGTGAGCTTATCGATTTTTCGATTACTAATGATGAATCGTTGACCATGGAATCCTTATCTGACATATCGCCAGATTTGGCAGCCGCTGCAATCGCTCACGCTAACCGGCCCTGTAATTTGTAACACGGGCCGAACTAACCACTAACGCAGGAAGCGCGCTAGCGGCTGCATTTGCCGCTATCGCTAAGCGCGCGCACATAATCGATACTGAATGTTGCGGGGAACCGGGTTCTTGCATCTGGATTACCAGGCCATGAACCACCGACGGCTAAATTCAATAAAAAATGAACTGGTCGCGTGAAGTCGCGTGGTGTCGGATGGGATGCCACCCAACGTTTATCCAGATACCAATCCACGCTGGATTCTGTCCACACAACACTGTACAGATGGAATTTGTCTGACAACACCTGCCGAACAGTATGGTCATACGGGAAGGATTCGAGGGTGCCATTTTGATTGGTATGCAGCGTGGTATGGAATGTTCTGAGTTCATGCCCGATATGTTCCATGACATCAATTTCGGGAAGCACTGCAACACCCTCAGGCCAACGATCAAAACTCGGCAATAACCAAAACGCCGACCACAATCCGCGTCCTCGCGGCACTTTTGCATAGACTTCAAACCGGCCGTGCTTTTGAGAAAACCCTTTTTCGGAGGTGAGTACGCCCGATACGTACGCGGCGTTGTTGACTTTTGCTTTTAATTTTTCAGGTGTTTTGCGTGCTGTGATTTCAAGCACACCATCGTTGATTGCAAACGGTGATAGGCCGTGTATTTTTGGATCGATGTAGTACTGCAGCTCGTTGTTGATGATAGTGTCGCGGTCCCAGATATACTGGGTTCGCCACTGGCCGGTTTGCGTCTCTGCATCCCAATAGTCTATTGAATTAAAGTCGTCGCGAAAGCTTTCAACCCAACATGCATCATCAAGCGTTTTAGGTGCAGCAGCTACCTGCAAGGGAGCCAGCGTAGTTACACACAGTGTGGTAATTACGGCTACAGCTGCACGTAGTGGAGTGAGTCTATTCGTATGTTTCATACGGCTTATTGTGCGCGAATTTATTGTTTGGTTCGCCCAAACTGGATTACGAGTCGTCTAGTTGTTATGACGGGGGATGCTTGCTAAACCAATCCCATGCATGTTGCAAACTTTGCTCTATCTCTGGAAACGCAGGTGTCCAGTTTAATTTGGACATTGCCGCGCTGGCATCAGCCACTAATTCGGGTGGATCACCATCGCGACGATCAACCATTTTGTATTGAATATCCACACCGGTAATTGCCCGGCATGCGTCTATGACTTCAAGCACGGTGTAGCCTTTATTGGTGCCCAGATTAAACTGTTCCGCGCCAAGCTCTGGGTGCTCACTCATGCGTTCAAATGCTGCAGTATGAGCAGAGCACAAGTCGTTCACATGAATGTAGTCGCGAATGCAGGTGCCATCGCGTGTATCGAAATCGCTGCCAAATACCCGCAGCTTACTATCAGCAGGATTGCCACCAGCTTGTATGCGTAATGCTTCAAACAATATAAGCGGTAGCAAATGTGTTTCCGGGTCGTGGCGCTCACCTAAGGAGCCATCTTCAGCGCAGCCTGCAGCGTTGAAGTATCTCAATGCAATACTTCGAAAACCGTATGCATGACCGTAATCTTTCAGAATTTTCTCAACCATCAGTTTGGACTGGCCATACGGGTTGATTGGATTCTGGGGTGTTGCCTCTGTGATAGGCAATGCTTGAGGAATTCCGTATGTTGCGCAAGTAGACGAGAACACCAGTTTGTTTACATCGAATTGACGCATGGTATCGATTAAATTAATGGTGCCAAACACGTTGTTTCGATAATACATATCAGGATGATCAACAGATTCTCCAACATAGGCATAGGCCGCGAAATGCATTACCGCATCGAATTGATGCTGTTCAAAGACAGGCGTTAGTTGCGCGGAATTGGCAATGTCCCCAACAACCAATTCGCAATCAAGCGCGGCATCTGCGTTACCGCGCCCCAAGTTGTCATACACAACCACTTTATATCCTTGATCGTGTAATTGACGTGCCATGTGAGACCCGATAAAACCGGCGCCACCTGTTACTAAAATGGATTTACTCACGTTGAATTCCTCATGAACCAGTTTTCTTTTGTTGATCGTTTGGCTTGGCTAGTTTTGCCTGGGTTGACACAATATTATCGGGCTGCTGTTTGCCACCATCGTGCAGTTGTAGTCGATCATTGAGGCGGCGTTTCAGTTTACGTCGGTACTCGCGATCGCTGGCGTTAGACTGAATTTTGCCGCGTGTGCGTTTATGCAATGGTGCCGGCATAGGATTGAATTTTGCGCCAGCCGCTATGACGTGCACTTGTTGCAACATGCTAATGGGCAAGGCCACAAAAAATATCCAATACAATTCGCGGTTAACAACCAGGCGTGCTTCGGAGTAATTACTGACCAGCAGTGCGACCGTAAAACCCAACACAAACAGTACGCCGGCTTGTTGGCGTTGGTATTGGCAATACACAATTTCAATGAGTTGTTGAATGATCATGATCACCGCAATGAATGTCAGCGGAATACCGATCTCTGAAGCCAGTTGCAATAAGCCGTTGTGCGCATGGAACACTTTCCACGAAAAGTCAGTCAGTGCTTGTTGAATCCACACGGATTCCTCAGTTGGGTACCATATGGTGCCGTAACCGTACCCGGTTAAGGGTTTATCCATTATGAGCTGCCAAACCTGATTCCACACATCGCCACGCCCAGTCAGATCGCCTGATCGGCCAATCAACTCTGCGGTATCGATGTTATAAAACGCGAGTCCTACAAGGCCTGCAGCGAACACGCCCAGTACCAGTGTCGAGATAAGACCGAGATCAAACCGAAAAGCAACGTAGAGGTATGCCATCACCAATACACTGACAATAAGTGACAGCAACGACGTGGCTGATACACTGTTGACAAGAGCAATCACGCCTAATATGAACCCCGCTGATAGCAACAGTTTTTTGCCAACAGTTTGTGTATTGCCAAAAGCTACAGCGCACGCAAGGATCGTTATCGCGGACCAGAAACCCAATGTGTTTTTGGATGTCATGATGCCGCGCCACACATTGCGACCTTCATAATTTTCGATACCCAGGGCAGGCATGCCTAATGCGGCACCAACACTGCACAGCATAAGTAGTCCCAGTACCAGAGCCGTTGCGTTTACGATTCGCGTTAATGGAATAGTGAAGCCAATATAGAATGCGATGAGCGTGCTGCCAAACAAGTGTACGGTTCGTTCAACCGTTAAACCAAGATCATAAGACCACACAGCAGAAAACGCGGTACCGATGAGCAACACGGATAAAAGCAACCGATAACGGATAAGCCATGTGATCCAGTTAATGCCGAAATTTGCAATTAATCCGATTAAAGCAAGCATGTAGGTGGAGGCCCACAACATGCTGATAAGCGGTTCCAGCGGAGGCGAGTAGTGGTAAACCAGCGTTAATGTGGTACTGGTGCCTTGTACCAATGTGAGTACAAGCACTATCATCGACAGCAAGGAGTGCTTGCTCGCGTTATGGTGTGTCGCGAGAGACATCAGTTTTGGATGCTGCCGTCTTTTATACTGCTAAGCGGCAGCCCGCGAAATCGCACATAGAAATCAACCAGGCGTCGGTACATACGCGGCGCATAGTTTTGGATCATTTGGCGGCATATGCCTTTGGCGCTCATTGCGTTCGTTTTACTTGCTGCTAGCAGCAGCTTAAAACTTTGCAGCGGTGCCGTGCGCGCAATAGCAACGCTTTCGAATCGCGCTCTAAACCCACTCCAGGCTTTTTCACTCATATGAGTGCGATGGTTTTCCATCCAATTGAAAAAGTTGGTGTACTTCTCTGATGTGCCATCAAAAACCGGTAGCTGCGATAACGCGTCTGGACTCATCGCATCGGCGTATAAGGTCATGGGTTCTTCCAGCATTACAAATGGCGTGTTGGTTCGCCAACAATCAATCGCAAACTGATCGTTATCCCCGAATGTCACGGATTCATCCCAGCTGACTTGGTCACGCAACGCTGCAGGTATTACCATGGTGCTGGTTTGAATAAAGTAGCCATCTGCATACAGATAGTCGTAGATGGATTCATCAGGTGCGATACCGCGATCGGGTTTCACCCAGTATTTGCCAACACCGCGATCAACAATGATTTGTCCGTAGCAAACTTGATTGGGGTTGGTTTGCAAGGCATCGTCGGCCTGCTGTAAAAATTCGGGATACCAGATATCGTCCGAATCGAGAAATGCAATGTATTGTCCTTTGGCTAAACGCATTCCATGATTACGGGCGGCAGCGGGTCCTGCATTGGCTTGGGATACAACCACCAGCCGGTCGTCGTTGATGCTGTTCAATACGTCGAGCGTACCATCGCTGGAGCCATCATCCACGATCACGATTTCAAAGTCATTCAGGGTTTGTGCGAAACAGCTTTGCAGGGTGTGCTCTACCGAATCCGCGCGGTTATACGTTGGAATAACGATTGAATATCGTGGTGTATCTGGCATCAGTGTCCCTCGCCGCGCACGTTAACTTTGCGCAGGTGAGCGGTAAATTTCCCCCAAAACTTCCAACGCAGCATCTGTGCCTCTTTACGCCAGCTTGGCACCACAATCGAAATAATTGAGAAAAGTGTGGACTGGCAGAACAAAGCGGACGTTTTTAAGCCTCGGATCAGCTTTGGTATCAAGCCAGGTTCAAGGATTTGCATCACTCTGACACGAGAGTTGGCAATGTTAATAACTCGCTGTTTTATCCAGTCTGGGTTAAGTCGGCTCGAAGGTACTGGCTCATGCACGATGGCGTTAGCTGCCCAATGCATTCGGGTCCCCAGTTTTGCAAGCTGTGCGAAAAATGCCAGATCCTCGCCACCGGAGTGGGCGAATTCAGGTGGAAAAAAAACGGGTTCCAGCAGCTTGATTGTGTCGGCTTTAATTAAGAAATTACCGGCTGCCTGTAAAGTGCACGACTCGCCATCGGCGATACCCATATCCGCTCCATAATAAGGGTTAGACATAATATGTTCGGCTGTACCGGCTGGGAACACAGACAAGGTTGGGCCCCCAACAGCATCCGCATCTTGTTCACCTTGCACACGTTTCAGTTCGGCAAGCCAATTGGGCTCCGGTGTTTCATCATCATCAAGAAAAGCCAGTAGTGCCGGCTCTAATGTTAGCGCCTTGTTCACCACGGCATTGCGAGCAAACGAAATGCCCGGGGTTGATTCAATCAGCGAGTACACAGGGAACGGATAGTTCTCAGGCAAGTCATTGCACACAGCTGCACCTTCGCCCGCTGCATCATTGTCTGCAACAACCACGCGAAGGTCATGCGATTGTTCTAAATCGGGGAGGGCAAGTAGCAGTTCTCGCAGACTGTCAGGTCTGCGATAAGTACAAACGCACAGAACCGTACTCACTGAGTTTCCTCATTGAGTCGTTTAAGCATAACGATGGTCAAATAAACCGCCATGAAGCACTCGGCGGCCAGGATGCCTAATAGCGTGGATTCAGGGTTGATATAAAACAGGAATAGCGTAACCAAAATGCCGCTGATGACTGCACCGTATACGCTGGCCATTGCCAGCACTTTAAAGTCGCGCATGGCTTGTAGTGCAGCGCTGGGCGCATTGTATATTGCGGCAAACAGTGTAATGGCAAACCACATACACACGATTAAGCCCATCGGTTGATCGGCGTATTGTTTGGCGTACAAAAGTTCGTGTATGTGAGGCCATAAAAACCACAGCACTACACCCATAGCCAGTACCGCGGAGCCCATGAGCACCACCGTTTTACTGATTTGTTTCTTCACTGCTTGTGCCTGATTATCCGATAGTGCCATGGCCAGCTCAGGCTTCACCATGTTTTGCCATGTTAGTAACGCAACCCTGACAGGACCAAACAACACCATGCCTGCAGCGAGCGGTGCGAATGTGCCGGGTCCGTTAAACCAAGTGATAATCAAGCCATGTGCTTGTGCTAAGAATAATGTTGTTAACGCACCAACTAATGCCCAGCGGGACTGCAACCATACGTGGCCGTATTTTTTAACGTCCGCAAAGGTAAACCATTTGCGATCTAAGCCGTGTAAACGCCAGCGTTCGATGAACATCGCAACAAGGTTTGCGGCAGCCAGTGAAAGCAACATTTGACTAACAGAGGTGTTGTCACCTTGGCTAAACATCACAATGGCAATAAGCACGATTCCTGACACAACGTACGTGATGTCGCCGGTTGCGGTTACCAGTGGTTTTAAACGCGCATACCCAAGGCTGCGACTGTACTGACGAGCCGAGTACACTGCCACGAACAACGTGACAGATAACACGATGTCCAATGCAATGTTGCTTGTCATAGCATACAGACCACCGGCCACAACTAATAGTGAGAACAACAGCAAATTCAGCGTACTGAACATGGCTTCTTGTTGCGCCCGTTCATCAAGATTTTTTATAACGGGTGTGTACACCGTTAATGGTGTGGAAATGAGGGCGTTGTTGATGGCGGACGCAAATAACGCCAGTACGAATGCATAGGCGAATATGCCGTAGTCATACGGCGTGATGAGCCGTATTAATAGAAAATTGAGTCCGAAATGAAAGCCGCTGACTAATGCTTGTGCACCAACAGATAACGCGTATTTTGACGAAAGTATATTTTGCAGTTTTGCAAATACAGATACAGGAGCTGGCGCACGACCCTTATGGGATTCCGCCGACACTGGACCATGAGTGGTCATCAGTCGACTGACTTTCCTAATCCGCGCGCACGAATAATGTTTCGCAGAAACATCAACGCCAGTAAAACCGGTTCAACAAAGTAACGAAAAGCAAATCGACGGGGATTTTCCAGTAAGCGAAAGCTCCACTCCAGGCCTAACTTGCCCATCCAGCGCGGTGGTGTTTTGACGGCTCCCGCTACATATTCCATGCACGCGCCGCAGGTGAGTACGGCTTCGGCAGATAGCTGATCGCGATGCGCATGCAGCCAGGCTTCTTGTCGCGGCGCGCCGAATCCTACCAGCAATAAATTAGTTCCAAAATCATTCACGCGTTTGATTATCTCTAAGCTTTCAGCACTTTGAGGCGACTGATCAAAAAAACCATCATGCCCGTCAATTTGGATACCCGGAACCCGTTCACGAATAATACCGAGTGCTTTAGATTGGATATCGGCACTTTGACCCAAATGGTAAACCTTCCAACCCTCTTGTTGAGCCATTTCCATCATCGGCATGATGAAATCCACATACGTTATGCGATGGTCGCGCGTTAATGGCTCTCCGGCCAACTTATACAGCCAAACAACCGGCATCCCATCCACTAAGACAGTATGCCCGTCATATTGCTCACGCAGCTGTTCAGAGCTGAAATAGCTGTATAGGGAATGCAGGTTATGATAAAGGATCGTGCATGGTTCGCGTTTTTGGATACTGGATTTTATGAAGCCTAGGTATTCGGACAGGGTTCCCGGATGGGTGAAAAAGCCGAGAAGGTTGCGTTTGGTCAGCGTTGTGTTGGCCGCATCCATAAGAATTTCTCTGGTGCATTGCAAAGATGCACATCGTCAAACGAAATTTTAGTTAACCGAAAAAAAACGGCTCCTTACAGAAGCCGTTTGTTTTCCCGCTTTTTATTGCTGGAAGCGATGGGTAGCAGTGTGCCGGAAAACCGGCGGCTACTAGTATGCGTTCTTATGCGTCCAGCCTTTAAAGGCAGTTTTAAACAGTATTTTAATGTCGAGCCAAAGACTCCAATTCTTAATGTAGTACCGGTCGTGCTCGATACGCGCAACCATGTCGCTCACCTTACTTGTTTCGCCGCGAAAACCGCAAATTTGCGCCCAACCCGTGATGCCGGGTTTTACGCTGTAACGCGAGTTAAGCGCAGGGATAACGTACTTGAAATCTTCATCTAGCTTTAGTGGGTGCGGGCGAGGGCCAACCAGTGACATAGAACCTTGAATAACGTTGAACAGCTGAGGCAGTTCATCCAGGCTGGTGCGACGCAAGAAAGCACCTACGCGAGTAATCCGAGGGTCGTCCTTCTGAGCCTGCTTAAAAACTTGATTGTTGTCTTGATACATTGTACGAAATTTGTACACTTTGATCACTTCACGGTTTCGACCGCTTCGTGCTTGGCAAAACAATGCTGGGCCCGTGCTGTCGAGTTTGATGATGACCGAAATAACGAGCATGACAGGGGTCAGGAGTATCAACGCAATGATGCCACCAATGAAATCTTCAGCGCGCTTGGCTGCCGCACTGATGCCGGAAATGGGCTTCAACGTGGAGTTGTCGACCTTAACAAGCGATCGCCAGTGACCGGGTTGCAGATGTTCTTCTACGAACGGTGCATTCGCGGAGTCGACAGTATTGATTTCCTGTAGCTTACTGGCTGTACTATTTAGTGTTTTAACGCTCGACACTATTTTTCCTCGTTATTGTGCATCTTATTAGGGCGTTAAGTTTAACTCTAAATGGATACAATCTTTCCGTTTTACACTTAAATTGCTACATCAATTCACAAATGTGGTAATAAAACCGAAGTTTCAGGCTATTGACGTCTTACCAAGCCGCGTGTAAATCATTCAACTAGTCGACTTGTTCCCGATAATAGGCATAGTGTCTTGGAGTTGGCGTTGCAGAACCGTTCAAAATACAACCATTAACCCGTACACCGGAGAAAGATAATCGCTTCAGCGCTTCGGTCAACTGTGGCTCTTTTACTTCGCCTTCCTTTATAACCATGATGCTGCTGCCTGCATGCTTACCCAGAGCAGCTGCCGTGGCCACACTCAGTACCGGTGGCGTGTCGATAATGGCAATATCAAACCGTGGCGCAACCACTTGCATGAATGCACCGAATTCTTTATCACTGGGCAATTCTCGACCCACTTCACTGCCCATGAAACCCCGTGGAATACAGTACAGGTTCTGAACAGACGTTGGTTTTACGGTTTCTTTTAGTTCCGATTTACCTCTGACCACTTCAGGCAAGCCTGGTCCCATTGGCAAACCCAGGCTCTTGTGTAATTGCCCGCGCTGATAATCAGCATCAATAAGCAGTACACGTTTTCCAGCCTGAGCTAACAACACTGCCAAGTTCATGCTGACAAACGACTTGCCCATGCTGGGTAGTGGGCTGGTGATCATGAGTACGTTGTTGGGTGCACCGTCCATCACATCTTCCAGCATTGATCGGAGTCCACGCAGATTCTCCACCGAGTAGTCATCCGGACGATTCAATGCCAGCACATTATTATCGGCCGCAACCAACTCTTTGCCGCCCGAGGATTTGCCTGGCAGCAGTTTTGTTGGGTCTGTGGTTGTCACCAACTTGCTGGCAATTTTGCGTTGAGCTGAGCTTTTCGGAATGTTGATGAAAACCGGTAGTCCAGATGCGCGCTCCAGTGATTCCTGATCCGAAATGACGGTTGATAGCGCGGAACGCAGTGTCAGGTACAGCATGTACAGAAACAGCGTTGCCAATGTACCGCCAACCATCGCGAGCAATGGGTTCGGTGAGATGGGTTTACGGGGCGTTAGCGCGGTATCAACTAAGGTTACCTGACTAACGTATGCCTGTTGGTCTCGCTCAAGCTTGTTGAGTTTATCGCGGGTATCGTTGAATAACTCGAGTGTTGTGGCAACGTCATTCTCTTTTAAAGCAAGCTCGCGTTCAACAATAGGCGATCGCGCCACGCGACCACTGTACACCCGGCGTTCCGTTCTGATTTCCGCAATGTCTTTTTCCAGGCGGCGAATATCCGGGTGATCAACGGTATAGCGCGCTTGCTTTTGCGCCAACTCGATATTTAAATCGGACAGTTGCGCATCTAAGCGATTCATCTGCTGTAATGCATTTTGAACCTGACTATTTTGGCTGTAGCTGCCAATTTCCATACGATATGCAGCCAGTGCTTCTTGTGCGGCTAGATAATCGGCTTCTACACTGGGCAAACTGCCGCGGTAAAATGCGAGCTGTGCGTCTGCGTCTTTACGCTCTGAAGCCAATTTTACCGCGCTATACTCTTCGGCAATTGCATTAACCAGATCGGCTGTTTGCGCAGGATCTTCGCCGCGCAATTTAATCGTGATCATGCTCGATTTTGCATCGGTTGTTTCGGTAATGAGATTTTGGCTTAAATCTGAAATGGTGGTTTGCACTGACAGTCGCGTCAGGTCAAATCGCACGCCTTCTGGTGCATCGATAGCGCCGATTTGTAGTTTTAGTTGTTCATTGGATGGTGGCATCTGTACAACAATGCTTTCACCAACCTTTGCGCTGTCAATAATGGCTTGATTGTTATGCTGTAATGAATAGGTGTCGTTCCCTAAAGATACCAGCGTTAGTGGCTCATCTTCCCAATTCTTTGGCACAGAGAAGTCTGTGACTTCTACATTCGTTTCGCTCCATGCATACTGTTTAGCAAAAGCGAGTGAGCCAATCCATTCAGCAAGCATCGGTACTCGCAACGTGACATCGCCCAGTACTGGGATTTTTTTTGGCTCGACAACATTTCGTAGTTGGAAGTTGTCAACGACTGGTGTTAATACTTTGCGAGAACGCAAAATATTGGCTTCTTGTTTGAGATCTTTCGGCGGTGCCCATGACGGCGTGCTGTCGGCGCCGGTTAAGCTGCCTGATTCGCTGACTTCGAGCAGTGTTGATGCCTCGTACGTTGGGGCCTTACTGATTAAATACAGCGTTGCTAGTCCAACACCCAATGCCAGTGTTAGCAATAGGCCAAGTTTGTGTCGGAGCAGCAAACGCAAATATTCTTTTGCATCACTGGTAGCTGGGACTGTTGCGTAGCCTTGCATCGGCCCACTAGGTGGCATGTAATTTACTGTTTTCATTAAAAGATGCTCAATCCGTCCTGGTGATCTAGTCTAAATTAAGGAACGGAAACGGAGTATAGTGCCCATTCGTTATCATGATACGAACTACTTCTCGTTACCACGGCTTGCTTTCTAATATCACGAGTTTTGCGTCGAATAACTGGCAAGGGTCGCGCTTTGTTTAGCTGCGCGATCCTATGTGTTTTATGTCGGCAGAGCGCAGTCGAATTGTATCAATACACCGCGCGAACTTCGTGACGTAATATTAATAAAGGTGACAGATTGCGTTATTCGCCATAAGACGCCAATTTCCAAACCTCTTGTGCGCAAATTCCACTAGCCTGTACCCGTTATGTCAGGCAACTTTCGCCCAAACCTATTAGCAATTTCGGCAAATTTGTCCATAGCGGTAGCTTTATGGCCGATCTTCGTGTTGCTGTGGGCTTAAATTGTGAACTGCCTCGCTGAAACACGGGTAGAACAGGGCGGGTAAATTCGTATTTCAATTGCACTTATATAATCGTGTCGGGAAAATGACAAAAGAAATTGCTCAGGTTTGTATTTGGCTGCTGATAGGGCTGCAGTGCTCATGCACTGCTGAACAGGTGGCTGATTCCGCAAATACGGCTGTACGTGAACAATCAGCCTTGGTTCAGTCGGTACTGCGTAACGTTACAGCCCCAACACAGGCGCAACTCATGGCGTTGCAAGCGCCGGAATCGCAGCATGCGTTTATTCATGATGAAGTCCCGTTTGAAATGTGGCATTTTTTCGGGTTTACCGCGGATGCGCAAATGCGGCAGCTGGGTTACAGCTCGCGAATCAGCCGTCTGAGTGTTCGCGACAACAATCGAGAACCTCAGGCGTCACCATGGGACTTTACCGATGTCATGGTTTTGGAATCGGACCTTGTCGATATTGAATCAACTGCGCGGCATGCAACACAACAAGTTGAACGGGTAGCGCTTGAACTGGCCGGGACAGACAAAGTTACGCAAAAGGTTTGGGTGGGTGCAACAACGGTTGAAAAATTAGCGGTTGCATGTGCAACACGGTATCGCCTGAGTTTGCCAAGGCACGACCAATCGATACTCACGCTGGATGCAGCGCAACTCAGCTGTGCGGACTCATCGATACTGCGTTCCGCAGTTCAGCGCTCTGCAAGCAGTATGGCAACGTCACTGACTAACACTGAAACCAATACAAACAGTGAAGGCAGAGTGTGGTTGGTACAAGCCTGGGGTTGGCCGCCAGATAATAGCAACGCGGCGGTGGTGTTCGACCGCGCCTGGTTGGTTTTAGACAACGACATTGAAATTCAATTGCAACAAACCAAACGACGTTCAGGTAAAGGACCAAAAACAACAACAGGCACGCTATGGTCGATCGACACCGATACCTCCGACCTCTTGCATGAAAAACTATCCTTGCAGTGGACAACTGAGCGTAACGATAAATCGGTTCAGTGGCATATAAGCAATGCAAATCTGGGCATTGATATTGTCGTTGAACAAGTTGTCGAAACAACCTTATCGCCCGATAATCGCTGGTTTGGTCCAGTCAAGATTAGCGGTAGTCATCAAGGTTTTGGGTTTATGGATTATCAACCTATATGAGATATGCAATTAGCATCGCGCTGTTAGTTAGCCTACTAGCATGCGATAAACAAACTGAACATGATATACAAACTGGCGTCCTGAGCATTCCTGAGTCTGAGCAACGCGAAGGTGATCCCGACAAAGGCCGACTAGCGTTAATCACAGAACCCATTGTGTCTTGTGGCTTGCCTTACTCGGTATATAAGAAACTGCCTGAACGTGAGACCTCCACATTGCCGTTTGATCGCGGACCGGCATCAAACCTGCCATACGATCTGAATTTAATTCGGGCCAGTAACGGTGTGGAACTGGTTGCAAGCAATTGTTTAAGTTGCCACGCGGCACCGTTGTTTGGTGAATTGGTCATTGGTTTGGGTAATGAGTTTCTCGACTTTACGGGCAATGCATCGCAGGCGCTAGAACCAAGCGGCGCTTTGGTCACAGACAAACATGAAATCGTTGAGTGGGAGAAATATGCTGATCGTATCGCCGCTATCGCACCGTATATGCAAACCAAAACTGCCGGTGTTAATCCTGCAAATAATCTCACGTTCGCGTTGATGGCGCACCGTGATCGAACAACACTGGCTTGGTCAGACGAACTTCAAATGGTACCTCCGGCAACCAACGTTCCTCCGGTTAGCGTTCCACCTTGGTGGCGGATGAGCAAAAAGCATGCGATGTTTTGGATGGGTGAAGGGCGCGGTGATCACGCAACAATCATGATGAGTGCAGCCATATTGTGCACAGATTCAGAAGAAGAGTTACAACAGCTGGATAACATTGCCGCCGATGTTCGGGCTTATATCTCAAGCCTACAGTCACCAGCGTATCCGTTCCCTGTGGATCGAGCACTAGCGGCGCGTGGCGAAGTCGTGTTTAACGACACCTGCAGCCAATGCCACGGCACTTATGGTGACAGCGCGTCTTATCCGAATCGCATTGTGCGGCAAGACGTTATCGGTACTGATCCCGCATTAATAGACTTCGCGTTTGGCGCGGGTGCACCGTTTGTTGAATGGTTTAATGAATCGGTTTTTGGACGTACTGCACAAGCTGTTCCTAGCCGGGGCTACGTGGCGCCACCTTTGGATGGAATCTGGTCTACCGCACCCTATCTGCATAACGGTAGCGTACCGACCATTAGAAGCTTACTGCACAGTGCAACGCGTCCATCGGTATGGCGTCACCGGGTGACTAACACCGATTCCAAAGAAAATTACAACCAGTTAGATCTGGGTTGGTTTTTTCTGGAACAAAAACAGTTAGAGTCATTACAGCTCGGTTTGTCGTCAGTCGATAAATGGGTCTACGATACCAGTGTGCCTGGTTATAGCAATGCCGGCCATTTGTTCGGTGATGCATTAACCGATGATCAACGCGACGCCGTGCTCGAATACATTAAAACGCTATAACTGCGTTCGTTAAAACTCGGAGTCATACAATGTTGTTACAAACACCTTACCTTTTATTCTTGGGTGATGCGCCAGATCCAATCGCTGCAAAAGTCGCACAAGGCATCCGGGATTGGCGGCCAGAACATTGCGTGGGTCAGCTTCGTCAGGAAGGTTGCAACGCCGATGTTGGTTTACCTGACTTAACCATCCAGCAAGCAAAAGAGCAGGGTGTGAAAACACTGGTTGTGGGTGTTGCCAATCGCGGTGGGTTTATCAGTGAATCCTGGTTGTCTGTATTCAAAGAAGCGCTCGAATCCGGTATGGACATCGCCTCTGGTTTACATAACCTGCTTATCGATCAACCCGGTTTAAAAGAATGCGCGGATAAAAACGGACAAGTTCTCATTGATGTTCGAGTACCGCAAAACGAATACCCAATAGCCACAGGTGTTAAACGTAGTGGTAAGCGCTGTGTTGCTGTAGGCACAGATTGCTCGGTTGGAAAAATGTATACCGCGTTGGCTATTGAGAAAGCCATGCGAGCACAAAACAGAAAAGTCACGTTTAGAGCAACTGGCCAAACCGGTATTCTGATTACCGGCAATGGCGTGCCATTGGATGCCGTTGTTGCTGATTTTATGGCCGGAGCGATTGAATGGTTAACACCGGACAACGATGATGATCATTGGGATTTAATTGAAGGGCAAGGCAGTTTGTTTCATGCCAGCTATTCTGGCGTTACCTTGTCTATGGTGCATGGCGGTGCACCCGACGCTTTGGTGTTGTGTCACGAACCCACCAGAGCGCACATGCGTGGACTACCGGACTACCAATTACCATCACTGGAACAGCTGCGTGATACTTCGTTAGAGCTCGCGCAATTCGTCAACCCAGAGTGTAAGGTCGTGGGTGTTTCGGTGAACACAGCAGCGCTTGCTGAACCTGAGGCACTGTCTTTATTAGCTGAAATCGAAGACCGCATGGGTATACCAACCGTAGATCCATTCAGACAAGGTGCGGAGCGACTGGCCGATGCGCTCGTATGAAGGTCGTCGTCAGTAACGACTCCTTTAAGCTAGCGCAGGTGTTTACTATCTCGCGCGGCTCGCGCACCTCAGCTGAAGTTATTACGGTGCAGTTGCATGCGGATAACTGCATTGGGTATGGCGAGTGCGTTCCGTACGCGCGTTATGGCGAATCACTTGATTCAGTTAATGCTCAGATTCAATCAGTCGCTGGCGCCTTAGCCGAAGGTATGAACCGACAGGAGCTACAGTCGGCGTTGCCAGCAGGTACTGCTCGCAATGCGCTAGATTGTGCTATGTGGGATTTAGAAGCAAAGCAAGCTGGCACAACGGTTTGGCAGTTAGCCGGATTAGACGAGCCCAAAGACATTGTTTCGTGCTACACGCTATCGTTAGACGAGCCCAAAAACATGTTGGCGTCTGCCGCTAAACATGCGCACTTGCCCATACTGAAAATTAAACTGGGTGGCGAGGGCGACATTGAACGTTTACAAGCTGTGCGTGAGGGTGCACCCAACTGCAAATTGGTGGTGGATGCAAACGAAGGGTGGTCTGTTGCTGAGTATCAAGCTACCGGGCCAACCATGTTGGAGCTTGGTGTCGAATTG
This sequence comes from uncultured Granulosicoccaceae bacterium, assembly GCA_964390335.1. Taxonomy (GTDB): domain Bacteria; phylum Pseudomonadota; class Gammaproteobacteria; order Granulosicoccales; family Granulosicoccaceae; genus Granulosicoccus. The sequence goes on along the minus strand of CAYMHU010000009.1, from coordinate 47,749 downwards.
GTTGAGCAACCATTACCAGCAGATAACGATTCTGCACTTGTTGGTGTTGAACGCGTGTTACCCACGTGCGCCGATGAGTCATGCCATGATACCGCGTCGTTAGAAAAACTGACTGGCAAGTATGACTACATCAACATTAAGCTTGACAAAACCGGTGGCTTAACGGAAGCATTGAAATTACGCGAAGCAGCAATCAACGAAGGCTACAAAATCATGGTTGGTTGTATGGTGAGTACGTCATTGGCGATGGCGCCTGCCGTGTTGCTTGCGCAAGGCGCACAGGTTGTGGACCTGGATGGTCCGTTGCTGTTAGCAGAAGATCGTACACCGGCAATTCAATTTAATGGGGCGACAATGTCGCCGGCCGACCCATTGCTTTGGGGTTAAAATATCGACTAGCGCTCTAAATCAGTACCCGCAAACAAGAATTGCTCTTGTATTTGAATATTATCATAAGCAGTGGCTATGTCAGCTTCTTCCAGCACGCCTGACGGCGGAGACAATAACTGGTAGTGCCCATAAGCATCTGTTCCGGAAACCAGCTTTGCAAACGGTTTAACATCAGCCGATTGGCCCATGTTCGTGGAGATATAGCGTAGAGCAAGACCAATTCGCCGCTCATCGGTTTGATTTGGACTAGAGCCATGGAACAGTTTGCCGTGATGCAAAGAGATCTCACCTGGTTGCAGCTCAACATGCACTGCGTCATCTTCATCTATTTCCACGGCTATTTCTTGACCGCGGGACAACAAATTATCGTCTGCAAAAGTATCGATATGTTCTGCTATGTCTTGTGTGTGTGTGCCCGGAATAAATTTCATGCAACCGGTTGCCGTAGTCACATTGGACAAGGCCAACCACGCCGTGACTTCGTGACTGTCTTCTAATCCCCAGTATTTTAAGTCTTGATGCCAACTAATGAACGATGAAGAACGCGGCTCTTTAATAAAAAACGTGGCGTTCCACAATAAAACGTCTTTGCCCAGTATTTCCGTAACCGGATTTACAATTGAAGGTAGCCGGGCTATTTCATCTGCAAAATCAAGCACAGTAGCAGGCTGACTTTGTATAAGCTTAAGATTCGCTGCATCTCCGTTTGCTTGCAATTCAGCGGCTTCCAGGCGAGCTTTGTACGTTGCAGCGTCATTAGCACTCATGGCTTTAATAGGAAAATAATAACCTTTTTTTTCGTATTTTTCACGCCAGTTTTGCATGTGTCTCCAGCCCAAATGACTGATCAACATAAGTTATACAGTACTAGACAACTTTTTAAAATGATGAATAAGTGTCTGCAAGTGATCGTTTTGTTGGGTGGTTGGAGGTAGAAACGCTCCGTACGTCAGTTCTATTTTTGGTTTTAACGGTATGGTTTTAAGAACGCTAGCGTCAAAACTTGTCGGGCTGAATGGGTCGCTCAATGCAACACCAATGCCTGCGGCTGCCATATTGCAGCCTGTCAGTGATGATGAAACTTCAAACACTTTAGACACATCAGACAACTCTGCGTTAATCCGATCCCGCAGTGGCTGACGGCTGGGTAAAATAATATTGAAGTCAGCGAGGTCGGACATCTTTATAAATTGCTTGTTTGCCAGTGGGTGTGATGGTGCCATTGCAACCATGACGCACGAGTCTGCAATGGCCACTTCGTGCAACTCTTGATACCCCGTAGTCATCAAACCAAAGCCCACATCCGCTTGCCGACTGATTAGCAGATTTTCAACATCGATCCTTGCTCGTAATTCGAGTCCGCATCGTAGGTTTGGAAATTGGGCACACGTGGCAGCCAGCGCTTCAGTAAATGGACGGGAATTCAATATGGGTGGAGTGCCAACAATCGTTAATTGCCGGTTGCCAGTCTCGGCTATATCGCGAGCCATGTGCGCTATTGAATCAAGACCAAACAGCGTGCTTTCAATGGATTTGTAAAAAAGCCTGCCTTCGCGGGTTGGCGTCATGGGTCCACCACGGCGTCGTTCGAATAGTTTCAATGCCACCGTTTGCTCTAGTGCAGCTATCTGCTTACTCAGCGCGGGTTGGGTTAAATTCAGAGTTTCAGAGGCTTTAGCAACACTACCGAGTGACATCACAGCACGGTAGGTTCGTAATTGTCGTAGGCTGGGAGTGGCCATAGGGTATTCCAAAAAGTTAACGCTTAGCTATAAAATATCACTTTTCGTATTAGCATTCACTCGTTAATGTAGGAAAATGCGGAGTCGGAATGCCAACTAAAAATCCAAATGTTTTGTTGATCTGCACCGATCATTGGGCAGCCTCACATCTCGGAAGCGCTGGGAATCGCGCGATCCTGACACCTGGTCTTGATGAGATTGCAGCGTGTGGGGTTCGCTATACCAATGCCTATTCTGAGTGTCCAGTTTGTGTACCCGCGCGCCGTAGTTTAATGACCGGTATGTCTCCACGTTCTCACGGAGATCGGGTGTTTAACGACTCACTGACTTTTCCTAAAGTGACTACGCTTGCCACAGCCTTTAAAAAAGCCGGTTATCAGGCGCATGCCGTCGGTAAGCTGCATGTGCATCCTCAGCGCGATCGTATCGGATTTGATGATGTCATTCTGGATGATGAAGGGCGACCGCAATGGGGTGTTACGGATGACTACGATATTTATCTCGGAGACCAAGGATACGCAGGTAGACAATTCGATCACGGCATGTCGAATAATCAATATCATTGGCGACCGTGGCATCTCGATGAAACACATCACGCTACAACCTGGGCGGGTCGTGAGATGGCACGAACCATAAAGCGTCGTGACCCTACGCGGCCATCATTCTGGTATCTCGGTTTTCGTCATCCACACCCACCATTAGTGCCACCACAGGCTTATGTCGATCTTTACGACCGAGTTGATATTGACAAGCCCTTGCGGAGTGCGTGGTCGGAAGCTGAAGATTTACCGTTCCCGATACAAGCATTGAAGTCAAGACATAACCTGTACTCAGAAGATCAGTTCATGGAAGCCAAGCGTGCGTTTTATGCACTATGCACGCAGATCGATCATCAGATACGTTACTTAATTGGGACTTTACGACTGGAAGGGATTCTCGACGACACGGTGGTGATGTTCACGTCAGATCATGGTGACATGCTTGGCAACCACGGCATGCTTGCTAAGCGCGTGTTTTATGAAGGCTCTGCCAACATTCCCATGATTTTAATGCCAAACAAAGACAACCCACGCGTCAATGAAGGTGTAGTTGATGATCGACTGGTGGCTTTTGCCGATGTCATGCCAACATTGCTTGATCTTGCGGGCGTGACTATTCCAGATACCGTTGATGGACAATCCATGATAGACAGCAATCGCGATTATATTTATGGCGAATGCGGCGAGGATGATCATGCGACACGAATGATTCGTGATGGAGACTGGAAACTCATTTGGTACCCGACCGGCAATCACTTCCATTTGTTTGACATGCAAAATGATCCGCATGAAATGACCGATCTTGCGAGTAAGACAGAGCATGCGAGCACGTTGCTTCGATTACAGAAAATGTTGAAAAGCGAATTGTATGGGGGCGACCTGGAGTGGATGGATGGTGATCAGTTTGTGGGTGTGCCTGACAGAGCTTATCGATGGGCGCCACACCGTAGTCTTAATTCGCAACGGGGTGATGGATGGCCGCCCGGCCCTGTGGTTGATATACCGCAGATTGAATGGACCAAAGAACGAACTAATAGGGATATCGAAAAGTAGCTCGGTAAACACTGTAGGATGATTTATGTTAAAAACATGTTTCGCTATCACGTTAGCAACGGCTTTGGCACTTACGTTATCAAGGCAGCGCTGGGTCCACCGAATTGCTAGGTCCACCGAATTTTTGCCTAACGCTATAGAGATGCCATGATGACGCAAAAATCACAAACCAAACCTAACGTTTTACTCATAGTGACTGACCATTGGCCCGCATCATTGCTGGGTGCAGCAGGCCACTCGGCGGTGCACACACCTGTGCTGAATCAGCTATGTCGCAATGGCGTCAGATTTACAAACTGTTATGCAGAAACTCCAGTTTGTTTACCATCACGACGTTCATTAATGACTGGTACGACGCCAAGACAGCACGGTGATCGAACATTTCAACCACGTCGACCGATGGAGCCGCACCTACCGACGCTTGCGCAAACATTTCGTGATGCGGGTTATCAAGCCTACGCTGTAGGTAAAACCCATACCTATCCACAGCGAGACAAAATCGGTTTTGACGATGTGCTGCTAGACGATGAAGGGCGAACGCTTTACGGTGTTTCCGATGATTATGAAATTTTTCTTGGTGACAAAGGGTATCTCGGTCAGCAATTTGGGCACGGTATGTCGAACAATGCGTATCAGGCAACACCGTGGCACCTGCCTGAAGAGGCGCATGCAACCAACTGGGCAAGCAATGCGATACAACGCTATGTACGACGCCGCGATCCCACTCGTCCGTCTTTATGGTACGTAGGCTTTCGACACCCGCATCCGCCGCTAGTGCCGCCGCAACGTTTTCTTGATCATTATAACGACGTGGAAATCGATGAGCCGTATTGTGCAGAGTGGGCGAACGATATAGACGCATTACCGTACAATTTACAAGGTGTCGCATCGCGTGCGGTTTACAGTAAGCGAGAGGTAATTTGGGCCAGACGCGCATTCTATGCGTTATGCACACACATTGATCAGCAGATAGGTTCCATATTAGGCACCATTCGCGAAGAAGGAATCCTGGACGATACGATTGTGATGTTCACATCTGATCACGGTGACATGCTGGGCAACCATGGGTTATGGGCAAAGCAAACCTACTACGAAGATTCAACCAACGTGCCTATGATTGTGGTGGGTACAAAAGACGATCCGGTAACCGGTTTTAATCGCACCGACGACCGTTTAGTCGGCCTGCAGGATGTCATGCCAACATTACTTGATCTGTGCGATATCGACATACCCGATACAGTGGTTGGACGAACTTTTTTCTCCGAAGAACAGCGAGAACATTTGTACGGTGAATTTGGTGAGCAAGCACATAGTTCACGCATGATAAGAGACTCGCGTTACAAGCTTATTTGGTACCCGGCGGGAAACAAGTTTCAGTTGTTCGATTTAATTGAAGACCCTAACGAGATGATCGACTTGTCTGAGTCTGCGGATAAAAAAGACGCGCTGGAAAAACTGCAACAACTTTTGCTTAGCGAACTGTATGGTAGCGATGAAAAATGGATCGATAACGGGCGGCTTGTTGGCGAACCAGGTAAGTCATTCAGACCTGGCCCCAATCGCGGATTATCATTAACGCGCGGGCATCAATGGCCCGTGCCACCAATAAACCCGAACGGTGATATGAATTTCTTTCCGGAGGCGCCTGAAGAGTAAAGCTACAGTTACAGTCAGCAGGATTAGCAGTAAGAGGGTTGGCTACTTTCTACGCCCGGCGATTGTCCGGGCGTGAAAGGATGCGGTTGCTGTGTTACGATTTTCGATTGACGATTTTCTCGTCAACTTTAGCCGCGGCTTTTTCAACACCGGTCGTCACATTTTGTTTAATTTTGTTGACCAAGCCCGTTTCGCTGGTGGCTTCTGTTTTTACTCGCTCACGAATGCTACTGGTTTTATCCATCAATTTACCAGCTGCGTCGGTCTGCTTTGCTTCATTGACTTTTTCGCTAACTTTTTCTGTGATCTTGGTTTTCGCGTCTGCTGAACGTTCTTTAACGTTCTTGACAACATTGGCCATTTTGTCTTCACCTTCCCCTTCGGTCAGTCCGGAGAAGCTGTGAAACAATCCCTTATCACTGGCCACAGTTTCATCATGCGAATGAGCATCAACCCATTGTTTTTCATTAATACCATTTAGAATTAACCATGCCGCTATCCCGATTAAAATCAGTGATATTAACCAAATCATGTAAATCTCCTACGTAGTGAGTAATCAGTGAGAAGGACCGTTGTACAATGTACGCAGCCTTGTGAGTTTGGATCAAATGCTGCCCATATTGGATAGATCAATGGGGCTAATGGTACCGGAATTGAAAGTGGTAATGAGCCCGGACATTGTCAAAAATTGCATCGAAATACGCCAATCAGTTCAATTGGTGAGCTAAGTTCAGTCATCCATAGCTCAGTAGCGTTGAAGTGTCGCGTTGTAAGATGCATGGATTCGCATTCAAAAACTGATTAGTGATAGGAGAAACGGAAAAGATGCAATAATGTAAAGCATTAGTGTGAAAATATGCACCAATATCGTACAATCTTTCTGGCTTTCTATTTTTCTATGCTTTCATAGCATTTCCTTCAGTTCTCACATTATTGATAAGGAGCAACGCTTGGACATCGGAGTACCTAAAGAAACTCACCCCGGCGAACGGCGGGTGGCGCTGACGCCGGACACAGCCATTCATATTCAAAAGCTTGGGCATAAATTGCGTGTCGAGTCGGGTGCGGGAGTCGGAGCGAATATTTCCGATGAAGCGTATGAAAATGCAGGTGTAGAGGTTGTAGCGGATGCTCGGACGCTATACACGCAATCCGATTTTATTCTCAAAGTACGAGCACCGGGCCATCACCCCACTTTGGGCGATGAAGTTGACTTACTGAAAGAAGGTTCAACGCTGGCAAGTTTTGTTTGGCCTGCGCAAAACGAATCGTTGATGAACGAATTTGCGAAGCGTAATGTGACGGTATTAGCGATGGATTCCGTGCCACGGATCTCCCGAGCGCAAAAGCTGGACGCTTTAAGTTCAATGGCCAACATTGCGGGTTACCGGGCCGTTGTTGAGGCTGCCAGCGAGTTTGGTCGTTTTTTTACTGGCCAAGTGACTGCCGCGGGTAAGGTGCCTCCAGCGAAAGTCATGGTGATTGGGGCTGGTGTCGCTGGGTTGGCAGCAATTGGCGCTGCGAAGGGTATGGGTGCCATCGTTCGCGCCTTTGATACCAGACCTGAAGTAAAGGAACAGGTAGAAAGCATGGGCGCTGAGTTCCTGGAGCTCGAATTCGAAGACGATGCAGACGGGTCCGGAGAAGGCGGTTATGCAAAAACAATGAGTAAAGAATTCATTGATGCGGAAATGGCTTTATTTCGTGAGCAGGCAAAAGAAGTTGACATCATTATTACTACAGCACTGATTCCGGGTCGCCCAGCGCCGGAACTGATCACAACCGATATGGTTGAGTCGATGAAACCGGGTAGCGTTATCGTTGATTTAGCAGCGGAACAGGGTGGTAACTGCAAGTTGACAAAACCCAATGAAGTCATCAAACACGGTGATGTTTCAATTATCGGTTATACCGATCTGCCCAGCCGTTTGGCAGCGCAATCCAGTCAGCTATACGGTACTAACTTACGGCATCTATTAGCCGATTTAACACCAGAAAAAGATGGTGTGATCAATGTCAACATGGAAGATGAAGTTATTCGCGGTGCAACCGTTGTCAACGCTGGCGAGATAACCTGGCCACCTCCGGCACCGAAGTTATCCGCAGCGCCACCCAAACCCGCAGCGCAACCAACTCCGACTGCGGCGGACATGGCCGCCGCCGCAGAAGAAGCAAAACCATCTGGCTTTGGCACGCTAATAATGGCGGTCATCGCGGTAGTGGCGTTACTCGCCATTGGACGCGTTGCACCGGCCGATTTCATGAGTCACTTTACGGTGTTTGTGTTGGCTTGTTTCATTGGGTATCAAGTCATATGGAATGTCACGCCGTCACTGCATACGCCGTTAATGAGTGTTACGAATGCAATCAGCGGCATTATCGTTGTCGGTGCTTTGCTGCAAATCTCATCAAGTTCCGGTTTGGTTGCGTTTCTGGCGGCCATTGCCGTTCTCATTGCCAGCATCAATATCGCCGGTGGATTCTTAGTTACCCAGCGTATGCTGAAGATGTTCAGGAAATAAGATTATGAATAATGGGATGGTAACCGCTGCGTATATCGTAGCTGCAGTTTTATTTATCTTAAGTCTTGCAGGGCTCAGTAATCAGGAAACCGCCAGACGAGGTAATGTGTTTGGTATTGTCGGCATGGCGATAGCCGTAATTGCCACTATCATGAGCGGTTCGGTAACGTCATATACCGTGCTTGTTGTCATGATGTTGGTTGGGGGTGGTATTGGCGCCTACCTTGCCAGCCGGGTACAAATGACTGAGATGCCGGAGCTTGTTGCAATTTTGCATAGCTTTGTCGGTTTGGCTGCGGTTTTAGTTGGCTATGCCAGTTATCTGGATCCAGGCAGCCACTTAGAAGGCTCGGAAGCCACGATTCATAATGTTGAAATTTACCTGGGTATTCTCATTGGTGGATTGACGTTTACCGGTTCAGTGGTGGCTTTTGGCAAGTTGAACGGCAAACTCAGTAGTCAGCCGTTGATGTTGCCACATCGGCATTTACTCAATGCGCTCATCGGCGTTGTGTGTGTTGTGTTGATGTTCTTCTTCTTGGGTGCGGACAAGGGTGCGGGCACAGCGCTACTAATCATTATGACCATTCTTGCCTTTGGGTTTGGCGTGCACATGGTTATGGCCATTGGTGGTGCAGACATGCCTGTTGTCATCTCCATGCTGAACAGCTATTCAGGTTGGGCAGCGGCGGCTACCGGCTTTATGTTATCGAACGATTTGTTAATCGTGGTCGGTGCGCTGGTTGGCAGTAGCGGGGCAATACTAAGCTACATTATGTGTCGTGCAATGAACCGTAAGTTCTTAAGCGTAATCATGGGTGGTTTTGGTAATGCGCCGACATCCACGGACGCGGCCGATGGCGAAGTGCAGGGTGAGTCTGTGGCTATTACGGCGGATGAAGTTGCGCAGTTGTGTAAGGACGCCGATAAGGTAGTCATTGTGCCGGGGTATGGCATGGCGGTCGCGCATGCGCAGCACCCAGTTTCTGAATTGACAACACAACTAAAAAAAGCTGGTGTGGATGTGCAATTCGCTATCCATCCTGTGGCGGGTCGAATGCCGGGACACATGAATGTGTTGTTAGCGGAAGCCAATGTACCGTACGATCTTGTGTTGGAAATGGATGAAATCAATGACGACTTAAATGAAGTTGATGTGGTCATTGTTATTGGTGCAAACGACATTGTAAATCCATCAGCGCTGGAGAATCCGAATAGTCCTATTGCCGGTATGCCGGTATTGGAAGTCTGGAACGCGAAACACGTAATCATTTCAAAACGCAGTATGGCAACAGGCTACGCTGGCGTGGAGAACCCGCTGTTTTTCCGTGAGAACAGCCGCATGCTGTTCGGTGATGCGAAAGACAGTGTTAATGCCATTCTTGCCGCGTTGTAGTCGCCGCCAATGCGGCCCCATTGATTGGGGCCGTGTTGGCTTAGGGAGTTTGTTGTTGTGTTGCATACTGGTATCGTCATGCGCAAGCATTGTTCGACCTAACTACACGCAAAATTTTTCCGAACTACGACCCGGCGACTACGCATTAGACCCTGATCATGCGTATGTGCATTTTCGCGTAGGACATCTGGGATTATCAACTATTGTGGGGCGTTTTAATTCCGTGGCAGCTACGCTGGATTTTGATCCGAACGACATTACGTCAACTCAGTTGCAAGGGGCAATTGCTGCCGACAGTATTGATCTAAATAACGCAGAACTTGAATCCACATTAGCAGGTGCTTCCTGGTTTAACTCGCAATTGTTTCCTGATATCAGCTTTGTCAGTACAGCCGTTAGCACAACCGACAATAACGATTTGCTTATCACCGGCGATTTGACATTGCGCGGGGTGCGTAAATCCATCGAACTACTCGCTACGTTCAACGGTGGCGCTGATAATATTCTTACCGGCAAATACACACTGGGATTTACCGCGTCAACCACTATTAAACGTTCAGACTTCGGTATGGATGGGTTTGCTGCACTGGTGGCAGATGAGGTGAGGGTTGAAATGCACGGTGAATTTCAAAAACAGTAGTTGTTGGCTTTCAACTTCAACGGTTATTCGGTGGATGCCAGTAAGCTTGCATTTCCCCCGGCAGCGGTTGTATCGATACACACATGACGCTCGATAGTAAAACGGTGAGTATCGTTTAGCTGCGTGATGAGCGGCACTATTGGGCCTGCGCGATTTGCAAGCGCTGCTCGGGCCTGCAAGTGTGATTCGGTGGTGCCGCTGATGGCTACTGCGTCGATGTTATTGATAGTGCTAAGACAGTTGAGATCGAATTTCGCGATTATCTCTTTATATTGGTCGGTGTCGCTGCGCTTATTATTCATTCTGTTTTCGCAAACCACTAATGCAGCACATCCATATTCAATGGCTTTCGCTGCGAACGCCTCGCACTCTTTACTATCACCACCTATAATCAAAACGCGTTGGTGGGGGTGCAATGTCAGGCGATTGCTTTCGCCGGTAGGGCCGGGGAGAATCCATTCCTGAATGGTGTTTAACGATGGTTTTAGCGTGTTAAGTGCGTCTTGGATATCGAGTGAACTGGCAGTGTTAGCTTTGAGTGTGGGCTCAAGAGTTGAGTCAGTGCTTCTCTTGTCCGTAGTACGGATGCTTGGTTCTGGCCGGATAAATCGTGACAGGTAATGGGGTCCGCCAGCTTTAGGGCCCGTTCCCGATAAGCCTTCTCCACCAAAGGGTTGTGATCCCACAATGGCTCCAATTTGATTTCGGTTGACATATATATTACCGGCATTGACTTGATCGACAATGCTCTGTACCCGATCGTCAATCCGTGTATGCAATCCAAATGTTAAGCCATAGCCTGCAGCGTTGATATTTTTAATGACTTGATCGAGCTCAGATGATTTGTACGATGCGACATGCAGTACTGGACCAAAAATTTCTTCATCCATGTCTTCAATGCCATTAACCCTAACAATGGTTGGACTACAAAAAGACCCTTCGTCGGGTATCGGTATTTGCTTGATCACTTTGCCGTCGTGTCGCTGCTTTTCAATATAGTTGTTAATTTTTGTTTGAGCCTGTGTGTCTATAACGGGTCCCACATCGGTGTGTACAGACCAAGGGTCGCCTACGTTGAGTGTATCCAATGCTCCGGCAAGCATTGTTAGTAGTCGATCTTGCGCTTCTTCCTGAATATACAAAATACGTAAAGCAGAGCAACGTTGTCCGGCGCTTTGAAACGCCGACATAACGACATCGCGTACCACTTGCTCTGTTAAAGCTGTGGTGTCGGCTATCATCGCATTTAAACCACCGGTTTCTGCAATTAGCATCGGGTCGGTACTGGCCCCGGACTCTACTTCCAGGCAGGTGCGATTCGCTAATGTCAGTTCGATATGTTTAGCCACGCCGGTTGAGCCTGTAAAGCACACACCGTCTATACGTTTATCGCTAATAAGCGCATTCCCAATGTCGGCACCGTTGCCCGGTAGTAGTTGCAAGGCCTCTAAAGGGATGCCAGCGGCATGCATTAACTCAACGGCTCTGGCTGCTATCAATGGCGTTTGTTCAGCGGGTTTTGCAATGACCGAGTTACCAACAACCAAGGCTGCTGCAATTTGACCGCTAAAAATAGCAAGTGGAAAATTCCATGGACTGATGCACGCGATTACGCCGCGAGCTTGCGTAGAGTTGTGTGTTTGCTGTGCCTGACAAGCATAATACCGAAGAAAATCGACCGCTTCGCGTACTTCAGAAATCCCATCTAATAAATGTTTGCCAGCTTCGCGGCATGTTAACGCGCAAAGCTCAGCAATGTTGTCTTCGTACAAATCTGCTGCACGCATAAGACAAGCGCTACGGTGCGATTGGTCTGTGTGTTGCCAGATGGATTGCTTGGCTATTGCGGTGCTCACCGCTTCAGTGACATCTTCCACTAGTGCTTCGTGTACCGTGCCGACCACATCGTCTGAATTTGCCGGATTGAGAATTTGTTGTGCTTGCGATTGAGAGCTTTTACGACCGGCTATGGTTCGCGCGGTCCACTTCCTCGATTTAAATGTATCGCGCGCATCGAGCAGCGGTTGTATCGAAGCTGGATCGTTTATTCGATACCCTTTCGAGTTAACGCGTTCAGGTTTAAATAGGTCCAACGGTTTTTTGATGGCGGGGTGTTCGGTGTTGACGAATGAATGCGTTTCTTCGATCGGACAACGGGCTACATCCATAGCACTGATGTCGGTATTCACAATCTGATTCACGAACGAACTGTTTGCACCGTTTTCCAGTAAACGCCTAACTAAATAAGCCAGCAAATCGACATGTGCGCCTACTGGCGCATAGATTCGGCAGCGCGTATTGTGCTGCTGCTTAATATGCTGATGCAGTGCCTCACCCATACCATGCAATCGCTGAAATTCATAGCTGTCTGTTTCAGGTCCGGCAAGGTATCGTATAGTGCTGACAGTATGCGCGTTATGAGTTGCAAATTGCGGATAGATGACATCGCGATTGTTCAGTAGTCGCTGAGCACAAACAATATAGCTCACATCGGTATGCGCTTTGCGCGTGAACACTGGAAAGTTGGCCAAACCGAGCTCTTGCGCCTGCTTTATTTCCGCATCCCAATAAGCGCCTTTAACCAATCGCACCATAATGTGGGTGTTATAGTGATGGCAACGCTCTATCAACCAGTCTATAACCGGTAAAGCTCTACGGCCATAAGACTGAACGACTACACCAAAACCTCGCCATTGCTTATGTGCGGTGTTAGCCATTAGCGATTCAATGAGATCCAATGATAGATCGAGTCTGTCTGCTTCTTCCGCATCAATATTTAATCCGATGTTGGCATCGGCAGCCAGATCGACCAAAGCCTGTGCTTTTGGCAGCAGCTCGTCCATCACGGTTTGTTTGTGTGTATATTCGTATCGCGGGTGCAGGGCAGATAGTTTTATCGAGATGCCGGGTTTGCTAATGATATCGTCGCCGGTGTTGTTGCTAATTTGTTTTATGGCATGCGCATAGGCCTGAAAATAACGCTCGGCATCGTTCGCAGTACGTGCTGCTTCGCCGAGCATATCGTAAGAATAGGTATAACCTTGTGACTCCAGTTCGGCTGCTTCGCTCACAGCTTCTTCTATTGTTTGTCCCAGAACAAATTGTTTGCCCAGAAATTTCATGGCCTGGCTAACGGCGGTCCGCACCACGGGCTCGCCCAAGCGTTTAATGAGCGAACGCAGAGCGGTTACTGGGTGCAGATGATGGTCACCTGCGCCGTCATCGAGTAGTTGCCCTGTCAGGAGCAACGCCCACGTTGAGGCATTGACTAACGAAGAACTGGATTGCCCAAGATGTAAGCCCCAGTTGGACGGTTCGATTTTGTCGGCAATGAGCTCATCAATAGTAGTTGCATCGGGCACGCGCAGCAATGCTTCAGCCAAACACATCAACCCTATGCCTTCTTTGGTTGATAATCCGTATTCACCCAAAAAGCTTTCCATTATGCTGGGATCATTTTTTTGCCGAAGTTCGGTGACCGTGGCAGCTGCCGTTTCACGCAACATAAACCGCTCGCGCGAATTAAGTCCAATCTCGGATAGTAATTCTCGAACAATTTCCGGTTCAGTCTGTCGATACCGTGCTCTGATTTTTTCCCGTAGCGGGTGCAGGTGACTCATGATGCTCTCGTATGTGCTTACCCGAATCGTGGGCGTCAGGCATGACCAAATGATACCACTGGCCGCGCCTAGTCAATATGTCAGCCTTACTGCTCGTCAATTGCCGGATACGGGAATTCGGGAAATGTGGGATAGACATTGATGTGCTGGAGTACTAGGCGCGGTGATTGCAGTTGTGTAAAGTAGACAACAACGTAATTTGGGAACAGAAATATGGCTGGGGACTTCGGCACGGCATTCATGCCGCAAATGACGATCAGTTATTTTGACAACGGTTGGAGCGATATAGAAACGGTCAGTGCCGATTCTATTAGTCTGCACCCGGCCGCGCATGTGTTTCACTATGCCAGTACGTGCTTCGAGGGCTTGAAAGCCTTCAAACACGCCGACGGTTCCGTAAAAATCTTTCGCATGGACCGCAATATAGCCCGATTGAAACAAAGCAGTGAACTGCTGTACATGCCACCCATAGACACCAATCTCACCGAGCAAATGATTACCCAGATTGTTGCTCAGTATCGGGATGAAGTTCCGGCACCGCCAGCATCCATGTATATCCGCCCAACGCACATAGGCACGGAAGCCGCTATCGGTAAAGCAGCCGATCCCAGCGATACGTCCAGTCTGTTTATCTTACTATCGCCAGTAGGCGATTATTTTGCCGGTGGCGAAGCAGCGCTTCGCATTGTGCTAGATGATCAAGGCGTGCGCTGCGGGCCTGATCATGGCATGGTGAAGGGAGGCGGTAACTACGCCAGTGCGCTCAAACATATCGAAAGAGCCAAGAAAGAGCATCAGGCTCAGCAGGTTCTGTTTTGTCCGAATGGCGACATTCAGGAAACCGGTGCCGCAAATTTTGTACTGCTAACCGAAGACAAACTGATTACCAAAGCGCTGGACGATTCCTTTCTGCACGGTGTTACCCGTGAGTCGCTGTTAACGCTTGCCCGAGATAACGGGTTAACCATAGAGGAGCGCGATTTCGCGGTTGATGAGCTACTAGAGAGCTGTGCCAAAGGCGATACTGAGGCCGGTTTGACAGGCACGGCTGCTGTGTTCTCGGCCGTATGCACGTTTATTTACAAAGGCCGTGAAATTCAAGTTGGCTCCGGCCAACCCGGACCGCGCATCCGCGAACTCCGTGCACAGCTCAACGCAATCCAATGGGGTCAAGCCGACGATAAGTACGGCTGGCTTGTAGGCGTGTAAATAGTCGCTTTTTGCGGTCTATTTATTGGTATTTCCAGCATATTTTACCGTAAAAGAGTAAAATTCGCGGCCTCAGTGTAGTCAGCAGGAATACGTGTGAATCCCAGAAACGCCCTAATTTTATCGATTGTGGCAATGGCCATTGTCATTGTCGTGTCCAATATTCTGGTCGCTATTCCTGTGAACGACTGGCTTACGTGGGGCACATTAACGTTTCCGTTTGCGTTTTTAGTCACTGACTTAGTCAACAGACACTATGGGGTCACAAAGGCTCGTCAAGTGGTTTTCGTTGGTTTCGTTGTGGGTATTGCTGCGTCCTTGTACTTTGCTGATATGCGTATTGCATTGGCTTCCGGAACGGCATTTTTAATTGCGCAGCTATTAGACGTATCCGTTTTCGACAAACTACGGGCCCGAACCTGGTGGATAGCGCCATTTGCGTCGTCTGTGATTAGCACGGTCATAGACACGTTTCTGTTTTACGGCTTGGCATTCTTCGGCACTGGTGAGCCATGGAATCAATGGGCTGTGGGTGACTTAGGTGTTAAATGGCTCGTGGCAGTCGCGGCGTTACTACCGTATGCGCTGTTGTCCGGCACAAGCAAAACACCATCTGCGTCGCCATCGAATTCTACTGCTAGGTAATTGAATTCAGATTACTGCGTGAGTGGGGCAACGCCTGGATGTTTGACGGGTTCATCGAAGTGGGTTTCCAGTAGCCCACAGTTTTGAGCTTCTCGAACGCATGATGTTCTGTTTTTTACTGACAATAACTTAAACAACTGCGATGTATGGTATTTAACCGTTGCTTCAGAAATACCAATGATTTGCGAGATTTGTTTGTTTGAGTTGCCTTCAGCCATCAGGTTTAGCACTTGCAGCTGTTTTTCACCCGGTGTAGGAACACTGGTGGCACTAGATATAGCGCGCTTTTCAGAAGGTCGTTGCGTGCTTTGGTGCGACTCGTTGGATAAAAAGCGATCGGGAAAAAACCGACCACCTGATAACACTTGACGTAAACCGGCCATCATTTCGGCGCCTGGCAGGGTTTTCTTGATATACCCGGAAGCGCCTTTTTTGATGGCTGAGCGAATGTATTTATCGTCGTCGGCACCGCTGATAATCACAACCGGAATGTTGACTCCGCGATTTCGCAGACCTGTAAGCAGCCCCATACCGTCTATGCCGGGCATAAACAGATCTGACAGGATGAGATCGAGATCAGCGCCGCTGTCGATGGTGGATAGTGCATGCTGAGTGGAATAGCATGCGGTGATATTAACCCCGGGCTCTATTTCCTTGAGCATGATTTTCATAGCGTCTGCGACCAGACGGTGATCTTCAACGAGTAATATGTTCATGGGTTTAGTATCCCTGTTTGTGGCGCCCAGTGCTAGCTAACGGGCTTAAAACTGGACTAAAAGCTAGTAAATAGCGCGACTCAGTCCCCTTTTTGAGCCTCTGCAATTTAGAATATGCGGGTTAACTAACGACAGTTGAGAGCCAATTCTGCATGACCCATTCACACAATGCGGCAGGTGCGATGTTACCGATCGATGCGCTCGAGAATCTCAAGGCAGGCAATCGACGGTTTTCCAGCAATCAACGCGATGCAGATGCCTTAGCCAGTCAGGCTCACAGACCTGAGCTGGCTGCCGGACAGAAACCCCATGCCATTGTTCTGGGATGTGCAGATTCAAGAGTGCCGGCAGAGCTGGTGTTTGATCAGGGCTTAGGGGATTTGTTCGTGGTTCGGGTTGCAGGCAATATTGCCGCGCCGTCGCAAGTTGGTAGTATTGAGTTTGCTGTGCAGTCCTTTGGCGTACCGTTGATCGTTGTCTTGGGTCATAGCAATTGCGGTGCGATCCGTGCCACCATTGACGAACTTGAACAGCCCACAGGTGGACACTCTCCCGATTTAACCACCATAGTTGATCAAATCAAACCTGCCATTGCGGCTTTGATGGATACGTCATCACATGAGAACCAAGCTGAACTGATAGCAAAAGGTATTCGCGCGAATGTCAGCATGGCTGCTAATCACTTACGCCATGGCTCCCAGGTGCTGCAAGAAAAAGTTAACAGTGGCGAATTATGGGTGGTTGGTGCGGAGTACTCTTTGGAAACCGGCGTAGTGGAATTTTTTGACGGCGTGCCGAATGGCTAGTTAATTACGGTTCGTGGATGCCGCATATCTTTGACATTTCTACCAATTCTGCAAGGGAGCGCGCCTGCATCTTAGACATGATGCGCGCTCTGTGATCGTCAACGGTACGGTGGCTTATATCGAGTTGGCGTGCAATTTCTTTATTAGAATTGTTTGCTACGCCAGCAACCAGCAAACGCATAACATCAAGTTCTCGCGATGTCAGTTTTTCAAAACGTTGGTTAATTTCTTTTGCGCTGTTTTCTTGTTCTTGTAACTCGGCACTTTTAACCAGCGCCTTTTCAATATGTTCTTGTAGCGCTTCGACCGGGTAGGGTTTTTCAAGAAACTCAAATGCGCCGCTTTTCATGGCGCGAACAGACATTGGTATATCGCCATGTCCGGTAATGAAGATGATTGGCAGTGACGGATACCGTGTTGCTACTGTCTCTTGTAAGTCCAAACCACTCATGCCTGGCATACGGACATCCAGCACTAAACAGCCGGGCAGATTCGAACTGAAGTTGTCGAGAAAATCGGTACCACTGTTATAAGTGGACACGCTATAGCCCCGTTTTTCCAACGAGCGTGTCAGCGCTGTACGAACCGACACGTCATCATCAACTACGTAAACGTTTTTTTGTTGGGTTTCCACAAGTTCGCTCCCTAATTGCAAGCTACGGTGAAGTGAAATATCGTATCACCTGCTGGACTCTTGTCATGCCACAGTTTACCACCATGATCGTCCACAATTGTACGACTGATGGATAATCCAAGCCCCATGCCGTCTGCTTTCGTGGTTTGAAACGCGGTATACAGGTGCTGACTGAACTCAGTACTCACACCCGGACCAGTATCTTGCAGACTAATTTGAATGAATTTGCTGTCGCGCTGGTGGGTGGATATAGAAAGTTCGCGTTTTTCCGATTTGTGTTGCCACATAGCCTCTACGCTATTGCGCTCCAGATTGATTAAGACCTGCTGGATTTGAATCGGATCGACAATGGGTTTAGGTAGGTTATCAGCCAAATCCATCTGCACATTTATGCCTTTTTCGCGCGCTTCCTGACCGGTCAGTCGCAGGGTTTCGCGTACCAGCTCGTTGATATCGGTAGGTACTTTATTGCCGTTGCCTTTTTTAACCAAGTGACGCATGCCGCGGATGATCCCGCCCGCTCTTTGGGCTTGCTCGTATATATCGTTAAGCGTGTCAACATACTCCGCGTCGGTTTCCGAGCCTGTTTTTACATCGCTTAGTATGGCATCGCAATTATGCGTAATGGCCGTAAGCGGTTGGTTAAGTTCATGCGCTAACCCAGTTGCTAGCTCGCCAGCGGTAGTCAAGCGGGCAACATGCGCAAGTTCGGCTCTGAGTTGCCGATCTTGTTCCTCTAATTCTTTTCGTTTACTTATGTCTTCTAACGACAAAACCGCATGTCGTTGGTTTGCTGTTTCAAAGCTTGACACTGTCATTGATGTCCATTGTTGCTGGGCATCGTTACTAAACACCGGGTAATCAAAATGAGCATAGTCTTGTTTACTGTTGAGTACAGCATTAACAGCTTTAGACATATCCTCTAACCCCATTTCTTCCGACGGGCTTTGTGCTGTCGATTGTAATACGTCTTGGAAATTCTGACCGATGGTGCATTGGTTATTGTTTTGCTCAGTTGAGATCGTAGAATCCCGCCATGCAGCATTGACCTCTGCAATGGTTGCATCGTTATTCAGAATAGCGATCTTCGCCGGCAGCGAATCGATTGTTGCTCTGAGAAATTTCTCAGACCCGAGTAGTTTTTGTTCCGCAGATTGGCGACCGCGTGTTTCGGCACTTATGAGCTCTTGAGCTTTTTGTTCTCGTTCAGCACCAATTGAAATTTCGAGATTGCGTTGTCGTACCAATAACGCTGCAATTCCCATGGCTAGCAACGCAAACGCTGATAGCATCGTGATCGCTGAATTTCTGAACCTGCCCAGATAATCAGATTGTTCGGCAATGAGGTCCACTGCAACTCTATCTGCTTCGGCTGCTATTTCGCGCAGCGTATCGTAGCGCTCGGTCATGCGTTTGGTGGCGATGCTTAGTACCGTGGGGTGGTTACCCGGATAATCATAGATGCCTTGATTAAGCCATTGCTTAACATCAGCAATTATTGGGCTGACAAAAGCATGCGCTATGGCTGCGCCGTCTAGTCTTGCAAACGTGTAGGTGGAGCGTAAAGTCAAGAGTTGAGCTTCGCAGTTGTTAAGCGCGTTCATCAGTGCTAAACGATTTTCTGATGTGCGTTCGGAACGGTTTCGTTCTAATGCAACTAAGACTCCATTAAAATCGTGTAGCAAATTAGCTACATCGTATTGTTGCTCCAGAATCTCTTCAGCTAATGCCTCGGTGACTCGGGTTGTAGAGCTATACACAAATGCGCCAATCGCAAGCACGCTGGATATGAGTAATAACGCGATGAATGCGGTGGATGTATCGAAACGCTGCTGCCGATCTGAGTTCATTTTGCAGGCCCTGATGGTAACAGTCCGCGCTCAATGTAGAATTGTCTGGCCCCGGGATGTAAAGGTATCTGCATTTGGGTTAGCGCCGAATCCAGAGTCACTTCATGACCTTTGCTGTGTCCGGTACGTAGTGCTTGCATTGTTTCTACGCGCCAAAGATCCGCTGTTATGCAGTAGGCAACATCATCGGGCAGTGTGTCGGATAAAATGAGTTGCGCAGCAACGCCTAGCGTGGGGATAGCTTGCTTATTTGCATACACGTCCGCGGGAATAACATGTTCTGAAAAGTATTGATAGGATTCCAATAACGTACTAACAGGCTCTCCGGCAATCGGAATCACCGTGACGATGCCATTATCAACAAGATCGGAAATCGGTTTTATTGGATACCCGGCAATAATAAAAAACGCATCGAGTTCCCCAGAGTTCAGTCGTTCTATTGTATCGCTGGGTTTTAGATAGACCGCCTCCATGTCATCAGTATCGATTTGAAATGCATTCAGGATTGGCAGTACAGCTAACAGTGTGCCTGATCCCTCTTCATCCAACGATACTCGTTTGCCTTGTAAATCGCTCACTGACTTTATATTGGCATCTGTTCTCGCTACCAGGTGCACACTTTCAAGGTACAAGCTGGCTACGCCGCGGATGTTTTGAATGGGCTTGTAATCTTCAAATGGTCCGCTGCCTTCGTAAGCCCATTGCAATGCATCAGCTTGAACCAATCCAGCTTCAAGTATTCCATTGCTTATATCGTTGATATTACTAACCGACCCGTTAGAACGTTGTGCTACCGGTAGGAGTTCGGTTTGGCAGTCGTCGGTTGCTTGTCTGTCGATGTTGGCTTTGAACAGTGACTTGGCAATGATGGTACCGATCGGGAAATAAGTGCCACCACCGCCACCCGTGCCAATTCGAAACAAGCTTTGCTCTGCGTTTACGTTAAATGTGAGCAAAGACAGGAAAACTATCGTTGCAGTGATTTTCGGTAGCGATTTGTACAGTGGGTGGCGCAGCACGGGGGTTCCAGATAAAAGTACCGAATACAGAGTTATTTAGTCGTTTTGGGTGTTGACTATGTTACCTCTGTCTGTGCGCTACTGTGAAGCGAATTATCCGGATTGTGCGATTAGAGCTCTGGATGGGCTCTGATCCAACCGCGGTTGGTGTTCGGTCGATGTGAATAGTCAGCCGATCTGCTGCACGCCGGGGTTAATACCACCGAAAACCATAAATCGCCATGCTCATTCGCGGCGGCGTCAGTCACTATCGCTTGAATGCCAGGCTCATGCTGTATGCTTGGCAAGCCGTGTTCCAAATGAAACGGTGAGGGGTGCAGAACGCCGTCCCAGGTTGGTGGGATTTTTGATAAGGCTTTCATCGTCACAGCGGCATAGGAGCGGTAGGTCATATTGGAAGGGCGAGTTATCCATAAAAATCGTTGTTGTGGTTTTATCCAAACTCTGAGCCACTCGTCATCGCCATCAAAGTGAAACCCGAACACAACGAAACGCTGACAGTGAACTCCAGCATCTATTGCCAGTGCATCATCCCAATTGACATTGACTGTTGGTGCGTTGTTATTATTCGATTGCGGGTAAAACAGTGATTGTTGAATAACAGAACTCTGCTCGCATACGCCCTCGGTGCTTGCTGGCTCCAGTAATCCGTATGCTCGATGCATTGGCGCAGTATTGTTTTCAATGGGTTGCTGACTTTCAAACATCGGCTGCATCATCGATGTGTTGTTCACGGTGATTTTCATGGGTGTCTTATATACTCACTAATTTGCGAATGTAGGGTATTCGATAAGTAAGTTAAGCAGACAATAAGACTTTACGCATGTTCGCGTTGGGATGAATTCTGATGAATTATGGTTATTCTTCGCGAATGCCGCCGGGCAGTTTAGCGGTTGTGCAGTTGCTGAAATCGCCGGGTGTGTCGTAATCTCGACAAATGCCGGCGTCGTCAACCTGCACAAGCGTTAGTTGTTCAGCATGTTGGTCGATATAGTGCTTTGCGCCTGTGTCGCCGTTAATCGAGAGTAAATCACCAAACACTGACCTTTTAAACAAAACCGGATTGCCGCGTTTGTTATTAAATTGCGGTGCTACCATCGTGCTTTGGGGGTTATCTTGAGCCGATCGCAGTAAACTATTGATAGTGGTTGTCTGCACGTGAGGCATATCGGCCAGACAAATCAAAACGGCACTGCTTTCTTTGCAATGCTCAATACCAGTGTGTATCGAGCTGGATTGGCCGTGCTGATAACGTGAATTAAAGCATATGCTCAAGTTTTTTGAATACACGTTTTGTGAATAAAAGGCTTCAAGCGACTGCTTTATGAGCGCGTGATTATGCCCGGTCACCACTACAATTCGCTGAACGTTGGAGTGAAGCAGTGTAATGACACACTGGTGCAATATTGATTTGCCATCAATGGGCTCAAGCAGTTTATTGTTGCTTCCAAATCGTTTAGATTCGCCGGCAGCGAGTAAAATCGCGGTGGTATCCTGTAACATGCGCATTAGTGTATCGCACATTACCTTGCACGATGTACGGTTAATTAAGGAGACACGCATTGTCTAATCGAATAGTACTGGAAGTAACAGACAACATAGCCGAGGTCATCTTTAACCGACCCGACAAAATGAATGCGCTCGATCAACAGGCGTTTGATGAGCTTAACGAAGTTGCACTGGAGGTCAGAGCAAACCAGAGCGTTAGAGCAGTCTATATACATGCACGTGGGGAGCATTTTTGTGCGGGCGCTGATATCAATTTCTTACAAGGAGCAGTTTCCGATCCATCTGTATTTAAACAGCGAGCAAACAACATCGAGCCAGGATGTGATGCCAACGAGTTTCAACGACCGGCACTGGCCTGGTTTGATTTAAATATCCCGGTAGTCGCGGGTCTGCAAGGTGTAGTGTATGGTGCTGGTGCGCAAATCGCTCTTGCTGCTGATTTTCGGATTAGTTCGCCAACACTTGCGTTTTCGTTGTTCGAAATTAACTGGGGTTTAATCCCCGATATGGGCGTCACTCAAACACTGCCTCGACTCGTAAAAAGCGATGTGGCTGCAGAGCTCGTTATGACCGGTCGCGTTGTTAAGGCGCAAGAAGCACAAGCTATAGGTTTGGTCACGCGATTAGTCGATAACCCTGACAGTCACTGTCGTGAGCTATTGGCGCGGCTTGTGTCTTTGTCGCCCGATGCGGTACAGCGTGCAAAAGTGTTAATGCGTGACGCAGCATCACTAAACCGGGCTGATGCACTGCGTTTGGAGGCTACTTTGCAAGGTGAGTTGGTTGGTACCGCAAATCAAATTGAAGCTGCGCGCGCTAAAATCGAAAAACGCGCGGCTGTCTTTACCAGCAGTACGACGTCTATTGTGGGGTTGAGTCGGGGAGAATAGCACTGGCTTCATCCAATTTACTGCACATGAGCTGCAGCACGTCGGCAGAAAGCTCTTTTCCGGCAACCACATAGCCCGTTAAATCATCCGTTGTACCGTTGGCTAACTCGAATGGAGATTCATCCATGCCATGTGCAATAGAGGCAATCCCAATGGCAGATAAAATAACCCAAAAGAGCATTTTCAAACTACTTCTAATGATTTTAAGCACCCCGATAAGCAGTAGTAATCCACCGAAGGCAATCATGATGAGATCGGCGTAGGGCTGTTGCTGAAATGCTTCCCAATGCCGCTGGAAATCTTCCCAGTACTGTATGGCCTGCATCATCACTCTTCTCCGAAAACTCTGCTACTTCAAGGCTGCTGGAGTGTAGCCGTCGGGCGGTATTTAGTCAATCTGAGCCGTTGTCAACAAACTTTATTTGCCGGTATACATCATCGTTATAGTATCGTTACTGTTAATCACTACCTAAACGATCAAGGAACTTAACGTGTCCCAATCTGTACAAGCATTAATGGCGGTTTCCAGAGGCGCAGCCAAGGATGCATTGCTTATCAAAGAAATTGCAGCTCCAACGCCTGCGCCAAATGAAGTATTGGTACGCATGCATACATCCGGTATTAATCCATCCGATATTAAAGTCCGCATCGGCGCTCAGGGTCCAATGGTTGCCGATGAAGTGATTGTGCACAATGACGGCGCTGGGGAAATTCTGGAGACAGGAAGCGATGTATCAAGCTTCTCCGTGGGTCAGCGCGTTTGGCTATTTAATGTTAATCGCTCTGCTGATGGTTTGAGCCAAGGTGTTAGTGGCACTGCGAGTCAAATTATTCGGGTCCCGCAAGAGTATGTAGCAGCACTGCCTGAAAATGTTAGCTATGAATCGGGGGCATGCTTAGGTGTGCCTGCCATGACTGCGCATCGGGCTGTGTTTTGTCATGGCAGCGTTGAAAATAAAGTGCTGTTTATTCCAGGTGGCGCCGGTTCTGTCGGTCAATTAGCCGTTCAAATGGCTAAGGCAGCTAACGCTCATGTGGTAACCACCGTAAGTTCCGATGCAAAGCAACAGATTGCCCATGATGCCGGGGCAGATCTCGTAATCAATTATAAAGAACAATCATTAAAAGATGAGTTGTTGAAGGCTTATGGTCAACACGGTATTGATCAAATAGTGGATGTTGATTTTGCGGCTCATATGCAACTTATTCCTGAACTATTAAAAGCCAATGGGTGCGTGTCAGCGTATGCGTCAGGTAGCGATCTGAATCCCGCAATACCTTATTATCCCTTGATGTTTCGTAACATGAATCTGCAGCTGGTCTTTGTTTATGGCATGCCGGACCACGCAAAGAAAGCGGCCATAGTTGATATCAATCGTTTTTTATCAAGCGGCGCCATTAGCCCACGGGTCGACAAAGTCTTTGAGTTGGCTGACGCGGTTGCAGCGCATGATTACGTAGAATCAAATACGATGATCGGTAATGTTGTTATGGGTTTGTAATTAAACGTTAAGCACGAACAACTGAAGATGGCTACACAATCTTATCAGCGCGGTGTTTTATACGTTGTATTAGCCGGCGTGTTTCTCAGTTTTGGTGGGCTACTGGTAAGGTACGT
>CAYMHU010000009.1:13964-23195 GCA_964390335.1 uncultured Granulosicoccaceae bacterium | reverse complement strand
CCAGTGCTTGCTGCTGTGTTAGCGTATTTTATTCTCAAAGAAAAGGTTAATCCGATAACCTGGTTCGCCATGTTGCTGGCGGCTCTGGGTGTATTGGTTATGGTGTATGGCGGCATCAAACTGGGAGATATCAAAGGCATTGCGTATGCTGGCGTTGCCGTGGTGTCGTTTGCTGCCCTTGCTGTCACGTTGCGTTATCTAGGGCCCCGCACAGATGCGATGGCACCGACTGCGCTTGCTGGTGTCATGGCCGCGGGAATGTGCGTGCCGGCCGTGATGTCATTGCAAATGGGCTTTCAAATCAACCTTAATGATTTGCTGCTTGCCGTGTGCATGGGCAGTGTTCAAGTGGGCGCCGGGTTTATTCTCATTACGCTGGGATCGCGCAGTGTCCCTGCGGCGCAAATTCCATTGTTAGCCTTAGCTGAAACCGGGTTATCACCACTATGGGTGTGGTTAGCTATCAATGAAATCCCAGATCGAAACACGATCATTGGCGGCGCCATCGTGCTTGTTGCCGTGTTATGTCAAGGTGTGACAGCGCTGCGTAAGCAACAAAATTAATAATACTAATTGCCGCGTCTGGAAATAGCTAAACCTATAAAGATGAGTACCAACGCAATGTAGCCGTTGGCTGGCAATGTTTCGTTTAAGAACAATGCAGCTAACAACACCCCGAATACGGGTACTAAAAAATTTATCTGGCTTAAATACGAAGCGCCTCTGCGATCAATAATGACTAAAATAATGAGTGTGGCTAGCGCTGTGGGTCCAATAGCCAAAGCGATTAGCGATACCCAAACTGAGCGATCAGGGTTCACCGTCCACGGTTGTTCTAACGCCAAGCTTATTGGCACCAGTTGTATAGCGCCACATAGCAAAATAGCAACGATGATTGCATAGCGCGGTAACGCCGTCAGCTTTTTAGTAATGATTGAATTCAGCGCATAGCACACTGTGGCTAATACAATGGCGAGTTGTCGTAGTGTTTGGTCACCCAAGGTAGATAAACTCTGCCAGCCAAACAGTACGGCCACACCTACCATACCGAAAATTACACCGATTAATCGGTGTCGATTTAATTTCTCGTCCTGCGTAAGCCAGTGCGCTAGCAATATTGTGGTCAGCGGCATAATTGCCATAAAAATGGATGTTAATCCTGCATCAACCCGTATCTGCCCCCAACTAATAAGCGAAAATGGAATTGCATTACCCAATAAAGCCGCCAGTGCAATCCAAAACCAGGTTTGCAAACTGAATGACAAGGATTGCCGCTTGAACAGCATGACGGGAACGACAACGATACACGCAAGCGCCAGGCGACTGGCTGCAACGGTTAGCGGAGGTATTTGAGACACGCTAATGTTGGTAAACATAAAGCTTGAGCCAAATATTAGCGCCAGAAAAACCAGTAGCGCGTAATCGGTGACACCTGCTGGGGATGTTGTGGTTACAGGTGATGGGGTTGACACCAGTTTAATTGTCTCTAAGGTTAAGTCGGGTAATTAGCGTGCAGCAGGAAAATGTGTAGAGAGTCAGTATTTTTGTAAAATTAAGCGGACTGTCGCTTAACCACGGATAATATCAAGATATGTCGGATACGGCTGAAAAATGTGTTTTTGATCATCTTGTCATTGGCGCCCAGGATCTCACTATGGGTAGGCAGTGGTTCACTCAGGTGTTTGAATCTGAAATCGCCACCGGCGGTAAGCACCCTGACATGAGCACGCATAATTTACTGTCTTCAATGTCAGATACCGCGTTTCTAGAAATTATTGCAATCGATCAGGCAGCGCCTGCACCCGAGCGTACGCGGTGGTTCTCCTTGGACTCGCCTGCGACCCAAAAGCGCTTGAGCCCTATGCCTAAACTACTCACTTGGGTTGTTGGTACGCCAAATTTAGATAAATCGATCAGTGCGTTGCAGTCATTGGGTATTCATGTGGGTAACGCTGTCGAGTTACGACGAGGCGATCTGCAGTGGCGTTTAAGCGTACCGGAAGACGGAGCGCTGATAGAGCATGGTGTTATTCCATCGTTAATTGAATGGCAGAGTGGCACTCATCCGGCAGGCGCAATGCAATCGAATGGTTTGCACCTTCAAGAACTCACACTCCGACACCCCGATCCGCACAAGATTAAACAAGCGCTTCAAATCATCGGTGCAGAAAATCTGGCAACGGTAACGAGCTCAGGTTCAGATGAGCC
This sequence comes from uncultured Granulosicoccaceae bacterium, assembly GCA_964390335.1. GTDB lineage: Bacteria > Pseudomonadota > Gammaproteobacteria > Granulosicoccales > Granulosicoccaceae > Granulosicoccus. The sequence goes on along the minus strand of CAYMHU010000009.1, from coordinate 20,987 downwards.
GTCACTGATCGCAAACATCGATAGTCCCGTTGGTCGGCGTCTGGTTTCGTAGTAGAATATAAGCATCTGTTAAACGCATTCCCCAGCATCATCTATGTCAAATTCAGGGTTGCCATTTCCGCTACAGGGCGTCATCGGAATCATTGACGAGTCCGCAGAGCAGCTTGATCAAGCGCTAAGTATGGCGTTGAAATGCGTTGAAATCAGAGCAGATTTGCTGTTGTATTCAGGTTTCACTGAACCGGATTTACTCGCGCTTGTTGAGCAAGCTAAACACGCTGGCTTGGCCACGCTATTTACGTATCGTCACGCAGACCAAGGTGGGCGATTTACTGGTGATGAAACGCAACGAATTCAACTATGCTCAACTGCATTAGAACGCGGTGCCGATATAATCGATTTAGAGCACGGCACAGAATCCTCAAAACATATGCTGAGTCAGTCTGTGCCGATCATATTGAGTTATCACAACTTTGAACGCATGTTAACGGCGAGCGAACTGCAGGCGTTGAGTTTTGAGATGGAGGCGCAACAACCCTCTGCTGTGAAGATCATCCCCACCGGACATGATATCGCTGACGCGGCGGTAATGCTTGGCTGGGTAGCCAATGCGAAAACGGGTATTAAACGTATAGGGTTTACCATGGGGGAAAAAGGCGCTTGTAGTCGCATCTTAACGATCGCTCATGGTTCGCCCATCAGCTATGCGAGTTTCGGCTTGCCGGTAGCTCCGGGGCAGGTTGATATTTCACTGATGATTCATCGCTATGGATGTATGCAAATGTCTGACTCAACTTCTATCGTGGCCGTGGTTGGTCAGCCAGAAAAAGTAGATGCGTATATTGCGGATAAACGTCAACAACACAGTAATCAGAACGCAAGTACGAATATTGCGTACGTGGGTTTTGCTAACACCGATCAAGCATTGCTTGAACAACAGCAAGCAACGCTAAAAATCAGTAATATTATCAATTTGTCGGCTTAAGCCACGATGCTTGGTAGTTTTGTGGCGGGCGGTGTATTTCTGCTGCGTGTTGACGTTACTTGCCCATCTATAATGGTCATACCAATACCGGGCAGATTACCCTGTTGAATGCTCTCCAGCATGTCTTTACCGGGTGAATGTTGCGCCTGATCGAGCAATAGCAGATCGGCTGATTTGCCCACTTCAATAATCCCTGAATCCAATTCTCGCATGCGTGCTGTATTGCCTGTTGCGAAACAAAACGCGATTTCGGCTGGTACGTTTCCAAGGCTGGACAGCATGGCGATCATGCGCAGAATACCAAGCGGTTGTACACCTGACCCAGCCGGTGAGTCTGTACCAAGAATAACGCGCTCAGATTGATCTATTTCAAATGCTGTGCGCATAGCCAACAGACCGGCACGTTCATTTCCGTTGTGTACGATCTCAATGCCGCGCGTGCAACCCTCGCACAGACACATGATTTGATCATCGGGTAATGCCGTGTGACCGCCGTTGATATGACCAATGATATCGGCATCAGCCTCCAGCACCACATCTTTGTCGATAAGACCTGAGCCAGGAATCGATGGGCCGCCAGTGTGAATAGTGGACTGAATACCGTACTTACGCGCCCACTTAACCATCTGCGCAGCGGTTTCACCGGCCTTAACTGAACCCAGGCCCACTTCACCTAAGAGTTTGACACCGGCTTCTGCAAGTTCTTTGAAATCGTTTTCTTCCATGCCTTCTTCGAGTACCGGTGCACCGGCAATCATCTTGACGCCGGATGGTCTGAAATTCTCGTACCAGCGTTGCGAAGCGATGGCCATGGCTTTCAGTCCAACAATATCTTTGGGTCGTCCGGGCAGGTGTACCTCGCCGGCTGAAATCATGGTTGTCACACCGCCATGTAAACAGGAGTCTATCCAGTGGACTTGCTGCTGACGTGGCGTGTAATCACCGATGACAGGGTGCACATGGCTGTCAATTAAGCCGGGGCTGAGCCATACGCCATTGGCATCTACGGTTACGTTGGCTTGATCGGTATCTAGGTCAGCGAATTGGCCAATGCTGCTGATAACGCCGTCTATCGCAATAACGCAATCGCCGTCGATCAAGGGTTCTTCTAGTTTGCCTGACAGGATTTGGCCAATATTCTTAATAACCAGTTTTGACTCGTCGTTACTCATTGGGCAGTTCCTCCACGTAAAGCAGCAGTTTGTATTGAATATTAGCAACAAATCAGCGGCGGTGATGCCATGAACAGCGCTGTACTTGACCTAATGGCGTAATTAGAGGCTAAATAATGGTTCAAGCACTAAATAGGTTCTTGTTCATAATGCAAACCAGAAAAATCCTAGTTAATGTAGAAGAGATTTGGCACGAAGGCGGTCCCGTTGTGTCAGTACCGCTGCGTAAGGCTTCTGCCTTGGCTGTTATAGAGAATCCGTTTGCAGGTAAGTACCACGAAGACATTGCGCATTTCATGGATGATCTGAAGCCGTTGGGGCTTATGCTTGCACAAAAACTCATTGATGCCTTAGGCGGCGTAGAAAACGTGAAAGGCTACGGCAAGGGCGCTATTGTTGGTGAAGCTGGAGAAATAGAACATGGTGCTCTATGGCATGTGCCCGGGGGGTATGCCATGCGTGAACTGTTGGGCGATGCAAAGGCCATTGTGCCTTCAACAAAAAAGGTGGGCGGCTGTAATACTCGTCTGGATATTCCTATTACGCATATTAACGCAGCGTATGTAAGAAGCCATTTCGATGCAATGGAAGTCGGTTGTAACGACGGACCAAAAGCCCACGAGTTACTGCTGGCGTTAGTCATGTCTACCGGCGCACGAGTGCATGATCGAGTAGGTGGTTTGCATGCCGACGATATCGAAGGCTTAGATGGATTGCGCTAAAGTGCAATCTGGCATTACAGCACATTGGTTAATTGCCGAACGGCGACTGCACCTGCAGCATGGCCCAATCGATCTTGTTATTGAGGTTGAGGGTGAGCCATCTGAGTGTGAGCGCGCGTTTAAGCAAGCCGTAGATTCATTTAACGCTGTATTAAACACGTTGGTGGCTGAGTTGGCGTTGTTGCGCAAGCCAATTAGCGCATACTTGCAACATAACGATACGGTAAAGGGAGTTATTGCCAGGCAAATGGTGAGTGCGGTACTGCCTCACAGTGCAAACTATGTGACGCCGATGGCTGCGGTTGCTGGTGCTGTAGCCGACCATGTGTTAGCCGCCATGATCAATCAGCGACAATTACATCGCGCATTTGTTAACAATGGCGGTGATATCGCTTTGTATATCAGTGATCAAGCCAGTTATAATGTTGGCTTAGTGAGCAATCTTCAAACCGCGCAACAACAAGCAACCGTTACCATTCAACATGCCAAACCTATTAGAGGATTGGCTACCAGCGGTTGGCAAGGGCGGAGTCACTCACAGGGTATTGCTGATGCTGTCACCGTGTTGGCAGAAAACGCAGCCAAGGCAGACGTTGCGGCCACGCTAATTGCAAACGCAGTAAACCTTCCCGGTTCACATAAAGTCACCCGTGAGTCTGCAGAGTCGTTAACTCCCGACAGCGATTTAGGGCAGTTACTGGTCACGACGAATGTGATGCGCCTAAGTCATGCTGAGAAACACACGGCTGCAAAGGCAGGACTGCGAGTGGCTACACAAATGATTAATCGCGGATTGATAGCAGGCGTTTGTATTAATGTGCAAGGGTTGCAACAAACACTGGGATACGAAGCACTAACAGAATTAAGGGAAATAGCATGAGCCAAATGAAAATTCGAAAAATAATGACCTTCCTTGATGAAACACATATTGAAATGGGTAAGACTATTTCACCTGCCACGCGGCGTGCTGCGGCAGTTGCTGTCATAGAAAACCCATATGCTGGCCAATACACGGAAGATTTAACGGTATTGATGGATGCCGGAGAACAATTGGGCGCTCTGTTAGGGCAGAAGTGTGTTGAAGCCTTGGGTATCGAACCATCGGAGGCTCAAAGTTATGGCAAAGCCGCTATGGTGGGCGAGAACGGTGAGCTTGAACATGCAGCAGCCATATTACATCCCAAGCTTGGGAAGCCGCTGCGAGCCGCAGTAGAAAAAGGGGCTGCGCTGGTCGCATCGAACAAGAAAATGGGTGGTATGGGTCAAGCCCTGGATGTACCGCTCGGGCATAAAGAAGCGGCCTATGTTCGATCGCACTTTGATGGCATGGTTGTCAGTGTTAATGACGCGCCAAGAGCCAACGAGATTCTGGTGGCGGTTGCTGTTACCGATTCCGGCAGACCCTTGCCCAGGGTAGGTGGACTTACTCATGAAGACGCTGAAGGTAAAGACGGGCTTCGCTAGTTCGTGTAATAGTGCTTAGCAACCTATTAATGGCAACCGAATGATAAGAACCAAAGTTGATATAGAGCCAAACGGCAAAATACGTTGTGATGCGTGTCCTGTACTTTGTTATATCAAAGATGGTCGTTCGGGCGCATGTGATCGGTATGCTAATGATGGTGGAGAGTTGGTGCGCGTCGACCCATTTACAGTCATTGAAAACCGAGCCAGTCACGGCGGTGAAGTTGTCGCGTTTTTGCCAGGAGATGATATCCCTCAATGGGATGGCTCCTTGCTCAATCAAAATAGCACTTTTGTGACTGCCATAGGTGCTGGCACCACCTATCCCGATTATAAACCCGCACCGTTCATCGTGAGTCAGTCGCATGATGATGTTGATATGGTCACGGTTGTAACCGAGGGCATTTTCAGCTACTGCGGTGCCAAAGTTAAAATTGATACCGATAGACACATCGGGCCAGAGCGAGCGCTAGCGAGAGTGCAAGGCGAGGCTATTGGTCATGTCACCACTGGTGAGTATGGCTCTCAAATGCTGTCGCTGGGTGGCGTTAATCATCTTACCGGCGGTAGTAAAAAAGAAGGCCGTATCACCTGCGAATCCTTATTAAGCCTGTGCAACAGAGAAGCAGTTGAAATGACTATCGATGATGGTGAAACCATCATCGTACAAGCTGGTAAAGCGCCAATTGTTAACGGGCATCAGGAAAGCTTGATGCGAGTCGGTTGTGGTTCAGCAACAATAGGCATGTTCGCCAAACAATGGCAGCCTTTTGTCGATGAAGTCGTGGTTGTCGATGATCACATCACCGGAGTGCTGTCCGAGCATCAAGCTGGGCGCATGTTGGGTATGGAGCCCAGTGGCGTCAGAATAAAAGGCAGAAAATCCACACCGGGCCGTTATTTCCAAGTTGCCGAACCCGGAATGGGATGGGGTGGAACCGACATCGACGACCCATTGAGTATTCTCGATACGTTTAAACCCAATTCAGTACAACCGGGATTAAGACTGTTAATGGTTTCAACCACCGGAGAGCAGTTTGCTTATTACGTACTTAATGATGCATTGGAATGGGTTGAACAAGCAATGCCTGCTGAGCTGTCACCATCAGTAGAGCGCGTTGCAGAAAATTGTGAGCCGTCAATGTGTTCAGTATTGTTTATGGGAGGAGCAGGTGGCTCTTTGCGTGCAGGTGTTACGGAAAACCCGGTCGGTTTAACACGTTCGGTCCGACATTCATTAACACACGTTAGTTGTGGCGGAGCCCCTGCGTATGTGTGGCCTGGTGGTGGTATTACTGTCATGGTGGATGTTATGCAGCTACCACGCAATGCGTTTGGGTATGTACCTACGCCCGCCCTGGTCGCGCCCATTGAATTTACCCTGCGTAAAGACGATTATCAGTCGCTGGGTGGGCACATGGACAGCATCGTTGATTTAAGTGCACTCAAAGAATCTGTGGACAGATGTGTAGAAGTGGATACCCGTCAGCGCTGGCCTATGAATAAAAACCATTTTCATTGGTAGGTATTTATTCTCATTGTTTGTTGAATGTGGCATTGTCATGCTCACCAAGCATCGGTGATCGCGAGTCCGATTTCATCTGAACACCGTCCATGATAATAGGCGTGCGTACGCCAGGCACGCCATCATTATCAACACGCAAGCCTCGAGCAATAAACTGCTCATCTTTGAATACATCCTCAACGGTGTTGATTGGGCCTGCTGGAACCACGGCATTTTCAAGCGCCGTTAACAACGATTGTTTAGTCCATTGTGAGGTTGCGTTGTTCAGGATTAACATCAGTTCGTCGCGATGCTTAACGCGATTCGCATTGTCAATAAAACGCTTATCGTCTTTTAATTCAGGTAGTTCTAAGCAGTCACATAGACGTTGATACTGAGCATCGTTACCAGTAGCAATGATAATATGCCCATCGCCAACGGAGACTGTTTCGTACGGGCAAATGTTTGGATGTTTATTACCCATACGAGTTGGATTAATACCTGATGCCAAATAATTCATCGATTGATTTGCCAACACAGCCGTCATGCAATCGAATAATGCCATATCGATATACTGACCTTTGCCCGTTTGTTGCCTGGCATGCAGCGCTGACTGAATAGCGATAACACTGTACAAGCCAGTGAAAATATCAACAAATGCAACGCCAATTTTTTGTGGATTTCCATCGGCTTCACCGGTTAGATCCATTATGCCGCTCATGCCCTGGATCATAAAATCGTAGCCGGCTCTGGATGCGTAGGGTCCGGTTTGGCCGAAGCCGGTTATCGAACAATAAATAAGGGCAGGGTTGATGGTTTTAATGGTTTCGTAGTCAAGACCGTATTGCGTTAAACCACCTACTTTAAAATTTTCAATCAACACATCCGCCTCGGCTATTAAAGCGATAACAGCCTCTAGATCGTCGTTGTTTTTTAAATCTGCTACTCTTGAGCGTTTGCCACGATTGCAGCTATGAAAATAGGCTGCACTGCTTGAATCCTTGATATTGATATTGGGTGGTCCCCATTGACGGGTATCATCTCCGTGCGGACTTTCGATTTTAATAACATCGGCTCCTAAGTCGGCTAGAGTTTGACCGGCCCAGGGGCCTGCTAAAATACGAGCCAGTTCGACAACTTTGATGCCTGACAAAGGTTTGGATTGCATGGTTTTAG
>CAYMHU010000009.1:0-13864 GCA_964390335.1 uncultured Granulosicoccaceae bacterium | reverse complement strand
CCGTATCTCCCAACGGTATCGGCGTTACGAGTATTAATTTGCAGCTGCTCTGATATAAGCTTTAGTACTGTGTCACCGGCAGAGTGGCCATACTGATCATTAAATTCTTTAAAATTATCAACATCGATCATGGCAATACAAAATGGGTCTTTATAGCGCGAATAGTGAGTAAACATATTCGCTAGTGCAGAATCTATGTACCGCCGGTTTTTTAAGCCCGTCAGTGAATCTGTAATCGCCAGTTTTTCTAACTGTTGATTCAGTTCGATAAGCTGTTTATTAGCCGCTTCAAGCTTACCGTGTTTTATCTTAAGTCGGGCTAGCAGATCTTGATTGTCGCGTTCCAGCAGTGCATGGCTTCGAGCGGTCAGTGCTATGGATGCAATACGGGAGTGATCGGTAAAAGGTTTCTCAATGAAATCGTGAGCACCACCTCTCAGGGCTTCTAGTACTGTGTCGTAACCAGTATGCGCCGTCATAACAACGGTTTTGATGCTTTTATCGATGTGTTTAATACGCGTAAGCAGATCCAGGCCGCTAATACCGTCCATGCAGACATCGGTGAACACAATATCAAAGAAGTATTCACCGAATAAACCCAGTGCTTCCTCGCCGCTGTGTGCCGTGACTACGGTGAAGCCTTCGTTCTCGAGTATCATGCACAGCACGTCGCACACGTTCGGTTCATCATCAACAACCAGCGCTATGCTGTTCAGGATAGGCATCTTAAGTGGTGTTGTGGATTGGGCGTGAAGCATTTGAAGCTGGTACTCGGGGTCCTGTAGAGCTGTGCAGTTCTAATTACATGTTATATCTGTGTAACGACGCCTTCATCAGACTGTGTATTGATATCGTCGCGGAATTTGAACTCGTACACAAAATGGTTGCTTTTGGTACCTATAATCAGGCGTTTACAAGCAACGTTCCAACACTTCTGCCGGATGCAATACCCGGGTGTGCTTTTCCGCAGCGATATGACCACGACAACTAAAGCCGTTGCTGATTACAACAACTTCGTCACCTTGTTTGTCTATTGCTGGCCCGATGTTCCTATTAACAAGTGTTTTAGCTATATGCCGGGTAGTTTTGGATTGTCCGAAAGTGCCTGCCATTCCGCAACAGGCCTCCTCTGGTTCGTCTAAATCAGTAACACATTGCTGCATCCAGTGGCGTTCACTGGCGTCTGTATTTAAACCTTTGTCATGGCAGTGCAAATGCAGGACGGCTTTGGGGAGCGGGTTTAAGATCGGTGGCTGAGCAGCATCCAGGAATTGGGTGAGGCTCATTGTGCGTACTGCTAAGTCGCGCGCGGTGTCATCGTTTGGGAACAGCTTAAGTAGTTCGTCTTTAAACACAGACAGGCAAGCGGGCTCTTGCACAATGACCTTGGTATTATCGGGTAAATGGGGATATAAATTTTGTATTATTTGAACCGCTTGCGTTTTTGCTTTGTCCAAAAAACCATATTCATATAATGGCCGACCACAACAGAAGTGTTGTTTAGCAACGCCAACTCGATATTGGCATTTTTGCAGTACGTGTACTGTTGCTTTTAATGCTTGTGGATAGTAGTGCGAGTTTACTGTGTCAGCCCAAACGACAACAGGTGGTAGCTTGGCATCACCGAACCAATAAAAATGATCATCATTGTAGTTGGCATGTAATTTCGACCACGTACTAAACGATTGTGATGTCACAGCGGGTAGTTTTGCGTCGGCATCAAGGTTTAACATCCGATACGCTAGCTGTTTTACGGGTGTCTTTTGTGCCAGATTCGCCAATGCCGGAATTTTAGCCACCTTTGGTAGCCACGAACCCACAAACCCAAATACGTAGTGGCGAATCGGTCGGCGCTTTTGCTGATAGTGTCGCGACATAAACTCAGCCTTAAACGCCGCTATATCAACCTTGGTAGGGCAGGCGCTTTTACAGGCCTTACACGATAAACAATGTTCTAAGGAATGTGCGATATTGTTATCGTTCCAGCCGTCCTCAAAGATTTCACCTCGTATCAATTCATGCAGTAGGTGTGCTCGGCCTCGGGTTGAGAAGCGCTCTTCATTGGTCGCTTGAAAGCTGGGGCACATAGAGCCACTGGCGGCGCGACATTTTCCCATGCCGATACAGCGTTCTGTTGCCCGTCCGAGACCGCCAACATCATCAACGAATTGCAACGTGCTAGTTACTTCTGGCGTGTTGTAGTCGGGGCCGTATCGTAGGTTTTCATCCATCGCGAATGGGTTAACCACTTTGCCCGGGTTCATGACGCCGCCCGGATCCCAAATTTCCTTAAATTGCCTGAACGCATCAACCAGCTTGTCCCCAAACATGATTGGCAAGAATTCGGCTTTGGCTTGTCCATCCCCATGCTCTCCAGACAGCGAGCCACCATAGGACACAACCAGTGTCGCGATCTCTTCACTGAATCGTCGCCATTTGGCGACACCAGCTTCAGTTCTGGTGTCGAATGTCATGCGCGCATGAATACAGCCATCTCCAAAGTGCCCGTACATGCTTGTGCTATAGCCGTAGCGATCAACCAATGCATACAGATCCCGCAGGTAATCACCCAGACGCATTGGATCGACCGCTGTGTCTTCCCAGCCGACGACCGGGTCCGGGTCTGATGGGTTTAGACTCAGCGATGTGGCGGATGCGCCTTGCTCCCGGATACTCCACAATGCAGTGACTTCCCGCGCATCTGAAACCGGCTTGACGGATTTAACGAGCGCATTGTTTTCCATTGCCTGCGTAAAATCTGTGGTTTTTGATTGTAAAGCGGCTTCGCTAGCAGCAGCTAATTCTATGAGGAGCCATCCACGGCCATTTGGCAACAAAGCAATTTCTTGCTGACGAAGGTTGCGAGCATTGAGTCCGCCAATAATGCCCCAGTCTAAGCCTTCCATCGCGATTGGCTCAAACGGCATGACATGTGGTACCAGATCGCCGGCTTTGAAAATGTCCTCGAACCCCAGCACAACCAGCTGCACAAATTGAGGATTCTCAATTAACTTAACTTTCGCTCGTAGAATTGAAACACATGTTCCTTCAGTGCCAACCAATGCACGGGCAACATTAAAATGGTTTTCAGGTAGTAGCTGATCCAGATTAAATCCGGATACGCGGCGTTTTATATTGGGAAAGTGTTGACGAATATCTTCAGCATACTGATCACCTAACGATTTTAGTTTGGTATAGATATCAGCTTGTTTACCACCACGTGCAACAATATCGCTGTACAGATCGTCTGTGGTAGGTCCTATCCAAAAAATCTCGCCTTCGGTAGTCATGACCTCTAGTTCGAGTACATTTTCGACAGTCTTGCCAGCCATCATTGAATGAGGGCCACATGAATTATTTCCGATCATGCCACCGAGGGTGCACCGACTGTGTGTTGCCGGGTCGGGCCCGAAGGTGAGTCCGTGTTTTTGAGCCTCGTGTTTTAATGCATCACACACCACACCTGGCTCGATCACAGCGCAACGCTTGTCAGTATCTATTTCTAAAATACGGTTCATAAATCGAGAGCAATCAATAACGATGCCCTCGTTTACGCATTGCCCGTTTTGTGATGTTCCGCCGCCACGCATCAAAATGGGTAATCCGGCCTTTGCGCATAACGACACGGTTAGTTTTATGTCGTTCGTGTTTCTTGGAAAAACAACACCTTTTGGAACTTGGCGATAGTTGGAAGCGTCACTGCTGTATAACGCGACTGCTGCAGATGTGAAGTCGCATTCGCCTGATAGTTGCTGCGACAACGAATCGTGTAAGTCAGCTAAGTTTGAATCGTGAAGGGCAAGATTATTCATGATTTTCGTTTGTTTTGTTTTACCGCATCAGCCTGTAGTAGCGATATGTCGACTTTGTCGTTGTGCCGCATTCGAATTTTGCTTAAAACCTTTCGGTTGCAATGTGTGATGAAACGTTGGTTTGCCCTTTAAGCGATTATGTTGGAAATCCAATTCCAATATGGTGGTCGCTTGTTCGGTGTCTACGTTTAGCTCTCGTATCAGGAGCTTGTGTATTAGGGTAAATAAACGCGGTAATGCAATTTTATGCGTTTGGGTGGTTTCGTCGAATATCCAATCGCTTGTTTGTAAAAATCGCTCAAATGGAGTGTTTCCTAATAGCACCGGCAATGTATTAGGAAACCGACCGGAGTTGCCTATTAAATCCCAGTAGCGGGCAAATCGAATCATGCGTTGTACACACGCAAAATCCACATGCCGGTTGCATAATATGCGGTATGGGGGAGTGTTCATATAGCGCATGTCATATTCGACGGTATGTCGTGTTAATGGTGTGCCGCGCAGCCGTTTAAGAATTCCCACCTGAATCTCCTGAGGGCCAAGCGCATACAGTTGGTTAAACCCACTACCGAAACTTTCCAGGGTTTCGGATGGCAGTCCAAAGATTAAATCAGCATGTATGTGAGCATGGGTGTGCTGTCGTAACCATTGTAAATTGGCGCACGTTTTATCGTGTTGTTGTTTTCGACTGATAAGCTTTTGGACTTGCGGGTTAAAACTCTGAATACCTATTTCAAATTGTAAGCATCCTTTTGGGAATCGCGGAAGCAGTTCTTTTATAGCCTCCGGTAGTCGGTCCGGGATAAGTTCAAAGTGCAAAAATAGCTCGCGTGCCGCACCGTCGTCTGGACTGCCGTTTATTTTTGATAGAAAGAATTCCAGGATTCGTTTGCTGGTATCAATTTTCAGATTAAACGTCCTGTCAACAAATTTGAAGTGCCTCGCACCTCGATCAATCAATTGTTCAAGTTGGTGCAACAAAGTGTCTAAATTAAATGCAACAGCTGTTTTATCCAATGATGATAAACAGAACTCGCACTTGAATGGGCAGCCGCGTGATGCTTCCACATATAAAACGCGATTACGCAGGTCTTCGTCGTTGTAGAGTGAATACGGGTATTGCAATTCTTCTAACTTGAACGGTAGTGCTGAAATCAGTTTTGGCGGTGTGTTCCCGGCCAGTAGCTGTTGACAAGCATCGCTGAATGCGAGATCTGCTTGCCCGGTAATAGTATGATCTGCGATCTTATAGAGTTCCTGGGACGTAGTCTCATGACTAATTTCTGGTCCGCCAACAATTATTTTAATGTTTGGTGCCACCAGGCGTAGCATTCGTACGGCCTCAGTGGTTTCAATGGTATTCCAGATGTATACACCAAAACCCACAATGCTCGGTTGCTGGTTAACGATAGCTTCTACAATGTCGTCTACTCGTTGTGCAAGTGTAAATTCAAGTATTTGGGTGCGGGGTTTTAGCTCGTCAATCATGTTGGCGTGCAGATAACGTAAGCCCAGCGATGCATGAATGTATCGTGCGTTAATCGTGCTTAGAATAATGTCACTCATCGGTGGGCTTGCAAATACTCATTCGGTGCTTTTATTGTAGCCGTTTGGCGTTAAAAATTGAGTGTTTAGATAGCGATAGAAGCGCTTTAATAGTGTGATACGATTCATTAATGAGCCCTCAATCCTTACCCTTTAGAGCCACCGAGTACAGTGATCGGCTAACCCGCGTGCGTAATAGCATGCTAAACAGTCAAATCGACATTCTGTTCGTAGAAGACCCTTCCAATATGGCTTGGTTGACCGGCTATGATGGTTGGTCGTTCTACGTACATCAAGGTGTGCTGATAACCCATGACTCAGATCCCATCTGGTGGGGACGCTTTATGGACGGTCAGGGTGCACTTCGTACGGTATATATGTCTGCTGACAACATCAGACCGTATGAGGATAGCTACGTTCAAAACACCGACAAGCATCCAATGGAGCATTTAAGTCAGCTCATACATGAATTGGGCTATCACAAAGCGCGTATTGGAGTGGAGATGGAGAATTACTACTTCACGGCTCGCGCCTGGGAAACCTTAAAAGAATCATTGCCGCAGGCGTCTTTTGTCGATGCAACCGCATTGGTCAATTGGCAACGCATAATCAAATCGACTGCTGAACTCATTTTTATGGAGCGTGCCGCTGCGATATCGCAAAAAATGATTGAAGGTGTTATGCAACGAGTAGAGCCCGGACTACCAAAAAATGAATTGGTAGCAGACATCTACAAAGATGCCATTATGGGAGCCGATGATCATTGGGGCGATTACTCTGCAATCGTTCCGCTGCTGCCTTCCGGCATAGATGCGTCTGCTGCGCATCTCACCTGGGATGGCAGAAAGTTTCAATCCGGTGAGGCCACATTCTTCGAGTTATCCGGTGTATACCGACGATACCATGTACCGTTTTGCCGCACTGTTTTTTTAGGTAAACCCCATAAGGCGATTGTGCAAGCAGAAGCAGTAGTGCAGGCAGGAACTGAAGCGGCGCTTGATGTTGCTCGACCCGGTAATACCTGCGGAGATATTGCCACTGCATTCTATGCGGAACTGGAAAAAGCCGGTATTGATAGAGACGGGAGATGCGGTTATTCGATAGGATTATCATACCCGCCAGATTGGGGGGAGCGTACCGCTTCCATTAGAAAATCAGACACAACAGTGTTACAAGCAAACATGACCTTTCATTTCATGCCCGCAATTTGGATGGATACATGGGGATTGGAATTAACAGAGAGTATTCGTATCCGGGAAAACGGGCCCGCAACGTGCTTTTGCGAATACCCGCGCGAGTTAGTGATTAAGGACTAGTCGTCAATAATCTTTTATATACATAAAACCTATTGTGGAGAAAACAGTGCTACGTTTTGGAATTTTATCTACAGCAAAAATTGCGTATGAGCATGTAGTGCCGGCAATCCTTGCAAGCTCTAATGCAGTCATAACAGCGGTGGCATCACGCGATATAAAAAGAGCTCGTAAATTCGGTGCAGAGTTTGGAATACCGCATGCGTTTGGTAGTTATGATGAAATGCTGGCATCAGATGAAATAGATGCGGTGTATATACCGCTACCCACATCTCAGCATGTGGAGTGGTCTGTTAAGGCGGCTGCGGCGGGAAAGCACGTACTGTGTGAAAAACCCATTGCATTAAAATCCAAAGAAATAAATAAAATTATAAAAGCGCGAGATAAGCATGGTGTGCTCGTTTCAGAAGCATTTATGGTGACGTACCACCCTCAGTGGTTAAAAGTACGTGAATTATTAAAAAAGGGCTTTATTGGCAATCTGAAACACGTGGATGCATCGTTCACCTATTTTAACGTTGATCCCAATAATATGCGTAATCAACCCGAGTTAGGTGGTGGAGTAATCCCGGATATCGGCGTTTACCCAACAGTGGTTACGCGCTTCGCCACTGAAAAAGAGCCACAAAGGCTACAGGCTAAAGTGGAATTTGATCCAAAATTCAAAACCGACTTCTATGCAAGTGTAAGAGCTGAATTTGATTCGTTCGAGTTGAGCTTTTATTTATCGACCCAACTAGCCAATAGGCAAACCATGGTTTTCCACGGTGACAAAGGGTTTATCGAATTAACTGCACCGTATAATTCTAATTTGTACGAAGGCGATGAGGTCAGGGTGCATAACGTAGATCATTCCGAGACAAAAGTGTTTCGTTATACTGGTATAGATCAATACCAGTATCAAATTGAAGCCTTTGCGCGCGCAGTAGCTGGTAAAAAACAAGCGGTTTTTACCTTGGAAGATTCCGTGTTAAATCAAAAAGTAATTGATGCTATTTATAAAGCAGGTAACAGTGGCAAGTGGGAAAAAGTATAGCTTTCCATCAAGCTATACTATCTATGTTTAGTCCAGCGTTTTATTGTTAAAGTCGGTCGCATTATGTCGTTCTTGCAGTTGCTTTTCTGGCGCTCCTGCATTTTTATTGACAATGCGGCCGCGCTTTACAGCAGGTCTTGATGCAATGTCATTTGCCCAACGTTTAACGTTAGCGTAACTTTCTGCATCTAAAAATTCTGCGGCTTCATAAACGATGTTCAATACCACCTGACCGTACCACGGCCATATGGCCATATCTGCAATGGTGTAGTCATTGCCTGCTATATAGCGATTATTGGCTAATTGTTTGTCAAGCACATCGAGTTGACGCTTTGTCTCCATGGTAAAGCGATCAATGCAATATTCGATTTTGATTGGAGCGTATTTATAAAAATGACCGAAACCCCCGCCTAAATAAGGTGCGCTGCCCATTTGCCAAAACAACCAGTTTAAACATTCGGTTTTAGCATGATGATCTTCTGGCAAAAATTGCTTAAAACGCTCAGCTAAATACAACAGTATGGAGCCTGATTCAAAAATTCGTGTTGGTGGTGATGTGCTTGTATCAAGTAATGCAGGGATTTTGGAGTTAGGGTTGATCTCCACAAAACCACTGCCAAACTGATCGCCTTCTTGTATTTTAATCAAGTACGCATCGTATTCGGCCTCCGTTATGCCGGCTTCCAATAGTTCCTCAAACATGATTGTGACCTTTTGCCCGTTGGGTGTGGCTAAGGAATACAATTGAAACGGGTGTGAGCCGACAGGCAGTTCTTTATCGTGTGTTGGTCCTGATACGGGGCGGTTTATTTTAGTCCAATCACCACCATCTTGGTCATCCCACTTCCATACCTTGGGTGGTTGGTAGGTATCGTTATCGCTCATAAATCTATCTCTATGGTGTCATTAGCATTGAGTGCCCTAGATTGGCACAAAATGACGGTGTTGTTCTGTTGTTTTTTGGATAGCACAAAATCCCGGTGTTCAACAGTGCCGGAAATTAAACCGCATTGGCATACACCGCATAAGCCATCTGAACACTTTAAATCGATTGGAAATCCTCGATCTTGTAGCACTTGGGCTGCATTAGAATCTTCGTCAATATCGATAATTTCACCGGTGGACCGTAGCTTTATTTTGAATGGCTTATTAATGTATTCGGGTTGTTCAGGTACCGAGAAGTATTCAATGTGCACGTTCTCCTCAGGTATATTGGCTTTTATCGCTTCCGATGTCACTGCTTGCATATAAGCATCTGGTCCACACGCATATACATGGGTGTTGGGTGTCTGATTTTGTTTAAAAACAGCGGCCAGATCGAGGCGAGTGCCTTCATCACTTATATGAGATTCAACATGTTGACTCCAATCAACCTCGCTCAGTTGTGCGTCAAATGCAAGGTTTTCACGGCTAGTGACTGAGTAATGCAGGTCAAATGGTAGTTTTTTTTCATGTGCTCTATGCGCCATGGCAATCATTGGTGTTACGCCAATACCGCCACCCAAAAATACAGACTTTGCTGCCGTTTCAATGAGAGGAAAATGATTGATTGGTTTCGAAATAAATAGCTTGCGGCCTTTAGTAAAAATCCGGTGCATGAGTAGTGAACCGCCTTTTCCTTCTGGTTCTTTTTGAACCGCCAATACATATTTTGTGCGATCAGCCGGGTTTCCGCATAACGAGTATTGTCTGAAATAGTCAGGCGCGATTACAACGTCTATGTGCGCACCTGCGCTCCAGGCTGGTAGTGCTTCATTGTTAACTGCAGTTAACTCATATAATTTGATGTTATCGCTTAGGTCTTGCACTTTGGACACAATAACCGGCAGCACCGGTGCATCACCTTCAACGGCATATTCATGTGTCAATCCTTCTGTATCACCTTTGGAAAGTCTATCCCGGTATTCTGCCGAACTTATCATTGCTTCATAAGCACTGATCCCTTTTTCGCGGTCCATCGGTGAAGGAAATGGCCATGGCTGCGGCGCTAAATTAGCTGGATAAACAGCAAGGGTTTGAGATTCATACGTTAGTTTGATCTCCTTTTGTAGCCCACGCTCATTAACAGAATGTTCGGTAGGCTGATAGGTGCTGTCTGTTTGCCATTCGAGATCCCACCACCACTTTTTTACAGGATTTAAATCGCCGTTGCCAACAGCATCGTCTAGCTTGGCTAACATTCTCGCCGCTTGCGGAATTTTCATCGCGGCCCATCGAAACGGCTTTTCCGCAAACAAGCCTTCTAAATTCCACGGACAGGTTTTCATGCACCGGCCGCACATGGCACCGCCTGGTGTGGTGATACGATAGGTGGTGCAACGCTGACTATCAGATTTCCAAATTTCATAGCCGTTAAACATGAGTTTGGGACCAGCGGTAATTGCACCAGATGGGCATTCTCTAGCGCACTTGTTGCAGTTTTCGCAAAAGGCTTGTAGGCCGAAATCAATGGGTTTGTCGTGAGCCAGTGGCATGGTTGTGGTTACCGCACCAGATTTTAATCTGGGCCCAAGATATGGGTTTAATATGACTTCCCCAATTCGAGAAACCTCACCCAGGCCTGCCAATAACAGCAATGGCGGTTGTAGCACTTCGCCGTCGAGTACGGAATGGGCTTTTGCAGGATAACCAAGTGCTCTAATATGATTGGCGATGACTCCGCCCAACAGTGAAAAGCGCAGATACGCTCGCATAGACTGTGCAACAGATATCCAGTCATCACCGGATGCACCTTCCATCGTTTCATAGCCCTGATCAATAATGATTGAAATGGCCTGATCGTGAGGAGGCTCGATGGGGACACCCGCTGCATTATGTGAATACCATGTCCATTCAGGACAACGAGAAATTCCAACGGCATCGCAGCCGAGAAAATAAGCGGCTGCTTTTACATTGTTGGCGTTGCTTATCGGGTCAGTAGTAGACGGGTGAATGTGTTCCGCGTGCGGTCCGTCTTGTAATAACATTAATGCGCCAAGTGCGCGCCGTTGCGCATAAGACGGCGCAGATTTTCGTGCATAATGACCGTCGCGTGCATTGTCTTGAACATGTTTGCCCAAATCGCCAAACAAAGATCGCGCAAACATATCGGTACGTTTTGGCACTCTGGGAATACGCTCTTCATCTAAATAAGTGGTCGGTGTGTCTACTCTTTTTAACGTTTCAAATGGGTGTTCGCCATCGATAAACCGACGCTTTGCAAACGGTACATAGTTGCGCGCATTCTTTATGGAGTATTTACCAGTTTGCCAACCAAGACCATGACTATGCCGTTTGTTTTGGGCTTGCCAATCGGCTAATGGACGATCGCATTGCATGGAAAAATCGGTTGTTATGGCGCTCAGACCAAAACGCGTGCCTATATACGGATGTTCCAGGCTATCATTGTTATTAATAGTGAGTCCGGCAGCAACGCTGAGTGCGTTTATATTGACATCGCTGCTGGTTGCTGTGTGAGCGCAGGCGTCATATCCGTATAGCCGGAAATATTGCGCTAACACAATTGCGCATTCTGATGCACGCAAAGCTGCTCTGCCTTGTTGCGCGTCCGTAATCCAGTCGCTACCGGGCTCATCATCATGCGGGTCACGTGGATACTCGAATAAAAAAACCACGGCATGGGTATGGTGTTTAATTGAGTTGTCGGACGCCTTTATGGATTCGCGAAGGTCAGCCATGATGACATCAATACCTGATGCAAGCGTTGTTGTTTGTTTGTTCTCAATGTACTCGGCTAGCGTATCGATATCTTTGTTACGCACCGGTGTATCTAAAATAACATCATCGGACAGCCGGCAAATACCCACGTCAGAGGCATCATTAAAGTAGCCAAAACTTTTTATATGCTGGCTGCGTTCAGTTTCATCCTCTGGGCAGCCGGAGCGCAGTTGCGCAGCTTTGCCAACCCTTAACACATCCATCATTGCCTGATAATCGGCCATGGCATTGGTGAGTCGGGTCGGGTGTTCGGGGGCGCGCAGCGTAAGTGGCTTTGTCGGCTCGATATCCGTCAAAGTTGGAACGGTGTTCAGTCTGATCAGACGTTCAGTGGGATAAGACCCTTTGTGGAGCGGGCGGTTTTTGGTAGAGAATAATCGCATACAGCGAACAAGCAATGTTTGTCGTGTACGTCAATAATGGCAATAAACTCGGTCTATTGCCAGCATAAAATTGAGTAGAGCTGAAGTAAAAAGAGCAAAGTAGTACAAATGCGCTTTGCTCTTTTTAATTCATTCCGATTAGATGCTGAGAATCTCAAGCATCTGCAGCGAGCAACTGTACTATGCAAACATGACAGTCTGCCAATTAGACTGAGTTTTGCTTGGGTGTCCAAGTTGATTTTTGTTGGAACTTAGTGTTGTGATATTGGACGGTTTGCTGCGTCGAATCCCTGTTGGGATGTCGCTTGCCAGTAGTTGATTCATGGGGTTCACAGCCAAAATTCTACAAGTGCCTGCGGGCAACGTGCAGCCAGCTTTACCAATGGCCTCGTTGATATTAATGGTTACTCCCTCGTGTTCAACAATGCCTGGATACACGTGCTTAACGGTTAGCGATTCGCCAGTGTTATTTCTGAGCGTAACGACTTTAGAACCTTTGCCTAAGTTAGACACAATAACGCTGACATCTTCGTCGGCTGCTGGGCTTAACTTTCGAGCCCGTTTGTTGATATTGGTTTTACTGTTATTGCCAAGAACCATCGTTGGTAGCATTGTGCTAACGATCGTTGCGGACGCAATAGTCAGTGTGCGACGTTTTTCGTGATCAATCATTCATACATCCTAAACAGTAGTAGAAATGTAAGGATAAGGGCTAACTGTCCGATTTAACAGAATATTTGACACTTAGTAACAGAAACCACCAGACGACTGAATGTGTAGTTCAGCGGCAATTGAGCCGTGTAATGGTTAGCGCTATACTACAGTTTGTTGCTGCAAATATGTCTGAATAATGAAGCTGAATCCAATAATAGCCACTCCAGCAAAGTCGCACTATGACGTTATTATCGTCGGCGGTGCTATGTACGGATCCTCTGTGGCTTGGTTTTTGTCCAATAATCCTGATTTCACTGGTTCAGTATTAGTGGTGGAACGCGATCCAACCTACGAATTTTGCTCAACCACTCACACCAATAGCTGTATTCGACAACAGTTTTCAAGCGAATTGAACGTGCGGATCTCTCAGTTCGGGGCCGAGTTCATTAAAAACCATCGTGAGTTTCACGGTGGGGATGAGCGGGTTCCTGAGTTATCGATTCAAAACTATGGCTATATGTATTTAGCTGACAATCCCGAATTCGTTGAGGTATTACAACAGAGCTTACAAACACAAATCGCTTGTGGTGCTGGCACAAAATTGATGAGCGCCGAAGAAATTGCCGCTGACTACCCATTCTTTAATCTGGATGGCATTTTGGCGGGCAGCCATAACCTAGTTGATGAAGGGTACTTTGATGGCCACACTATTTTTGACTGGTGGAAACGTCGAGCCCGAGAAATGGGTGCTGAATACATCAGCAACGAAGTTGTCGGCATGCAAAAAAACAAGGCTGGCAATAAAGTAGAGTCAGTTACGTTGAAATCCGGCGAAACCATAACTTGTGACACCGTTGTTAATGCCTCTGGCCCACGTGCAATTTTAACGTGTCAAATGGCTGGGATTACTATCCCGGTTGAACCGCGCAAACGTTACACATTTATATTTGATGCAGAGCAACCGCTAGATCGGGATTTACCACTCACCATCGACCCTTCCGGCGTACACATGCGCACAGATGGACGATACTATTTAGCTGGTTGCCCCCCAGATGATGATTATCCAGTGGACTACGACGACTACGTATCTGATGATGCAGTTTGGTTTGAGAAAGCCTGGCCAGCCATAGCTAATAGAATTCCGCAGTTTGAGGCAATAAAACTAACATCCAGTTGGGTTGGGCACTATGCGTTTAATACATTCGATCAAAACGCGATCCTGGGAACTCATCATGAGGTTGAGAATTTTGTGTTTGTAAACGGTTTTTCAGGTCATGGCTTGCAACAGTCACCAGCGATGGGGCGTGGTACTGCTGAACTTATCGTTTATGGTGAATATCGAAGTCTAGACTTAACACCGTTTAATTACGAGCGCATAGTTAAGAATCAAGCTTATAAAGAAAC
>CAYMHU010000008.1:104296-133919 GCA_964390335.1 uncultured Granulosicoccaceae bacterium | reverse complement strand
CTTCTGTATTCCCACCGGGTACTGTGATTTTTGATGCGGCTGATGATGTGGTTGATGCTTTGTTGAAAGCGGTTTAGCAATCTGATTAATCGTAAAATCTCCCCTGCCCTATTACCTAGATGGGGTATAAACGTGTTTTTGAAATCATCTTGATTCGTCGGCTAGTAGACAGCTAGTTGCGAGAGTATTAACATGCTGCGATTCGTTTAGGGCTTTGAGGTTATGTAGCATTCGACTGATGTGGGCATTTGAACTCACGAACATAGGATTGGGCTGCAACCTAACACCAATGGAATGTATATAATCACAATGACGCGTTCAATCACTTCATTCTGATCGCTCATTATAAGGTTAGAATTAGAAACTCCGTTTTGAAAATACTTACACATCTAAATATTCGAGGCTCTATGAATATTAAAACGCTAGCGGTATTAGTTATTGTTTTACCTATGCTTGCTTGCTCCGACGAAAAAACAGCGTCCAACGACAGCATGGTAGAGTCGCGATATGAAGATGTTTGTTCAACAGATCCGTTTAACGGCAGAACGCAAGGGTTGTACAAGGGGGTATTCGTCGACGAGTATGCGCTTTCCAGGTGCGAGTTTGAGGTAGAAATTTCTATCGATACGGTTCCAACCTTTGATGAATTTTGTTCACAGCGTGGAACATTAAGTTATATAGGGACTCAGACCTTCGTGCATCCTACTGAACCAAGAGAGTGTGGCAGCATTAGTAGTCAAGTATCGCTTCTTTGGTACCCAAGCAATATAAATCAAGAAACTGGTGTCGTGATTAACGACGATATTGAGTTTCCAATACGCTTTGGAGTTGGTTTCGAAAGTCTTCCGCCAACATTATCTGACTCTGGTAACCAACTGGAACAACTCCTTAACCTAGGGTGGACATACTTTAACCAGAACGGAAATATTTCTTTCGTTGCGCCAGGAAATCCAGATGAACTGTATGAAGAATTTGTCCGACAATGAAACGGGCACGATTAGGTTTGAGTCCTAAATAATCTAACAAGTCTTTGCAGCGGGCAATATACAACCTGCCACCGACTAGTCATGCACCTTACTCCTCCAGGCCGTTACGTAAGGTTGGCTCAATCACCAACTCTTCATTCAATGCACGCCCAAACATAGTACGCATGCGTTCCAAATCAATCTCTACCGGCAGCTGCGTACTTTGTCGAGGTTCAAACTCCCCATTGCTCCAGCTCCCAAGATTAAACCGGAATATATAGCTTGCTTCAATACCCATGCGCAGATCATTGACTATTAAGTTATCGTCAACACGGTCTGCAGAGATCATTTCTCCTGTAAACCAGTCAAGTCGCGATACCGACCAGTGCTCGTACAACTCATCAATGAGTGCGCGGTTGCTGGGATATGCATTAAATTCGATACGATCTGAGTTATCCAACAACGATGCAAAACCTTCATAATATTGCTCTCCATCAATCGAAACAATTCGCCATAACAGGGACAAAGGCGTTGGCGCAACAAGTACGTTATGGGTGCCCAGGTTTTGTTGCTGCAAGGCTTGAATAGCACGGTCTCGCATACTGTGCTGCGCAAGCAGAGTGTAGCCAAGATACAAAGTACTAAACAGCAACCCTGCGAGCACATATCGACGTGCGTGAACACGCTTCCGATAGGCCAACAGTAGTCCAATTAAAAGCGGGCCGGTGTACAAGGGATCAATAATAAACACCGACCCCCACGCAACAGCGTCAACCGGCAATGGCCACAGCAGTTGTGTTCCATAAAGAGTAAAGCCATCGAGGATGGCGTGGGTTATCAGAATCAGGAAAACGGCAGCGAACCACAATGCATATCCCGGTCTTGGTGGTGCCAACCTATTCTGCGTAG
The DNA here is from genome assembly GCA_964390335.1 of uncultured Granulosicoccaceae bacterium. Classification (GTDB taxonomy): domain Bacteria; phylum Pseudomonadota; class Gammaproteobacteria; order Granulosicoccales; family Granulosicoccaceae; genus Granulosicoccus. Next base: position 132,045 of record CAYMHU010000008.1, on the reverse strand, counting down.
CCTGTAAATACCAACGCGTTGGAAAATGGCGCATCAGCAACCAAGCAATCGGCACACTGATCAAGCTGAGCACAATCAACGAGTGGCTCCAGCTGCGATGGTAAGTAAAACTCTCCACCGCATCTGAATAGCGTACCAACACATCCATATCGGGCAAGGTCCCTAGCATACCTCCAAGCAACATGGCTTTACGACCTATTCGGCTACCCAGAGTTGCCTCGCCAATGGCGGCTCCCAGAGCAAATTGAGAAACAGAATCCATGTTGGTTTTACGCAGTGTTTATCAAGTCAGACTTCAACGTGTTTTGGTCAGGTTGTGGTCAATTCCGCTAGGTCCCAGATACATAATCGACAGTGGTACTAAGGCGCGGGAAATATCACGAGCTTTGTAAAATGAGTCGATTAGCGTGTTGTGTAAGAATTTCGCTTTGCTGAGTAACTGGGTGACCGAAAAAACTGGTACGCTCAACTCGGACTCACGTATTTCACACAAAATAATCTCGCAAGAGGATTTTGGCTTCCATATGAAAACCATCAACTTACAGGAAAAACTGTCGCTGTTCGACTCACATTGGGACCCACATGTTGTATCAGATTACAACAGCAATGATGTAATGGTTGTGAAGTTCAGTGGGGAGTATCCATTCCACAAGCACGACACAACTGATGATTTTTTCTTGGTCCTTGAAGGTGAAATGATCATGGATATTGAGGGCGAAGAATCCAGAACAGTCAAAGCCGGCGAGCTCTTTGTCGTACCCAAAGGAGTGGTACATCGGCCACGCGCTGAATCAGAAGTAAAGGTGCTGCTGATCGAGCCAAAAGGTGAGCCTAATTCTGGCGACTCCGACCGGCAGCCGGCGCCTAAACATCGTATATGAATGTCAGCTCTTAAGAAATTAAAGCAGCATGTATCAAACGGTTAGCTGCGCCCCACGCTAAACACGACAATTTTAATAAATTGAATTGAGATACGCCAACTACTACTGAAGCGAAATGATGCAAAGTATTGAGACCTTGTTGATTTTTTCCGCCGCATGTATTGCGTTAACGTCAATACCCGTCCCTGTAGCTCTAGAATAACATCGCACATCAGCTTGAAAACTCTATGTGTATATAATATTATACATCAATGAAACCTCTAATATTTGAAGGATCAAGTCTCGAGGATCTTCGCAACCTTCCCAAGGGAGCGATGCAAGTAATTGGGTTCCAGCTGGAGCGAGTTCAATCAGGGAAAGAACCCAAAAACTGGAAACCGTTGAATGGTTTAGGCAAAGGCATTACAGGTGTGCGAGAAATACGCGCGGAAGTTGATACAAATACTTTCCGCTCTGCATAGGTTACTAAGTTTGGAGACAAGATTGTTGTTCTGCATTGTTGGAGCAAAAAGACTAATGCTACTACTCACGCGGACAAAAAAGTAATAGTCGAAAGGTATAAGGTCGCACGGGATAAATACTCATGAGTAAGAAAGTTAAAGGGTCGATACTGTACAAATTAGCGGACGATCCTGCCGAAGCCATGCAGCTTAGACTAAAGTCCAAGTTAATGAATGGCATCATTGACTTTATTGATGAAAACGAACTGACTCAAGGCGCTGCAGCAGAAATTATGGAGGTACAGCGAACTCGAGTTAACGATGTTTGCAATGGTCGAATAGACCGGATGACTATTGATGCTTTAGTGGCGATGGCCGCAAGGCTTGGAATTGATCCACTAGAGTCTGTGGCTTAGCCCAGCTTGCGCGTAAGAATTTGAACCAAGGTGTGTCTTACGATACGTCGCACACAACGTTGAACTTGGCCACTTGAATATATTCAATTGATATAAGTCGGCTAATACCGAAGTGAAATTATGCAAAGTATTGAGACCTTGTTGATTTTTTCCGCTGCAAGTATTGCGTTAACGTCAACACCCGGACCCGATATGCTCTTGATCGCGTCCCGCACCGTTGCTCAGGGTCGAACAGCCGGGTTTTTAACACTTGCCGGGGTGCAGGTGGGAACCGTTGTTCACGCAATAGTAGCGGCTTTAGGTTTATCTCAACTTATGCTTCATGTGCCAGCAATTTATGAGATGATTCGTTGGGCTGGCGCAGCTTATCTCTTGTGGCGCGCTTGGAAAACAATATGATCTGCTCGGTCTCATAGACCAAGTATGGGTAACGTTACTCCCCTATCTCGCCGCCGTATCTTCGCTGAGGGCCTGCTAACAAATATACTGAATCCGAAGATGGCCATTTTCGTCCTCGCGTTGTTTCCGCAGTTTTATGAACCCGATGCTGGACCGATGGTTTTGCAGTTTTTCATCCTAGCAATGATTATCAATGTTTTTGGCCTGATAGCAAATGGGGCTGTCATTCTCGTCACGGATAAACTCGGTGTGAGTTTCATGCGGCAGGGTCGGATGAGTGCCATACCACAGTATTTGTTAGGTGCAGTATTCGCAGGTCCTGCCGCACGATTAATTTTTGATAACAATGCGTGAAGCGCGTTTTGTGGGGTGAATATAACTAGAGCCGGTCAAGGGCAATTTGACGAAGTTTGGGAATTTCAAATTAGAAAGCGATACAATGATTGAGGTTGCCAGTTGTGCTTAACGACCTCGCATAGTACAAAAATTCGCCAATCACTCTACACGTGTTGACTGACTACGCTATCAACAAACCCACTAATACTGAGCAAACGGCATAAACATGGCTGGAGAGCCATTAAACATGATCAAACCGTTGGAGCAATAACTATGTTGCACCTAACATCGGCAAAGCACGTAAGGAAAAAGATAATCTGGCTTGCGTTTGATAATGGCGTCAGGGGCGAAAGTGATCTTAGCGAAAGTTTAATAGGTCCAATATTCGAACCATTGAACGATGACGTTGAATTCGCAAAGTTTACTTTCGATAGTGAACTAAAAACAATTGTATGGCCAAACGGTGCAGACTTCGCTCCCGAATATCTACATGAGTTGTTAACCGAACAATCAAACAATAGCAAGTCAGCGTAATAGCTTAAATCGGTATAACTACAACATTGTATCTTCCGATCGAGGCAACAATTCCGGCTCGCGGATTGGCGTTTTACCGTCAGCTTCATAAAACGGCGATGATTCGCTCATTTTTTTAATTTTGCCTTTAATAATAAACGGCGTAACCGCTAGCATAGCCTTGAAGCTAATCTTGTTGGAAATTTCAAATGGCGCACCCGCTTTCGCATCGCGCCCGAAAATTCTACTTCTAATGTCACCCAGACTATTAAGCGCGTTTGGATCTTTTGCTTTATAGGCGCTATGGTAAAATCCGACCCAAGGAAACCCTGGTCGTGTATTGCCTATGGGCGAATTACAACAGGTGGTTGACCATCTGTGCAGTCCGTTAGGGCTTAGCCGACTGCACTTCAAATTCTCAGTGCCTTTAACAAGTTCTACATCTTTAGGATACGCAGGAATAACTTCCGTACCACCAAATTCGTCTAACACATCACTGCGGCCAATTTTGTTCAGATACGCTTGGCAATCTTTGCAGTAGCAGGCCAGCCGTCCCGGCGTGTTGTTTGGAAATTCGGTCAGTCTTGCTTCGAATGCACCACAATCACACGAAATAGTCATAGTTGATATCCTTTGCTCGTCAATGAGTACTTTTGTTTACAGCGGAAATTTATGCGCGACTCAATAGCGTTAGCCAAACGTTCTACGCCTTCTTGCCAGCGGCTTTTATCGAACTTGGTTTTTCAATCTTGTCTATATCAACAAGATTCCATGGCAAACCTCGTTGTCGATATAGGCGCTTATTGAGATTTGGGTAGTCACCTACATCATGGTCGAGACGCTGCCCCACTACGATACATTTAAACGCGGCGTTACTGGTATTACGCAGGGTATGCGCTTCACCTGCAGCACGGTAGCCTATAAAGTCGCCTGCTTTAACCGTAAACACTTCATCGCCAATCTGAGCTTCAGCTTCGCCTTCAAGCATATACACACATTCATCTTCATGATAATGCTTGTGAAACTCTGTGGACTCATGACCGGGCTGCACCTCAATAATATGAAACCCAAAGCCTGTTAATCCGGTTAAATCACCAAGTGACTTATTAATACGCTTCGCGTTATCGTTTAGAAAATGCGTTTTCGCTAACCCCTCGGATTGCTCGATCTCTTCTTTTGTTACTAGGTATTTTTCCATTACTGCTCCACAGGATATCGGGTTAAACCCGCAATCGCTTACTCGCTTTGTGAGTTGTCATTTTTAAGATCGTGATGCCTGCTGGCGCGCTATCACACCCATTGTGGCAGCCACGAGTCGGGAAACATTCAAACCACCTATGCCATCGATATCTGTTTCAGGCATTATTTCGACAAAGTCGACAGCGGCTATATTGGCGCGATTTGCCACACCCATAATGAGTTCAAGCACTTGATAGTAGCTTAATCCTCCTGGCGTTCGACCAATGGTGTTAGGCGCAACTGATGGGTCCAACGCATCGATGTCTATGCACAGTATCACATTGGCGTCATTGTCTATTTGTTCAAGCGCAGGTTTAACCCCAGCGCGGTACACATCTAAGCCGGTATAAAACTTTACACCCCATTTAACTGCATCTTCGAAATCGGACGAATGCCCTGAACCAATACCACGCGCACCAACTTGCACTATTTTTTCAATATGACCCATTTCTGAGGCCCGTCGCATAGTCGATGACAAACCCATGGATTCGTTCATGTGACTATCCCGCCAATCAATATGAGCGTCTACTTGCAATACTGTGTAAGACTTACCTGTGTCTTGCATTGCATCAAGCATAGGAATGGGCACTGAGTCGTCGCCGCCAATCACGATGGGCACGGTCCCTCGGCTCACAATGGTGGATATGGCTTCTCGTATCGTTGCGCGATTGAGTGCAAAATCAGTCTCGCTCCATGGCAGATCGCCACAATCGACTGCACGCTTTGTATTGGCAGGAAAAGTGGGCCCACCAAGATCAAAATTATGACGATCAATATTTGCCGTAAGCGATGCAATAGCCTGGCGCAATGAATCTGGTCCGTTTTGAGCATAGGCTCCAACGGAGCCGTAAGGGGTTGCGCACGGTGCGCCTATAAATGCAGATGAGGCATCAATGGTATTAAGATTGTCGCAGCGGGCTAATCCGAGAAAGGTATCGGCAGCAGTTGCACCGAATAGCGCCGCTAAATCTGGCTTGTTGTTCATACCCTATCCTCAACTGAACGGTATACAACACAGTACCAGTCTCGGGGGCTTGATTCAAAGTTTGATTGCTAGCGAAAGCGCGCCTGACTATTCGTTCTGCGCTTCAGCAACGGCGTCCATGTAGTTGGCCATTTTAAAATCGCGCTCTGATATGCCAGAGACTTCGTGCGTGATAAGGTCAACCTTCACATGGCGATACACATTGAACCATTCCGGGTGATGGTTATGTGTTTCAGCGTACTCGGCAACGAATGTCATAAACGCGAAGGCATGCTTAAAATTGGTAAACGCAAACTCTTTATGTAGCTTGCCGTCGAGCAGTGTCCAACCGTCATTGCTGCGGATAAAATCCTGCAGCGTATCGTCATTGGCTTTGGCTATGCTCATACTGCTCGCCTACGTTGCTATGCTGTGTGTGTACTAGTACTAGTGCAAAGTGGACTGTTCAATGTGTTCCTGCACCAGCACCCACGGCGCAGTTACAACACACCAGAAATTGGGTTCGCGCGCAGTCCAGTCACGCGCATGATCATCACTGGCACGCGCAACACTTTTATCATCAAGCCATTGTTGCAATTGCTCGGTGTCGTCTTTTGCCAATACCTCGGCCACATCCAGTAAATCTCGACCTTCTGCAACAGTGATGACGACGCCACGCGCGAAATGCCTGACCAGCTCCGACCATGCAATCACCGCGGTTTCACGATTCAGTTTTTGCTCTAGCGTCAGATTTTCCTCTGACGCAGCATCGGCACTGATCTCTGTTTTCTTATCGCACATATAAAAGTTTATGGGATCAGCTGTTTCAGGGATCAACTAAGCGGTCGCATCTCTGCGATAAATTCGTTTGATCGCTCAATGGATTGATTCATTTGATCAATAAGCCGGTCTATATCACCCTCCAGGTTCTGAAAAGTGCCTTTTAGCGATCCAACCGCTTGCGCGTTCAAATTATGTTTCAGAAACAGTACATTATTACGAAATGTCTTGAGAACAGGATCCATACTGGCCTCTGCCGCCTGCATGCTCGCTAACATCTCTTTGTATCGCGAACGCGTCTTGCGTAGTTGATCTTCGCTGGTACGACGTAGATTGGCATCGGTGTATTCTTCTAATTCTGTTTCCCATTCAGCGAACAGATCATTAGCCACTTCTTCCACTTCATCGATTTCTTCAGAAACTTCCTCTGCAGCATCTTTGCTATCGTCGTACTCGTCACTGAGTCGATCGTAGGCTTTCTTGAGCCCGGTTTCTTCAATTTGCACCACTGAACCGAATCGCTCTAACGCGTCTTTAAACTGCTCTTGCGCATCTTTTTGCGCATCCCGAGCGTCTTCAACATTTGCGACCAATAAATCGCGTTTATGAATACCGATTTTTTCAAGCGTATTGTATTTAACGGTAGTACAACTGCTAAGAAACACTGCACTACAAGCAGTGATCACAAGGCACAAAGGCTTCATGGTGTTAACTCACGTTGAATGGAATTTGGGAACAGTATACAAGGACTAACAAAGATTGGGCATACCTTGCGATCAAGGTATGCCCAATGTACTAGCGAAGGCTTGGATTAGCGGTTCGGCGAACCAACTCATTCCAGTATTCAGCTTTACAGTTACCGGCTTTTACATGACCTTCCAGATAACCATCCGATAACTCTTTAGCGTTTTTCAGACCACATCGGCGATTCATAATGGTCCAACGTTCTGCATCGCAGATATTTTTATCAACGTAATCCTGCATGCAGGTTAAACCATCCACTAATGCTTGTGAGCCGTCATTTGATTGCTGCTTAGCAGGGATGCTCAGGCTATTAGAGTTGGACAATTTGGCATCAGAGTTCGACGATGCGCCGATACGCTCGACAACCATTGACGACACTTTCTCATTGAGGTTGTTATCGTCCAGGCAATCATCGTTTGCAGTGATAACCACCCCGTTCGTATCGAATTTGCCGCCTTCATATAAGGTGACTTGATAACCGCTGGACACCTTAATAGACGAAATAGTATCGTTGCCGATGCGTGCAGCCTTCATCGCTGCAGTGTTATAGCGACCAACCGGCAGGCTTGCGCTACCACCACGGTAGTTACAGTGTAAATACACCGAGACCACATCATTTGCCTTGCGACCTTCAGTGTTGTTACCAAAGGTGGGCATGGTTGCGCGTTTATCGCGACTAACAATAAGTGATGACACCGTATCGTCAAAATTATCGTTCCTTAGACAATCATCTTCACTGCGTAATGTGCCAGATCGGCCTCTAAAAAAATCGTTCTCGAAAAGCTCTACTTGATAGCCTTTCGCGACTTTCACAGAAGAAACTGTGTTGTCATCCATGCCTAAGCGTTTCAGATCGGTTGCAGTATATTCACCAACGTCGAGGCCAATTGCGTTGCCTCGGTAATTACAACCGGCATACACGCCGACTTTTACTTTTTCCGCAGCGTTTGCGCTTGGCTCTGGCTTGGCCACGGTGGGTGCTGCAACCACTGCAGGAGCACTGGTTCCTTTTCCTGCCACCGCTAAGGAAGAAATTTTGCCACCGAAATCGCCATCGTCCAGGCAAGCAATATCGCCCTTTGCTGTACCGTAGTTGCCGCGCAGAAAATCATTTTCGTATACGGTTAGGGTCATACCTTCTGGCACTTTGACTGCCGAGATTTCGTTATCACCAATACCGCTTTTCTTAATTTGCGATAGCAAGTACTCGCCTGCCTCAAATGAGGCTGATAGACCTTGGTGATTGCAATCGGTGTACACGGTAACCATGCTTTGCTTATCGAGCAGACTGGGCGTCGGCGTTGTGGCTGGCTCAATGGCACCCAACCCAAGCGATTCTCGAACCGACAAAGAGCTGATCACATTACCAAAGCCGTCGCCGTCGAGGCAGGCATCGTTACTGCGCAAAGTGCCGTACTTGCCACTGAAATTATCATCTGCATAAACGGTAACAACATAACCCTCAGTGACCTTAACAGATTTGATTACGTCTTCAGGAATTCGATTGGCGCGTAACTTCGCTGCATCGTATTCACCTACCTGCAACGTCACACCGGGACCTCGATAATTACATTCACCATACACGGTGATATTTGCATAAGCTGACCACGGCAGCACGAGTACTAACAATCCAAGTAGTTTTTTCATGTAAATCTCCAAACAGCAATTGTGCAGCCCCAACCTGAACCCTGCTCTACAGGAACGACTTCACTGAGTAGGGTTATTGAGCCCCGTTATTTTTTATGTGTTTTTCGTCAAGTGGGAGCATGGATATTCCATACTCCCGCATAGCAAGACTTAACGTAATGCTTAACCGTACAGTACAGGTACACCCATTTCAGTATGCATCTGATTACTGACTTGCTCAGAAATATTTAATCCCTTTGCCAGCTTATCCAGATAATCTGCTTCTACTTTCGAGTCCAAATTGATAGACATAACCGATACAGCATAAACCTGTTGTTCCATACCACGAGGCACACTGCGCACGAACGCATCAACATCTAATGGTGCTTGCATTTCGTTGCGAATAAACGCAGCTTCTTGCGCATCAATATCCCCCAACTTGCCAACAATCTTTTCTTGCTCGTGTTGATCAACTGAACCATCACACTTAGCAGCGTTAATCATGGAACGAATCAGAAGCGCAGCATGATCAGATTGTTCAGGCGTTGGAGCTGGAGGTGCAGCTTGACCCTGTTGACCAAGTGCACTGCCTAGTAAACCACCCAGACCACCGGTTGCTGGATCACCACCGCCAAGCAGACCGCCCAGTAAACCACCGGCGCCTGCTCCACCAGCTTGTGTCGCGCCACCTTGTTTTTGTAGTTGCCCCAGTAAATCACCAAGACCGCCAGCTGCACCACCTTGTCCGCCTGCTAAACCGCCCAGCAAGTCACCGAGCCCACCAGCCGATCCGCCGGATGCACCACCTAATAAAGAGCCAAGCCCCCCGGAACCACCTTTATTCAGCGCACCACTTAATAAAATTTTGCCCAACGTTCCTACAAGATTCATTCAAAACTCCAAAAATCGACAGCGATTGATCAAGATCCTACCACGCTATTGCTGCTTTAATGATTAGTGTGATCGATCCCCATCAAATGTTACTCTTTGCCGCATAAATACTTAACTTACGCGATCAACTGATGAACAATATTGAGCAATATATCCGTACTATTCCGGACTACCCAAAGAAGGGAATTCAGTTTCGGGATGTCACAACGCTATTCCAAGATGCCCGTGGATTTCGGATGGCAATCGACATGCTGTTGCATCCTTATGCAGGCGTGCAGATAGATAAGGTTGTTGCATTAGAGGCACGCGGTTTTATCATGGGCGGCGCCATCGCGCATCAATTGTCTGTTGGATTTGTGCCTATTAGAAAAAAAGGCAAGCTTCCATTTCAAACAATGGAAGAAGCGTACACACTTGAGTACGGTGAAGCCGTGATGGAGATGCACGTTGATGCAGTACAAAATGGTGAACGCGTTTTACTGGTCGATGATCTGATTGCTACCGGTGGTACTTGCGAAGCAGGAATTAAATTACTGGAACGCGCCGGTGCAGAATTAGTTGGATGTGCGTTTATTATCGACCTCCCAGACTTGGGCGGTAAGAAGCTGATTGAATCTTTAGGTGCAACGGTGCACGCCTTATGCGCTTTTGAAGGCGAGTAGCTAGCTCACGTTGCTGTGCAACTTCACAAGGTACTACTTCAATTGAGAGGCGCTGCGCGCATGAGCAGCATGCCTGGCTGCCAAGGTTAATGCAGCCCTCACCGCATGCTGTGCTGCCGTTTCTTGTTGCGCAAATGTTTTTGTGGGTCCGCGTTTAGACAATGGTTGATTCGCATTATCATCACCGGAACTTCCGACGACGACCAAAGCTTGAATTTTTGCCAGTATCGCCGGCCCAATGCCTTTCACGTTAACCAGTGAATCCACCGATTTAAATGGCCCATGTTGCTCGCGATACTGAACAATAGCCTGAGCTTTGGCGGGACCAATACCGGGCAGTTTTTTAGCAAGCTCGCCGGCAGGCGCTAAGTTGACATTGATTAAATTACCATTGCTCTGCGGCTCTGTTGCATGGGATGCCACAGGCAGCGATAGGATGAGCAGAAAAATGCAAAGCCAATGGGTACGACTTAGGCGAAATAATGCACTAGAAAACCGATCTGCACGGTGCTTTGGTATGAGTTTGACAAAACCTTGTGTGGAACAGGCAATAAGGACGAGATGCGGCTGAAGCTGCATAGTATTGAACCTCCGTGTTCAATGATTAAATAGTCTGGTACAGAAAAGCGGATTACACCATACCCCAATTAAGCCATCGCAAAAACAGGAAAATAGGCTAGGCCTGCGTTTTCGTCGCAAGTAATTAGTGTTGAACGTTCACCACGGCACCATCCTCAACTACCGGGGCGCTATTGCCACTGCGCGCGTATCGTACAACTAAAAATATGGCTAATTGGGCGCCGAATATGAGCGAGGCCATCCATAGATGCAAGGGCTGCGCGTATATTGGTAAGCTGAGTCTATCCATCGACATCCCCATAACCACCGTACCGAGCAACAAGGCAGCTAAAGACCAATTCAAAAAACTGAGAACAGCCGATTGTGTGCGTGACAGGAACTGCCAGACAAGCCAACCGTTAATCAAGAGTAAAGGCACTGCCAAAATTTTATGAATATTAAAAATCATTGGCAGATTATCGATCCACAAATGCCGGTTGATATAGTTGCTTTGCTTGGCGATAAGATCAATGGCTTCGCGCACTTGCGTGCCAACCACCAGTTGAATTAATCCCAAAATCATACTGATGACTAATATGGTGTAAGCCATGTTTGGCAACTGGCCAATTTGTATTTTTGACAAGCTCGGTTTGGCCGAACGCAAAATTGCAGCGATCATCAGCCCCACTATTACCTGCGCCAACAGCATATGAACCGTGATTAAACCTGGATGTAAATTACTGGCAACCACTCGCGAACCCAACCAGCCTTGCACTCCCACCAGCACAAAACCCGCGAACGCGAGGTAAGTAACCGCGACATCGCGCTTGCGATAGGACAATGAAAACAAAAAGGTCAGTAGGATCGTAAAGCCGGTGAACACACCTAATAAGCGGTTCAAATATTCTGTCCAGGTTTTGCGAACGTTAAACGTGGTTTCCTTGTAGCCACGGTCGGCATAGATTTGCTGATAGTTGGCCGGCAGCTGACTTTCACTGGTGGGTGGAATCCATTGACCAAAACAGGTTGGCCAATCCGGACACCCCATACCCGAACCCGTCGCCCGAACTATCCCACCCACCAAAATCAGCATATATATAGTGGCGATAGTGCCTGCAGCGAGAATCCAGAATCGACGGTTTTTAGGAGTACTGGGCATAAGGTTACAATCTGTGAGATCACTCCGGATAGTTTACGGGATTTCAGCAATAATCGGCGTATTCTTTCCCGAGGTTAACGGAACTTAAGCTGCCTGCACACACCCAACTAGCTAGAACACACATAATATAAACTACAATCGAACCGGAACAAGCACCAGCTAAACCTTAGACACCATGAACACGACCAAACTAAAAAACGTTTTATCCTTAAGCATTGTCGCTACCGCAATTTATGCTCCATCGGCTTTTACGTCTAACATAGACTCAATAGATCACAGCTTCCCTGAAGCCGAATTAAGTCAGTGGGAAGAGCGATCATTCAAGGGTAATTCAGAATATAAGTTAGTAGAGCTCGACGGACAAAACGTTTTACAAGCAACCACCCAAAGCGCTGCGTCGGTATTGTACAAACGCAAAATAATCGATTTGACGAAAACACCGATCCTGAGTTGGTCCTGGAAAATTGATAACGTTTATGGCGAGATTAATGAACAGGACAAGTCCGGTGACGATTTCCCGGCTCGGCTTTATGTGGTTGCCCAAACCGGACTATTGCCATGGGAAACAGTGGCTATTAACTATGTGTGGTCTAGCTCTGAACCATTGGGCTCCGATTGGAGTAACCCGTTCACTGATAAAAACCACATGGTTGCCGTGCAGAGCGGCCCAGAGTTTGTCGGCGACTGGACAATACAAAAACGTGATGTTGCGGCCGATTTCCGACAATATTTTGATCTAGACATAGAGGAACTCGCCGGCTACGCAGTTATGATTGATGGCGATAATTCTGAGCAATCTGGCAGCGCCTATTTTGGCATGCTTCATTTCTCACAAAACTAGCTTAAATTGATTTGAGCCAAAGAGCTCCAGCTCTTGGCCGCTAATGTTTAATAGACAACACGAAAGGTAATGCCCGTTTTTGAGATACTATTGGCATTCTGGAATTTAGTTTGACTATGTTCATCGACGATTCAAGCAGACTAAACGCACTGAAAAAATTACCGCTGGTTCAGTCCATTGATCCAACCCGGTGGGACACGCTCGTCCCACACATCAGTTATATCGAACTTGAAGAAAATCGTACGCTATTTAATGAAGGCCATCAAAGCGAAAGTCTGTTTATGGTCATCGATGGGCAGCTCGATTTGTATCTCAGCACTGATAAAAGTGAAGACCGGTTTTTTCTGCATTCACGTACCGCTGGTCAAACCGCTGGAGATTTCGCCGTATTAAATGGTGGCGTGCATTTGGTTAGCGCTATTGCCGCGCGCCCCACCACCGTTGCTTGTTTTCCACGATTCGCGTTCGAGCTACTGTCCGAGTTAAACCCATCCATACTCGCGCACGTGTACGATACAGCCGCAGAATTGTCACGCCGAGCCATGCTTGCCAAAGTCTTTCTGGATATGTTCGGCACGGTAACCACCCCGTTAATGAATCAATTGCTGGATGCAACCGACATTCGTTACTACAGCAGTGGCGATTTGATACTTCGCGAGGGTGATGAACCGGATGGTTTGCATATTGTTGTTTCGGGACGTTTACGCGTACAAACCTTAAACGCGGACAATCAACACGTAACCCTAGCTGAAGTACGTGCTCCAGAAACAGTAGGTGAACAAGCTTTGTTATCGGGTTCTAAAAGAACGGCCACTGTGTATGCCACGCGTGAATCAACCGTTGCATTTTTACCAAGAGAATTATTCGACAGCCTGATCGCCAACCAACCAGCAATGATTTTGCAGCTGTCTAAAATTATTGTGCAACGCCACATTAATAAAACGAAGCGGGCTCACAAGAAAAGTAGCGACCAATCAATAGCGATTATTCCGTTAGATAGCCGCTTACCGCTGCGACGGTTCTTAAGCCAGCTGAGACGCGAACTAAAACACATCGGCAACCCAATGATGCTTGATGCTCGTGGCTTCGATACCTTGTACGGTAAAAAAGGCGTGGCACAAACTCAGTTTTCAGACGTATTCAATTCGGCAATAGCTGAATGGTTAGACGATAAAGAAAACCGCTTCCAGGAAATGATCTACCTTACTGAGCCAACGATGACTGCGTGGACGAAGCGCTGTATCAGCAGGGCCGACCGAATCGTATTACTGGCAGACGGCAATATCGAAAATTCATCCAAGCTGCGCGAGATCGAACACGATTTACGCAACACCCTAAAGAATGCTCGGTTCCAACGTAAAGTAGAACTTGTTTTATTGCATGGCCGAGAGACTTCAGAACCCACACACACCGCTCGTTGGTTGCGAAAGCGAACCTTAGACGCTTACCATCATGTGCGCATAGATGATAAGGCCCATATGGCCCGACTAGCCAGACGCTTATGCGGCCAGGCTCGCGGCATGGTGTTTGGCGGCGGGGGTGCACGAGGCTACGCGCACCTGGGTGTCCAACGCGTGGTTGAAGAATATGGCGTTGATATCGACTATATCGGTGGCTCTAGTATGGGTGCGCTAATTGGCGCAAGCATAGCCATGGGAGCCTCTACAGAACAAATCTATGACCTATCAAAAATATTTGCTAACAAAAAAGCCTTGTTCGATTACACATTGCCGCTTGCGTCTTTATTAAAGTCTGCAAAACTCACAAGGTTTTGTCATTCAGTTTATGGTGACAAGCGCATTGAAGATCTATGGGTACCCTTCTTTTGTATTTCGTCCAACCTTGCGGATGGTAAAGAGGTGTTGCACGATCGCGGTTCGTTGTGGCGGGTTATCAGAAGTACTATTTCCTTACCCGGTATATTCTCACCCGTACCAACTCCATCGGGTCAACTGTTAATCGATGGCGCGATACTCAATACTTTCCCGGTTGATGTTATGCATCGTCAACTGGGTGAGCAAGGTTTTATTATTGGTTCAAACGTAAGTCAAATTGCGGAAATTTGTGAGTACTACACGTACGGCACGTCCCTGTCTGGCTGGCAGGTACTGTTATCCAGAATGAATCCTTTTGCTAAAAGTATTCGCATACCCAGAATCGTTGAAACCTTGCTGCGATCAACTGACATTAAAAGCATAACCAGGATAAATGAAACTCGCGCAATGCTAGATGTTCTAATAGAACCAGACGTCAGCATTTACCCATTAATGGAATTTAAGTCTTACAAAGCAATAAGCGATATTGGTTACGAAGAAGCTTTAACCGTATTGGGTAAGCACGGTTTGATCGATATCAAAAACAGAACATTGTCTGAAACGTCAGAAACACAACACGCCAAAAACACTGCATTTAAGCCACAACAGGCTGTGTAACCCTCCCTGATACAATGTTTTGCACTGTACGGAATACATTGTTAATCATTTGTTAACCTATAACAATTAAACATTGCATAGCTTGCGCACCAGTACCACATAGGTCTAATATGACGTATTGCAATGAACAAAAGATTTTAATACTCAGGAGTAAATATGTCTAAGTTCGACGAAGCAATAGTCGCTTGCAAAGCTCAACTTGCCAGTATTAACGTAGATTGTGACGATAAATTGTTGTCTTCTGTAGCGAAAGGCCTAGGCCCCTCGTTATACAACAAAGACGCAAATTTAGTTGCCGCAGGCGATAAAAAAGAACTGGATAATGTAAAAGCCCGTTTTATCAGCCGCAAATTGGGGGTTGAAGGGCCAGAAGCAGATGCGGCTATTCAGCATGCAATCGACACCATTGGTGCAAGTAATCGGCAAAAACTACGGCCGGTATTTTATTATTTAATTGTGAAACACCTGAACAAGGAATCTGTTTATCAGTAGTTTTACGGTTAACATCAAAGCTTGAGTAACGTTTTAGAAAAAGCTAGAAAGGCGGTAGAACAATCATTCTACCGCCTTTTTTTATGTCGCTAATGTTTTTGCCTCCACAAATAATTAGCGCGTTGATACCGTCACATCGCGAGCTTCACCCACATTGCCATTGGCATCTACGGCGCGTACTGTGTAGTGGTAAGCCGTGTTTGGATTTAAACCTTCGTTAAAGTAACTTTGAGCATCGAAGGTGCCAATAACTTCGCCATCCCGACTGACTTCATAACCCACGATGATTGAATCATTCGAGTTCGCAGCCTGCCAGAAAATCTCAACCGCTGACGCTGAATAAGCAACCGCGTTCAAATCAGCTACCGCTGAAGGCCCTTGAGCGCCGCCACCCGATAACATGCGCACACTAACGGCAGCCACGGGACCGTCCCATCGATGTATCGCTGCATTGATATCACTAGGCCCACCATTCGCATCCAAGTCACCAATAACCCCGCGATGCACTGTGACAAAACCCTCAGCAGCTACATGAATACCCGATGCGTTTGTGCCGGTACCAGACGCAACGACCGGAGGTGGTGCTGGAAAGCCCGCGACACCCGGTGCCCCACCACCTACCACTTCATCGTTACCTTCTGTGCCTGCATCGTAAGCTCGCGCTAACCACCGTGTGGTTGCGCCAGGTGATGTTGGTAATGCAACCGAGTTCAACCCCACAAAACCATCGTTAGTTGGCAATAACATGCCCGCTACCGACAACACCGAATTAGCTGAACTGCTGTTTATTGTGTACGTGCCAGTAGCTCCTGGAGCAAGCAGGCCATCACCGGTTGCAACACTTGCACCTATGCTATTGAGCAATTGCGCCATACCGGCAACGTCGCCGCCTTCTGCAATTGCTTGTAACTCGGCTGACGCCGGTTGCGTTGTGGTGAACATAGACACCGATGACGGATGCGCGCTAACAATCAATGGTGTGAAATGAATGCCTGCTGTTAAGTTAGTTACAGATACTTCGTATTCCGCGGCACTTACCATACTTGATACGCCTAAAGCCACACTTGCCACAGTGAGTGAAGTTATTTTTTTGATCACGATTTATCTCCTAGTTGAGTGTTTAGCTATGAATAATTTTTCACAGTCACAAAACTGAGTGGCACGTGCGGGTAAAGTTCAGGCGCAAAAATCGCCTAAAAATTCGATGGAACTTTTCTGAATAAGCTCGTTATAAAATCAAACTCAACGAATCAACAGATTTGTTCTGTTTTTTGTATCAACAGGCATCAAAAGTACAGTTGTAATGCTAGCACTGGAACTTTATACGCTGAATCAAGACTGACGGTGGGGTGACTTTACGCGTGTAAATTAGCAAGCAAAATCGCGTAACGTGACGCTTAAAATGGTAATGAAAAAACGTGACTCAGATTTATATGAGTTGGTTTTTTTTCGGTTATCTAAACTAACCGGTGTGCGCAGTGTATTGCTGATCAAATAATTTATCGCGCTCATCAATGCTTAAATCAAAGCGACGTAATAGCTGCTCTTTTCTTATTTCCAAGGCATTGAGCTTTTCGGTTGTGTCCAGCTGGAGTTCGCGTCGAATGGCCTGACGCCTGAGCGCACTGGCACGATAATCCAAAAATGTGGATGCATCACGTTCGCAGGTGTCTTTGGCATCCTTGGGAAACAGTGTGGAGTATCCAATACAGGAAATGCTGCCCTCTTTTACTGCAATTTGTAACTTTTTATCGTCTAGTAAATCGTTTAAAACTCGAGCCTCAAATTGTTCAGCATCAACATTGGGGTCGTTGAACAAACTGATTAAGGTGTCTCGCTGAACTGAGTCCAAGCCGTACTCCATGGCTAAAATGGCAAGGTTTTGGGTAACGTATAAATCCAGATACATCATCGCGGTGTCGAGCAATGCCAAACCCGCACGCAGCCGCACTGTATTCACATGATGCTGCCGCCGATAATATTTCGGATCAATCTGGCTTGCCTTCAACTCCATTAGCAAGCGTTCCATCAGTGGATTCACAATGGCGCCGCGGATTCTTTGCGCCCAATAAATTCGCGCACCGCTGTGCCGCCAGTGACCGGACATAAGTTCCGGGTCGCGTATACCCTCTTCCAGAGATACGACGGTATCCAGCAACTTAATAACAATACCGGACAAGGTATAAGGCAGATTAGCCTCAGTGGGTTTTAAATTGGTTTGCGTGAAGCTATCAAAGTTATATTGTTCTTGCGGCGCCATTAAATGAGGGTGGCTAAGTGTTATGGCTGCCTTGTTGACACCATCAGTGTGGGCATTGGAATCGGTTAGCTCCGACACCATGGCCGCGATAGGACCACCAAAACGAAATTGGATTTTACGCAAGGAGTGCCCGTAACCAGTAACACGAGCGGAACCGTCTTCAACGACATCGTGCAACATCGCAAGCGTGACTATCAATGGCTCTAATGCTCTACCCAGCACCTTCTCTGCAATAGCTGAAATCCGGAATGCGTGCGCCGACATCGTACTCAACGATTTGCGACGCCCTTTCTCCAACGAGCGCATCATTTCCAAACTGGCCAGATGCACGGTTTCAATAGAGTTAGGGGAGTCGGCCGCAACATAATATTCCATGACCGGCAAGTTCATATGAACCTCATGCACCGCCTTGCCTCGACGACCAGATAATCTTTCACGCTTGGCAGGGTCGTCCAGCGCATCCTTAACCGCCATGAGCAAGGTGTTGCGCAGTGGTTCTCTTAACGCGTAGTGATCAACACCCGGCAAACCGAATGCCACTTGAGTTCGCGCATAGTCGGTTTCGAGTATGGGGCGTTCCGGGAAATCACAGCTTGTATCAACACCAGCAGCGCGAAGCTCAGCCAAGCTTTGCGGGTCGAGAAAGCTAATGACCTGATCGCCGGCGGCTCGCGCGGTGAGCCTGAGGCGGCTTGCTTCTATCGCCGCTACGGCAGTGGCGATTTCTCGAGTGGGAGGCGCATCCGGGGTTACCCCTTGCTCTATTGCATGCTCAAAGTGCTTTAGGTAGTCATCTAGTATGCGTACGTGGCTGGCAACAACATCGCCGAACCAAGTGAAAATGTAGCTGTCGTCAACGATTTCATGGTCGCTGGAGCTAATGGCACTGTAGCGATACGCCTTACCCAAGGTGCCATGCAGCATAGTGGCAACGATTAAATCGTGGGTCATGGTGGGCATTCCCTGGCCATGACTACCGTACAAACGCACCCCAAGCAACATATTGGCTGCCAACACAGCCGAGTGAATACACGGTTCTAATTTAGGCAGGCGGTTGGTGTTTATTAGATGCGTGGCGCCCAGCTTACGGATATCAAGCGAATCCGGGTCGATGGTTTCCGGGTCGATGTCTTCGTCCGGGAACAGCTCATCGGCGAGTAAGTCGCGGCCCCGTTGTGTATGGAACAGTGCTGGGGGTAGTGAAGATAATGGAACAAGGTGCTCGACCTCGTTGGCAATCCAGCGGCGAGAAATTTCGCCTGCGATAACGCGGTCCATTTCACCGGTGCCAGCCAATACCCCGTAAGCTCGAACTAGCTTGATCAGGTCGGTTAATGGATAGGCACGTGCCACGAGAACAATTCCAAAAAGTTACTAAGGTAAGAATAGCAACTTAGCGGCAGATTGAAACCATACTGATTGGCAATAAGACGCCATTTGAAAAGATATGACGTTAGTTTGCAAGGTGAACGAATTCTTGCACACACGCGATCAAAATAAAGCGTCGACAAACTCGTTTTTTAAAACGCCAGTCGATCAATTCCACCGAGACCCTACTTTACGTTTTCTTGCTGGCACGCTTTTTCATTTTGTTTTTTTCACCCGTTGACTGGCTGGCTTTTTTGCTTAACCGTTTTGATTTTGCGGCGGGCTTAGTGAGGGTTGCGCTGGTTTTTGTCTTGAATTCACACAGATCGCTGATATTGCATTCAGGGCACTTTGGTTTTCTGGCCACGCACACGTAGCGGCCATGCAAAATGAGCCAATGATGCGCATCCAGTAGGTAGTCTTGCGGTACGAACTTGAGCAGCTTGCGCTCCACTTCCAGTACATCTTTACCCGGTGCAATGCGCGTGCGGTTCGACACTCTGAAAATATGCGTATCCACCGCCATGGCCACCTGCCTGAACGCGGTGTTCAGAACCACATTGGCTGTTTTACGGCCTACTCCTGGCAGCGCTTCCAGCGCCTCGCGATCTTGTGGCACTTCGCCATTGTGTTTCTCATGCAGTATTTGACAGGTTTTAATGACGTTTTTGGCTTTCGTATTGAACAGCCCAATGGTTTTGATATGGTTTCGCACCTTCGCCTCGCCCAGATCGAGTATGCCCTTCGCCGTATTGGCCTCTGCATACAATTTGCGAGTGGCCAGATTAACGCTCACATCGGTGGCTTGCGCCGACAGCAAAACCGAGATGAGTAGCTCAAACGGCGAGCTGAACTCCAGCTCCGTTTCCGGGTTGGGGTTGGCTTTTTTCCAGCGTGCGAAAATCTGCGCTCGTTTTTCTGGGTTCATTGTTGTGTGTGCTGCCGCCGGAGTCTATTTACTGTACATTAAATTGCGTTAGTCTCATCTGAGACCAGTATCATTCAATCAATGACTGGTATTCTAGTAATTAAATCCGCAGAAGTCCGGGGTACCGTCTATGTGTGGCCGAATTAATGTTTCTGATAACGAAGGCGTGCGGCTGCTACTCGCAATGCTTGGAATGGATGTCTGGCCCACTCGCGACCCGCGCTTTAATGTCGCGCCCAGCCAATCACTGGACGTCGTTCAATGGCTCGACGATGCGCCAGTACTTAAATCCATGAAATGGGGTGTATTGCCTTCCTGGGCTAAGCCTGGAAAATTTTCAGCGCCGCTGATCAATGCGCGCAGTGAAACCGTGCGCGAAAAACCAAGCTTTCGTCAGTTAATTGCCGAGCACCGGGTGCTAGTACCGGTCAACGGATTTTACGAATGGCATCGCGACGGGAAAATTAAAACGCCCTACTTTATAAAACCCAGCGATGCTGATGCCATGTTCCTTGCAGGCCTATATCAACCCATTGCTAAGAGCAAACAAGACGATGCGGATGCTCGCGAACAAGTGTGTATTGTGACCTTGGCAGCAAACGACACTTTCAGCCGCGTGCACCACAGAATGCCAGTAATTTTGACGCCCGATGATGCATTGAAATGGATACAACCATCGGATGTGGAAACGATTGACGGCTTGATGCAACCGGCCAGCAACGACGCACTGTCGCTAACCGAAGTGAGCGACTACGTTAATTCTGCACGCAATGAAGGGCCGGAGTGTGTGTCGGCCAAACGGGTTGGCGATTTATTCGGATAGCAACCATTGGCTAAAGTCGGACAATTTTCGAATTTGCAACCCGTCATTATCGAAATTTTCCGGCTTTAACCATTGTTCAAAAGCCGACTGTTGTTTTGGCCAGTCTTTATCAATAATCGCAAACCAAGCGGTGTCGCGATTTCGGCTTTTATACATGGTGGCCTGTCGAAAGACACCTTCGAACTGAAAACCAAATCGAAGCGCAGCATTTCTGGAAGGCTGATTTAAGGCATCGCATTTCCATTCGTATCGGCGGTATCCAAGTTCAACGAACACTCGCCTCATCATTAAATACATGGCTTCGGTTGAGATTCGGCTGCGTTGTATCCTGGGTGAGAAATGAATATGCCCTACTTCAATAACACCTGTTTCAGGCTCTATTCTTAAATAGCTGGCCAGCCCAACAGCCTGATGGGTGGTGTTGTCGATGATGGTGTAGAACAACGGATCGGTACTTTGGCTCGATTGTTCAAGCCAGGCTTGGAATTGCGCTACGGTTGAAAAAGGCCCGTACGGTAAATAGGTCCAGTTTCTGGCATCGGTGTCTAGCGAGAACGCTTCATACAATTGTTCGCAATCGCGTTGCACATTCAAAAGTTCAATGCGGCAGTACTGGCCAGTTACTGTTGCGTCGGATGGTAAATCAGCGGCAACCCAATTATCGACTGGATTCCCTATGGGTTGGTTTAAATCGTTAGTTAGCACACTCATGAATCTGTGATACTTAGTTGAAATCAACTCAGCTCATAATCGAAATGATAGAAATGCTGGCCATCAGTGATCTCGATTCTCATAGTGCCAGACAAACCCGCTAGGTCGCCAGTGCCGGAATCTGGTACCACTTCCAACACCAAGCGATCGGCGCCTCGGTCCATAATGCCAAAATGCTGCAATACAAAGCTGCCTTGTTTACCTGCAATCGTACCCACCACATGCTCGATTGCAACGTACCCGGCTGAACCCTCGGTGCCCGTCATTGCGCTGAGCATTTCTCCGGTACTGCTGCCACTGAGTTCACCTTCGTATGTTTTATTGAGTGTCATGCGACCCAGCGCGTTGCCATTAGCACTTTGTGCATGCGTATCAACAGGTGCAAGCTCTGCGCTGAATTTTCCGCTTATATTCATTGATGCTCCATATCGGGTTCTGATTGATTGCTAGTAACTCGAATTCGGAGAGTCGTCCGGGTTTAGATCGCCATAGACTTCGTCAGGGTCGGTATCGTTGTATAACAATATTTCGCGTACGGTTTCTATATCTGCAAGCACTTTATCTACCCTGCCTGCAAAATCAAATTCATTGACCTCGATAGCTTTAGGCATATAGCAAAACGCCACTTTTAGCGCGTGCAGTGAATCTTCGTCTAGTTTGTCCATAATGTTATTGAGTTATTAATAGCTACGTAGTTGACCAACCAATACACCCTGAAAACTAACCCTGTCGCTTGAGTAGTGCATAGTGGTTAAAGATTTATTCTCGGGAATGAGTTCAACCATTCCGTTATCGGTGCTACCTAATCGTTTCAGCGTTGCTTCTTGGCCGTCTATCAGCGCAACGACAATGTCGCCTTTTCGCACCTGAGCTGTTTTGCGCAGAATAACGGTGTCGCCATCCAGAATGCCCACATCCATCATTGAATTACCCGACACTTTTAACGCATACCGATCTGGCCCTATAAAAAACTCGGCTAGGTCGAGATGTTCTTGATCTTCTATGGCCTCGATAGGCTGCCCTGCGGCAATTTTGCCCAGTAGTGGTAATTTAAAATCGCCCGAAGTAACACGTTCCGCAGGCAAGGTAATTAAGTTGAGAACATTGCCCGTGCTTGCCGATGGTGTAAATTCAAGGTTGTTGTCGGCTTGTCCGACTATCCGCAGCCCGCGCCAGCCAGTACCGTGACGCTCTAGCCGGCCTTTTTCGATCAGCGATTGCACATAACGGTGCACTGTGCCTTTGGATTTCAGGCGCAGCGATTGGGCCAGCTCCGCAATGGTGGGAGACTGCCCATGGCTACTAATATGCTGGCTAATAGCGCTGAGAACCCTGTTTTCTAAGTGGGTGAGTGGCAGTAACGCGCCCATAACGTTCTCCAAATGTTCTCCATACCTCCAATTTAGCACAGCCACAGCAAGAGTCCAGTACTAATCACGACTGGCCGCTATAATTCTGCATCCAACACGAAGAACAGCTTTTACGGCATGCCCACCGAGCCGCCAGATTCCAACGCCAACGAGCAAACCAATCAGCTCATCGAGCAATTGTTACCGCCCAACGCTCAGCCTGTTAACGCAGATTTTCAGCAGCGTGCCGAACAGATGGGTGCAGCCGCAAAATGGCAGCCAACGCAAATTACCGGCATCAATATCCGGGTGCTGGAATACATCCATGGACATACAGCCCGGCTCACTGCCCTGTTGCGTCTTGATCTCGATACTCGCTTTGCTGCACTACCTTCGTCAGGGTTAGAAGTTTTGTTGATCAACGGCGTTATTGCAGATAATGAAAATGTATCCCACCAACACACCTACATTAGATACCCGCTAGAAAAACCGGATCATAGTCAACCTTGGAATCAGTCATTGATTATGAGTCACGGCCACAAGCTTAATGAAAACAACAATACACCACTGGAATTTTATCTCGCTGTTGGCCAATTCGAAACTAACGATGATCGCCGTCGCGTGATAACTCTGGATGAGGACAACGAGTGGTTTCCGGGTCCAGTTGACGGAACTGAAGTGTTTCCGTTGCATATGCATAACGGCAATAATTCAATGCTTGTAAGATGGACTGACAAGGTCAGCTTCCAACCCAAACTCGATCCATTGGGTGAAGAGGTACTAGTGTTGGAAGGTGTATTAAAAGATGCGCGTGGAGTTTATGAAACTGGTAGTTGGGTGCGTAACCCAGTTGAATCGTGGCAAGCATGGACGGGCGAAGTTGGCACCATCATTTATTATAAGAACGGTCATCTTGGTGGACGATCAAGCATTCATACTGAACACGACCCCACACTAAACGACAAAAACCTAAACGACAAAAGTTGAGTGCATCCAATCCACAATCGATGAGCACAGCGCAAGCAGAACAGCTAGCGTTCGATATTAAGCAATGGGCTGCAGAATTAGGATTATCCGCCTGTGCCATTACCGATACGGATTTATCAACCCACGAAACGCATTTACTCAATTGGTTGCAAGATGGATTTCATGGCGAAATGGACTACATGCAACGCCACGGAACCAAACGTTCTCGCCCACCGGAACTGGAACCCGGCACCCTGCGCATCATTTCCGTTCGGCTGGATTACTACCCACCCGATGCTAGCGATGCCAATTCAGTATTGAGCGATCCAACATTGGGCTATGTATCTCGGTATGCGCTGGGACGCGATTATCACAAAGTGCTTAGGAAACGCTTAAAAACGCTGGCTAACAAAATACAAGCGAACATTGGGGAATTTAAATACCGCGCATTTACCGATAGCGCACCCGTGCTGGAAAAAGCCATTGCCGAAAAAGCAGGTTTAGGCTGGATAGGTAAACACAGCAACCTATTAAACGATAAAACCGGTTCATGGTTTTTCCTCGGCGAATTATTCACGGACTTACCGTTACCGGTTGACCCACCACAACAAACATCGCATTGCGGCAGTTGCACCGCGTGTATGCAAGCCTGCCCCACCGATGCCATTGTTGCGCCGTATCGGGTTGATGCAAGACGCTGCATTTCGTATTTGACCATTGAACTTAAAACCGGTATTCCGATTGAATTTAGGCGCGCCATGGGTAACAGGATATACGGTTGCGATGACTGCCAATTAGTTTGTCCGTTTAACAAATTTTCAAAGCCAACCACCGTTGATGACTTCTCACCACGTCATGGCTTAGATGCGCAGTCTTTAATTGAACTATTCGCGTGGACGGAAGAACAATTTAACGAGCGTATGCAAGGTTCACCCATTCGACGTATTGGGTATACAAGCTGGCGCAGAAACATTGCAGTGGCTTTGGGTAATGCACCCTATAGTGTAGATGTGTTGAACGCGCTAAAAGCACGGAGAAATTCAGGTAATGCGATGCTGGATGAACATATTGACTGGGCAATAAAAGAACAGCAATGCAGTTCTAACGCTACATAACCGAATTGTGTAAACCCTTACTTTATAGTGCCTATCTCAATAGTTTGCTGTTGCCTGGATGATGTCACCAAAGCATCGATCAATTGATGTACATGCAAAGCCTCACGCCCGGAAACAATCGGTTTTTCGCGTGTGATAACGCATTGTGCAAAGTCAGCAATAATGGCTTTGTGCCAATCCGACTTAAAGTCCATTGGATGTGCGCCAACGGCCGACGCAGCATCTTCACCGTATTCAACTGTCTCACCGTTACGCCATCTGACTTGTAAATCAGTGCGATGCAGTTTGGCTACTGCATGATCAAAGTGTAGCGTTATGGCTTCAGCATCACCCGGATAACTAGCGGTGGTTGCATACAGTGAGCCCAATGCCCCGTTAGCGAAAACTAAATTGGCTGATACGAAATCTTCAGACTCCATTTGATGAAACCGACTCGTGGCGCATATAGCTTGCACCTGGGAAACTGGTCCTGCTAAAGACAAGGCCAGTTCAAGCGGGTGTATGGCCTGAGTCAGTAGCACCCCACCGCCATCGCGCGCATAAGTGCCACGCCCGGGTTCGTTGTAATAGTCTTGAGAGCGCCACCACGGTATTTCGATATTCACCAATCCAAGCGTGCCCATGTCGCCAGATTTAACCAATTTATCTAATTCTATAGACGCCTGACGAGCGCGATATTGGAATACCATTCCCAGTAAGATGTTGCGCGACTCGCACAGCTCAACTAATTCTTTAGCCGCAAGGTAAGTGCGATCAACAGGCTTTTCCAACAAGATATCAATATTGGCAGCTGACAACGCATCAATATACTCGAACCGAGCATCCGGCGGTGTTAACACAATTGCAAAGTCAATCTCTGCGTCACAGACAATGTCATTTAATGATGTGTAGTTTCGAGGGGTATAACCAAGCTCATCCTGTATTTTCTGAGCATATTTTTTTCGCGTTTCGGGAGTTCGTGCAAATACTCCGTGCACTATTACCTCACCAATAAGATCCTTTATGGCTTGTATATGCGTATCCACCACCATGCCAAGGCCGATTAGCACAACCTTTTTTGACACAGTATCTTCCACGCTGGAAACCGACTATAACTTTTTTTGAAACAGCAACGCGTTTCCGTATTGATCATCAAGCTGATACGGCGCGAAACCAAACTTCTCATAAGCATTGCGCGCAACCGTATTACCTTCCAACACTTCCAGTGTGACCTTACAGCATCGGGTGTTTCGTGCTTCCGCCTCCACAAAGCCCAATAAGCCCTGACTCACACCTTGGCCGCGGGCCGCTGAGGATACAACCAAGTCATGAATATTGATAATGGGCTGGCACGCAAAAGTAGAAAACGCCGCAAAGCAATTTGCCAGTGCAACATACTCGTCATTTAACTTGCCCAGAACAGAAAATGCCCCGGGTGTGCGCGATAGTGCTTCAATTAAATTATCTTTCGTAAATGAAGTTAATGGTTCACCACCACCCATAGGGTCACGAGCGTAGCTGTCTAGTAAGTCAACAACCGCCTTCGCTTGCTCTTCGTTACCGTAGTCTGCTTTTATAAACGTGATCGCCATGGTTTTATTGTGTCGCTGTTAGTCGTCGTTTGTGGTAGTTTTTGAATTTTTCATCGCTTTCATAACCTTTTTGTTTGATCCATTCAAATTGGTGCAAAAATTCTTGCTTCTCCATAGATCCGTACAGCGCAGCCACCGCAGCTTTAACGACATCTGAATCATCTTCGGGGATTGTTTCTGGCATAAATAAAATAAACGGAGTATAAGCAATACCCCATTTTTCGGCAGCGGTTTTTTCGGTTAAAACATCACCGTCTAAATCGGTGACTTCTTCATCACCGAATAAGTTGAACTGAACCACGTTATAGTTTTCCCGAACGTACTGATTGATTTCGGGATCGGCCAATACAAATTCATGCATGGCTTCGCAAAAGATGCACCCGCGTTGTTCAAAGATCAATACCAATCGTTTTCCCTCGTCGGTGGCCTCTTGAATGTCTTCTGCCACATCTTTGAACGTGAGTGAGAACCAATCCTGTTTATGCAATCCATCCTCGCCTACTTCAGCGACAGCACTGTGGTTAATTAGCAGCGTGAGTGCTGCAACGAGAAAGAGAATAGTGATTTTTTTCATGAGCAATACCTCAATCTGATTCAACGTAAACCAATGCACCAAAAGCAAAAAATGTAAGCCAATAGCAAAGAATACGTTAACAGTCTAGCAAACTGCCATAGTGTAACCAACGGGAATATAGACTTAGCCCGACAGGGTTGTATACTTTAAAAATGAAAAAGCTCTGGCTACACTATCTGCACGCGGGAATAACAACGGTATTTTTGTCACTTACCACGCAAATTCACGCTGCCGAGTTACTCGTCGTTGAGGAAGCGTTCTGCCCATACTGCGCAGCGTTTAATCGCGAGGTAGCGCATATCTACCCCAAAACCATTGAAGGCAAGCGAGCACCTATCCGGCGCATCGATACCGCAGACCCGTGGCCCGAAGATTTAACCTATATTGAACCTGAATCCAGAACACCTACGTTCATATTGATTGATAACGGGCAAGAAGTTGATCGCCTGTATGGTTATCCGGGTGATGATTTTTTCTGGTTTTTACTGGCTGAAATGTTTGCAAAACTGGAACCGGAAGCAAACGAGGTTAAGCTTAAATCGGAGTGAGCCAAGTGACCGGACATACATCCGGCCACAAGACTGACAAGGCATTAACTAAGATTTCGTTCTCATACCATCTCTAATGAGTGCTTTCAGTAAAGATATCCCCATTAGTATCATTATGAATGAAAATGGTATAGCGCCAACAATCATTGCTGCTTGAATTGCA
>CAYMHU010000008.1:32093-104196 GCA_964390335.1 uncultured Granulosicoccaceae bacterium | reverse complement strand
TATCATTATGAATGAAAATGGTATAGCGCCAACAATCATTGCTGCTTGAATTGCATTCAGCCCACCAGCTAATAATAACGCTGCTATAACCGCCGTTAGTATTAACCCCCAAACCAAAATATGACTTTTACCTGCTGCACCAGCCTCACCACCTGCGTTTATGGTGTTCACCACCAACACAGCTGAATCCGCTGATGTCACCAAGTAAGTCAATAGCAAGACCACAATTAACATAGACATGACTTGCGCTAGGCCAGAGCTTAGAATGACATTGATAACTTCGTATAACTGAGCTGTCAGGCTTTTCGCATAAATCTGACCATTGGCACCACCATTCAATTCAAGATCGATCGCTGTGCCGCCGAGTAATGCAAACCACAAAAAACACATGAATGACGGCGCAATAATGGCGCCCAACACAAATTCACGAATGGTTCTATTTCTAGAGATGCGTGCAAGGAAGATTCCGACGAACGGTGCGAATGCTATCCACCATGCCCAATAAAAAATGGACCACCACCCTTGCCACTCACCCGGGCTACCCGCCCCTTCGGCAGGAAACACATTAAAGGTTAATGCCGGAAGATGAATGATGTAACTAAAGACACCTTTGCCCAGTATTGTAAGTGCAAACATCGTTGAACCGAACACAAGAAAGAATGCCAGTAGGCCAAACGATAGAACCATATTGAGATTACTGAGCCATTTAATGCCTTTACCTACTCCGGATAACGCGGACAAGGTTGAACACACCATAACCACCGCCAGTGCAACCAATAAGGAACCGGTTGTGGGCTCGCCATCTTGAATTAACCATTCTGCTCCGGTTATGTTGTACAGCCCCGAAGAGAACGACGCCAAACCCAAACCGATGGTTTGAGAAATGCCAAGTATAGTTGCAACCACCGCTGTAATATCAACAATGTGGCCAAGTGTTCCTTCCAATGAGCGACCAAACAGCGGCGCTAATGTAGAGCGAATGGTTAACGGAAGGCCACGAGAGTAACTGAAAAAAGCTAAAGAGATGCCGACCAGGGCATAGCATGCCCATGCGCCAAAACCCCAATGTAAAAAGGAGTAGCGGTATACCGCATCAATGGTGGAGGCTGTTTTTGGCTCTACTAGATTAGGCAGTGCTGAAACCGCACCTGCAGAAACTTGATCTTTATAGAACGCCCAGATATCCGTACCTTCAGGCACGCTGATACTTGCCGCAGCCAGCGCATCTTTTATCGCCATCACACTTAACCGTATATCGGGATTGTCGCCCATATGCCACATAGGTTCACCCGTTGCATACCCAAGCATCCCAATACCGATACCAGCACCGAACATCATGGAGAACCAAGAGAAGTTTGAAAACTCAGGCACTCCGTCCGCGGTTCCAAGTTTGGTTTTTCCCCAACCGGGAATTATCGCGATGAGCACGCAGACAACAATAAAAAACGCCACTGCCCAAGTGTAATAGTAATTTAAATGACTAAAAGACCAGTTTTTCAGATCGCCAAGAATCTTGCCAGCCGATTCAGGATTGATGGCTGCCCACACCACGATCAGGGCAATGATAACTTTTGAAGTTAAGGCCACAACATTGTTAAAACCTTTATAAAAACCGCTGTCAGACAAACCAATGTCAAGTTGCCGTAGTGGTTCCTTTATCGCCATGCTCTTGCTCCCTTATATTTATGTTTATATTGCTTTAGATAGCCCGCAAAAAAATGAGTACAAGCGTGTTGGTTGAGCCAGGTCTAACACGAACAGCAACATAGAAAAACTCAATGCTACTGCGCGCAGACGCGACACTATCGAGTTTGACCGTGCTACTCAATATTTTCAAGTATATTAATGAATTTTCAAGTGTATTAATGAGTGATTGGTGACAAGCACTTACAAGCATTACCCAATTTACACAGCAGAGCTCACTTAAATGGATACATTTTAAATCTACGATGTGGATGCGGCCACAGATTCAGCAATATTATGCAGTTTTGCGTGCCACTAAATGGGTGGTGTCAAAGGATTAGCTTTTAGCGTTTTCGTTTAACTTGCGCAATTGTTGTAATCGCTCACTGATTTTGATTTCCAAACCGCGATTAACCGGTTCATAAAACAGCGTATCGTTCAGAGTTTCGGGAAAATAGGACACGCCAGCGGCGAACCCGCCTTCTTCATCATGCGTATAACGATACCCATCACCATGCCCAAGCTCCTTCATTAATGCAGTTGGTGCATTTTGCAAATGCGGTGGTACCGGCTGCGTTCCGGTTTGTTGCACAAATTGCATTGCCGATTTATACGCGTTATAAACCGCATTACTTTTTGGCGCACAGGCCATAAATAGAATGGCTTGTGCAATCGCTAGCTCTCCTTCAGGACTGCCCAAACGAGCATAAGTATCCCACGCAAATTGCGCAAGCTGAGAAGCGCGTGGATCGGCGTTACCAATATCTTCTGAAGCAAAGCGTAAAACCCGACGTGCAATATAAGTAGGATCACAACCACCATCGATCATCCGGCAAAACCAGTAAAGCGAAGCATCTGGATCGGAGCCACGCATACTTTTATGCAGTGCAGAAATTTGATCGTAAAACTGATCGCCACCTTTATCGAATTGTCGGAAGCTATCGCGAGTAACTTCGCGCAGTATTTCTTCATCAATAATTACAGCGTCATTCTCTGTATGGGCGCAATCTACCGCTAAATCGAGTAACACTAATGCGCGTCGCGCGTCACCATCAGCCGTTTCGGCCAAGGCCTCTCTGTGCTCTACCGACATTTCAATATTCAAGTGGCCCAAGCCTCTATTGGTGTCACTGAGTGCCCTATTGATAACTTGCAATAGTTCAGCTTTATCGAGCGACTTTAATACATAGACTTTTACCCGTGACAGCAATGCATTATTTAATTCAAAAGAGGGGTTCTCAGTTGTTGCACCAACAAAGTACACGGTCCCATCTTCTATGTGCGGTAAAAACGCATCCTGCTGAGATTTATTAAAGCGATGCACTTCGTCAACAAACAGTACACTGCGTTGACCAGTTTCATCGAGTATAGATTTGGCTTCAGCAACACTGGTACGAATATCTTTAACGCCGGATAGCACGGCCGATAAACTCATAAACCGAGCATCACTGTGCGCGGCAATCATTCGTGCAAGTGTGGTTTTGCCAGTACCGGGAGGCCCCCAGAAAACCATGGAATGAAGCCGGTTGTTCTCCAATGCCTGACGAAGCGTGCTTTCTTTAGAAAGCAGATGGGATTGCCCAAAAAACTCGTCCAAGGATGCAGGTCGCATGCGGTCCGCCAATGGCCGCATGGCTGAATCTGCTGAAAAAAGTCCGGATTGTTGTCCCGCGTTGCTCACATTGCGATTATTGAGCGGGCTCACCTATTACGTCAACGCCTTTTGGCGGCACGAAGTTGAATAAGGCATCGTCCAATTCCACACCTGGCTTAAAATTCTTAAATCGAATTTGCGTTGCCTGGCCCAAATTATCGCGCAGCTCCATGGCCGCTAAACCTGATTGGTTAAGGCCGATGTACAAGGCTTCAAAGTCTGCACTGCCATCAATAGGTAACAGTTCGACCCAGCTTATGCCATCAGATTCTTCAAGCGCGGTAATCTTGAACTGCTCATCTAATGCAGTGCCGCCCATAAGCAATACTAGTGGCGTACCACCCAATCGATCACTTAATGGATTAACCGATACTTGATCGAGGTCTTTATCGTATACCCAAATCGATTTGCCGTCGGCGATAAACTCTTGAGTGTCTGCACCTTCATAACGCCAAATGAATTTACCGGGACGCTTCAGCAACAAGCTGCCGCTGTTACTCCTGATGACTTCGGAATCCGCACCGTAGAGCGTTTGGTCGAAATCTGCAGTGAACGTTTTCAAGTCCATGGTGAAAGCGTCTAAGCGAGCCAGTACATCAGTATCGGCGGAAGCCTGGACCGCGAACAGCGTAGATACGAACGCCAGCACGCATCGCGCTACTAGTAGTTGAATTTTCATACCAGTATTGTGTTGCTTCAATGGTGCAAATACAAGCAAGGTTTGCTAAACAGGCGGTGGAGCAAGGACTTCCCGGGTGCCGCTGCCAGTCACTTGGCTAACCACACCGGCATTCTCCATCTCTTCTACCATACGCGCCGCGCGGTTGTAACCGATCTTAAGCCGTCTTTGCACATAAGAAATGGACGCCTTGCGAGACTCCGTGACAATCGCGACAGCTTGATCATAGAGTTCATCCTGCTCACCACCCTCTTCTACCCCACCGGAGATTCCGGGTATAGGCAACACCGATTCCTGCAGGATGGATTCAATATAATTTGGTTCGCCGGTTGATCTGATATGTCCTGCCACATTGTGCACTTCATGGTCATCAACAAACGCACCGTGCACACGAATCGGTACCGCTGTACCAGGCGGCAAATACAACATATCACCATGACCTAACAACGATTCAGCGCCACCCTGATCAAGAATGGTTCTTGAATCCACTTTTTGCGAAACCTGAAATGCGATTCGGGTTGGGATGTTGGCTTTAATTAAACCCGTAATAACATCGACCGATGGGCGCTGAGTTGCCAGCACTAAATGGATACCTGCAGCACGGGCCTTCTGCGCAATCCGCGCAATCATTTCTTCAGCCTTCTTGCCCACCTGCATCATCATGTCAGCAAACTCATCCACCACCACAACGATGAATGGCATGGGTTCTAATGTTGGTGGCGCAGCAGTGGGTTCAAGCGACAATTCAGCTTGATATAACGGATCAACAATCGGGGTTCCCGCTTCCTCTGCTTCACGAATGGCCTTGTTGTAGCCAGTGATATTTCTAACTTTAAGTTCTGCCATCAACGTGTATCGACGCTCCATTTCACCCACACACCATCGCAACGCATTCGCGGCTTCTTTCATATCGGTGACAACAGGCGTTAATAAATGCGGAATACCATCGTATACGTTCAGTTCCAACATTTTTGGGTCGATAAGAATTAAGCGCAGATCGTTCGGCGTGGCCTTATAAAGCAAACTAACCAACATTGAATTCACCGCCACCGACTTACCAGAACCGGTTGTACCTGCAACCAACAAATGTGGCATGCGGCCTAAGTCTGCAGTAACTGACTGACCGCTGATATCTTTACCCAGCGCAATCGTCAGTGGAGATTTTTTATCGATGTACTCATCCGATTGCAACATCTCGCTCAACTGCACAATTTCGCGATGCTCATTCGGAACTTCGATACCAATGGTTGATTTGCCGGGAATAACTTCCACCACGCGCACACTCACTAGCGATAAAGACCGCGCGATGTCTTGCGACAAATTGGTGATCCGGCTTGCCTTTATGCCGGGTGCTAACTGCATTTCGAAACGTGTGATGACAGGCCCGGGGTGAACAGCAACCACTTCGACTTCAATTCTGAATTCTGCAAGCTTGTCTTCCAGTAGCCGCGACAAGCCTTCTAATTCGGTTTCAGAGAATCCGGGGCGCTGTGGTTCGGGCGCATCGAGCAACGAAATGGGAGGTAACTCGGAGTCCGGTACATCCAAAAACAGTTTGGTCTGTTTCTGCTCGGGCACCCGCGGTTTTATTTTGATTTTCTTTTTAGGCGCTACTGGTACTTGTTGGGTTAATGTTGGTGGTTCATCGTCTGTTGCGGCTTTCCCAACACCGGCTCGAGCTAATGCGGCCTTAACGGGGGACTCGGCTTTACTGGCTGCCAACGATTCTGCTTCATCGGCCTCCTGTAATGCGGCGTCGAATTTTGCATCCAGTTTGTCTGCATCATCAAAATCGGTGGGCACGGTATCCGTTTTTGCTGCATTACCGCTTGCCACGGATTTAACCACCGAAGAGCCCTGTTTCGCGCGTTCTCTGGCCGCAGCTAAAGCTGCCGCTAAACCGGTTTTTGGTACCTCCGCTTCGGCACCATCAAGCAAGGGATCACCAACGCTGATGCCCGAACTAGGTTTGAGTCGAGCTTGACGCGCTCTAGCGGCCGCTCTGATTTTACTTTTCTCTTCCCAGCTTTCAGAGATTTTTCTGAACGCGGCATTCATGTAGTCCATCAGTTGCAGCACCAGACCACCCATTGCTTCGATGAGCGCAATCCACGATGTGCCGAAGGCCATGGTGAGTGAGCAGAAGAACAACGCCAGTAACAATAACGTGGTGCCAAGCGGATGTAAAAACGCGACTAAACGCCACGCGACTTCAGTGCCTAAAATTCCACCACCAAACGTGCCACGCGGCAAACTGCCATCAGCAACACCGAAATGCAGGTCGGCTAAACCGCTGGCCGTGAGCAACATCAGGGCGATACCCAACACGCGCACAAATGCAAAAGGTTGATACGCCGGTGTGGCGCGCTTGCGTTTATCGCGAAACAACATCCAGCCGGCCGCCAGCAGTAAGGCCGGTATCAGGTAGGCCATGTAGCCGAACAAATAAAAGGCGACATCGCTAAACCACGCGCCAGCGCGACCCACACTATTACTGACCTCGTTGCTGATGCCTGTGTGCGACCAGCCGGGGTCATTCACATTGAACGTAAACAGTGCCAGCGCAATGATGACTGCGGTGAAAAAACAGGCAATACCACCCACCTCGCGAAATACCCGCCGCATCTGCGAAATGGTGGTGCTGTTAGCCAGAGACGCCGATGCAAGCGCACGCGTGCGATCGCGGTCGCTGGCGGCCGCGTTTTTCTGCTTTTTGCCGGCGCTAGACGCATTTTTGCGTTTAGTCGCGGCCCGCCTGGAGGTTGCTTGAGCCAATTAAAATCCTGCAACGAGTTGAGTTAAAACCGACGCTCGGCAACGAATAGTGCCGGCACTGTAGAGTGTAGCAGACACAATGCAACTGGCCCCGCTTCGAGGGCAAACCGTAGTATCCTAAAACCTGATTGATAACCAGTGAAATAAACACGTGCCACACCATAAACTCATTATTATTGGCTCCGGTCCGGCCGGATACACCGCTGCTGTCTACGCTGCCAGAGCCAACCTCAGCCCTGTCATCATTGCAGGCATGGAGCCTGGCGGACAATTGACCACGACCACAGAAGTCGACAACTGGCCGGCAGATGTAGACGGTGTTCAAGGCCCGGAGCTCATGGAACGCTTCAAAGCCCATGCTGAGCGCTTCGACTCTGTCGTTATCTCAGATTACATTACGGCAGTGAATTTCAGCCAAAAGCCATTTGAGCTCACCGGCGAAACCACGACCTACACCTGCGATTCCGTGATTATCTGCACGGGCGCCAGCGCGATGTATTTGGGCCTCGAATCTGAGGAAGCCTTCAAAGGCAAAGGTGTGTCTGCCTGTGCAACGTGCGATGGTTTTTTCTATCGCAATCAAAAAGTGGCTGTGATCGGGGGTGGCAACACCGCCGTTGAAGAAGCACTGTACTTATCAAATTTGTGCTCGGAAGTCACTTTAGTTCACCGTCGCGACAGTTTACGCGCCGAGAAAATCTTGCAAGGTAAGTTATTCGAAAAAGAAAAAAACGGCAACATACGCATTGCATGGAATCACACACTGGAAGAAGTGCTTGGTGATCAAACCGGTGTAACTGGTATGCGCATAAAGCACACTGAAACCGGTGAAACCCAAACAATGGATTTAATGGGCGTGTTTATCGCTATCGGGCACAAACCTAACACGAGTATCTTTGAAGGCCATCTGGAGATAAACGGCGGTTATATCAAAGTGAACAGTGGGCTTGATGGTAATGCAACTCAAACCAGTGTTCCCGGTGTGTTCGCGGCTGGTGATGTTATGGACCACATATACCGTCAGGCCGTTACGTCTGCCGGCACTGGTTGTATGGCCGCATTGGATGCCGAGAAGTATCTCGATGCTTTGGAATCCAGTTAATTCAAGCTTTCTGATTATTACCAATCTATAAGCACTAGTGACTGAGCCATCACTATCGATTGAAGTTCGCGATACGTTGCGGGAAATCAGTGCCGCGCAATGGAATGCGTTGAACGATGATGGCAATCCGTTTGTTACGCACGAGTTTCTATATGGTTTAGAAGCAACGGATTGCCTGGGCCAACACAATGGTTGGTACCCGCGTTATTTTCTGTTGTGGCGCAATAAGGATTCCGATCCCACTTTGCTTGGCGCAGCGCCGTGTTATGTCAAAACCAATTCCTATGGTGAATTTGTTTTTGACTGGGCATGGGCCGAAGCGTTTGAACGTAATAACCTAGAGTACTACCCAAAGCTGGTATGCAGTATTCCGTTTACTCCCGCCACTGGTCGACGCTTTCTTATATCCACTGAGGCAGACCATGATGACAGCGTACAGTTATTAGTCGCTGCCATCTGTCAGTTTTGCGAATCGCAGCAATATTCGAGCGCTCACTGGTTATTTTTAACAGAGCAAGAAGTCGACACAATAAGCGTTAACCCAGAAACTATCGATAGCGTTGACGAACTGGAGAAACAACAACACGCCTTATCATTACCACCGCTGATGCGCCGTATAGACTGCCAGTATCATTGGCAAAATAAAGATTACACCTCGTTCGATGAATTCTTGGCGCAATGCACATCCAAACGCCGCAAAACAATCAAACGCGAGCGACGCCACGTCAGCGATACCGATTTAATCATCACTCGCCAGCTTGGTAACACATTAAGCGCTCAGGAATGGGCCTGGGTGCACGAATTGTACTGCTCCACGTTTGATCGAAAATGGGGTAACCCGTCTCTGACGCTGTCGTTCCTGACACGCATGGGTGAGTTATTTGGGGATCGGGTGCTTGTTGTTTTGGTGCATGACCCTAACGATGAAGCAGCGGAGCAACCCGTAGCATGCTCAATCATGTTCATTGGCGGGAGCGTGTTATACGGCCGATATTGGGGCTGCCGACAGCAACACAATAGTTTACATTTTGAAGCCTGCTACTACCAAGGTATCGAATTCTGCATTGAACGTGGTTTATCCACATTCGAGCCCGGCGCGCAGGGCGAACACAAGATTACGCGTGGATTTGAGCCAACCATCACCCGTTCTGTGCACTTCATCGCACACCCGGATTTCCGGTCCGCGATATTTAATTTCCTGACCGAGGAGACGAAATACGTAGAACATAGATGCGAAGGTCTCACGAATTTGTTACCGTTTAAACATTCACTGAATGATCAACCAATGTAATGCCTATTCCATTTTTAGCGGCAGATGACAATTTAAGCCCGTTCCCGGACGTTCGCAACGCGTTAACTGAACCCGATGGGTTATTAATGGCCGGCGGCAACCTGAGTCCGTTGCGCCTGCTAGAAGCATACAAATCCGGCATTTTTCCATGGTATGAAGAAGGCGAACCGATTCTATGGTGGTCGCCCGATCCTCGATGCGTTATCTGGCCTAAGGAAATCCGCATTAGACGCAGCCTGGCTAAAACCATTCGCAGTCAGAAGTTTGAAGTGACTGACAACCTCGCTTATCGCGAAGTCATGAAACAATGTGGTGCGCCACGTGCCAATAGCAATGGCACCTGGGTTACCGAAGACATGATTAACGCTTACTGCAAACTACATGAGTTTGGGTATGCCCGATCACTTGAAGTCTGGTACGGTCCAACATTGGTTGGTGGGCTTTACGGTATAGAGCTTGGTCGCGTGTTTATTGGTGAATCAATGTTTAGTCGCCAAAGCGATGCATCCAAAGTGGCATTGGTACATTTGGCACAGAGCGGTAAATATGATCTTATCGATTGTCAGCTTGAAAACCCGCATTTACAGAGCATGGGCTCTACAACAATCAGCCGTGATAAATATGTTGCGTTCCTTCAAGCATATGGTGAACTAGAAAAAGCTAAATTAAGCACCGAGCAACTACGTTCAAAAACAGCCTCTGGCCAATCTGCGTAAAAGATCGGGTTAACAACTTCACCAAAGCGATCGTAACAAATTTATATGTGACTCAAAATCGCGCTCTTCACTGAATCAAGATTAGCATCAACTGTTTGTACGGGGTCTTTACCGGCAATAGCGGTGGCTGTGTCTTTCAAACCATGTCCGGTGACCGTGCACGTAATTAAACTGCCTTCCGGAATTTTTCCATTTTTCAGATCACGCAACGCACCGCACACGGACACAGCAGAGGCCGGTTCGCAAAACACACCTTCGCGACTGGCAAGTAAAGATTGAGTATCGAGTATTTCCTCATCGGTCACTTCGTCAAACCAACCGGACGATTCATCAACAGCAGCCTTCGCAAGATCCCAGCTTTGCGGATTCCCAATCCGGATTGCCGTTGCAACGGTGTCGGGGTTATCAACTGGTTCACCGCGCAAAAACGGCGCTGCTCCGGATGCCTGATACCCAACCATCACTGGGCGAGAGTCAGTTAACTTGTTTTCAAGGTAAGGACAGTTGCCGTTACATAATGTGCACGAAGCGGTATTGTGTCCACACGCTTCTGAATAACCGATCCAGTAGCCGGAAATGTTGCCGGCATTGCCAACCGGAATACAATGGTAATCCGGAGCTCGACCAAGTGCCTCTACTATTTCGAATGCACCCGTTTTCTGTCCTTGCAATCGATACGGGTTAATTGAATTCACAATTTCAACCGGGGCTTCGCCTGCAACCTCTTTTACCAATCGCATACCATCATCAAAATTACCGCGAATTTGCAATACGACTGCGCCATGAGCAATGGCTTGCGCAAGTTTACCCATCGGAATTTTGCCTTCGGGTATTAACACAAATGCTGTCATACCGGCACGAGCAGCATAAGCAGCGGCGGCGGCCGATGTATTACCCGTTGATGCGCACACAATGGCTTTCGCACCTTTTTCTGCAGCTTTACTGACTGCCATTGTCATGCCGCGATCCTTAAACGAACCTGTTGGGTTTTGGCCATCAAACTTCACATACATATCGAACTGCTTACCAATTATCTTTGGCAAATTCACCATTTTAATTAGCGGTGTATCACCTTCAGTTAAAGAAACAACAGGTGTGTTTTCATCAACCGGTAAACGATCGCGGTAGCGTTCGATTAAACCTTGATAGTGATTAGCTTTTGACATGAGTAAAGTCTTTATAAATTCAATGTTTAAAGTTCGTGTTTAATTAAAACAAGCACTGTGTTCCGTATGCCTGTTGGGGTGATCACGGCGATGCGCACGATATCAACGATTCGGTAGCCAAGCTGTTGTTGCCAGACTAACCTAAGGTTTCCACTCGAATCATCGTAACATCATCAGTTATACTGCTAAGCACTGATATTTTCTCGATGGCTTCCAAAACCAGACCTTCGCGTACCGTTCTGGTTAACAGAATAATCGGCACAGTTGTATTTTCCGATGCAGGCTCAAGCTGTACAGGTGGCTCCTTTTGCAATATGGCTTCAATGCTAATGCCAAGTGCACCAAAAATCCCCATGATATCGGCCATAACCCCCGGTTTATCCTGGGCTTGTAATCGTAAGTAATAACCTGATTCAAAATCGGCAGGTTTTAGCACGGGCTGATCGAGTAGGGAATTAAACTGAAACGCTAAATGCGGAACGCGTTGTTGCGGATCGGTTGTTAACGCTCGAACAATATCAACAATATCAGCCACAACTGCCGAACCGGTTGGTTCTGAACCGGCACCTGGCCCGTAATACAAAGTAGGTCCGACTGCATCGCTTTGTACTAGAACAGCATTCATAACCCCATCGACATTGGCTAGCAAACGCTTTTCCGGTATCAATGTTGGGTGTACCCGCAGCTCAATGCCTTCTTGCCTGCGTCGTGCAATGCCCAAGTGTTTTATACGGTAACCAAGCTCAGCTGCATAGCCCACATCTTTACGTTTGATATTACTGATGCCTTCAGTAAAAACCGCGTCAAATTGGAGTGGAATACCGAACGCGATTGATGCAAGGATAG
This sequence comes from uncultured Granulosicoccaceae bacterium, assembly GCA_964390335.1. Classification (GTDB taxonomy): domain Bacteria; phylum Pseudomonadota; class Gammaproteobacteria; order Granulosicoccales; family Granulosicoccaceae; genus Granulosicoccus. The sequence goes on along the minus strand of CAYMHU010000008.1, from coordinate 92,284 downwards.
TCAGCTTATGCGCTGCATCGATACCCTCAACATCAAATTCTGGGTCGGCTTCAGCGTAGCCGAGCGCCTGTGCTTCAGCCAGTACTTCGTCAAATGCGCGTCCGTCTGACGCCATTGAGCTCAAAATATAATTGCCAGTGCCATTTATAATGCCAGCCAAACCTGAAATGATGTTGGCCGATAAGCCTTCGCGCACCGCTTTTATTATTGGAATACCGCCAGCGACCGCAGGCTCAAATGCCACAATAACGCCTTTCTCTCTGGCGGCCTTGAAGATCTCGTTTCCTCGAATCGCTATAAGTGCCTTATTTGCAGTAATAATATGTTTGCCATTGTCGATGGCGGTCATAATGAGATCGAATGCGGGCTGCTCACCACCCATCATTTCGCACACTATTTCAATTTCAGGATCGGTAACAATGGTCTGTGGGTCTTTCGTGGTGGTGATGCCGAGCTCATCTGCCAGATTCTGGCCTTGATTTCGAATTGAAGCGGTTTTAACCAAAATGCCGCGCCCTGCGCGCCGCTCGATCTCAGCCGCATTTCGCGAAAGGATTTGAGCGACACCCTGCCCTACTGTGCCTAGGCCGAGCAAGCCGATATTGACCGGTTTCAACGGTTTCTCCAGAGGAAATTGGATGGGAGTACCCATCAATGAATCAGCGGCGTATTATACAGTTCAAGCACCACTCTATGCGATGCCAATGAAAATACAGCTAGAAACCAGCGAATTGAATTTGATTAGCCACTATGGAGCTGGCTCTATCAGCGTTAATGGCAAGCCGTATGAACAAAATATTCTTATTACGCCCGATAAAGTCATCGAGAACTGGTTTGACGGCGACCTCTCTGAGTTAAACCGCTCTCATTTTGAAGTGTTGCTGGCCAGCACAGCAGATTCTGAGCGACCGGAGATTGTGCTGCTGGGCACTGGCAAAGACCATGTTTTTCCAGATATGCAGCTGTTGGTTGAACTGCAATCAGCCGGTTTGGCGCTGGAGGTGATGAACACGCGAGCAGCGTGTAGGACTTACAGCGTACTGGTAGGCGAGCAACGCATGGTGGCTGCTGCTTTGATTCAGTTTGACGAATAGGGATTTGAGTTGACGTTGCTGCAGCAAAATCTGCTGCAGCTCAGTTTGAAACCTGACAGCAACGAAAAGTGTTAGGCAAGAAACAGATTTTCAGCCGAGTAGCCACTGCCTTCTAAAATACGGCGTAACTTTTTTAACGCTTCCATCTGAATTTGTCTTACGCGTTCACGGGTAACACCCAACTCTTGACCAACTTCTTCCAGAGTTGATTTTTCGTGACCGTGCAATCCAAAGCGACGCACAAGCACTTCTCGTTGCTTGCTTTCGAGCTTTTGCAGCCAATCGTTGATGTTCGAATTAACACGCTCATCCTGCAGAATCATGGATGGGTCAACGTTATTTTCATCCGGAATAATATCCAGCAGTGGGCGCTCACCGTCTTTACCGATTGCAACATCAACCGATGTAACTCGATCGCGTAAACCTAAAAGACGCTTAACGTCTGCGACCGGACGTTCAACGGTTGCCGCGATATCTTCAGCGGTAGGTTCACGATCTAATGATTGTTGTAAGCGGCGTTCGGCCTTTATATACACGTTCATTTCTTTTACAACGTGTATTGGTAAACGAATGGTGCGAGTTTGATTCATCAACCCACGTTCGATTGTTTGACGAATCCACCAGGTAGCATATGTAGAGAAACGGAAACCTCTTTCGGGATCAAACTTTTCTACCGAATGTATTAAACCAAGATTACCCTCTTCGATTAAGTCGAGTAACGCTAAGCCACGGTTCATATAGCGTCGAGCAATCTTAACAACCAAACGCAAATTACATTCGATCATTTTTGCGCGCGACTTTTCGCATCCGGCCTGCGCTTTGCGGGTGTAGAACTTTTCCTCATCAGCTGTTAGCAGTTCAGAAAATTCGATCTCTTTTAGATAGAGACGGGTAGCATCCATTTCCTTGCGGCTGGCATCCCGCAACTTACTGGCTTTAATTTGCTCTTCCGGCTCTTCGACTTCGTCGGTTTCCTCGGCTTCCGCATCATCAACGATGGCAATTTCTTCTGCTTCTACCGCAGTTTCGGCTGTTGCATCCCAGCCTGTTTGTTCCCGATTAGCCATTTCTTATCTCCAACCACCCATATAAATCAAGAAAACCGCAAAAATGGGCATTTAACCCCCTTTCGTTCTCGGTAATTCTATATATTAAAGTAACTTACGCCAACTTCCTAGTGTAAATTGGCAGAAATTTTACATTTCGAACAAATTATTAACTAACAACGCTAACCTACCGAATTGGAAGGAATTTAACCGGATCCATGGGATTGCCGTCTTTTCTTACCTCAAACCGCAAAACCGACTCCCTGTCCTCGTTCCAGCCGAGGCTGGCAATTGGGTCACCGACAGCAACAACATCGTCTTCCGCAACATAAAGTTTGTCTGTATGGGAATAAGTGGTCATCAGATCGTTTGCATGCTTCACGATAATCAAATTACCGCCACCCAATAAATCTCTACCGGAATAAACAACCGTACCAGACATAGCTGCTCGAACATCTTGACCGGGAACGCCAGCGATATCGACGCCGTGCACACCGTTAACCTCAGGTGAAAACTCCCGTGCAATCTGTCCCTGCGTGGGCCACACCCACTCACCAACATATTGTTCTAGCTCTGCATCCATGGCAGCACGACTTCCTTGCACAGGTTCAAAGTCGAGCGTGTCCGGAATAATTTCTTCTTTGAATGTTCCGTTTTCTACAATCACCGTTTCATTCGACCAGGATGTAGCGGGAATCTCGGTTATCTCATGCGCCTTCTCATCGATAATAACTTCTGCGCTTTCAACCCTTATCTCCGGTTGCTTTACCACAGGCGCCGTTTGCACCTCTTGCACAGCAACAGATTGCTTTACTGGTTCGCGACTATGCTCTCTTACCAAACGAGGTTGAATGGGTGGTGCATAAGATGCACGAGCACGAACTTCGTTTGATAAAACAGTTCCAGGCCGAACGTTTATTCTCATGCCGGCGAGTAGATTTGAATTGATACCCGGATTCAGTGCTTCTAATTCTGCAGTTGTTAAGTTGTATCGAAACGCAATTGATTCAACCGTTTCTCCAGCTCTAACAACATACATATTTGAATGCAGCTGCATCGCTTGAAGACGATTTTCAACATCGGGCACAGACGCGCAACCGGTTACGATCATAACCAGTGAAGCAACGTAGCTTAGGTGAAGCGCTTTTTTCATGAATCGAATTATCACAGTTCAATGCACACCAAAAAATAACTTCAATGGCGTACAGGGTTGTCCCAACAACCTTGCGACTGATCTTATTGTTTTTATTGTTAGCGCATCGGAAACAACCTGTGGTTTTCCGACAAATTGTTCTGCTTAGAGTCCATGACGGCCTCACGGCAGAACTACGGGTAATCAGGCGCAGCTGGAAAGTATAGTAGGCATTTCAGGAGATGCCAGAAAGAAATTCGAACCAATATCGCTAAGACTTTCCGGATAGAAACGGTACGAAATTGACGTTGCTCAGTTGCTCTTCGGTGTAACCCGATTGCGTGCGGGTTATAACCGTTAATCGCTGGTCCATACGTTGGTTTCCAACCGGAACGATCATGCGCCCCCCAATACCCAACTGCTCCAGTAAGGGCTCAGGTACCGATGCTGGCGCCGCAGTCACGATAATCGCTTCAAACGGACCATTGCTGGCCCAACCCCAACTGCCGTCACTATGCCGAGTTTGCACGTTGCGGTATTCAAGCGCTTGGAATCGGTGACGTGCTTTTTCAAGTAGGTTTTTAATGCGCTCTACGGTATAAACCATGGGTACCAGCCGCGAGAGAATGGCTGCCTGATATCCAGAACCAGTACCAACCTCTAACACTTTTTTTATCGGACCATTCTCTAATAACACTTCGGTCATACGGGCCACCACATAGGGCTGCGATATCGTTTGCCCCTCACCTATCGGCAAAGCAGAGTCTTCATATGCTCGCGTTGCCATAGCTTCATCAACAAACAGATGTCTAGGTACTGACGCCATGACATTCAAGACTTCTTCGTTGTTAATACCCTGCTCGCGCAACCTATCCCGCATACGATTACGCGTGCGTTGCGATGTCATTCCAATACCGGCGATTTGAACCGCACTCAGCGTCACGAAATTTTCTCCAACCAATGACCAAGCGAACCTAAAGAGTTCGTATCTGTCAGATCTACGCTCAATGGCGTGACCGACACAAAATTATTGTTTACTGCATGAAAGTCCGTGCCTTCACTGCAATCGTTAATATCACCCGCCGGGCCTATCCAATAAACCGTATCACCGCGCGGACTCTCACTCCGAATGGCATTGGCTGACTGATGCCGTGAACCTAAGCGAGTGCACTTAATGCCTTTAATCTCGCTCATGGGCACATCCGGCACGTTCACATTTAAAATATCATTGCTCGATAGGGGCTGACGAGCTAGTGCCTTTACCAATTTCTCTGCAATATCTGCTGCCGTATCAAAATGCACCGGGTTATGCGTAGCCATAGACAAAGCGATACTCGCATGCCCAAGAAATCTTGACTCCATTGCGGCTGCTACGGTACCTGAGTACAACACATCATCTCCCATATTCGGCCCGTCATTGATACCACTAACAACAATATCCACATCATTATCGAGCAAGCCACTTAAGGCGATATTCACGCAGTCTGCCGGCGTGCCTTCAACGGCGTATACGTCGCTGGCGTACCGGTGTACAGTAATAGGCTGTTTCAACGTCAGTGAATTACTTGCACCGCTACAATTGCGGTCTGGCGCAACTATCGTCGATTCACCCAAGCGGCTCATCGCTTTGTACAGCGCATTGATGCCAGTCGACAGATAGCCGTCGTCATTTGCAATTAAAATGCGCATAAATTGTTTAACGAGCCATAACTTGTGATTACATACTCTAAATTTAGTCCGCGCTGGTGGTTACGCAACCCTCATTTACAAACGATTGTGGCGAGCAAGTTATTCAAACGCCCAACAATCGACTCCACGGCAGAAAGAATTGAACTGCCCGATGGCGATTTTCTCGACTTAAACTGGAGTAAAAAGCCGGCAGGTGCATTTGTGTGTTTGTTTCATGGATTGGGCGGCAGTATCGACAGCGGTTATGCACGCGGTGTGTTCGATATGCTTGAACAGGAGGGTTTTAGACCTGTTTTCATGCACTGGCGTGGGTGTAGTGGACAACCCAATCGACTCGCACGCTCGTACCACTCCGGCGCAACGGACGATATAAAACGGCTTATAGAGTTGGTACACACTCGGTACCCGGGCGAAGCAGTCTACGCTGCCGCATTTTCACTTGGAGCCAACGCGCTGCTGAAACACCTTGGCGAATCGCGCACAGCATGTCGATTATCTGGCGCAATTGCGGTTTGCCCGCCTTTAGTGCTCAGTGTGGGTGCAGATAAGTTAAATTCCGGCATAACCAAAATTTACCAGCGATACCTGTTGTCAACCATGCGTGAGCATCACGAGGCGAAGCGAAGGAAATTTCCATCTTTACAATTGCCAGCTGCTACGGCTGATTTGGATAATTTCTGGAAATTCGACGATGCCCTGACTGCGCCGATTCATGGATTTAAAGATGTCCATGACTACTACGAGCAATGTAGCGCCCGTCAGTACCTAAAAGACATTGCAGCCCCTACCCATATCTTGTACGCATTGGACGATCCTTTTTTTACAACTGCGGTTTTACCCGACGAGTCAGAACTGAACGAGAACGTGACGTTAGAACTCTCCGAATATGGCGGACATGTCGGTTTTATCGGCGATGCTGACGAACCACGATGGCTGGATACTCGCATCGCAGACGTTTTACTGCAAATCGCCAATGAGCGTGTCAGTCGTGTCTCAACTACCAGCTAGGTCTGTTCATGTGCTCCGATAGTGAGACACAGTACCCATTTTCAAGACCGTTCCGCCTAATAAGCCCGCGCAAAACGTGATCCACCTATAGAAAATTGCGCTCCCGCCGATTTTTTGTGATGAGCACGAGATTATCTGCCAGACAGCAAATGCGACGTTAGGCACTTGAAAGACTAATGGATAAACAAAAAAAGAATCATGCGAATAAACTTCGCTTGGTCGCTGAAACACTTGAAGCGCGAGTACTTTACTCAGCAGACTCTTTGAGTGCGCTTGGCAGCGCATTACTACAAGACAATCACGATACAGATGCAGATCGTGCAGATGCGTTTGCGCACTTAAACAATGTTGCAATTCCTAAAGCTGACATTACAGAAGTTGTATTCATCGATAGCCGTGTGCCTGAGTATCAACGCATTGTAGATGACATAACGCAACACAAAGCCGGTTCGGCACTCGTCGTAGTTATTGATAAGACCGAAAACGGCGTCGATATAATCGAGAAAACTTTATCAGAATTACAAGATGTGGATGCCGTTCATGTGATCTCTCATAGCCTTGGTGAAAATGTACGACTTGGGTCAGAATTTCTCAGTATCAACACCATCGATAAACATGAGCAAAGCATTATTGCTTGGAGTAATGCATTGAGTGCTCGGGCAGATATTTTGATATATGGCTGCGATATCGGTTCGACGGATGGCGGTATCGAGCTCATGAAGTCGTTAGCCGCATTAACCGGTGCAGATATCGGGCTTACAGAAGATAAAACAGGAACGACGCAAACAGGTACGGACTGGGAATTTGAAGTCAGCAGCGGGCCTCTGAATTACACCGCTGTTGTCAGTTATGAACTACAACAAAGCTGGGACCACGCTTTGTATAACTGGGATAAGGATAATCGGGTCTTATTAATTGAATACTTGAGCGACAAATTCGACGACAACTTTGAGTATGCTCCTGGAGATGGAAATAGCGCAATTCAAAACTTACTGGAAAGCGTAGCTGATGAGTCACAGGAAAGGGATGAGCCAGTTGAAATTTCCTTGCGCGAAGCTGTCTATACGTCAAACAATGTTGCCAATACGGACAATCAATTTACTATTCGACTAATAGAGGGCACCTATAGCTTAGGCGAAATTACCGAGAACAACGGCCCAGGTACACAAAAAGACATAGTGGTTACGAATAACTTGACCATTGAAGGCAGCAACGAAACCCAAACTGTCTTAAAAGTAGACGTTAATAAGAATTTTCGAGCGTTTCATATCGACGCAGATGGTCACAACGTTAACATAAGTAATTTAACCATAACGGGAGGCTCCATAAACGGCCCTGGTGCTCTCGACGGTGGTGGCGCGTTGAGAATTGCCAACGGCTCTATAAAGCTAGAGGACGTTACGCTACACAAAAACACCGCCCAGCTCGGTGGCGGCATTTTTATTTATGGTGGCAATTTGGAATTCATCAACGGCCACATTACCGAAAACACTGCTGATGGAACAAATGAAACACAAGGACTAGGAGGCGGTATTGCGGTAGGACCTCTCTTAAGCGAGACAACGGTCGACGGCACTTATTTCGAAAAAAACAAAGCGCACCGGTTGGGTGGTGGCATTGGGGCGTTGTCGCCGATAAGTTTGGCAAATACCGAGTTTTTCGACAACGCCTCATATGGGGATATGATCCGGGCCGCTGGCGGCGCGGTAGCGGCCTTTAGCGACGCTACAATTCACGACTCGATTATAAATCAAAACTATTCAAAGGAAGCTGCTGGAGGGGTATACGCAAGATCCGATTTGACCATCAGTAATTCTAATATTACCAAAAATACCGCCGAAACCTTTGGCGGTGGAATACTCTTCGAAGAAAACATCTCCCCAACGATCACAAATAAATCGACTATCACAAAGTCAACAATACACGACAACCAAGCGAACGAGAATAGCGGCGGTGGGATTTATACGTCAGCAAACACAAGCATGGATATCAACGACTCTATTATCTCTGACAATAGAGCGCTTGCCGATTCTACAGACTTTAATGGCTATGGAGCTGGACTCATTGCGTTTGGTCAGGCCAACATAAACAACTCTACCTTCGAATTTAACCGGGCTCGAGCCTTTTCAGGCATTGCCGCATTCGACAACGCAGAAGTTAATGTATTTAGAACAACCTTCTTTAATAACGAAGCTCTTGTTAATGGCGGTGCATTGGGCGCATCGGATAATGCCGACGTATCAATAACTAATGCGACTATGTATAGAAATCAAGCAGCCTTTGACGGCAGTGCACTTTACAAAATAGGTAATAGCGATATCACTGTTGCCAATAGCATATTCGATAGAGGCGGATACGAATTAAATCGCAGTCAAATTTTTAATGCAAATACTGGTGCCGGTGCAATTAATTCAAAAGGTTACAACTTAATTATCGGCAACAACAATCTCGATCCCACCGATTTTCCGGGTGTGTTTAATCAACACCACACAGACTTAGTTGGCAAAAATAAAAACAATAAAGACTTCGATGCCAATCTAGCAAATACACTAAACAATATTGATGGTTCACACTCGCGACATTTGATCATAAATCCGGCCAATACCGAACAGGCATTAAGTGACGCGGTAGATGCCGGGGGAAATTTCGACTCGTTAATTGAAAATGAGGTATTAGGGTGGCGAGATGGTATCTTCAATGTCGATGCATTCGGTAATCACATAGATGCATTCGTTGATATTGGTGCGGTAGAGTACGTGCATACGGAACAACCAACCAAACTGTTCTGGATTGACAAAGGCGACAATTCTATATGGCGCATGAATGCGGATGAAACTGGCTTACAGAAAATTGTGCCTGAAGGATTTAAGCACGGCGAAACCAGAGAATATATTGATCTTGATTACGATCCGAATACTGGTACGCTGTTTACTTTGCAATCATACAATACCGCAACTACTACTTACGAAATTTCATACGTTAATGCAGACGGCTCTACACCGAATGATATGACGCCACTTGTATTTCAGGGCACCGGTTATAGTGGCGCTAACCCGACAGCTCCACGAGCAATAGATGTATTACCCACTGTAACCGGCTCGGATAGTTTTTTGTATGTTGCTCAAAATACCGAATCACCGTCTGGCAGCCTAGCGGAAAACTACATTTCCAAATTTCAGATCAGTATCGACAGTACTGACTCGATCAGTAACATCTCGAGCAACTGGACTGCGTCAGCAGTAGAAATAACGCTACCAACAACGACTATTGATGGAGGCACAATTGATTCTTCGTCGCAAATAACATCGCTGGATGTCAGTTTAGCTGACGGGACCTCACAAGAGATTTACGTGTATGGCGATGCTGGCAATACCATTGAATATGACATCTTAACCTTCAACCCAAGTGTAGATAATAGTCAATTGATTGGTAGAGACCGTATTACTCCACCCGCCTCTGTAGCACCACCAAACGCAACCGATGATCAGACTGTAGCTGTATACGGTGCTGAAGTCGATAAGTATTTCATTGCTTTGCACACGCTGATTGAAAAAGGCCCATCGATCTACGGAGCCTATGGCACTGCAGTTGAAGATACAGAGAATGACATTTCGATTAGCGATATTGCGTTCGACTACAACTATGATAACGATACATCATCAGATACACATAAAAACGGTCGTATATGGTATGTCGATGACGCGGGAATAGTCGGCCACATAACTGGCACGTTAGAAGACAAAACTGACATTCTGAATAACACGAGCCTTACGCCCACAAAACTCGCTATAGCATCTATTGTTGCAGCCCCGGTAAACCTCATCATTGTAAGCGATGGTGGTGATTCCACATCCAGCATTAACGTTGAAGAGAATCAAACTGCGGTAACAAACGTTAGAGCCAGGCCTGCCGCATCAGGAAATGCACCGATCTATGAGATTTCCGGAGGTGCAGATGCAGCGCTATTTAACATTGACGCAAGCAGCGGCACGCTGACTTTTCTGAACGCACCTGACTTCACAACGCCAACGGATGCCAATACCGATGGAGTGTATGAGGTTAACGTGCGTGCATACGATATAGAAGGAGAAGAGGACTTCCAGCAAATTGCTGTGACGGTGACCAATGTCAATGATAATCCAATAATTACCAGTCTGGGTGGCGGCGACACTGTGTATATAAATGCTGATGAAAATCAAATATTGGTTACGGGCATTACAGCGGACGATCCAGATCCAGACCCTGACACATTCGCCTATTCGCTATCCGGTGCAGACAGCGCGTTGTTTAGCATCGATTCTGACGGCGTACTAACATTCAAGAATCCTCCCAACTTTGAAACCGATACGGGCTCTGGTCCCAATGGTGAATTCGAAGTCACAGTAAGTGTGGATGATGGCGATGGTGGTACTGACTCGCAAAATTTAATCGTAACATTGTCCGACGTTAATGAAAAACCAATCATAAACAATGGAAATCAAGTTGACTTAGCAGCTCCTGAGAACCAATTAAGTATTGCAACCGTTCCTGTTGCGGACCCTGATGAAGGCGATACGTTAACCTTCTCGATTGTCGGTGGAGACGATCAATCCCATATCAGTATTGATCCTACAAGCGGTCTTTTAACTTTTAATACAACTCCAGACTACGAGAATCCGATTGATGCCGATGCAAGTAATACTTATACCGTTAATGTTCGCGTAGAGGATGCCTTTGGTGATGCCGATACACAGACCGTGGTTACCACAGTAACGGACGCGAACGATCTACCGGTAATAACCAGCAATGGCGGCGGCGATAACGCAAGTCTTATTGCTGCCGAAAATCAAACGGCCGTAAGCACTATTACTGCAAATGATCAAGACCCTGACACACTCACCTATTCGCTATCCGGTACAGACAGCGCGTTGTTTAGCATCGATTCTAACGGTGTACTAACATTCAAGAATCCTCCCAACTTTGAAACTGATACAGGCTCAGGTCCCAACGGTACCTATGAAATTTCAGTTACTGTGGACGACGGCACTGGTGGTACAGATACTCAGAATTTGAAGATAGGCTTGGCAAATGTTAACGAAGCACCTGCTATTGCAATGGGTGGTGACCCCACCATAGTTAATACACCAGAAGCCCAAACAAGCATAATTATTGTCCCTGCCACTGATCCCGACGCTGGCGACACGATCACTTATTCGATCGTTGGTGGAGAAGATCAATCCAAAATAACCATAGATTCGGTAACCGGGGCATTGACGTTTAATGAAATTCCGGACTATGAAAATCCCAGCGATTTCGATACAAACGGCGAATACAACATTGATATTCAAGTAGAAGACACTGGCGGTGCAACAAATCTTAAGTCGGTAGTTTTGACGATAACAGATATAAATGAAGATCCGGTCATAACCAGTGACGGCGGCGGCGATAACGCAAGTCTTATTGCTGCCGAGAACCAAACAGCGGTTACAAACATAGTTGTGAACGACCCAGACATTGGCCCGGATACGTATAGCTATTTACTTTCTGGCGCCGACAAAGCCCGATTTAGCATTGATACAACCGGCGCACTTACATTTAAAAACCCACCCGACTTTGAAGCCGATTCGGGTTCAGGCACCAATGGCGCTTTTGAAGTTACCGTAACCGTGAATGACGGCTCCGGGGGTTCAGATTATCAGAATCTAAACGTAACACTAAGTAATGTGAATGAAGACCCTACCATCACTAGCAATGGTGGTCTCGACAGCGTAATTATTAGTATTAACGAAAACCAAACCGCAGTAACTAGCGTAACAGCAAGCGACCCCGATCTCGACACCAACTCATTTAACTACACGCTCTCTGGCGCGGACAGTACACTGTTCGACATCGATACCACGGGTGTTTTAAGCTTTGTTAATCCGCCTGATTTTGAACGTAATACAGGTTCTGGTACCAACGGTCATTATGAAATCACTGTTACGGTCGACGACGGCGACGGTGGTATTGATACACAAGCGTTATCCGTGTGGGTAAACAATGTAAACGAGTCTCCAAGCCTATTAACCTTATCGGATACCAACGTTAATGAAAACATCGATACCGCGGCGGGCATCACCATTGGGACTCTTAGTAGTGCGGATCAAGACACGGGCGATTCAGTAAGCTACAGCATAGTTGGCGGTGCTGATGCAGATGTATTCACGCTAGGTGGCGCGGCGGATAATGAGCTGGTATTGAGTAATGGCGTGCTGGATTTTGAAACCCAATCGGTTTATTCAGTTTTAATAAGAGCGAGTGATGAGTCTGGTTTATATACAGATCAACTTTTCGATATCAATATAAATCCCATTAATGAAAAGCCAATGGCTGGGTCCGATTTACCAGTGCAAATCGCCACAGAGAGCAACGAGTTTACATACACGATTCCACCTGAGAGCTTTACCGACCCGGAAAACGATGCGTTGACTTACTCGGTTACCAGCGAGTTGCCCTCTTGGTTGACCTACGACCAGCAAACCCGAACCTTTAGTGGCACACCAACCGATTCCGACGTAGTATATGGCCCTGTCACGATTGAAATCAATGCATCAGACTCACAATTTCAGTCATCTACGTCTATATTTTTGACTATTGAACTGATTGACACAAATCAAAAACCGATTGATGTTGCTCTGACAACTCCCGCTGCTGCTACTCAGGCCGATCCATATCTTATTGGTGTACTGTCTACGAGCGATCCTGATGCTAACGATTCTCACGTTTATACAATTACTGATGAGCGATTTCAAATCGTCGGCAACGAATTAAAATTTGCACCTAACGCAGAAAATAACTTTTTTGTAAATGAAGAAGTTGAATTGCAAGTGGTGTCTACTGATACCGGCAACCTTACAACAACTCATTACTTTAGTATCAGGGTTAGTGATTACGTGGATATCAGTCTTCCACCGACATTGGGTGCTGCGGGGGCGGAAACTCCTCCACAAGTTGAACTTGAACCAATCCAAGAACCCACTACAGCTACGAACAATACTGATACAAAACCAGCTACTCAAGCAACAAACACCGTAGAAAGGACTCAAGAACCAGAAAACCAACAGAGCACCTACGTTGAAGAAGTGGATTTAGCCAGCTTAATAGCACCACTTGAAAAAATTACTTTGGAAGAAATTGCATTGCTTAAAAACACAATTTCTCCCCTAAGTAGCTCAGTTTCAGCCAACCAAGTCTCAACGGATATCAATAATCGGCTCGACTTTGAATTTGAATCCGGAATCAACTACGCCAACAGTAGCGAGTTTCGCGAAATAGCCAATGAGTTTGATCGGCAACGAGAAGAATTAGAGAAGAGTCAGGCACAATACAAAACACTGATTGGTAGTTCATTTACAGTAAGCTCCGGCTTGTCTGTGGGCTATCTGCTGTGGTTAATCCGAGGCGGCACACTGATGGGAAGCGTTCTATCATCCTTGCCGGCATGGCGAATGGTTGACCCACTTCCGGTACTGGGCGCGCTGGGAGAAGACACATTTGAAGATGAAGAATCACTAGAATCTATGGTAGATGATGGTCCGGATGAGTATGGTAGCGAGACCGACAAAGTGTCGGTTTAGGTGGATAACAAACCATCAATAAGCGCAATATTAGCCATGGACTTCGATCGTCGTCGTTGTTCCGTTAAATAGCTCACGTTTCCAGACCACTCATAGTCCGCATAGGTGTTTTAAATTTTCAGAGTTGGCGTTGTCTGTGCACCTTTTTTGGCAGTTTGTACCTCTCCGAGGTCTATCTTGACTGCCCAAATTGAAACCATGACGACGACACAATCTGCGTACTTGTTTCCTCAAAACTTCCTTTGGCGCTGCGTGCGTATTGCGCTGCTTTGCGTTGGGATTAGTGCGTGTAACACGCACGAGCACGACCATACTGAACCGGTAGCCGCAAGCGGTGGCGGTGACGATTACTGGGCGGCGCTGGCGCAAAATTACGAACCCTTTGTAAAACCACCCGAGCTCAGCCCCGCTTACCCGCCGGAAGCTTGGAGTAGCGTTGGCAGTTGGGAACCCACATTTGATATGCCATTGATTGCCACAGCTGCTGCTAACTTACCCGATGGCAGAATCGTGGCTTGGTCATCACAGGAGGTTGATACATTTGGCGGTGATAAGGAATCAACAGTCGGTACTATTTTTAACCCCGTAGATGGTAGCTTTGAGGATACCCCGAACAGCACCCATGATATGTTCTGCGCAGGCTTATCAATGCTGGAAGACGGTCGGGTGTTTGTTGCCGGCGGTGGTGCAACCGTTGTTACTACCTCTATCTTTGATAACGACGAATTTTCCACGATCGAACCAATGGCTATACCGCGTTGGTACCCAACCAGCACAACACTGGCATCAGGTCAGGTACTGGCATCACTGGGTACGATTGCATCACCCTATCCTGAAATCTGGACTGATGGTTCCGGTTGGACGTTGCTGCCATCCATCGATTTACAAACCATTCTAGACACCGAAGATGTGGTTCACAACGATTGGTATCCGGCATTAACAGTCGCACCAGATGGTTCGCTATTTCATCCAGGGCATATGCCAGGATTATTATCAGTGCATATGGAGCAACACGATACCGTACAGCATCATGGCGAGCGCGAAGCCGATGAGGTATCGCGTTTATACAACACAACCGTTATGTATGACATTGGCAAAATGTTGATTGCCGGAGGCGGCTCTCAAGACAATGCAACCAACACAGCATTGCTTATGGATTTAAATGGTCCTGAACCTGTAGTAACGCCGACGACCCCAATGAAGCACGTGCGCAGCATGCAAAACAGTGTTGTACTGCCCAACGGAGAAGTTTTGGTTATAGGTGGTAACAGCAGCGGGATTCAATTCAGTGATGATGGCACCGTGCTTGAGCCTGAATTATGGAATCCCGATACCGAGCAATGGACGCCACTTGCGCTTCATGATAAACCTCGCAACTACCATTCGATCGCAATTCTGCTAAAAGACGGGCGGGTATTAGCTGCCGGTGGTGGTCTATGTGGCGGGTGTCCCACGAACCATCAAAATGGCGAAATTTTTTCACCTCCATACCTGTTTGATGCGCAGGGATTGTCTGCGCCTCGACCAACCATTAGCGGCGGAGCAGCTACAGCGCTACCAGGTGAAACTGTCACGCTAACCGGCAGTGACGATATTGTTGAATTTAATATGCTGCGGCTGGTTGCCATTACGCACCACCACACAACAGATCAACGATTTGTGCCAGTGGACTTTATCAAAACCGACACCGGCACATACGACTTAACCATGAATTCAAATCCCAATGTGCTTATTCCGGGCTACTACTGGGTATTTGGATTGAACGCCGATGGCACACCGACTGAGGGACATACACTCCAGGTCAATGTCGCGCCAGAAATTGGTGCAGCCTTAGCCCTGTCTGACAACGAACAAAATGTTGAATACGATTACTACGAAGACACCTGGGTGAACTGGGAGCTACCTGACTTCGATACGTTAGCACCCAAAAAATCTGGTTTTCAGTCTGACTTTTCTTTATTCAATAAAGACCGGTCTAACCAGTATGCGTTTAGGTTCCGTGCAACCCTGCATGTACCTAGTGATGGCGAATATACTTTTTTCCTGAAGTCTGATGATGGCAGTAAACTGTTTATCAACAACAATCTGGTTGTAGATCACGATGGGGCGCATGCTTATAACTTTGAAGAGAGCGGCACCATCACTTTAACGAAAGGTCAGCACGATATTGAAGTACATTATTTTGAGCTGGCTGGCGGAGATGCGTTGTTAGCATCGTGGCAAGGACCGGATGGTTTAAAACGCCCCATTAACTCTGTGGACTTAGGCAGCCCAATACAACCGAAAGAAATCACTTATGACAACCCAGGTCCGTCTATAGCAGGCAAGGTGTCATATCGCTACTATGAAGGTGCATGGACAACCCTGCCCGACTTTGGCACCCAAACCATTATTAAAGAAGGTGAAGTAGACGGATTTTTATTATCGCCACGGCTACAAGACGATCTATTCGGGTTTGAATTTACGGCTGAAATACAGGTTCCAGTATCAGGTGAGTATACGTTTTTCACTACATCGGATGATGGCAGCCGGCTCTACATCAATGATCGTCTCGTTGTTGACAATGATGGAATTCATGCGCCGACGGAGCAATCCGGCACTATCAGATTAGCCGAGGGCACACACAAAATTAAAGTGGAGTACTTCGAGCAAAAACGCGGAGAAACACTGCAAGTTCACTGGCAAGGACCATCGTTCGCGAAAGAAATTATCCCAACTTCGGTATTGAGTTCCAATGGCAGTGTTGATACAGGAAACACCACGCAGGGGTCCTCAGATTCCGGTACTACCGATGGAGAATCAGATGCGGGCACAACCGCTGGTTCGACCGACACAGGTAGTACTAACGGTATATCAGACTCTGGAACTACCGGTGGCAGCGGCGACTCAGACACCACAGATTCAGGCACAGAGGATGTTGGCATCAGCGGCCTGGTTAACTACAACTACTATCAGGGCGCGTTTACCAAGCTACCAGACTTTAACGCCCTAACAGCGGTTAAGCAGGGTCAAAGTCCTGGGTTTGTATTGGATGATCGAGAACAGGATGACTTCTACGCGTTCCGGTTTAGTGGCGCTATTACAATACCCTCCGACGGTACATACACCTTCTACCTAAAATCGGACGACGGCAGTCGCTTACTGTTGAACGGTGAAGTAGTGGTACTGAACGACTTCAGACACCCACCTATTGAAAAACAAGCCGATATTGTTCTAACTGCTGGTACTTACTCCATCGATGTTGAATTTTTTGAATACGGTGGCGGGCATCTACTGGACGTAGCGTGGTCAAGCGATACTTTCAACAAGGAACCAATTCCTCTAGCGGTACTATCCACCGGCAAAGACGATCCGGCACCCGATGTGGAAGAACCCAAAATCAGTTATCAATATTTTGAAGGTCAGTGGGCAGCCCTACCCGACTTCACGTCACTAACACCAATTAATGAGGGGCACCTGAACGCATTCAGTTTAGAGCCGAAAGCAACTTCAGATAACTACGCGTTTCGCTATGCAAGCTATCTGGATATTCCTGAAGATGGCACATACACTTTCTATGTTGCATCAGATGATGGAAGCGCGCTGTCGATCGACGGACAGCTATTAGTGGATAATGATGGCTTGCACGCTAAGCGCGAGGTGTCGGCTAGCCAAACCCTATCCGCCGGACAGCATCATGTGTTAATTGAATTCTTCGAACGCGCGGGCCAGGATTCACTGGAGGTGTTCTGGTCGTCTGATACGATGCCGAAACAAGCACTGGCAAACGCAACCCTGACAGCCGCACCATTTAATGATGGTGCCAATACCGACGATAACGCCAATGATAACGTCGACGGCGATACGACAGGTGGTTCGACAGTAACACCGCCGTCCGATTCAGACTTAAACTACGAGTATTACGAGGGAAATTGGACAGTACTGCCCGACTTCAACCAGCTAACACCTACAAGCTCAGGGTCGACACCGCAATTTACATTACCCGATAGCAATGGCGTCAAGTTCTATGGGTATCGTTTTACGGGAAAAATCCTGATACCCGAAACCGACTTGTATACCTTCTACACTGCGTCGAATGATGGCAGTCAATTGCTGATCAATGGCATTACTGTTGTAGACAATAACGGCAAACACGGCGTCATTGAAAAACAAGGTGCTGTGAGTCTTGACGCTGGCTTGCACGATATCGAAGTTCGGTATTTTCAATCCAATGGCACAGAAGCATTGGATGTATATTGGTCGAGCGCCAACATAGCCAAACAGATTATCGGCGACAGCGTGCTGTTTTCGCCTGAATAAAGCAGGTTTAACCTGTGCATGAGCAACTAGGCTCTGGAAGCGGTAATACCACACACCGCTTTCAGTGTTGCTTCATTCGATTGCAATATCGATTCTATTGAATGCAGCGCAATACTATCAAAACCCAGGGTACTGCTATTGTTCTGTTTATAGTTATTTAACCAAGCGCGATCTGGCTTGGAAAGCCTAGTATGCGAACTGGGCTTTCCATACCACTCATAAAACGCACTTTCGGCATACACCCAGTTTTGAACACTGGTAAGAAGGTCACCGTGCATCGTCGTGACAGACACTAACCTCTCAGCATCGGTGTAGTTATTTAATCCCAATCGGCCGGCTGTTTTATCGACCAGTGCAGCCGGATTAAACACATGCCCTTCTACCTCAATTTGTAACGCAGCTGCCGTAGCCAACCCACCTCCAAGTGAGTGTCCGGCAGTGGATAAATCCCGGCCTGCCAACTGTTGTTTGACTTTTTCAGCTAGTTCAGTAGCCTTTCGATACTGCGATGTACTGACACCCACCGCTTGCAACAGATTATCCTTCCAATCGCCTTTATCGTCGGTACCTCTGAATGCCAACACGTATTCGCCGGTTTGATTATTAAGAAATAAACGCGCACTGAATGACTTATAGTTAAAATCGTCCTGCGTCAAATTCACCATGCCAGGATCGACCGACTCCCAGTCTTGCCCACAAGTGACCACAACAATTTTATAAGCACAGCTTGTCAATTGCGCCAGCTCAAAGTTGCGCTCAAGTTCAGTGCAACTGGAGAACGGGTTTGTTAAACACGGCTGGTTCGCAGCAGTACCGGTTGTTGCAGAACGCCGCGACCTATCCGGTAAATCGTTATAAGAACCCGACTGGTTAAGTTCAGTCACTCTATTAGACAGCTCTACCAGAAATACAAAGTCTTCTATACAGCTTTGGTCGGGTTTTGGTTGCTGTAACGCGCGTTGAAACAAAGGTTCCGCATCACAGCGCACGATGTCGCCGCTAGCCCAATGCTCAGCCATCTCCCGTAATGACGTATTACCAAAAGTAATTTGGGTTACTTTGCCATGGCGATCGGCATGAATCTCAAATGTAAGATCACTTCCGTTGATGCGCAACACAACTTGACTATTAAGCGACTTAGCAATGGGCAAAACTTCAATCGCACTCAGATCAACATCTTCCAGTGATGTCATTTCTGTTACGACCTTTGGCTTAGCATGCGAGGTTTTTGCCGTTTGCAAATGCAGCTTATGAGCTTTTAGAACATCATCAGCTTGCTGCACGTCATCAGGCACAGGACTGAAACTAAATATGGAACCGGACTTACCCGACTGACTGTCAACCCGGGTTATCGATATCTGTTGATTAATCGCGTTGCGTTGCCAATGAAATTGCTCTTGCTTGCCATTGCGGTGTTCAACCAGTGTTTCACCCCGAAGATCCAGTTCAGCATTGCCATAGTAAGTCATGGCTAATTGCTGTTGCGTCGTGGCATTGGTATAGCTTTCAACCATCCCCTGCTGATTGTATGTCCAGCTACGCTGCTGAATTTTCGGGCCCGATATGTCGGTCAGATGATTGGGATAAACGGTATCGTTATACTCATAGTGCGCCACCTGTTTAGCTTGAGTCGCCACACTGGTTAGATTTCCGATGGCGTCGTAGCGATACAGCAAACGCTCACCGGAAGGTAGCGATACTGCTTTTAGATGCGCATCAAGTTCGCCGTTAGTTTGCGTGTAGCTGCGAAGTCCTGCGCTCGATTCTGTGTATTCAAACACCAGCTGTTGAGCATACTCATTGGTTACACTCTGCAATTGATTATCCTTGTACATCAGCTGCAAGCTCGCGCCGTCTGAATAATCAATTCTGACCAAGTGCGAGCCATAGAAACTCAATATCCGCCCATCACCAACAAACCATCGCGCCTGCTCCTCATGCTCGATGTAGCCATCTTGTCGACTATGCGCCATAAATAAGGAGCCTGTTGCGGATAAACGTTTGAACTCGATCGTACGCCCATCGGCCTGCACTATTTGACGCCGGTCCGAATCCAATTCGATCAGTTTGACCATATAAGAGTGTCGCCATCCATGGCCCAATCCAACATCCGTCTCGCTTAACGCCGAACTGTAGTACCGACTCAAGTGCAAGCGCGAGCCAATAGCCTGATAGTCCTGCTCGCGCTGATATTTGTTACCGCTGACCACATCAACCGGGTTACCAACGTAGCGATGGTTTTGTTTCCAAATCGGTGTGATGCCTGGGTCGTTTGAACTGGCGCAGCTGAGACCCGCAATAGAAGATGTTGCACAGGACGGGCCTGCAGGTAGATTAGCAAATGCAGGCGTGACTAACAGCAACGCAAGTACGCAAACAAAAGCAATGCACGATTGAAACTGAGAAATACAATACCCGATCGGATTCATAACCACTCCTTGTTATGGTTCGCCTACAGCGAATCAGAGGCTGGTCCTTTGCCTCTGTCTCATCAATCATTGATGAGATTCAGTTGTGGATAGTGCAGTATTTATAGGTAAAAAAAAACTGGCGAAATCTACAGTGGCTACTCTGCTTCGACTGGCAGGCCACTGAGCAAGCCTCGAACATGCTGGTTGATGTAGGCTTTGTCGGCGTCGCTTATACGCACAAACTGTAAACGGTACGTGTGCTTTTCACCATTAGCCACTTCAGGTGCATCACCAGCAGACAGTACGCGTGCATCGCAAGAGATGAGTCTTTCACTGGGAAACAACGTGACGTTTATTCCCACAACCTCACCCGGATACAACATCATATCGTCGGCGAAAGCCATCCCACTGGCAGACAAACTAACTTTATGGGTAGGTGCTGCTGTTTGCTTTGCACCGTCTAACAGAAATTCCCTGATACGTTCTTCAAGCTCATCAACATAACTGGCCACTGCCGGATAGTCGCGTTTGACTTCAGCGTAGCCTTCGATATCGTATTTATTAACACGGCGAACCGGCGCATCCTCTGTTGGTTG
Source organism: uncultured Granulosicoccaceae bacterium (assembly GCA_964390335.1). Classification (GTDB taxonomy): domain Bacteria; phylum Pseudomonadota; class Gammaproteobacteria; order Granulosicoccales; family Granulosicoccaceae; genus Granulosicoccus. The sequence goes on along the minus strand of CAYMHU010000008.1, from coordinate 71,414 downwards.
AATGCGTGCCTCTCCGGCGGCTGGTAATTCATGCAAGCGACACATTCGCAATGCCACGGCATCTTGGACCCGATCGAATTCACGTCGTTCGCTGCGTACTGGCTCTATTGTGGTTGTATCAGACATTGGGATCATCTTTAATGAGCTTCCACCTACAATATAGTTGATAGACCGTCCAAACTGCAGCACCATTTTCGCTATACTGCTGTAGGTCAATGTGGTCCCGGTAGCTCAGCTGGATAGAGCAGCCCCCTCCTAAGGGGCAGGTCGGGGGTTCGAATCCCTCCCGGGACGCCATTTCTCTGCCCAGAATTCGGGTGTAATATACGCCCACACCTAAACCTAGCGGCCGATTTGTTGAAATCCTTAGTGGTGAAAACAGAGTGCATCCTTGTCCGTACTCTAAACACTTGAAACGGAACTTAGGCGGCCAGTTAGCTCTGGCTACTCTGTAATTTCAAATTGGCTGCCACGTTCTATATCGGCAACCGTTCCAGTTTTTGATACTACTCTTGAAATTGTTGTCGTTGAGCACAATAATTGCTATTCTACTTATATTCACAGAAAATATTTATAAACAAATAAAATAATCTATGTATATGTTTTATATAGAATTATTTTCACCAATAGTTATTCTAAACGGATTCATATGAGTATTCTAGAGGCGCTTGCTACTGGACCGCGAACATCCAAAGAAATTCAAGCAGTGACTAATCTCAGCCAGGCGACTGTATCCCGTTTGGTCAGAAATTCTAGCGAGATCATAAGACTACCTGGCCCCAAGCCATATCGATATGCTGCAGTAGATGTCGCGTTTGGTTCCGAGCAAAAAATACCTATAGCGACAGTCGATACTAATGGTAAGAACGTGCCGCGAGGACTACTCTGCCGACTTCAACCCGATGGTTACTTCTTTGCAGGCTTATCAGGCGCATCGTTTTTGTTTAACGGTTGCGAGTTCGACGCCCTGTTCGACAGCTTGCCATATTTTATGGAAGACGCACGGCCTCAAGGTTTTTTAGGAAGATTAATAGCTCAAAGATTGTCTTCGCAATCGGATGAGTTCCCACCGGATCCCGACCACTGGACAGTTGATCAAGTTGGAAAATATCTATTAGCTAATGGAGACGATTTACCTGGAGATCTAGTTTTCGGTTTCTCAATGATGAACAGACTCAGAAATCCACCCCAAATTGTCAGCCGAGAAAATTATCACGAAATCGCCGAAGCAACCCTTGAAGGAATCACAGGAGTATCGTCTGCCGGTGGCGAACAGCAAAAGTTTACCGCATTTATTTCTGACATTGAATCTCATGTAATCGTGAAATTTACGCCATCACAGGATGACCTAACCAGTGAAAGATGGAGAGATATTTTAGTTACTGAGTATCATGCACTTTCAGTATTGTCAGACTTCGGGTTTCCAGCTGCGGAAACTACACTTTACGATCAGAATGGGAGATATTTTCTTGAGTCAAAACGTTTTGATCGCAGAGGAAAGTTTGGTCGTATTTCAATGTTTTCGTTGAGAACGGTTGATGCTGAATTTGTAGGCAGTGGTGGTAGTTGGACTGATGTTTATGGAAGCATGGTGGAAGCAGATATAGCAACAATGTTTGATCATCATAATGTAGTTGCTTTAGAGCTTTTTGGTAAGTTGATAAACAATACAGACAGACATCTCGGAAATTTGAGTGTATCGATTGACGGAGAAACATTTAGTCTTCTCCCAGTTTATGATATGTGCTCAATGGGTTTTGCACCAAAAGGATCTGAAGTCACGAGTCTAAAGTTCGAAATTCCCGAATTCGAATTGACGGGGAGCACTTTCGATTCAAAACGAGCTGTAGAGGCTGCGATTGAATTTTGGAAGAGAGTACCCAATGACCCAAGAACTTCTAATACCCTTCGTAAGTTTATTGAGGAAACTGCGATCGTAGATAAAATCAACCGATACCTGATCGGCTGAAAGTATTTATTTTTATCGTTTCCAGCACCAAGCAAGCGCCACAATGACTGTGGCGTTCCGATAGACGACAACTAAATATTCGTAGAATAGCTGCGGCAATCATGTTGTAGACTCAAAACCTACTTTTCCAGCTTATCGAAGCCTTGATGTTTAATCTCAGTGGTTTTATCCAAACGTGGATGCGTGGTCTTAAACGTTTCACGCAAATCACCTTTTTCTTTATCCATTGCAGCAATGGTCTGATAGATAACATGTATGGCTGCTAACACATCGCTGGTATTACCAGACTCAGAAATGGTGTGCATATTTCGGGTCGGGAAACCGATTGAAGTTGCTGCACTATCGATGTTAGCGAGTACGCCTGCCATACCATCGGTGCCTGTGTCACGGCCCGTCACATCCAGTTGCATTGGAATTTTGTGTTTCGCAGCCGCTTTTTTAATGCGTGTATTCAATTGCTCACTGACGATAGCACCAACAGACATCGTAAAACCTTTGCCCATTTCTAATGGCGTCATATTACGATCGCCAATATTTGGTGCTGCAACGTAGTCGTGATTAACATCAACCGCAATCAGCGCATCGGGCTGATGTACGCCGGCAAGAATCCGACTACCGAAACGTCCGATCTCTTCATGCGATGCAATGGCAAACAGCACCCGCACTTTTTTCATTGCAGTCGCTTTGGCTACTAACTTTGCAACCTCCGCAGTCACAAAGCAGCCAAGGCCGTTATCGAGATATGCACCGTAAAAAGTGTTGGGGCTAAAGCCACGTTTAATTGGACGTTTAAGCAGTAAGGAATCGCCCGCCTTGACACCTAATCGTTTAATTTGATCTGCTTTGTTGTCACCGTGGATTTGTAAATCTAAATACAGCTGCGTGGGTCGGATTCCCTTATCGCCAGTTCGATGACCCATATCAGAAAAATGGATAGCCCCTAAAGCCTCGATAGTGCCGCCGTTTAACGAGCGGTATTTGCCGGGTTTGTCTGGGTCTTCACTGAACAGCGTGACTTCGTGTCCTAGCATGGTGCACGGCAAAAACGAATCGCTGTTTATCCAGATTTTTCCATCCGGTCCGATTTTGCGAACTTGCATCCTAATTTTATCGGCATGGCCTACGATCATGACCGTAAACATGTCTTCTTTGCCTGGATGGGAATCCCAGACCACACTGGCATTACCTGCATGCTGATGCATCTTCCAACTTTTAGGCATAAATGAATCAAAATAGGGTTTTAAAACTCCTAGCGTCATGGCCGATTCCAGGCCGACGGGACTTGGGGCAGCAATGATGTCGCGCATGATCTCGAACTGCTGTTCGGGCATGGCTTCGGTCCACGGGGTCTTTTTACTCATTATGGGCTCTACTTAGATGGTTATCAGTGATGGTTAATAAGGTCACTTTAGCAAGTTTAGTACGAATCATTTTACGCAGCGGATTTACGTCCAAGAAAAATGCCAGTAAATACAAATATCATGGCCGTTGCCATGATTATTGTGGGCGTTTCGGCGAAAAACAACCATGACCATAACACTGCAAACAGCGGAATTAAATAGCCCACGGTAGACATAAACACAGCGCCATTGATTTGTACGATTTGAGTGCGAAGCACATACGCTATTGCAGTAGGTCCAATAGCCAGAAATAACAACGCTGTCAGACTGCTGAACGAAGTTTGCTGCTCCCACGGCGGATACCACCACAATAATAAGGGCAACATTGGCATGCTCGATATTAATGTGGATCCTGCAACAATGACCAACCCGGGCACGCCTTGCAGTCGACGAATCCATATGGCCGATAGCGTGTAGCAAGCCGATGCAACCATAATGGCCAACATACCGATCAAACCATTACCTTCAAACACAATTTCTTGCACAAACAACAAACTAACACCGATAAAACCAACTGTTAAACCCACTAGACGATTTAGCGTGAAGCGGTCATCGGTTGTCATGAAATGATTCAGCAACAATGCAACAAACGGCGATGTCGCCAACAATAATGCCGTTGTTGCAGGATCTACCGTTTGTTGTCCCCAACCAATTAGCGTGAATGGCACGCTGCCATTTAAAAAACCAATCGCGCCCAGCAAAATCAGTGATCGTCTGTCGAGCGGGATTCGCAAACCTTTTTGGTAGCACACAAACAAAATGATGAGACTGGCAATAAACAAGCGCCAGGTAGCAATGGCAAATGGAGAAAAGTCAGCCAACGCTATTTCAATGCAAATAAATGACGCGCCCCAAATTGCGCTGACCAGCATTAACCTGCCGTAATCAAAGGGATTAGGGTCTCTGATAGGTGTCACAATCTGTAAAACGTCCTGGTGATAGCGCTGTTTAGCAATGACGGAGCGGAAAATTGGTAAAACACACTCGGAAATTAACACACGCCGAGGCATAATGGAGATCTGACAAAGCATCCGAGTATTAGAAAATGAAATTACTACCTGTAATTGCGCTTTTGGCCAGCTGTACTTTAGCCATTAGCGCTTGTGGCGGCTCATCGAACGGCAGCTCGAGCGGTGGCAATACCGGCACATCAACTGCGGGAAGCACTGAAGCTGGAAACACGGAGGCAGGTGGTACCGAAGCGGGCGGTACTGAAGCAGGCTCAACGGACAATGGCACAAACACAGGCGGACCCGATACTAACGCTTCCCTCCTCGATGCAGGGTTAAGCCACAGCGGTACGGCGATAGCTAGCGTCCCCGCTACGCAAAACGATCCGCTTGTGCTGCAAACTGGGGCCGACCGCGTCGCAGCACTGTCAGATTCGCTGGCAATTATGTATGAAGTTGCAACTAATCAGGGCACGTCTGTTGGCTTGCAGTGTGCTGATATTGGCGCTCAATACAATGCCTGCAGTGTTGTGAACTTACACATAAAAGACGCCGCCAATTCGTTAAGCGATAACACCTGGAAACTCTACTTTCACAGTACCCGCCGAGTGCTGCAAGTGCAAAGCGATGAGTTCAGCGTTACACACGTTAACGGCGACTTACACTACGTAGCACCCACGGACGCATTCAGTGGATTTAACGGCGGAGTAAAAACCGTCAAAATGATTACTGAATTTAACCATTTGGTAGAGACCGATTTCCAACCCCGCTATTGGGTCGCCCAAGGTGGGCGAGTCACGTTAATTGCCAACACCGATAACGAGACAGATGAAAACGCCTACGCGATGGAAATCACCGGCAATAACCGCTTCGAATTTGTTGGTGAAAACAACGCGATTGCCAGTACCGCAACCCGCCATGCACGCAATAGCGAAATCAATACGGCAATTGATACCTTAAGTGCATCAAGCTTGAACGCCAGAATTATCCCACGACCAACTTCACTAACTCAAACAGCGGGTTCTGTTGCCGTAAACAATAGCTTTAACTTTGTATCGCTCGGCCTGCCGGCTGATTCTTTATCGGCACTGAACACACGGCAAGCCCAATTTATTGGCGGTTCTACGTCGACGCCGGTGCAAGGCGCTATCGACAATACTATGTCGGCCAACACCTACACGTTATCAGTACAAGCGAATGGCACAATTACATTAACCGCCAGTGACCAGGCCATGATGTTCTACGCAGCGCAATCTTTGTTAGCGTTGTTTGATCCGCAAACGAACTCTTTACCGATAGTGGAAGTGAGCGACAGTCCGCGTTTCGGCTTTCGCGGCATGCACATTGACGTTGCCCGAAACTTTCATTCAGTTGCCTCAATAAAACGCTTGCTGGATCAAATGGCAGCGTACAAGATGAATAAGTTGCATCTACACTTATCAGACGATGAAGGCTGGCGATTAGAAATCCCGAGCTTTCCCGAACTAACAAGCGTTGCGGCCAAGCGAGAATTCAATCTTGATGCTGATGGCAACGTGACCGAAACCAACTCATTGATGCCAGGCATGGGTTCGGGTCCATTTAGCAGTAATCAGGGATCAGGCTTTTTTAGTCGAGCAGACTTTGTCGATTTACTCAAATACGCCAACGCACGCTTCATTGAAGTGATTCCAGAATTTGATATGCCGGCACATGCGCGCGCCGCGGTAGTTGGTATGCGAGCCCGAGCGTACAACACAGGCGACGCGCTGAATCTGAATGTACGGATTGATGATCCAAACGATACGTCGCGTTATTTAACGGTGCAAAATTATAACGATAGTTTTATAAACCCTTGTGTACCCGGCACCTACAATTTTCTAGAAACGGTTATAACCGAAGTTAAAAGTATGTATACAGACGCAGGTCTGCCGTTTAATGTTTGGCATATGGGCGGCGATGAAGCCGTAAACATTTTGCTAAGTTGGGGTTTTCCCAATCCTGATCGTTCCGCGTCTGACGAACCTTGGGCTGCATCTCCCGTGTGCGACGACTTTATCGCTAACACCGCAGAAGTCAGTTCAAGAAACGATTTAACACCCTACTTCATAAACCGGGTATCGCAAATTGTGGCTAATGCAGGCATTCCAACGTTGTATGCTTATCAGGATATATACGGCTCACTTTCCGCAAACGAATTAGCCACCACAAGTGCTGGGGTTGGTTTCTGGGCGCGGTTATCTGATGCCAATACAAACAATTCAAATGCAACAATCGATTTAGCAAACTCATTCGTGGACCGAGGCTTCGAAACCATTCTGGGCAATCCCGATTATCTGTACTTCGACTTCCCTTACGAGGTTGATCCTAAAGAACGTGGTTACTACTGGGCAGCAAGACAAATCAGTACTGAAAAAGTATTTCGTTTTACACCAGAGAACTTGTCGCAAAATGCAGCCCTATCACAAGAGCGTTATGGTAATCCATGGAGCGCCTCTGCTAGTAGCAGTAGTCAAGGGTACCAAGGGATGCAAGGATTTTTGTGGAGCGAAACGGTACGCACACCAGAGCAGTTTGACTACATGCTGTTCCCTCGCCTGCTTGCACTAGCTGAACGCGCCTGGCATGCGGCCGATTGGGAATTGGAATACATACCGGGCACGCAATTCAGCAATCAATCGACCAATGTTGATAGAGCTGCTGTAGAACTAGACTATGCATCGTTTGCTAAAAAACTTGCTGACACGGAACTATCCAAGCTTGACGCTGCAGGCGTGCAATACCGCATACCGCTACCCAGCGTAGAACCGGGTTCCAGCAACTTAAATATGCAGGTTGAATTCAAAGGTTTAACCACGCAATACTCAGCCGATGGTAACAGTTGGCAAACCTATAACCCGAGCGCTGCACCAACATTAGATTCTGTTGCCTTCGTTAGAACATTGTCTGCCAATGGTGCAAGAGCCAGCCGCGCCGTACCAGTCGAACAGTAACGTTTAGCCTTATTAGCCAGACATTCCTACATACACAAGCCCCACAGCCGTGGGGCTTTCGATTGCCAGGGTGGCATTGCTTACATTGCTGCTTGCATTTTTTTCAGCAAACAAATCAACAGCGGTTTATGTTGCTGTCAACCGAGCCAACGGTTTTTCATTGATGGGCATATGCAATATTGCTGCTATTACACCAAAGAAGACCCCGGCCCACCACATGCCGTTATAACTGCCAGTTTGATCGTACAGTAAGCCACCTAACCACACACCGACAAAGCTACCAATCTGATGGCTTAAAAACACAATGCCAAACAATGTAGCCATGTATTGTACGCCAAACACTTGCGCGATTATGCCCGTCGTTAATGGCACCGTAGACAGCCACAGGATACCCATCACGGCTGCAAAGGTGAGAATGACCAACGGGGTTTTGGGCAGCAATAGCAACGCAAGGATAACGACAGAGCGTAAAAAATAGATGGTGGATAGACTCATTTTTTTACTATAGCGCTGCCCTACCAATCCCGAACCGAATGAACCAACAATATTAAACAACCCAATTAACGCAAGGCTGTAAGCGCCTATTGCTGGGTCTAGTCCTAAATCTTTCACGTAGGCCGGAAAGTGCACGGTTATAAACGCCACGTGAAATCCACAGACAAAAAAACCAGTAGTGAGTAACACGAATCCGCGATGTGCAAAGGCTTCCGTTACTGCTTCTTTCAAAGACTGTTTGGCCTGCTCGTGCTGAGTACTGGCGCTAGCATCGTTTCTCGCAATGCCAGGCAGAATAAATGCCAGCGGAATCATGGCAAGCGCAACTAAAGCCAAGCCCACTAATGTATTTGACCATCCTGCATGCTGAATGAATCCCTGACTCACAGGGGAAAAAATTACCTGACCAAGCGAACCCGATGCGGTGCCTAAACCCAGAATAAAAGAGCGTTTCTCCGTGCCCACCACTCTGACCATAGCAGCCAGCGCAAGCGTAAAGGCCGAAAAGGCTATGCCAACGCCCGACAACACACCGGCAAACATATTCAACGAAAACGGCGTTTGCGCCAGGGACATCCCGTACAGTCCCAGCGCATAGACAACCGCGCCAACCATGATGACCCGCATCGCACCATAGCGATCGGCCAGAGCGCCAGCAACAGGCAACCCCAAACCCCAGAACAGATTCTGTAGCGCCAGCGCAAAGCCAAAGGTTTCCCTGGTCCACCCCCGGGCTACCGTCATGGGCTCGAGAAACAATCCAAGACCAGAGCGGATACCGAAGCCAAACAATGCGATAAGACAGCCAGCCACAATAACCAGCAGTGGGGTTCGCCAGCTCTTATTAAGCTGACTTTGTTGTGTGATGCTATTCATAGGTTATTAGCATACCGCGCCGTGTTGAATACGTCACACTCTGCCGCTTCGCAATGCCCACCCACATTGGTTTTCAGTGGTTGTAGCGTTTAGTAACGTTTATTAAATGCCCAGCTGTCCGATAACCGTTAGATACGTACCGCAAAGCCATCGGTGCGATTTTGATACAAAGCGAGCGAGTTATGGTCACACTGGCACCTGCAAAGCCGGAATCGACAAGCCGAAACCTGAGCAGAATAGCAGCAAGCATCGTGGGCGCTATTTTACTGTTGTGTCCGACATTGCATGCGTCTGAAGTTGAACAGTTCTCACTTAGCGGACCATCAAAGTTTCAGCTGGAAGGGGATAATCGAATCACCGGCAGCCTGAACGGCATTCCCTATCAGATTATTCAGGGTTTTGCCGTTGCACAAGGCGATATGGTTTTAGGCGAACTCAGCCCGAACGGTCGGCTGGAAATTCCTATACAACAACGCGGTTTGGGTGTACGAACAGCATTCGAGCGTTGGCCGGATGGCATTGTTCCCTTTGAAATGGCACCTGATCTAACACAAACCATGCGAGACAATGCGTACGCCGCAGTGGCACATTGGAATGATTTAACCACGTTAAAAATGATTGAACGTACGGCAGAAAACGCAGATACCTACAACAATTACATCGTGTTTACACCCAGTAACGGTTGCGCATCATGGGTAGGACGCCGCGGCGGCCAACAGCAGGTCTGGATAGCTGATGATTGTGCAGTCGGCAATGTCGTGCATGAAATCGGACATGCAATCGGGTTGTACCACGAGCACACTCGGCCCGATCGAGACAACTTTGTCACGATAAACCTGGACAACTTAGAAGCTGGCAGTGAAGATAACTTTGAGATTATCGATTCTGGCGCAGATACATTCAGCGATTACGACTACGGTTCAATAATGCACTACGGCGCCTATTATTTTGCATTGGATGACAACGTAAAAAGCATTGAAACCCCGGACAACGTAGACATTGGCCAACGTGAAGCGCTGAGCGCACTCGACATTGACAGCGTCAATCGCATGTACAGCACCGATTTAAAGCTGGATGTATCCACTACTGTGTCAACAGACAACACTCGTGTGGATTTAGTCATCACCAACCTTGGCGATGCTGGAGCCAACACGCTTGAATTAACTGCGCGTTACGGTAGTAACGCCGATTGGTTATCCGTCAGCACAAACAGCAACTGGGATTGCCAACAATTCGGTATCGAGCTCAGGTGCACTCGCGATACGCTCATCGAATTCAGTGACTCCGTCTTTTCAGTACTGGTTGATTCAAATTCAGCCAGCTTGGACGAACTGAAAGTCCGTGTTGAATCTCGCACGCTGGACATCGATTTAAGCAATAACGTATTCAACGATGAAATTGTTGAAACTACCGAAACTTCAGGTTCTGAAAGCAGTACACCTGTGGACGGTTCCAATAACGCTGCCGGCAATACCAATAACAACGAGGCCGATAATACGAACAATAATGACACTGATGCTGGTTCGGATACGACCGGCACGGGTACTGACAGTACGACCACCACCGGCGATAACTCCAATAACGACTCCAATGCAAATGCCGGCCTACCCGAAATCGCAGCTGCCAACGAAGCACCGAAAAGTGGCGGTTCCTTAAGCATCTGGCTATTGATGTTGCTTGTTGCAGGTCGCGCTCTGCGGGTCAATGCGGGCCATCAACGCGATTGATCTGATTCGTATAATCGCCCCACTTCTTCGACCATCAAGCTAAAATACGGTTTTACACTCTAAGACCGTATTTATGACTCATTCTGCCGCAGTACCCATGGTGGATTTGCACCAGCAATATCTATCGCTCAAAGCTAACATCGATACGGCAATCGCTGATGTATTGGTCAATACGCATTTCATTATGGGTCACAACGTCCATACATTTGAACAAGAGGCTGCAGCGTATCTTGGTTGCGAGCATGCTTTATCCTGCGCTAATGGTACCGATGCGTTGCATCTGGCCATGCGCGCACTGGATTTGGGACCGGGAGATGAAGTTATCACCACCCCGTTTACGTTTATCGCAACGGCAGAAGCCATAGCCTATGTTGGCGCCACCCCCGTATTCGTCGATATTGACCCACACAGTTTTAATATTGATCCAGTACAAGTGCAAAACGCGATTACTGATAAAACGCGGGCAATTGTGCCAGTACACCTGTTTGGTTTACCAGCCGATATGCCAGCGTTAACCGCTATCGCAAACGAATACAAGTTGCACATTATTGAAGACTGCGCACAAAGTTTTGGTGCTCGCGTCAATTCCAAACTAACGGGTACGATCGGCGATATCGGTACGTACAGTTTTTTTCCCAGTAAGAATTTGGGTTGCTATGGCGACGGCGGTATGTTGGCCACAAACAATCCCGATCTGGCTGAGAAGATAAAAGTGTTGCGTGCGCATGGCAGCACGAAGCAATATCATCACAGTGTAATCGGCTATAACAGCAGACTCGATGAAATCCAGGCAGCGATATTGCGGCAGAAACTACCGCATATTGATGCTTATAACGAGTCGCGCGCGCGCGTAGCGCAACGCTATTGCGATAACCTGAAAGAGGCGAAGATCCAGTTGCCACAGCTGCAATCCGCGCCAGAACAAGGTGATGCTACTTCCGTATTCCATCAGTTTACGTTCTTAACAGACAACAGAGATTTTGTAAAACAGGCACTGGCGAACGATCAAATTGCATCGGCTGTGTACTACCCAATCCCGCTACATAAGCAAGTCGCTATCACTGCACACATGCAAAATTCAGCACAATGCCCGGTAGCAGAAGCTACCGCAGAACGATGTCTGTCGCTGCCGATATACCCCGAACTTGACGATGTAACTATTGACAGAATCTGTAACGTCGTTATTGCCGCATTGGCAACTGCGTAACACACGCAACGCAAGACATGAACACGTCGAAACCCTTATTGATGATTTCAGCTGGAGAAGCCTCCAGCGACATGCATGCAGCTCACGCACTGTCGGCATTAAAAAATCAGGGCCTGGAGTTCGACTGTTTCGGTATGGGAGCGGATAAGCTTGAAGCTGTTGGTATGGAGCTAACACTCGATTGTAGGGAGCTTGCCGTTATCGGCATTGTTGATGTACTGATTAACTACCCTACGTTTCTGAAGCGATTAAAATTGCTGCGCGAAACCATGCGACAGCGTAAGCCAGATCTTCTAATTATTGTTGACTACCCTGATTTCAATTTAAAGCTTGCAGAGACTGCCAAAGCACTTGGCATTCCAGTGCTATTTTACATCAGCCCACAAATTTGGGCTTGGCGTAAAAAACGCATTAACCGGATTGGCGAACTGGTCGATCATATGGCGGTTCTGTTTCCATTTGAAGTCGATGTTTACGAGCAAGCCAATATTCCTGTGCGCTACGTAGGCCACCCATTGGTGGACGACGCACATTCCCCGTTTGATAAAGCGCAGGCGCGTGCCCATTTAGGGTTAAGCAGTTCCGTGTTTGTGAGCCTACAGCCGGGTAGTCGCAACGGTGAGCTATCCCGAAATCTACCATTGATGCTACAAAGTGCAAAACTGCTACAGCAAAAGCACCCGTCTATTGAGTTCGCAATCCCGGTTGCGCCCACATTAGACCGTCAGCAAGTAGCGCAATTAGTTAACGACAGTCATCTGGATGTCGCCATAATCGATGGTCAGAGTTATAACGTTATGCGTGCAGCCGATGCTGTATTAACAGCATCCGGTACCGCGACATTAGAAACCGCAATGCTTGGCACACCCATGGCTGTGATGTACGTTATCAATACGATTAACTACGCTCTGATGAAGCGCTTGATACAAATTGACAATATAGGTTTGGTCAATATCGTTGCAGGCAGACGCATTTGCCAAGAGTTCGTACAATCCGACGCAGAACCTCAGGCAATGGCAGATGAACTAGAGCAACTGTTGTTTAATGCAAATTACCGGCGTGAAATGCAGATAAACTTACGCGACGTACGAGAAAAGATGGGGACCGGAGGTGCATCCGGCAGAGTCGCACAGTTAATACGCGACATGTTGTTTGATGTTTAATGGCTTGCCTATCGAACGATGCCGCGCTCGCTGTTATTGATAAAATCCATAAAACGTTGCACATCCGGAAACTCTTCACCTAGCGGCTTTAACAATTCCATTGCCTGACTACGATCACCACGTTGCCTAACCAACGCAAGGTAGGCGCGATGCAGTGCACCGATGGTTTCTTCGCTGAAGTCACGGCGACGCAAACCGTTTTTATTGATGCCACGTGCTTCCGCATAGTTACCCACTACCATCATAAAAGGTGGAACATCGCGGTTGGCAACCGAATTCAATCCGATAAACGCATGCTCACCAACAGTACAAAACTGATGCACGCACGCAAAACCTGCCAATATGGCATGAGTGCCAACAGTGACATGACCCGCTAACGACGCACCATTAGCAAATACAGTGTTATCACCAATCTGGCAATCGTGAGCTACGTGGATATACGCCATAAACAGGTTATTGTGGCCTATTTTTGTTAGCGCGCCACCACCCGCTGTCCCTCTGTTAATGGTTGCGTATTCTCGAATAACATTGTTATCGCCAATATGCAGTTCGGTAGGCTCTCCGGCGTATTTTAAATCTTGCGGATCTTCACCTACAGATGCAAATTGATAGATACGGTTATTCTGGCCAATTTTTGTTGGTCCTTTAATGACTACGTGTGGACCAATAACGCTGCCCGCTCCTATTTCTACATTGGGACCCACTATGGAATACGCGCCAATCTCGCAATCGGCTGCAACCGAGGCTGTCTCGTCAACGATGGCAGTAGAATGAATCAAAGCGCTATCTCGTTCTTGGCGATAATGACTTCACTGGTGCAGGCCTTATTACCGTCCACGCTGGCTACACAATCGTACCGGGAAATTCCTTGTCGTGATTTCGTGCGCACCACCTCGAAGTGAATTTGATCGCCGGGAACCACCTGTTGCTTAAAGCGCGCTTTATCGATGCCTGCCAACAAGTACAGCGTTTCTTCGCTTGGGTAGCCACCCAGCGTTTTAAAAGCGTGCAGTGCGCATGCTTGCGCCATGCCTTCCAGAATCAGCACACCGGGATAAATTGGTGCCTGTGGAAAATGACCCGTGAATATCGGCTCATTGAACGTGATGTTTTTAATTGCCGTTAGTCCTGCGTCCTCATTGAACTCTAAAACCCGGTCAATTAACAAAAAAGGATAACGGTGCGGGAGATATTTTAGAATCTCACGAATATCATCTTGGTATTCCAATTTGCCTTCTCCGTTAATGTTGCACGTATTTTAGCAAAGCCTGCGCACTTAGCTTTTTTTCTCAAGCCGCTGTATACGTTTATAAATATCGTTCAGCCTAGACAGCAACACAAAGGAACGCTTCCATTCTCTGCTGTGCTGCAAAGGCATCCCTGAACTATACCGCCCCGGTTTAGTAATCGATTGCGATACAAACGACGTGGCACTTAACGTGACTCCATCCACTATCTGCAAATGCCCAACAATATTGCAAGCGCCGCCGATCTGACAATTTGCACCAATACGTGTACTACCAGCAATGCCAACGCAACCGGCAATCGCGGTATTTTCGCCAATTTGCACGTTATGGGCAATCTGTATTTGATTATCCAGAATGACTCCGTCTGCAATCACCGTGTCGTCCAATGCACCTCGATCAATGGTGGTATTGGCACCAATGTGTACAGAATTGCCAATGACTACTCGGCCCACCTGGTGAATGGGCTCCCATCCACTGTCATACGCATAGCCAAATCCCTCCGAACCAATAACGGCTCCGCTTTGTACGCGACAATCACTACCTAGCACACAGGCATCATTAATCGTGACCCGTGCAAACAAACGCGTATTCGAGCCTACTAGCACCTTTTCGCCAACAACACACTGCTCACCGATAATTGCACCATCGGAAATGGTTGCTTTGGGTCCGACATAGGCTTGAGCCCCGATGGTGACACTATCGCTAATAACAGCGCTGGGATCGATTATGGCTGACGGATGAATACCAGCGCTAAAAGAATGATCGGGGTGCAACAACCATGAAGCTTTCGCGTAGCTGGCATAGGGGTTCTCGGATACCAATACGTTCCGCTTTAATTTATCAGCCAGAGATGGAGGCACGATGATGGCGCCTGCCCGACTCGATTCAAGTTCGTCTATAAAGCGATGGCTAACAACAAATGAAAGCTCGGACCAGGTAGCCCTGGATATGGGCGCTAAAGAATACACTTCATAACTGGCATCGCCCTGCAATGGCAGTTCAAGGGCAGCCGCAAGTTGGCCCAGCTTCACGGATGGATGCTCACCAATTACTGGTTTCTGGATTGAAGGCGCAGGTTTTCCTGAACCAGACTTTCAAGAATACGCTCGGTTACATCGATGCGTTTGGCAGCAAACAGCACACCGTCACTGACGATAAGGTCGTATGAATGTGTTTTACCAAACTGAGCAATGGCCTCTAGTACCAGGATACGTACTTTTTTAAATTCGTTGTTTTTTTGAATATTTAATTCTTCACGAAAATCTTGTTCTGATCGTTTGATTCGTCGTTCAAGCGTGCGGCTTTCGCGATCGAGTCTGATTCGTTCTGCTTCATCAAGTTCAAGTGCTGAACTGTTTAGCTTTTTCGTTAACGATGCCAATTCATCACGCTGCTGTTGCAATTCCAATTGCCGTGGAGCAAATTCGGTTTCAAGGCGCTGCTCGGCTTCTACCGCTTGGGGGGCTTTATCGATCAAGTACGGTATATCAACGAAACCAATACGTGACGCGGCTTCCTGCGCATGCGCTCCGGCAGCGCACAGAAGCATTGCAACCAGCAACACAGCAGGCCGTAATCGACAATTAAACAGACTAAAAACTATTGTCACTGTACTTCCCTTAGATGGCATTGAGATGGCATTGAGATGGCATTTAATTCCCATATTTAAAAGATAGAACCGATTGTAAATTGGAAGTTGTCCTCTGAGTCCCCACGCTTATTGTTATAGGGGTAGGCAAGGCTAAATGTCAATGGGCCTACAGGTGACAACCACACAAACGCTACACCGTACGATGCGCGAAATTCCGCTGTATCGAAGTCATCCAAATCTTTGAATACATTGCCAAAATCAGTAAATATACTGAATCTTGTTGCACCGGGTTCTTCCACAAACGGTGGTGGAAAAATTATTTCCACAGTGCCAAGTGTTCGAAAATCTCCACCGGATGCTTTTTCCACATCCACAAAACTGCCATCTTCCTGCTCAACAGCAATGACGTCTTTAGGACCAAGCGAACCAGTTCTATACCCTCTCAGGGTTCGTACGCCACCGGCATAGTAGCGTTTAAAAAATGGGATATTGTCGAAGTCGGCATAGCCTGAGCCACCGTCGACTCTGATGGTTGTAGAGAATGTATAGCGTTCAGTTATCGCGCGAAAATATTCCAATCCGTACCCGGCTTTAAAATAGGTGATATCGCTAAATGGCGCACTAATATCCAATGAAAAACGGTTTACAAAACCAGAGGTTGCAAAAACCGTTCTGTTGCGTGTATCGAATGTAAACCCAAGATTCAGATTCCATAGATCGAAGGTATCGCCGTTGACATCAAGAAACGAGTTGATATCATCCGGAGTTTGGCTGGTCACGCCTATCTCAGTACGTTCATAACCCGCACCTACTCTAAACGTTGAAAATTCGCTTAGTGGTACACCAAAATTAACACTGGCACCGCGCGAACTACTGAGATACGGCGAACGCGATGCGGTGTTTGAAATATCTGTCTCTGATATGAATGCGCGCAGTGTGCGACTAATACCGTCGTCGGTGAAGTATGGATTACGAACAGATAACGACAGTTGGCGCGTAGTATCAGTATTATCAAAAGCGAACTGCATACTTTGACCCGTACCAAACAAATTCTCTTGCGAGAAAGCCAAATTAACTGACGCACCTTCAGTACCGTATCCAAACCCTGCACTAAAGGAACCTGACGGGCCTTCTTGTACAGTAATTTCCAGATCGACCTGATCGTCACTACCCGGCACACGCGGTGTACGGATACTCACGTTTTGCATAAACGCCAAACGCTGTAAACGTATTCTAGATCGATTAACTAGCGCTGGCGAGAATCGACTGCCTTCGAATTGTCGCATCTCACGCCGCAGCACTTCATCTCGGGTTTTAAATTGGCCGGTGAAAATAATCCGGCGAACGTAAACTCGTTTACCGGGATCGACCACAAACGTTAAGCCCACATCTTTACTGGTATCGTCGATATCGGGTATGACGTCGACTTCAGCAAACGCAAAGCCATCTTGTCCAAGCCTATCGGTGATGAAGTTACTGCCTGCTACGATGTCTTTACGCGCAAATACATCGCCTTCCGAGATTTCAACAAGTTCGAGCAACTCTTCCGTTGGCACATCCACTTGGCCACGCAGTTTGATATCGCGAATGGTGTAGCGATCACCTTCATTAATATTGATCACAATAAATATATCGCGCTTGTCCGGCGATATAGATACCTGTGTGGATTCAACTTCAAACCGGATAAAGCCCCGATCCTGATAAAAAGATCTCAGCGTTTCAATATCGGCCGCCAATTTAACCTGCGAATATTCGTCGGCGTTGCTAAACGGATTTATTGTGTTTTCTCTGGATTGCAGCAAATCAACCAAAGTTTCTTCGGAGTACGACTGGTTACCAACAATATTGATATGCTGGATCTTCGCGATAGCACCCTCGGTTATATCGATATCCAGGGCAACGCGGTTGCGTTCCAATTCTTCCACTTTGATATCTATTT
Source organism: uncultured Granulosicoccaceae bacterium (assembly GCA_964390335.1). Classification (GTDB taxonomy): domain Bacteria; phylum Pseudomonadota; class Gammaproteobacteria; order Granulosicoccales; family Granulosicoccaceae; genus Granulosicoccus. Next base: position 53,878 of record CAYMHU010000008.1, on the reverse strand, counting down.
CACTGCCATAGTTACCGGCACTGAAGTACACACGCCGTAATTCGCGTTCCACAGTTTCTAGTAGTGAGCGGTTATATACCCTGCCTAACGCAATTTCTGCTTGTCGCAACGACGCCTGTAAATCCTCGGTTGGAATTTTGTCGTTTCCATCAATAGAAATGCTGCCAATGGATGGTCGTTCTTCAATTTCTACAACAAGGATGTTGGAGCCGCGACGCTTTATAAGCACGTCGCTGAACAACCCGGTTTCGTATAAGGCACGCAGCGCTCTTGCTGAATCCCTGCTTGGATCGAACTGATCGCTGCTGCGCACAGGGAGGTAATTTAATATGGTGCCGAGATCAATACGCTCGTTACCTTCAACAATGATATCCGCCACAACAAAAGATTGATTTTGCTGCGCGAATACTGCCGTTGAAAATAGCATAGCAAACGCTAAACACCACACCGATTGAACCATGCGCGTCATTGCATTAACCGCCAAATATCATTGTAAAAAGCCAAAAACATTAAACCACCCAGCAAACACAATCCAAGTTGTTGCCCCAATATTTGTACACGCTCAGAAACGGGTTTACGGGTAATTGCTTCAATCGCAAAGTACATTAAGTGCCCGCCATCGAGCATGGGTATAGGTAAAAGATTTAACACAGCCAAACTAATACTGATCATGGCTATAAAATTAATATAGTGATCAATACCAATGGATGCTGATTGTCCCGCAAACTGCGCAATACTAATGGGCCCGCTGATGTTATCAAGCGATGCCTGACCAACAACCAGCTTGCCAAGCATTTGCAGCGTTAACTTAGACATATCCCAAGTGCGCTGCAACGCTTTTTTAAATGCGACTATCGGTGAGTATTGAACAGTGACTCGGGCTTTGTCGAACAAGGCCTGCGACTGAGATTCAGATACACCAATACGGCCAATGGTTTGCCCATTGATAACATGCGCCTGAGGTGTAATCGGCACTTCGATTGTTGAATTATTTCGTTGTATCGTGAGCAGCAAGGTTTTACCAGCACTGGGCTGCACCATGACAACAAAATCCTGCCATGTCTCTATGGGCTGTTGATCCACTGCCATCACTCTATCCCCTGCCTGGATACCAGCAGCGGATGCAGCAGTGCCATCAAACACTTGACCAACAACGGGGTCTATTTTCGGCCACCACGGGCTAAAACCCATTTTTTCTAACGGGTCGCCACTTTCCTTTAACACGCTGACGTTATCGAGGCGCAACATCCGTGAGGTCAATTGACCATCTGCTGTCTCTACCTCAATTAACAGAGGCTCGCTAGCATTAATGCTGCCATCGAGCAGCGCAATGCGTGCATCGTTCCACGACGGTGTCTTAGTCCCGTTTATGGAGATAAGTTTGTCTTCGTTTTCAAAACCGCCAACGGCCGCTGGCGTGTTGTCCGGCACGGGACCGATTAATGGCGCAACGCCGCTGATACCGATCATCATGACTAACCAGTAAGCCAAGATGGCCAGAATAAAGTTAGCCATGGGTCCGGCAATAACGACTGCAGTACGGGCTGCTAATGATTGCTGATTAAACGATCGATGTCGTTCGCTGGCGGCTACAGGTTCAACGCGTTCATCCAACATCTTCACGTACCCGCCTAACGGGATAGCCGCAATGGTGTATTCGGTGTCGTCGACTTTGCCTTTTTTCGTCCATAGCGCCTTGCCAAAGCCAATGGAGAAGCGCAGCACTTTAATACCGACGCGACGGGCAACCCAGAAGTGGCCGTACTCGTGGATTGCGATAAGCAGTCCGAGCGCAATAATAAAAGCGAGCGCACTAAATGCTACGTTGCTGAACATAGAGACATCGTTTTCGTTGGAAGGTTATTCGCGCAGTTTGCTTAAGTTTGTTTGAGCCAGTTCACGAGCTTGTTTGTCTGCTTCAATAATAGTGGTCAAATCGCTTGCCGGGGATATTTTTACGTCACCCAATGTATCTTCCACCAGCTGAGCCAGTTGTAAAAATGAGACACCCCCGTCCAGAAATGCAGCAACGGCAATTTCATTTGCAGCGTTCAATACCGTCGGTGCAGTGCCCCCTGCCTCCTGTGCTTCAAACGCAAGTCGTAAGCACGGAAAGCGATTCAAATCGGGTTCTTCAAAATGCAGACCTGCAATCTGATGGAAATTTAATGGCTCCACACCGGCATCGATACGCTCGGGCCATGCCAGCGCATGCGCTATCGGAGTACGCATATCAGGGCGTCCTAGCTGCGCTAGAACCGATCCGTCTCGATACTGAACCATGGAGTGCACAACACTCTCAGGGTGAATGAGCACCTCGATATCTGACAGTGCTAACGAGAACAAAGTACAGGCCTCGATGACCTCTAAACCTTTATTCATTAAGGTTGCAGAATCGATTGAGATCTTGGGCCCCATGTTCCAATTTGGGTGCTGTAACGCTTGTTGTGGCTTTACAACACTTAGCTCACTTAGTGAACAATTTCGTAATGGACCGCCTGAACCCGTCAGTAAAATTTTTTCTATGCCTGCTTCATTTTTAGTCAATTTATGGTCGGCCAAACACTGAAAAATAGCATTGTGCTCGCTGTCTGTTGGCATTATGAGCGCTCCGGACTCAACCGCACTGCTCATTAACAATGAACCGCTCATCACCAATGCTTCTTTATTCGCCAATAAAACCCGCTTACCACTCCGTGCAGCAGCAAGAGTCGACATGAGCCCGGCAGCACCGACAATCGCTGCAACCGCTATATCAACGGCATCGTTGCTCACGCAATCGCACAGCGCTTGTTCCCCTTGTAGTACTTGTGTGTCGAGCCCCAGAGTTTGTAGTTGCGTGTGTAATGCTTGTGCGGCATCGGCGTTTTGCATCACCGCTATGGTGGGATTAAACGCGGTGCACTGCTGCACCATCAGTTCAACATTGGTATTAGCTGAGAGCAATTGAACGCGATATTTCTCCGGGTGCAACGCAATGACGTTCAGTGTGCTTTTACCGATGGAGCCGGTTGATCCAAGAATGGCAACCGATTGCTGGGCAACACGTTGACTAGGCTTTACATCCATGACCAGAAAAACGCGAAGACCGGTAACGCCGCAATAACGCCATCGAGGCGATCAAGCACCCCACCATGACCAGGCAATAGTTGGCTACTGTCTTTCATATTTGCCGCGCGCTTTAATCGACTTTCGAATAGATCGCCAAGCACGGATGCTACCGCTGCGAAAATAGTTGCCACGAGTAACTTATAAAAGCTACCGGCGGGCCAGTCTACAAAAACGAGCGATAAAAGAAACAGTAAGCCCGCACAGGCAACACCACCGTAAACGCCTTCCCATGATTTACCCGGGCTAATTAACGGAGCTAATTTTCGTTTACCAAATTGTCGACCTGAAAAATACGCACCGATATCCATAACCCAAACAACACCAAGCGCATACAACAATAGGACGTTGGAATCAGTACCGGCATAACTGCGTAAATATTGAATACTTAACGCCGCTATCGGCAACACCAGAATACCAACCAACAACCAGACACTGGCTGGTTCGGAGACCGGCTTTAATACTGGTGTCAGGTAAAACTGGATGGGCACACATAGCCAAAAGATCAATCCAATAAGCATGGACACTACGATGGCGCTGGACACCAGAGGCGAATACAAACAAACCAGGGTTACAGCGCCCACAACAATGGCATAGATAACTTGCGCATTGTCGTTCACAACGCCGCATAAGCGGCTCCATTCCCACGCAGCGGCGGCTACTATTAACGACAAACAAAAAGCGAATAAGCTAACGGACGCGAAGGCCAACAGTATCGCCAAGACAACAAATAAGCACAGCGCAGTGATGATGCGTTCTTTAAGCATGATTCCCGGTTACCTGATCACCTGTTTTGCCAAACCGTCGTTCCCGTCCTTTAAAAAACGCTATGGCGTCGTCTAGTTCAGATTCGTTGAAGTCCGGGTATAACACGTCTGCAAAATACAGCTCTGTATAAGCGAGATGCCACAATAAGTAGTTACTAATGCGCTTCTCCCCACCTGTTCGAATGAACAAATCTGGCTCTGGCACATCGAACAACGTGACCGCTTCTGAAAAACGATCGATGGTTATCTCGTCGGGTTGCAGGTTGCCATTTTTAACCTGCATTGCCAACTCACGAGCTGCATTCACGACATCCCAGCGGCCACCGTAATTAACGGCAACGGCAAGTCTAAGCCCGGTGTTGTTTTCAGTCAGCGTTTCGGCGGTGAGCATTTCCTGCTGTAGTTTTTGTGAAAACGCGGAACGTTCGCCGATAAAGCGCATGCGCACATTATTCTCGTGCAATTTACCTGCTTCACTTTTGAGTGCCCGTAAGAAAAGATCCATGAGCAACCCGACCTCTTGCTTTGGCCGGGCCCAGTTTTCACTGGAGAACGCGAACAAGGTCAGTGCTTCGATTTCTCGTCGCGCACATATTTCAACTATCTCTCGCGTGTTGCGAAATCCGGATTGATGCCCTGCAGCGCGAGGGAGCCCTCTCTGACGCGCCCAACGGCCATTACCATCCATAATAATGGCAACATGCCGCGGATTTGTACCACCTGTGTTTTGAGAGGATGAAGACATTGCTAAATTGGTTTGCAGAGCTACTTACACTTCCATTAATTCAGCTTCTTTTTTCTGCAGCAAATCATCTATTTTAGCGATAGCTTCGTCAGTAATTTTTTGTACCGACTCTTCCGATTTACGCAGTTCGTCTTTCGAAATTTCCTTTTCTTTTTCTAGCTCTTTTAAATCACTATTCGCATCACGCCTAACATTACGTACAGCGACTCGCCCGCCTTCAGCTTCGCTTCTGACCACTTTGACCATATCGCGACGACGCTCTTCGGTCATTGGTGGTACCGGCACTCTGATAACCGTACCGGCTGTATTCGGGTTCAGGCCTAAGTCTGAATTAATAATGGCTTTTTCAATTGGCGCGACCATCGGTGGCTCCCATGGTGTAACCGTTAAAGTTCTTGCATCATCAGTATTGATGTTCGCAACCTGACTCAACGGAGTTTCAGCGCCGTAGTAATCCACTTTAATATGCTCGAGCAAACTTGGATGTGCCCGGCCGGTTCGCAGTCGTGACAGTTCATTTTCTAACGCATCCACACTTTTAGACATGCGTTCTTTTGCATCTTTCAGGATATCGTCAATCATTTCTTGTCCTAATATTAAGTTCTAACTACGGATTGTTTTTATTTAGACCACTGGCTATTAGCTAACAGTCGTACCAATGGTTTCGCCCATCACAAGCTTCATAAGGTCACCGCTCTGATTCATATTAAACACCCGAACCGGCAAATTGTTATCTCGGCAAAGCACGAGAGCGGTGGTATCCATAACAGCCAGTTTCTTTTCAATAGCTTCATCAAAACTGACTTGCTCATAGCGCACAGCATCTGAATTCTTCATTGGATCTTTATCGTAGATACCATCAACCTTTGTACCTTTAATCATGACATCAGCGCCAACTTCTATCGCGCGCAAACTCGCAGCTGAATCAGTGGTAAAAAACGGATTTCCGGTGCCCGCAGCGAACAACACAATCCTGCCTTTTTCAAGGTGCCGTACAGCGCGGCGACGAATGTAGTCTTCACACACATTGTTGATAGGTAGTGCTGACATAACGCGACAATACGCTCCAGCGTTTTCTATTGCATCCTGCATAGCGAGGCAATTGATAACCGTTGCCAACATACCCATATGATCGCCGGTCACCCTATCCATACCGCCTTGGGCCAATCCAGCGCCACGAAAAATATTTCCACCACCAATGACCATCGCAACTTCAACACCGATGTCGGCAACCGCTTTAACATCCAGCGCCATCTGCCGTATAAACGCCGGGTCGATACCGTAGTCCATATCACCCATTAGCGCTTCACCGCTAAGTTTCAATAAGATTCGTTTGAATGCGGGTTGGCCGGTTTGAGTCATATTAAATTACCTGAACTGGGTTTATCTATACAAAAAAGCCGGGCATCGCCCGGCTTAAATTCACTTTACATCAAGCTAGTGGATTACTCACCACGAACCTGCGCCATAACCTCTTCGGCAAAGTTCTCAACTTTCTTCTCAATACCTTCACCAACTTCTAATCGGTAATAGGCTTTGATAGTTGCGCCACCTGCTTTAAGCAATTGACCAACGGTTTGATCAGGGTCTTTTACAAACGCCTGACCAACAAGCGTGATATCCGACAAGTACTTGCGCATGCGTCCATCAACCATCTTTTCAATGATGTCAGCTGGCTTGCCACTCTCTGCCGCTTCCGCCATCAAGATTGACTTCTCCTTTTCAAGCATTTCAGCCGGCACACCGGTTTCATCAATGCACACTGGGTTGTTCCAAGAGATATGCATCGCGATATCTTTAGCTAATGCTTCGTCACCACCTTCAACATCGACTACCACGCCGATGCGACCGTTATGAGAATACTGAGCGAGAGTACCGCCTTTGGCTTCGCCACATTCAAAACGTCGTACTTGGATGTTCTCACCAATCTTGGCAACCAGCTCTTTACGAACTTCATCAACATCACGGCCATCAATTTTAATGTCCTCAACCGACGCAGGTTGGTCGTTCAATACAGCTTGAGAAACAGCACTGACAAACCCGGTGAAGTCTTCTGATTTGGCAGCGAAATCAGTTTGACTGTTTATTTCAACCAATGCGAATCGTTTGCCGTCATCTGAAAATTGAATGTCGACAATACCTTCTGCAGCTGTGTTGCCCGATTTCTTATCCGCTTTTGCCAAGCCAGTAATACGCATCTGCTCAATAGCAGCTTCGATATCACCGTTTGCTTCTGTGAGTGCTTTTTTACACTCCATCATGCCAGCGCCAGTGCGCTCGCGCAGCTCTTTAACCAATGCCGCGGTTATAGCCATGAGTTGTTCTCCGAAAAAATTCTGTTAATTAAGTTATGCGCTTGCATCGCTCGCAGGCGCATCACCTGCTGGTGCGTCTTCGGCAGTTGCTGCAGCCACTTCGGCTTCAGCAGCAGCACTGGCTTCAGCAGCAGCACTGGCATCTGCGGTAGCGCCGGCATCTGCAGGAGCGCTTTGCTCAGCAGCAGGTGCTGGTGCCGGAGCCGCCGGTGCTTCGGCAACTTCAATTGGGCCGGAAGCTGTCTTCCGCCCATCTTCTACAGCACCGCTAATCGTGTTTGCGTACAGTTGAATTGCACGGATCGCATCGTCGTTACCGGGTACAACGTAGTCAACGCCGTCTGGGGTGTTGTTACTATCAACGATCGCCACAACCGGAATGCCTAATTTGTTTGCCTCAGCCACAGCAATACGCTCGTGGCCTACGTCGACAATGAATAGCGCATCTGGTAGGGTCGCCATGTTCTTGATACCGCCCATGCCCTTTTCAAGCTTTTCAAGCTCGCGAGTCAAGCCTAAAGCTTCTTTCTTGCTTAGACGCTCAAAGCCGCCTTCTGCTTGCATTGCTTCAAGCTCTAACAAACGCTTTACAGATACTTTTACTGTTTTAAAGTTTGTCATCATGCCACCAGACCAACGTCGGTTTACATAGGGCATGTTGCACGCCGTAGCTGCGTCTTTAATCGCATCTCGTGCCGCACGCTTAGTACCGACAAACAGTATCTTGCCGTTTTTGCTGGCGATCTTACCCAGAAAGTTGGCAGCATCGTTCAGAGCTGGCAAGCTGCTTTCAAGGTTAAAAATATGGATGTTGTTTCGCTCACCGTAGATGAAAGGAGCCATCTTTGGTGACCAATAACGAGTTTGATGCCCGAAGTGCACGCCAGCCTCAAGCATCTGGCGCATAGTGACAGTAGCCATTTCAATATTCCTGTGTTGGGTTTAGCCTCCGCAAATCGATCAAAACTGACCCAATAGGCATTTCGCTGCCGCTGGGCACCCAGCCTGATCTGGCTGATTTGCGTGTGAATTTTGCCAGGGCACTAAACTGCCCCAGTCAGCCTGCCTTTATAACACAAACGGGGCCATCGCGGTACACTATGCGTTACGGCACTTTATTACCCGAATACAAAAATTGGCTCTATGTCTATTAAACTGAAAAACCCTGAAGAAATCGAGAAAATGCGGATTGCTGGCAGATTGGCTAGCGAAGTTCTTGATTTAATTACAGAATACGTTATCCCAGGTGTTACAACCGAGAAACTCAACAAAATTTGCCATGACCACATCGTGAATGTTCAAGGCGGCACGCCAGCCACCTTAAATTACAAGGGTTTCCCCAAATCCATTTGTACGTCCATCAATCAGCAAATCTGTCATGGCATCCCCAGCGACAAAGTGCTGAAAAAAGGCGACATCGTGAATATCGATGTCACCGTAATAAAAGACGGTTATTTTGGGGACACCAGCCGAATGTATTACGTAGGTCAGCCGGCACCGCACGCACAGAGACTTTGCGAGGCTGCGTACACGTCTATGGTTCGAGGCATCGAAGTGGTTAAACCGGGAGCCACGCTGGGAGATGTCGGCCACGCTATCCAATCTTATGCTGAAGGTCAGCGCTATTCTGTTGTGCAGGAATACTGCGGACACGGGATTGGTTCAAGTTTCCATGAAGATCCGCAGGTGTTGCACTTTGGCAAACCGGGTAAAGGTCTGGAGCTACGGGCTGGCATGACATTCACAATTGAGCCAATGATTAATCAAGGCAAGCGGCACACTCGCCTACTAGCAGATGGCTGGACGGTCGTCACAAAGGATCGAAGTCTGTCAGCGCAATGGGAGCACACGGTATTGGTAACCGACACCGGTTACGAGCTATTAACTCTGGGTGAAAACAAAACACTGTGATGGTGAGTAATCAAACCAACGCCGTACCCGGTCCAGATCTGACTGCAATTGCGTCAATTTTCGCAGATGACCCACACAACACCTCGCTGTATAAACAAGCCATTGTTACGGGTCGCGAACAGATCCATGCAGCATTTGAAAATGGCGCTACCATCTCTCAGATTCTAAGCTGGCAAACAGCACTAACCGATCTCATTTTTAAACGCTTGTGGGAAAACCAGGGCGATAAATTTAATGGAATGGAGCTTATAGCCGTCGGTGGATATGGGCGAGCAGAACTTCATCCGCATTCCGATATCGATATCGGCATTCTACTAAGCCAACCATTGTCCGATGCGCAATCTGAACACCTGACTGCTTGGCTAACCTCACTGTGGGATCTTGGCTTAGACATTGGTCATAGCGTGCGTACCGTTGCTGACTGCGAACAACAGGCCGCAGACGACGTCACGGTAATGACAAACCTGATGGAAGCTCGATTGCTTAGCGGCAACGGCGAACTACTGCAACAAATGATGCACGCGACGGCCGTTGATAAAATGTGGCCTTCCGATAAATTCTATGCCGCAAAAATCAAAGAACAAAATAATCGGCACGGGAAATTTTTAACTAACGCGTACCGATTAGAACCCAATGTTAAGGAAAGTGTGGGCGGTCTGCGCGACTTGCAAACCATCTCATGGATATGTCAACGTCAGTTCGGCACCCATGACATAAACGACTTGGTCAAGAATGGATTGTTGACCCAGCCAGAGTTCGATGCATTAATTCAAAGCCGTGACCTACTCTGGACCATACGATACTTATTGCATCATCACAGCAACCGACACGAAGACCGCTTATTGTTTGACCATCAACAACAGCTGGCTAAGGCATTTGGTTTCAACGAAGAGAAAAACAATGAAAGCATAGAGCAGCTAATGCAGCTGTACTATCGCAGCGTAATGTCACTTCAGCGGCTAAATGAAATTATGCTGCAAGGCATCGGCGGTGTGATTTCAGGCGTTACTGCCGCAACCGAACCTGTATCGGTCAATGAGCGGTTTCAAGTTAGAAACGGTTTTCTTGAAGTCAAACACGATAAAGTATTTGAGCAATACCCCGCTGCATTGCTAGAAGTATTTCACCTATTTGGTAACACACCCACTGCCGACGATATTCGAAGCAACACTGTACGCTTAATGCGTACCCATTTGCATTTAATTGATGACAACTTTCGCAACGACCCCACCGTCAGAGCATTGTTTATCAAGTTGTTCAGCAATCCAAACAAGCTCACCAGAAAAATGCGCATGATGAACCGATACGGTGTCATGGCTTCTTACATACCGGCATTTGATGCAATTGTTGGTCGTATGCAATACGACCTATTCCATATCTACACTGTCGATGAACACACCATCCTGGTGATTCGGCACCTGCGTCGGTTTGCATTGCCAGAGTATGCACATGAACTGCCCTTCTGCAGTTTTGTCGCACAACAGCTGGCGCGCCCGGAGTTGTTATACATTGCCGGTCTGTTCCACGACATTGCTAAAGGCCGCGGTGGTGATCACAGTATATTAGGTGCTGAAGATGCACAAAATTTTTGTGAAGCACATGATTTAAAAGCATCTGAAACCGAATTGGTTAGCTGGTTAGTTCGCAATCATTTGTTAATGTCGATGACGGCTCAACGTAAAGATATTTCTGATCCGGAAGTGCAAATTGAATTTGCCTCGCAAGTCGGCACCTTGGTCAAGCTCAATCATTTGTTCTTACTTACCGTTGCCGATATACGTGCAACCAATCCGGAGTTATGGAACTCATTTAAGGATAGTTTGTTGCAAACTCTTTACCAATCCACTGCACAGCTGTTGCAACGTGGCCTGGATAATCCGGTTGATAGTGTTGATATGATTTGGCAACGTCAAACCCATACACATAACTTATTAAAAGAAACTCCGTATGAACGTTCTCAAATAGAAGCGCTTTGGGAACGCCTAGGCGAGGACTACTTTAAGCAGTACCCGGCCACCGAAATAGCGCGGCATACTGAAGTTATCTTAGCCAACGAAAACAAAGCTGAATCGTTAATTTCATTACGCCAATCGAAATCCCGAGGTGCTACCGAAATTCTTATTTATACAACCGATAGCCCACGATTGTTTGCATTAATTACTACCGTATTAGATCAGCTTCAATTAAACGTACTATCCGCGAACATAAATACCACCGCCGAAGGCATGGCCCTCGACACTTTCTATGTACTTGAAACCGATGGCAATCTGATTACGGAAGCAACACGACAGGAACAAATCAGGACGGCGCTTCAGCAAGAGCTGGTTAATCAACAGGACATTCCGACGCTTGGTGAAATCCGCCCGTCTCGCCAATTACGTCATTTTACCATTCCCACTACCGTGGATTTCGAACAAACCGGTGATTTAACAGAGGTCCATATTGTTGCTGCAGATAGGCCTGGCATACTATCGAGTATTGGCCGAGTGTTTTTAAAAGCCGGCGTTGTCGTCCGAGCAGCTCGCATCGGCACGCTGGGTGAACGCGTGGAAGATGTGTTCTTCGTCAGCAATGAAGACAACAGTCTATTGTCCGAAGCTCAGCGTGAGCAACTCACCACAATGCTAATTGAACGCTTGTAATCCTAATCTGACCATCTTTACTTAAACATGTCTAACAGCAACACAATTGAATTGCTACAACAGCTGATTCAGCGACCATCCGTGACTCCCGATGATCATGGTTGTCAGCAATTGCTTGCCGCACGACTCGAAGCATGTGGATTCACAATCGAAAACATGCGATTCAATGATGTTGATAACTTATGGGCTAGACGTGGAACACAAGGCCCGCTGTTTGTATTTGCTGGTCACACCGATGTCGTGCCAACCGGAGAGGAATCTGAATGGACGCACCCACCCTTCTCCGGGCACATAGCCGACGGCTATATTTATGGCCGCGGAGCGGCCGATATGAAAGGCAGCGTTGCCGCAATGGTTACAGCAGCGGAACGCTTTTTTAACGATGCATCGAATCCTGATGCAAATCAGCTGGGTTCTATGGCGTTTTTACTAACCAGTGATGAAGAAGGCCCGGCAATCGATGGTACAAAAAGAGTGGTTGAAGCGTTGGATGCACGCAGTGAAGTCATGGACTTTTGCGTTGTTGGAGAACCAACCAGCAAGGACGTGCTTGGCGATATTATTAAAAACGGGCGTCGCGGGTCGCTTGGCGCCAGACTTAAAATTATTGGCACACAAGGCCATGTTGCGTACCCGCATCTGGCTGATAATCCGGTTCATCGTTGCTTAGCAATGTTGGACGAACTTGTGGCAATTCGATGGGACGAAGGCGATGAACACTTCCCTGCTACCACGCTGCAAATTTCCAATATGAACGCCGGCAATGGTGCAAGCAACGTGATTCCCGGTGAGTGCATTATCGATTTTAATTTGCGATACAGTCCGGCAACCACAGTGGAACACATACAAAACACGGTTATGTCATTGTTGTCGAAGCATCAACTTAAAAGCACGATAGAATGGAAAGACAGTGCGCAGCCGTTTATAACCGCTACGGGCTCACTCACCGACGCCATGCGCGAAGCCGTGCAGGCGATCACAGGTGAAAATGCAAAGCTCGATACCGGTGGTGGTACGTCGGATGGTCGGTTTATCGCCAAATCCTGCAAGCAGGTTATTGAATTTGGACCACTAAACGCCACAATTCACAAAACCGATGAACGAATCAACTGTCGCGACATTGATTCCTTATCATCTATTTACGAAAAGTTGCTGGGCTTGTTGCTTAGCGCACAGGGGACATAAACATGGGCATGTTGGACGGTAAGAAGTTTCTTATATTCGGTGTTGCTAGCAAGCGATCCATTGCATGGGGGATTGCACAATCGATGCACCGGGAAGGCGCTGAACTCGCCTTCACTTATCAAAATGATAGGCTCAAAGACCGCGTTATAGACATGGCTGCGGACTGCGATTCCAAATTAGTGTTTCCGTGCGATGTTGCCGAAGATGCGCAAATAGATTCGTTGGTTACCGATCTGAAAAACACTTGGGGAAGCTTTGATGGTTTTATTCATGCAGTGGCGTTTGCTCCGCGCGAGGCGCTGGACGGTGATTTTCTAGATTCGATAGATAGAGAAGCGTTTCGCATTGCTCACGATGTTAGCTCCTATAGTTTTGCAGCCGTTGCGAAGGCAGTGCGCCCCATCCTCAATAAAGGCGCATCATTGATAACACTTTCTTATTTGGGTGCTGTGCGTGCCATGCCTAACTACAATGTTATGGGACTAGCCAAGGCGTCGTTAGAAGCGAACACTCGCTTCATGGCGAACTCACTCGGACCCGATGGGATTCGGGTTAACGCGATTTCTGCCGGCCCAATTAAAACACTGGCTGCCGCAGGCATTGGTGACTTCAAAAAATTATTGGGCCACGTATCCGATGTTGCACCTATGCGTGAGAACACCACGATAGAACAAGTTGGTGATACAGCCGCATTTTTAGCATCGCCCATGTCAGGCGGTATTACCGGCCAAATAATCTACGTTGATGGCGGCTACAACGTAGTCGCCATGCCCAATCTCGGTTAGACAAATGCCTTTATGCGTTGCATCAGTGCATCGTCAACCACAACGCCATTAGCCGACGTGTCAACTCGACGTGCTACACGTCGACTACCCGGCAATCGCGCACCACTTTGACCAGTAATCGCTGCGCAAAGCTGCGAAATGTTTTCATGGAACTGGGCTCCGCCAAATGCATCGGGATCGATTGCTATAAAACATTGTCCGGTATTTGGCGGACCACCTGCAGTACCGGAAAACGGACTGGCGTCTTTGCCCAATACCGAACCCGACAACGCTGCGGCTAGGATTTCTACCAACAAGCCAACCCCAAACCCTTTGTAGCCACCGGCCGGTGCCATCGAGCCTTTAAGTGCCGCCTGCGCATCGGTGGTTGGATTACCGTCTGCATCAAACGCCCATCCGGGTTCAATTGCTTCGCCTGCGCGAGCGCGCAGCATGATTTCAGATTTCGCAATGGCACTCGCAGATTGATCAATCACCATTGCGGCCTGGCCTTGTGCACCCGGCACACCCACTGCGAATGGATTGGTTCCGACCACCGGTTTGTTACCGCCAATGGGCGCTATGGATGCAGGCGCGTGCGTAAAACACAAACCTAAGTAACCGGCTTCAGCAAAACGTTCTGCATGATGGCCCAATACACCACAGTTATAAGAATTGAACAAAGTCATGGCAGCTACGCCATTGAGTTTCGCCGCCTCCAAAAGCGAATCCCACCCGGCATCGATAGCAGGGTGTGCAAATCCACTTTGTGCGTCGACACATACAGCTGACGCTCGTGGTTGGGTTACGACGGGTTCGCTGCCCCCATTAACCTTGCCACATTGAACATGTTCGGCATAAATGGGGACGTACATCAGACCATGACTGCGGATACCATCGCGTTCTGCTAACTGCGTGGAGCGAGCAACAGCAGCAGCATTAGTAATGCTGGCACCCGCACCTTCAAGGGCAGATTGTGCCAAGGTTAATACCTCATCCAAGCTTAAATTTGTGTCGCTCATTTTCAGACTCTCTATTTGTAATTGGCTTTGCAGACAATTATGCCGGTAACTACAACACCATACTAACTATATTTATATACCCAGACGCAAAAACGCCTGCAACTGGGCAGGCGTTTTTGTGTGGGTAGCAATTTAAGTCAAGCGGCAGGTTAATACCTGACCACCTGCGACTATTACTTCTTCAGTAAATCACGAATTTCAGTTAACAGGACTTCATTTGCAGGAGGCTCAGATGGTGCTTCTTCTTCTGCTCTTTTCATGTTGTTAACGGCTTTGATAATCATGAAAATAACGAATGCAACAATTAGGAAATCAATAAACGCTTGTATAAACGCTCCATATCCAATAGCGGCATCGCCCACTGTGATAGCCAAGCCAGAAAAATCAACACCGCCCATTAACAAACCAACTAATGGCATAATGATACTTTCAACTAACGCTCCCACTAACTTGCCCACTGCAGCGCCGATAACAATACCGACAGCCATATCCATCAAACTACCTTTAAGCGCAAACTCTTTAAACTCCGATACAAAACTCATGTGTAAATCTCCTAATTAAAACAACGCAAATGCGTTGGCCGGATTTTAAGCAAATCAGATGATTAACGGAAGGAAAACCACCGTTTATTCGGGAATATTTAACAGGGTTGTCGAATGATAGGATCGTCCGATTGAAAATTGACACCGAACGCACAAAACAGTGCGTACCAAAAAGTTGAAAGTGGTTTTATGATGCGACTAAACGCTTTGGGTATGGATCACACTTCGATCCAGCTCAGCTATCGCAACTTTACCCAACTGAGCTAGCGTTAGGCTGGTTTCAACCTTAAAGACATCGATGAGTTCTTGCAAACCTCGTTCGCCGTTTGCGGCGATAGCAAACAACAATGGTCGGCCCAACATCACAAAGCTTGCACCCATCGCATAGGCTTTACAAATATCTTCACCGCTACGGATACCGCTGTCATAGATTAATGGAAACTCATCTCCAAGCGTCTGTCGAATCTCCCGCAATGCATGAATTGCTGGTTTTACGCTTTCCATTTGCCGACCGCCATGACTTGATACCTGTATCGCGTCTGCCCCGGCGCTTTGTATGCGCTTGGCATCTTCTGTGTTCAGCACACCTTTAACGATTAACTTGCCTTTCCATCGATCACGCACGCGGGCCAGGAAATCCCAATCGGCACCTGCTCTTGATCGGGTTCGATCAAACGAATCACTTGCACCGCTAAAATTTGCCAACGCTGGCGCACCTGAAAACAAAGTCGGTATGGACCAAAAGGGATGCAAGGCGAAATCAATGAACTGCGATGGGCCAATCTTAAAAGGCATTTTGAAACCATGCCTGAGCTCACGTGGACGACGCCCTACTTCGGGCACATCAACGGTCAGGGTCAGTACTTCATAACCACTTGTTTGAGCGCGATCCATCAGGCTATAACAAACCGCTTCATCGCCACCAAAATAGAGTTGAAACCATGCATTGCCTTCAGCCTCACTAATGATTTTCTCTAATGAGGTGGATGCCGCTGTTGACACACAATGTGGAATTTGTTGCTCCGCTGCCAGTCTCGCCAACATTAAATCGGCTCCTGGTCGGGACAGATTACACATACCCATTGGTGCAATACCAAAGGGTAAATTACAGTGTTGATCTAATATGGTCGTAGACAGCGAACGCTCAGCAACATTACGCAGTACTCGCGATTCTAATCGCAGTTCGCGAATCTTTTGCACGTTCAGGGTATCACCCAGCCCTTCACCTGATGCACCATCAAAGTAATCGAATACCATCCACGGTAGTCGTCGTTTGGCTAAACGCCTTGCATCAGAGCTGCTATGAATTCCCTTATTGAATAACATGCAAACAATCAGTATCCGCTACTGATCGTTGAAATATCTTCTATTGATACATCGGCTTGCGATCGCAGGCTCTGTAGCATTGCAGCCAATTCAGTTTGACCCAAACGCGGATTTGCCACTGGCTGAGCCGGTGCCTCTTCAGCTTCTTCTGTTGGTACCTGAACTGATTTTAAAACGTACGCGATTCTGTCACCGTTTTCCTGGCTAGTCGATTTAATCAGGGTTTTACCGGCCGCAGGTTTTGCAAGTGCGTATATTTCTGACACCGTCGAATTGTCGATTATGGTGGACTGACGGGTTAGCACTTCATCGATTGTGGCAGTGGCGAGCTCATCTGCATCGGCCAATTCTGTTGCAAGTGTACCGACGGCCAGTTTACTCACGGCTTCTTCAACACTTGTATCCAGTTGCGCTTCAGCCCGTTCGCGTTTGACGGCTTCCACCACTTCATCCTTTACATCATCAATCGTTTTAGGACGCGGCCCCTCATGATCAATAACTCGAATGGACACCAAGTGACCTGGGGCTATGGTGATTACATCAGAGTTACTTTGCTCATCTAGCACCGCTTCACTGAACGCTGCTGCTTTAACTTCCGGGTGAGATAAAATGTCGCCTTCTGTCGTATCAACATCCATCCAATCTGTTTCTACAAGCTCTGCACCAATCGCGTCTGCTGCAACTGATAAGGTATCAGGGTCGCTGGCAATGCTCTCTTCTAAAAATTCAGAAAGCTCGAAAAACTGCTTATCCGCTTCTTCGCCTTGCATGGTTGCGATGATTTCATCTTTGACTTCTTCAAAGGCCTTGCCTTCAGCTGGTGTTATGGAATCAAGCTTAATCAGATGAACCCCAAACTCAGTTTCAATGATATCGCTAAGATCTCCTACTTTGGCAAGACCATAGACACCTTCCTCAAACGGAGCCACCATTGCACCGGGTAGTATTTGCCCTAATGAACCACCTGATTGTGCTGAACCAATATCCGTTGAAAATTCTTTTGCTAAATCACTGAATGATTCGCCGGCCACAATACGTGCTTTTATTTCTTCAAGCTGTGCAGTTTTTTCCTCGATTTCGCTATCGCCGGAAGCTTCTAGCAAAATGTGAGAAGCACTACGAGATTCAGGCACAACGAATCGCGCATTGAATTCATCGTAATAATTTGCAGCATCTTCTTCGCTAATTTCTATACCCGCGGCGATGTCGGCTTTATTCAGTTCCACGTACTCAAGCTTTGCTCGCTCGGGGAACTGATAGTTGTCACTGTTCTCATTAAAATACGCCAGCGCATCTTCATCAGAGACGTCTATTTTGTCCATTGCATCGGCGATCGAGTATCGAAGTAAATCCACAGTGCGGGTTTGTCTGGATAATTCAGCCAAACGCTCACTCTCCGCAGGTAGAGTAAAACTTGTTAGATAGATGCCTTGTTGGAACTGGTTTAATGCAGTTTCCTGTCGAAGCGATGCTTCGTAGGCAGCAACATTAGTTCGACTTGATCGTAAAATGTTTTCATAAGTTTCTGGATCGAATTGACCATCTACCTGAAACTGCGGGTTGTTGCGGATTGATGCACTCAAGGTTTGATCACCAACAGCGAATTTTTGATCTTCTACAACGTTGCTTACGACCTGGCTAGTGACCAAGCCATCTAAGGCTTGCTCTCGAATTTGTTCATCAGAAATAAAGTTGTCAGGAATGTTACCGCCAAACATTTGCGCAATTCGCTGGCGTTGCATGGCATAAGCACGCTCAAGATCAATTGCCGACACGGGTTCACCATCCACCGTTGCAACATCAGCTGCACCGCCACCACCGAGATACGAACCGATTCCAACTAAAGCAAATGGAATACTGATAAGCGTAATAAGAGTGTACTTAAGCGGTTTTGAATTACGAATGGTTTCGCGAATGTCCAGCAACATGGTTTTAACCTACTCGATGACTTCTATTTAATGAAAAGTAAACGCACAAAAAAGGGTGCCTAAGCACCCAGTTTTGTTTTGGTTTAAGCAAAAGCCGTACAAGCTTTTAACACTACCTTTAGTACTATTGGCGGAGCGGACGGGACTCGAACCCGCGACCCCCGGCGTGACAGGCCGGTATTCTAACCAACTGAACTACCGCTCCAATTTTGGTGGGTGCTGAGGGGATCGAACCCCCGACCCTCGCCTTGTAAGGGCGATGCTCTACCAGCTGAGCTAAGCACCCAAGCCGACTAGTTTACAGTTTCTTTTAACGCTTTACCAGCCTTAAAACTAGGAACATTAGATGCTTTTATTTCCAACGGTTCGCCGGTGCGTGGGTTTCGACCAGTACGAGCTTCGCGTTTTCTTACAAGAAAAGTGCCGAAGCCAACTAGAGTAACTTGCTCACCACTTTTAAGTGCATCTGCAACAGAATCAAGCACAGCGTCGACCGCCGTTGCTGCCTCTGTTTTTGACATGTCAGCTTTCGCCGCGACTGCTTCAACAAATTCAGCTTTGTTCATGTAACGCCATCCTCGTCATTTATTGTAATTTGAAAAAATCATGGTTGCACTATTTCATGTTACTGCTTAGTGCTTCTGCCGTACCTAATGATACGCGATAAAACCCTAAAAACCCACTGTTTTAGCGGGTTACAGCCTGTGAATTATCTTAATTCGGTTCAAAAAACCACCCCTTCCCTATATCTAGTTTGAGATGGTGAACTAATCAAGGCAATTAAGTGCATTTTTAAATATTTAATGATGCCGGATGGAACTGCCGTCGCTTTTATCGGATTCGTCACCTGCAGGCTTCACTTTATCCTGCAGTTTTCCACTGGTGCCGGTTGGGGTTGATTCCAATGCAATGTCCAGAACTTCATCGATCCATTGCACTGGACGGATGTCTAAACCCGCTTTAATTTCATCTGAAATCTCGATCAAATCCTTTTTATTTTCATGTGGAATGATCACGATGCCAACACCACCTCTCTGAGCGGCAAGGAGTTTTTCCTTCAGACCACCAATCGGAAGCACTTCTCCGCGCAATGTAATCTCCCCGGTCATGGCAACGTTCGCCCGCACCGGTACTTGCGTCAGGCACGAAACCAGCGCGGTGCACATTCCGACACCTGCACTCGGACCATCTTTTGGTGTAGCGCCTTCGGGAACATGCACATGCAGATCGTTTTTCTCATGAAAATCGTTTTCCAATCCAAGAGCCTCTGCGCGACTTCTAACGACCATCATGGCCGCCTGAATAGATTCCTGCATGACATCACCAAGCTGACCGGTGTGCGACAACTTGCCTTTGCCTGGCACGATTGCCGATTCGATTGTTAGTAACTCGCCCCCGACTTGTGTCCAGGCTAAACCGGTGACTTGACCAATACGGTTTTTCTCATCGGCTTTGCCAAATCGAAATCGCTCAACGCCAAGATAGTCACCGATATTCTCGGCAGTGACTTCCACGGTATCCGGCTCTTCCTGACCGATAACTTCCCGAACCACTTTGCGGCACACTTTCGACACCTCACGCTCAAGACTCCGCACACCAGCTTCGCGAGTATACGAGCGAATCATGGATAAAATAGCGTCGTCTTTAATAGCAATGTCGCGCTCGTTCAAGCCGTTGTCTTTCATTTTGCGCGGCACCAGATAGCGCTGTGCAATATTGAATTTTTCTTGCTCGGTATAACCCGGGATACGAATGACTTCCATACGATCAAGTAGTGGCTCGGGGATGTTCATGGTGTTGGCTGTGGCCACAAACATGACATCGCTTAAGTCAAACTCAACTTCAAGGTAATGATCAGTAAACGTGTGATTCTGTTCCGGGTCGAGTACCTCCAGCAATGCCGACGACGGATCACCGCGGAAGTCCGTCGACATCTTGTCGATTTCATCTAGCAAAATGAGCGGATTACGCTTTCCAACTTTCGCCAGATTCTGCACAATCTTGCCCGGCATGGAACCGATATACGTTCGGCGATGACCACGTATTTCAGCTTCATCGCGCACGCCACCTAGCGCCATACGACTAAACTTTCTTCCGGTTGCGCGTGCAATCGACTTACCGAGGGATGTTTTACCCACACCTGGAGGTCCAACCAAACACAATATTGGTCCTTTGGCTTTCTTAACCCGCTGCTGCACTGCCAGATATTCCAGAATGCGCTCTTTGACCTTGTCAAGACCATAGTGATCGTTTTCCAGAATGTCTTCCGCATCCGCCAGCGTGTTTTTAAGTTTTGACTTCTTCTTCCACGGCAAACTAACGACTGTATCAATATAGTTACGCACCACCGTTGCTTCTGCAGACATCGGTGACATCATTTTGAGTTTATTCAGTTCCGCCGTTGCTTTTTTATACGCTTCTTTAGAAAGTCCTTTCTTTTCAATTTTATTGCTTAAGTCTTCAAGCTCGTTAGGCACATCGTCCATTTCGCCAAGTTCTTTCTGGATGGCTTTCATTTGCTCATTCAGATAATACTCACGCTGACTCTTTTCCATTTGCTGCTTAACGCGCCCACGGACTTTTTTCTCAACCTGTAACAGATCAAGCTCTGATTCCATGATACTCAGCAAGTGTTCAAGTCTGCCGGACGCATCGAATATTTCTAGAATTTTTTGCTTCTCTTCCACGTTCAGTGACATTTGCGCCGCGACCATATCTGCCAAACGATCAGCATCTTCCACTGATTCGATTGAGCTTAAAATTTCAGGTGGCACTTTCTTGTTCATCTTGACGTACTGATCGAACATGGTTGTTGCCGAACGCATTAAATCTTTCTGTTCTTTGGTTTGCGTGTCAGCATCGTTGTCGCTATTGCTTGGGCCTGGATTAAATTCGGCACTAAAGAAACCGGCTTCATCGGTTTCTACATTTTTTATAACCGCACGCTGCTGGCCTTCAACCAGCACTTTGATGGTGTTGTTGGGCAGCTTTAACAACTGCAATATGGTTGCAACGGTACCGACCTCGTGCATGTCATCAAAGCCGGGCTCATCAACAGCAGCGCTGGTTTGCGCAACCAAAATAATGCGCTTGTCTTTATCCATAGCAACTTCCAATGCTTCTATGGACTTCTCTCTACCCACAAATAAAGGAATCACCATGTGCGGATAAACGACAACGTCGCGAAGAGGTAACACTGGTAATCGCTCAGCGGATAGATCGATCATTTCATTCTGTTCTATATCAGACACAAAAATTTCCCGGATGTTGTTGTGGACTGCTGGTCAGCATTCGAAGGTCACCTTCAGCATACACGACAAACATGGGCCTGAAAGCGCAAAAATCAACAGCCTAGGGACTGATTATAAAGGACAACGAGGCACTGTTCAGAATTTGACCTGTTACGGATAAAATAACAGGGGTTAAGGCCTAGCTACGCACCGGATTGCACACACAAAAAAAGCCCGTCACCGGGCTTTTAGTGTTCTAGCGCGTTACTCATAGCAACTGATCAAGAGCAACTGATCAAG
>CAYMHU010000008.1:11775-31993 GCA_964390335.1 uncultured Granulosicoccaceae bacterium | reverse complement strand
GCAACTGATCAAGTGCAACTGATTAGTCGTCAGATGCTGCGCGCCGATACTTCTCTTCTTCGATGATTTTTTCCTGACCTTCCAGTAGTAAGTATGGTTTGCACTCACCCCTGACCACGGCGCCATCAAGAATAACCTTTTTAACGTTTTCAAGTCGTGGAAGTTCATACATGGTTTCCAGCAGTACGTTTTCCAGAATAGTACGTAAGCCACGAGCACCGGTTTTACGCTCCAGTGAACTAGCAGCCACTGCTTGTAACGCATCTTTGCGGAATTCAATGTCCACATCTTCCATGGACAGCAGTTTTTCGTACTGCTTGGTGATCGCGTTTTTCGGTTCAACCAAGATACGAACCAGCGCGTCTGCATCGAGTTCTTCCAGCGTTGCAACTACCGGCAAGCGACCAACGAACTCAGGTATCAAACCGAACTGAATAAGATCTTGTGCTTCAACGTCGAGCAGCATTTCACCGATGTTCTTGCTGTTATCTTTGGATTTAACTTCGGCAGCAAATCCAATTCCACCCTTTTCAGAGCGTTCCTGAATAATTTTTTCAAGACCAGCAAACGCACCGCCACAAATAAACAGAATGTTTGAAGTATCAACTTGCAGGAATTCTTGCTGCGGATGTTTACGACCACCTTGTGGTGGAACCGACGCAACCGTACCTTCTATCAATTTCAGTAATGCTTGCTGCACACCTTCGCCTGATACGTCACGCGTAATAGATGGATTATCAGACTTACGAGAAATTTTATCGATTTCATCGATGTACACGATACCGGTCTGTGCTTTCTCAACATCGTAGTCGCACTTTTGCAGTAGCTTTTGAATGATGTTTTCTACATCTTCGCCAACGTAACCGGCTTCGGTTAATGTAGTTGCATCAGCAATGGTAAACGGTACGTTTAATGTACGGGCAAGCGTTTCTGCTAATAAAGTTTTACCAGAACCCGTTGGCCCGATCAGCAGAATGTTGCTTTTAGCTAACTCAACATCGCCTTTTTTGTCTTTGTATTCGAGACGCTTGTAATGGTTATAAACCGCTACCGATAAAATCTTTTTTGCAGTGGCCTGACCAATAACGTAGGAGTCGAGCAGATCGTTAATTTCATGCGGTTTGGGTAGAGCACTGTCGTCAGTGTCTAACTGCTCCTGCATCTCTTCGGTAATGATGTCGTTGCACAGATCAACACACTCATCGCATATGAATACGGATGGACCGGCGATTAGCTTGCGCACTTCGTGCTGGCTTTTGCCGCAAAAAGAGCAATACAGCAGTTTACCGTCTTCTTTTTTATCTTCTTCGCTCATGCTTCTTTAACCTTTGTCTTCCCGCCACCTTGCCGTGTTTTTGCTAACTTTTCAACCCGTTTTGCGTTGCTGCTGGCATTGTTGCAGCTGAAGTCACAATTGGGCTGGAAGGCACGTCACACCTTGGCAATAAAGGTACGATCTAACTCTCTGACTGCTCAGATTCACCCGTGCTCGCCACATCGATTTCTTCTGTGCGCGAGTTGACGATTCGGTCTACGAGCCCGTAGGCAAGCGCGTCATCGGCCGTCATAAAATTATCACGTTCGGTGTCGCTCTTCACTTCATCGGCTGATTTGCCACAATGGTGAGCCATAAGTGTATTCATGCGATCTTTCATCGCCAGAATTTCACGTGCGTGGATATCAATGTCGGTTGCCTGCCCCTGAAATCCAGCCGAAGGCTGGTGAATCATGACGCGCGAGTTGGGTAATGTGAAGCGTTTTCCGGGAGCGCCTGCTGCTAGCAGAAAGGCACCCATGGAAGCAGCCTGTCCAATGCACAGAGTGCTAACCGGCGGCTTGATAAATTGCATGGTGTCGTAGATGGCCATACCAGCTGTAACCGACCCACCTGGTGAGTTGATGTACAGACTGATTTCCTTATCCGGGTTTTCAGATTCAAGAAACAGTAACTGCGCTACCACTACATTGGCCATGTAATCTTCAACCTGACCCACCATGAAAATGACGCGTTCTTTTAACAGCCTGGAATAGATATCGAATGAACGCTCTCCACGAGGCGTTTGTTCGATAACCATGGGCACCATAACGTTGGCTTCAGCATCGTGTGCCTGTCCGCTAGGTTGTCCACCAAGCTGAGGTAAAGAAGATGTAAAACCAAATGTCATACGATTTATTCTCTCAATTAATGTTTTAACAGTGCTATTTACGTTGCTTCAGGATCATCCGTTTTCGGATTCATCATTTCCTGAAACGTTTTTGTTTTCGTTGTAACCGAAGACGCTTGCAGCACGGTGGCTGTAACCGCTTCTTCCAACACCAATCCTTCGATGTTTCTCAACATTTCGTCGTTACTATAATAGTAGTCGATTACCTGTTGAGGATCCTGATAGGACGCTGCCAACTGTTCTACCTGAGCTCTGACCGCTGACGCATCGGCACTAATGTTTGCTTTTTGTACAATTTCGCCAACCACCAAACCGAGCCGCACTCGTCGTTCAGATTGCTCCTGAAACAGTTCATCTTGCAAAAACGAAGAATCAGCATCACCTGGCATTTGTTGCATCAATTGTTCCCGTTGACGCCCGATTTCTTCCTTTACTAACGCACTCGGCACATCTATTGGGTTTAACTCAACCAGACCATCCATTATTTGGGTTTTTATCTCGTTATCAACCCGCTGCTTTAATTCCCGCTCCATATTCTTGGTTATATCGGCACGTAGGCTCTCAATCGTACCGTCTTCGATACCAAAACTTTTAACCAGCTCTTCATTTAGCTCAGGAAGGGAGGATTCCTTGACTTCGTGCACGCTTATATCGAACTCAGCCTCTTTACCGGCCAAATGCTCGGCCTGATAGTCTTCTGGGAACGTGACCTGGATTGTCTTTTGATCGCCTGAGCTAACCCCTGTTAACTGACTTTCGAAGCCTTCGATCATGGCTTTGGAACCCAATTCCAGCGGTGCTTTTTCGGCCTTTCCGCCATCAAATTCCTCACCATCGATGCGCCCCGTAAAGTCGATCACTATTTGATCACCCTCGGCTGCTGCGCGATCGACCGTTTTAAACTCGGCACGCTGCTTGCGCAACGACTCGATCATTTCATCGATATCCGATTCCTGGATTTCGACTTCCGGTTTTTCCACTTTGATCGTGTCGTTGTAAACAGGATCGAATTCGGGATAGACCTCGAAGGTGGCAACATAACTAAAACCGTCTTTGCCTTCGTCTTTTTCATCTTCGGGCGCAATTTCAGGTTGACCAGCTGGTCTGAGTTTTTCCTGTTGCACAGCATCGTAGAACGACTTATTGATCATTGATCCTAAGACTTCAGATCGAACTTGAGGTTCAAAGCGCTTTTTCAGCACATTAAACGGCACTTTGCCCGGACGAAAACCGTTCATTTTGGTGGTTTTACTGAGCGATTGAAGTCGTTCAGTAATAGCCGAATCAATGTCTTCAGCGGGGAGCGCAATCGTCATTCTGCGCTGAAGTCCCTGGGTGGTTTCTACAGATACTTGCATGGTTGCCTCAATAGACTGCGGTGCCTGGCGCCTTGAGCCTTGTTTCACCGAGTCGGGTGTATGTGCCAAACGGCACTGTATTTGGTGCGAAAGGAGAGACTCGAACTCTCACGTCATAAGACACTGGTACCTAAAACCAGCGCGTCTACCAATTCCGCCACTCTCGCAAATGCTAAGTTGTAAATTATAGCGGAACGCCGCTGCTAGAGGAGCAGTCAACGAACCCTATATGCGGGTTTTTTAGAGGGTGTGGGGCGAGCGACGGGGATTGAACCCGCGACCACGGGAATCACAATCCCGCGCTCTACCAACTGAGCTACGCCCGCCACAGAAACTACATTTTACCTGATCAGACGGCAATTATTGTGCACATGTCTCGTGCACATGTCGTGATTACCTGCCCCATAACGCCAATCAGCAATTACTCATTAGCGAAACACAGAGGGCCTGTGGTCCCGGCCATTGGCGCGCCCGGCAGGATTCGAACCTGCTACCCTCGGCTTAGAAGGCCGATGCTCTATCCAAATGAGCTACGGGCGCATATGACCCGCCGCCTGCGCTACACAGACACCTACCATTATCTTACTACTATTACGGTTTTACCATTACGGCTGCCAGAGCGCACTGCAAGAATCGTTCTGGCTGGTGTGTTGGACGATTGGTCGGGACTGTAGGATTCGAACCTACGACCCTCTGCTCCCAAAGCAGATGCGCTACCAGACTGCGCCAAGCCCCGATATCGTTCTACACAGCCAGCGAAGTATACGCATGCTGACCCGGTTCTACAAGTAGGTTAACCGGATGTTGATTCACGAAGGGTATGCTGTCCAGGAACCAGTACAGCCGGATATATCGATCCAAGTACCGCTGAATTCGCCAAATTCCAGCTCTCCGCTGAAATCAGCCAGCTTATCGCCTGATTCGAGCAAAATAACCCCTATGATTGTGTTGTCTGCATTGAATGTGCCGGAGATAAGGTAATTCGATTGCACACTGCCCATTAGCGTTGAGTCTTCGAGAGCATATATTCCCGTCAGTTCCTGACACGACGACCCAGCCGCAGATCCGTCACTTAATTCAAAAATGATCTCATAGTCTCCATCGGTGGTATTGCTGGATTCACCAATATTAAAGCTAGTGTCACCACTGCATGAAGCTAGCAACCAAAAGGAGCTTAATAACAACAGGTGTTTTGCATGCAGCGACCAGAGCATGACTAGTCTTTTTCCTCAATCCAGTTCATTTGAATAGATTCAAGAATTTTTTCCGATGATTTTTCAGCGTCGTCATCAAAATCGTCTAACGCCATTACCCATGCATGCAGATCGGTGAAACGCACGTATCGGGGGTCGACATCCGGATGGGCGTCTACAAGCTCAATGGCGATATCGAGTGTGTCGGTCCATTTCATCAGTGGTTCTCCGAAACCATATTGATGGTGTATTTAGGAATCTCTACAACCAAGTCTTCGTTTTCAACGATGGCTTGGCAGCTTAATCGCGATTCGGTGTCCAGGCCCCAAGCCTTATCAAGGTAGTCTTCTTCAA
The DNA here is from genome assembly GCA_964390335.1 of uncultured Granulosicoccaceae bacterium. Classification (GTDB taxonomy): domain Bacteria; phylum Pseudomonadota; class Gammaproteobacteria; order Granulosicoccales; family Granulosicoccaceae; genus Granulosicoccus. Next base: position 26,923 of record CAYMHU010000008.1, on the reverse strand, counting down.
GCTCGTCCGCCTCTTCCAGGCTATCGTAACCTTGCCTGACATGCACATGGCAGGTTGTACAAGCACACGATTTTTCACACGCATGCTCAATGTGCACATGTTGTTTTAACAGTGCATCGCAAATGGAAATACCTGCGTCTACTTCAAACTCAGCACCTTCTGGACAAATTTCCGGATGCGGTAGTACCTTTATTTTAGGCATTTATTTAGTCTCTTATGAATCAGTTTGTAACGCATCGTCGACGGCGTCTCGTTGCATTGATTGTTCTAGTTCGTTTAAGCGCTGACCGGCCATTAACGTTCTAACCGTGGCATTCATACGACGCTCAACGAATTCTGCACTACCGGCCTCAAGCTTTTCAATGGCAAGCTTGATGGCATCGGCGTTATCACCTGCAACACTTTGCTGCAATGCGGCAATCAGGGAATCTACCGATGCGCGTTCCTCCGCATTGAGATGCTCATCGCCATCCGCAGCTAATGCAGAATTTATGGCTTCCAAAACGCGCTCACCCTCAACCCGCTGTTCGGTCAATGCCCGTAATTGTACATCTTCTGTTGCGTGTTCCATCGACGCACGCAACATGTCTTCAATCTCGCCATCGCTCAGGCCATACGATGGCTTAACGTCAATGCTGGCGAGCGCGCCTGACTCTTTCTCAAGCGCACTGACAGTTAGCAGCCCATCAGCATCCACTTGAAACAACACCTGGATACGCGCAGCACCAGCGGTACGCGCCGGAATATCTCTTAATTCAAAACGCGCTAATGAACGACAATCCTTAACCAACTCGCGTTCACCTTGCACCACATGCAAGGCCATCGCGGTCTGACCATCTTTATACGTTGTAAATTCTTGTGCTCGAGCAATGGGTATAGTGGTATTGCGCGGCACTATTTTTTCTACCAATCCGCCCATTGTTTCTAAGCCCAACGACAACGGAATAACATCAAGCAGCAATAAGTCACTATCGGGTTTGTTACCGGCAAGCACATCGGCTTGAATGGCAGCACCCACTGCAACAACTTGATCGGGATCGATATCCGTTAATACGGTTTGATTGAAAAACGCACCGACCTGCTCCCGAACTAACGGCACCCGCGTTGAGCCACCCACCATAACCACAGCTTTAATGTCGTCTTTGGTGATTTCGGCATCACGTAGCACTTGCCGACACGGCGCGAGCGTTTTCTTGAACAAGGGCGCGATGATATCGTTAAATTCTTGTCGAGTTAATTGCCCCTTAAAATGCAACTCGTCGTTTATGTGCAAATCGAATTCAGCAGTGTCGTTTGATGACAACGTTTCTTTTAAGGTCCTTGCCAATGCCAGCAGCTCTCGTTGTGCGCTTGAATCGGGTAATTCACTGACGCCGTGTTGGACCTTAAGCCAATCGCTTACGGCATTGTCAAAGTCATCTCCGCCCAACCCGGTATCGCCTGCAGTCGCAAGCACTTCAAACACACCGCGTTGCATTTTTAATAGTGAAATATCAAAGGTACCACCGCCTAAATCGTAAATTGCAACTACCCCATCGGCTCCACTATCCAAACCATAAGCAACCGCAGCAGCCGTTGGTTCATTGAGTAAACGCAACACTTGTAACCCAGCTAACGCTGCTGCATCTTTGGTTGCCTGACGCTGCGCGTCATCAAAGTATGCAGGTACAGTTATAACCGCGCCGGCTAATTCACCACCCAACGTTTGCTCCGCTGTATCGCGCAGCTTACTCAGGATGTCGGCAGAGACATCTATTGCTGTTTTATTACCCGCTACAGTTTTAAACGCTGGTATGGAACCACTGTCAGTATCAAACTGATAATAAGTAGAAAGCCAGTTATCAGCCATATCTTCAGCACCCTTGCCCATTAAGCGCTTGGCTGAACGAATAGTGTTTGACGGATCGCTGATAGCCAACGCCTCTGCGTCTTTACCGATAGCCACTTTGCCATCTTTGGCATAATGCACAACTGATGGAATAGACCATTGCTCGCGCTCATCTTTAAGCACAGTCGGGCTGCTACTGATAACCGAAGCAACCAATGAATTAGTGGTGCCCAAGTCGATGCCAACCGCCAATCTTCGCTGATGAGGCGCAGCTGATTGACCCGGTTCTGCTATTTGAAACAATGCCATGGATTTGGTTCTGCCTTATCTTTTACTGAGCATCATCTAAACGCGCTTCAACGGTCCTGACTTCCGACAACAACTTTTCAAGAAATTGCCATTGCCGGACAACGGTTCTCGCCCGCGTCCAATCAGCATCGTCTGCAGCGGCTGCAAATTGCTCGGCACTATCGCGACTGCTGGACTGTAGTTGCGATTCAATCTTATCCAACGCTTCATAAGGATCGGCTGCATCAGGTGCATCACCCAGGGCTTCCCGAAGCTCCATTTGCTCCATTAAAAACATGGGGTCCATTTGCGTATCGGTTTCTTCGTCTAGCGAGATACCGTTAATGGACAACATATACGAAGCTCGTTTAATGGGTTTTGCCAGCGTTTGATAAGCCTCATTCACAAAACCTGCTGCCTGCACTGACCAGCGTCTTTCCGCATCGGGTGCGGATGCGAATTTATCCGGATGTAAAAAACGCTGCAATGAACGGAAGCGTATATCAAGATGGTCTGCCGGCACATCAAATGCCACAGGCAGCTCGAATAACTCAAAATAATTGTTGGAAAAATCGACCTGCATTACCGGCCAGACGTTGAATGGTTATTGGTTAGAATTTGAATTGACAGCCCGTATAACGGGCCATCATGTTTAGATATTGAAGCTCTCGCCACAACCGCATTCGTCTTTAACATTCGGGTTTTTAAATTGAAAACCTTCATTGAGGCCTTCCTTCGCAAAATCGAGCTCCGTTCCATCCAGATACACAAGGCTTTTCGGATCGACAACGACTTTTAAATCGTGCTGTTCGAACACTTCATCGTTTGCCGCAATTTCATCAGCAAACTCGATGACATAGGCCATACCTGAACAGCCAGTGGTTCTAACCCCTAACCGCAGACCTATACCTTTACCGCGTTTCTCTATATAGCTCCTGACATGTTCAGCAGCTCGTTCCGTCATTGTAATTGCCATAATGCTACCCCGTCAGTTTATTCGGGACCCATCTTAATCAGACTAATAATCGGACTACCAATAGTCGGACTAAGCTAGTCGAGATTATGCGCTTTCCTTGATATCTTCACCGCGCTTGGCTTTGATATCTGCAATAGCCGCAGCAATTGCATCTTCAGCCAACACCGAACAGTGAATCTTTACCGGAGGAAGCGCCAACTCTTCTGCGATGTGAGCGTTTTTGATTGCTGCCACTTCATCCAGAGTTTTGCCCTTAACCATTTCGGTTACCAAAGACGAAGACGCAATGGCTGAACCGCAACCATAGGTTTTAAACTTCGCATCTTCCACAACGCCATCGTCAGATACTTTGATCTGTAAACGCATAACGTCACCGCACGCAGGTGCGCCAACCATACCGGTACCGACATTGGGATCGTCCTTATCTAAAACACCAACGTTACGTGGGTTCTCGTAGTGATCAAGTACCTTATCGCTGTAAGCCATTTATATCTCCTAAAACTAACTTGTTTGGATTAGCGGCTAGTAGAGCCGCTAATCTTAGTTAAAATGCGCGGCTACTTGAGCCGCTAATCTTAGTTAACGATCTGCGGTTATTGAACCGCTAATCTGAATTAAACATCTAATCTGTTTGTGTAATCTGCCTAAGTATTCTGCTTGTGCACACCGGCGATCAGTGATGCGCCCATTCTACAGAATCCAGATCGATACCTTCTTTGTGCATATCCCATAGTGGTGATAATTCACGCAGCTTGGTTACCGCTTCACGCACTTTTTGGATGGTAAAGTCCACTTCTTCCTCAGTTGAGAACCTGCCCATTGTAAACCGGATTGAACTGTGAGCGAGTTCATCATTTCGGCCAATAGCACGTAATACGTATGAAGGCTCCAGACTCGCGCTAGTACACGCCGACCCGCTTGATACAGCTATGTCCTTTAACGACATTATCAAGCTCTCACCCTCTACAAAATTGAAACTAATGTTCAAATTGCCCGGAATACGCTGCTGCATATCGCCGTTGAGGTAGATCTCTTCCATATCTTTAACACCGTCCCACAGTCGGTCACGCAATTGACGCATGCGCTCATTTTCTGTGGCCATCTCTTCACGAGCGATACGGAATGCTTCGCCCATGCCAACAATTTGATGCGTCGGCAACGTACCTGAACGCATACCGCGCTCATGGCCACCACCGTGAATTTGTGCTTCCAATCGAACCCGTGGCTTGCGACGAACATACAACGCGCCGATTCCTTTTGGACCATACACTTTGTGAGCGCACAAGGACATGAGGTCAACATTCATTTCGTCGACATCGATCGCAACCTTACCTGGACTTTGCGCTGCATCAACATGAAAGATGATGCCTTTCTCTCTGGTTATAGCACCGATGGTTTTGATGTCCTGAATAACACCAATCTCGTTATTGACGTGCATGATCGATACAACAATGGTGTCGTCGCGAATTTCTTTTTTGAATGCTTCGATATCCAATAATCCGTTATCCATTGGATCCATGTAAGACACTTCGAAGCCATCACGCTCTAATTGTCGGCAGGTATCGAGAACGGCCTTATGTTCCGTTTTCATTGTGATGATGTGCTTGCCTTTCTTTTGATTGAATTCTGCCGCACCCTTAATTGCCAGGTTATCTGACTCAGTTGCGCCAGATGTCCACACAATTTCTTTCGGTACGGCACCAATGAGTTCGGCAACATTACGGCGTGCTGTCTCCACAGCTTCTTCCGCTTTCCAACCAAATGGGTGTGAACGGGACGCAGGATTACCAAAGTTACCCTGCATGGTCAGACACTCGGCCATACTCGCAGCAACACGCTCATCGACAGGCGTGGTGGCAGAATAATCAAGATAGATTGGGATATTTAACGAACTCACTTTGTTGACTCACCTTAAAATTTGTTGATACCGAATGAATGAGGTCAGCTAATTAACTGATTAGTTAGCTGGCCTGCCTATCGTGCTGCACTACAACTTGTTCTTTAATGGGCTCTTTGAGGAAGTGTCCCTGCAGTTGTTCTTGTCGCAACGATACCGCTTTTACGCTTTGTTTATCGATTAGGTTTTGCAAGGAGACGCCACTTAAAAATTCAGCTATTTGGGCGCTTAAATCTTCCCATAAATCATGAGTGAGACATCGACCATGGCTATGGCAATTTTCTTTACCCGCACATTGTGTAGCATCCACTGATTCGTTCACGGCCATTATGATTTCGGACACCGAAACTTCATCCAAGCTGCGCGCAACTCGATATCCGCCACCCGGTCCACGCGTACTCGATACCAAATCGTTTTTACGCAATCTGGAGAACAACTGCTCCAGGTACGACAGCGAGATTTCCTGACGACTTGAAATTTCCGCCAACGATATCGGTCCGTTTTGCGCATGCAGCGCAAGATCCAACATTGCCGTTACCGCATACCGCCCTTTCGTGGTTAGTTTCATAATGACATCACTGTTGCTTAAACTCGCGTTCCGAGGCATTTACACCACGTAGAATGCCATTTCCTACTAATTCAGTCAAGTATTACGTCGTTTGTAACTGTTCGGATGATCATTCAGTGTTAGTTAGTTAGTTAACCGCTGCCCAGGGTCAGGAACTTTCAGTGCCTGTTTTGCGGCGTGGACGCGCTGTGTTATCACTGCCCAATTGCTTATCAGCGGCCAACCTCAACGCATCAAGCTCAGCTCGAAGTGTCTCTATTTGCTCCTGCATTAGCGCTAATGTTGCCTCGTAAGGATCGCTGCTGTCCTCTGAAACACCGTACGCATCAAAGACCGCCTGCTGTTCCTTTTGCTTAACCATTTCTAGACACTTGGCATCCTTATCGCGGCAGCGAACAATGCGCCCCGGCACACCAACAATCGTTGCACCGGCGGGCACTTCTTCTAGTACAACCGCATTTGACCCTATTCGCGCATCATCACCGACCACGAACGGACCAAGAATTTTTGCGCCAGCACCGACAACCACGTTGTTGCCCAAGGTCGGATGACGCTTGCCCTCATCCAGAGTTCGACCGCCAAGTGTGACACCTTGATACAAAGTGACATCGTCACCAATTTCAGCGGTTTCACCGATGACAACGCCAGTACCGTGATCAACAAAAAAGCGTCGACCAATTTTCGCACCGGGATGGATTTCGATACCGGTTAGCCAGCGGGCAATATTGCCTAGAAAGCGAGCGGCCCATCGCAACCGTTTGTGCCACAGCCAGTGATTTGCACGATGGAACAACATGGCGTGCACGCCGGAGTAACAGGTTAAAACATCCAGTAAATTGCGCGCCGCAGGATCGCGGTCGAACACACATTTGATATCTTCTTTGATGAGTTGCCACATAGGATAGGTCCAACCCGACATTAATTCCGATCAGTTTACTGGGTTATTATACGCCTGCCAGCGCCGAACAGGTCATCTAAAACGGTGATTTTTCGTATTCCGGTTGTTACTTACCGTCCGGTTTGCCAGATTGTTGCGGCTGCGGCTTCTCGGTCGCAGTCAAAATGCCGCGCAAGATGTTTAATTCAGACTCATTCGGCCGATTTCGCTCGAAATAGCGCCGGATTCGCCGCATCAATTGCCGAGGGTTATCCGGGTTCAAAAAGCCGGTATTCACCATAACCCGCTCTAAATGATCGAAAAAATGCTGCATCGACTCGCCGTTTGCAGCCGTTTCCACCTCGGAATTTTGGGGCATTGGTACAGATTGCAAGGCTTGCGCACACTCGTATGCCACCACTTGCACAGCAGCGCCCAAATTCAACGAGCTAAAGTCAGGGTTACACGGAATTCTGAGCAGCCGGGTACAACGATCCATTTCTTCATTGGATAGCCCGGACCGCTCGCGACCAAACACCATCGCAACCTGCATTGTGCCGGTTGCCTGGTTGGCAGATTCAACCAACTCGCTGGCCAGCTCGCGACACGGGGCAACCGGTACAGCAAGATGCCTATCACGTGCACTGGTACCAATAACGCTATGGCAATCGGCTACTGCGTCATCCAGTGTGCTGAATTTCTTTGCGTTGTGCAGCACTGCATCGGCGCCTGATGCTCTTGATAACGCATCTTTTGTCAGATGCGAACAACACTCAACTAAACGCAGCTCCGCAAAACCCATGTTTTTTATTGCGCGAGCGGCAGCCCCAATGTTGCCCGAATGCGTTGTACCAATTAACACGAATACGATATTCAGTTTCATATGACGATTGTACTCAACTCCTATTCGAACAGGCGCTATTGCCCATTAAGCTTTACAATTACATTTGGCCTCAACGACTCAGAATCCTATGCACCCGATGCTGAACATCGGTATCCGCGCTGCCCGCGCGGCCGGTAATGTCATTACACGCAGCATGGATCGAATCGATTCACTGCAAGTCGATCGCAAACAACGCAACGATTTTGTCAGCGAAGTCGATCGTAGCGCCGAAACCGAAATAATCAACGTGCTGCGTAAAGCCTATCCCGATCACGCCGTACTGGGCGAAGAGTCCGGACTCATAGGCGATGAGAATGCAGAGTATCGCTGGATAGTTGATCCGCTTGATGGCACAACAAACTTCTTACACGGTTACCCGTACTTCAGTGTATCCATTGCACTGATGCACAAACAAAGAATTGATCAGGCGGTGGTGTACAACCCGGTTAGCCAGGAACTATTTACGGCGAGTCGCGGCGAAGGTGCATGGCTGGACAGTAAACGCATCCGAGTCAGCAAAACCAATCGCATAGAAAACGCGCTGCTCGGTACCGGGTTCCCGTACCGAGAAGGACAAGATCTCGATTTCTTTCAAGAAACGCTGCGCCAATACACAGAGCAATCCGGCGGTATTCGACGTGCAGGTTCAGCCGCTTTAGATTTGGCGTCAGTGGCGGCAGGCAGACTCGACGGTGTTTGGCTGGTTGGATTACAGCCGTGGGATATCGCTGCGGGAGCCTTGATTATCCGCGAAGCCGGCGGCTTATTAAATGATTTCGATGCTGGCGATAACTGGTTAGAAACCGGCAACGTGATTGCTGCCAGCCCCAAAATTCATCACGCTATGTTGCAAACCATGAAGCCGCTACACAAACGCTTTACTCAGAGATAATCGCACCGTTAATCGCTTTAGGAATTTTAACGACTATCGAAGTCGGACCAGTTTGGCATCACTAGAACCTGACTGGTAGACCCGTTCAATTCTTCCCAATCAAAATAATAGAGTTGAGATTCTTCCCCTGGTGCCAGGATATATCTAGTTTCAGTTGATCTGTTACTCAACTGGACTTCGCCTAAAGGAGCCGATGTGGCAGGATCAATAAAAACGACCACACCTCTGCTTCTATTCAGCAAGTTTCGATTCGATGGGTTAGAAACCGTCACTGCAGACCAATGTTCATCCAAGCTGCTAATAGGCAAGAACTCGCTGGGTGCGTAAACAGAAGCAAACAAACCGTTGGTGTCGACTTCACGCTCGTTTTCTACATCAACTTCAACCTCATCTACCAAAAGTTTCACAACATCGTCCCCACTCAGCGCACTGCCGTTTGCGTCTTCCAATTCACGGAATTCAGTGCCAAAAATGCCGCCGAACCCTATACTTCCGAATGCGTAGACTGATTTTTCTGCCGGGATACATTCTTTATCGTATCGGTCAGACACAAAGTTGAACCGTTTGGGATGAATAGTGACGTAACCTTCAATGTCGAGCTCAGTGTCAATCATTTCGCCGTTGCTCATTTCTAAGTTCAGTGACCTGAAACGAAAATCACAAAGCATGGCATTACTGACATTGGTAATTACCGCGGCCAAAATCGGCTCTGGATAATCGTAACGAACGGTTGTGTCATTGCTAGGGTAATGATCGATTATGTACGCTTTCTCAATAACCACACCGTCCGCTGGCGATGCAATGTCGACCGGAATTTCGTGGATGAGCTCCGAATTAGGAATAAGGTTTTTACCTATCACCGGACCATTGACTTTGGTGCCGTAAGCCACACCAGTATAGAGTCGCTCACTTAAAGGCGGCAAAGAGCGCAGCGGTACCGTAGCGAAATCGGTAACGTTGTCGTTGTTAGTACCAACAGGGGTTTGATTGTCAACAATTATCTCGGGCTGGTCCTGCTGAATAACTTGGTTTGCACTGCCGTCATTCTCAGTTGCAATGCCAGATGAGCTACCGGACGAGCCACCACAGGCAACCAAAGCCAGAAGGGGCAACCCCATGATGAGACCAGTAGATATTAGAGCTTTAATTTTGCGCATGAAACTTCCTTAATTTCAGTGGAGACTCTCCACCGCGCGACTATAACACTCCAAGCATTCGATCAAAAACTAGGAATTGGTATAGGTTTCGAACTGTTGCTCACTTCCGATCAAGGCATGTCGTCGAATTCAGCGCCTTCTTTCTCCACCGGCATCATGTCTTCTTTGGTGATACCCAAGGCCAGTACTGTTGTACTTGCGACAAACACAGATGAATACGTACCAACGATGACGCCAATAATAAGCGCCAACGCAAAGCCATTGATTATTTTACCGCCGAAAATAAACAGTGCTGCCAACACTAAAAGCGTTGTTAACGATGTAATAACCGTTCGTGACAAGGTTTGGTTTATTGACGTGTTCATGATCTCAGCAGGCGTACCGCGGCGCATACTCAGAAAATTTTCTCGTATCCGATCGAATACAACAATGGTGTCGTTCAGTGAGTAACCAATAACCGCAAGAATGGCGGCGAGTATCGTCAAATCAAATTCAAATTGAAACAACGCAAAAATACCCACTGTTATGATGACATCGTGCACCAATGCCAGCACGGAACCCACAGAGAATTTCTTTTCAAAACGAAACCAAATGTACACAACAATGGCGAACAAGGCCATCAACACTGCCAAACCACCAGTTTCGCGTAATTCTTCACCGACTTGAGGACCAACAAATTCTACGCGCCGCATATCAACAGCTGACTCGCTGGTTGATGCAAGCGATGCAATAACCTCTTTGCTGAGCTCGGCACCACTGGCACCGTCTGTTGGAGGTGCCATACGAATCAGCACTTCTGTGCTGGAACCAAAATTTTGTACGACCGCTTCGGGTAATTCAGACGCAGCTAGCGCTTCACGAATTTTAGGAATATCGGCCGTTTGTTGATAGCCCACTTCAAATGTGTACCCACCTGTGAAGTCCACACCCAGATTCATGCCGCGAATCAGGATTGCCAGCAGCGAAATTATGATTAACGCAGCCGAGAAAAACATCGCCGGTTTTCTATGCGACATAAAATCTATCGCGGTTTCGCCAACAAGGTTACGCATAGTGAAAATTCGCCGTTGTCATGTTTGTGCCGGTGCCTGCTTTTAGGTAGCGATACAAGTTAATAATGTTATATGGCAAGCGCTTTTACACGCTTACCGCCGTAGATCGCATTGATCACAACGCGGGATGCAAAAATGGCTGTGAACATAGACGTTAAGATTCCGATACACAGCGTTATTGCGAAACCTTTAATGGCGCCAGTACCCATACTAAACAATACGACAGCCGCAATTAATGTAGTGACGTTCGCATCCGCGATGGTTACAAACGCTTTATCGTAACCGGATGCAATAGCCGATTGTATGGAACTGCCCGAGCGGATCTCTTCCCTTATTCGCTCAAATATGAGTACGTTGGCATCTACTGCCATACCCGTTGTTAATACAATACCCGCGATACCCGGCAGCGTGAGTGTTGCTTGCAACGCAGACAACACCGCAACAATCAGCACAACATTAACCACAAGCGCCATGCCAGCAACCAATCCAAACACGCGGTAGTAAAACGCCATAAATGCCACAACCAATGCAAGACCAACCACGGCAGACATAAATCCCTGACGGATGTTATCGGCTCCCAGACTCGGACCAACCGTACGTTCTTCCACAATTTTTATGGGTGCTTTTAACGAGCCAGCGCGAAGCAGTAACGCCAGATCGTTAGCCTCAGCCCCACTTAAACCAGTGGTTTGGAATCGGTGACTTAATACATCCCGAATGGTTGCTGCGTTGATAACTTCTTCAGTTTTAATTTCTTTCTCAACTTCCTTACCATTAACCATCGTGGTTTCTATGCGGTTCTCGCGGTACACCACCGCCATCAGGTTACCCACGTTTTCTTGCGTAACCGCTTGCATGCGCTTAGCACCTACACCATCGAGCGTGACCGACACTGACGGTGAGCCATTGTCTTGACTAAAGCCTGATGCAGCGTCTTTAATTTGGTCACCAGTAACAATAATGTCACTGCTTAGTAGGATGGGTGAACCGTCTTCGCGTTGTTTGTATAAACGCGCGCCGGGAGGAATACTGCCGGTGGCTGCACTCTGCCAATCGGCGAACGAACCATACACTAAGCGGTATTCAAGCGTTGCTGTTGCACCAAGAATTCGTTTCGCACGTTCTGGATCTTGAATCCCGGGTAACTGCACAACGATGCGGTCTAATCCTTGTTGTTGAATAACCGGTTCGGACACACCCAGTTCATTAACGCGACTACGTAGCGTTGAGATGTTTTGTTGAAGTACCGCACTTTTCTCTGTCTGAATCGCTTCTTCGGTCAGGTTGGCTTTGATATAAAAATACTTGTCGTCTTCTGAGGTATCAAAATTGAGATCACGCCCTTCTTGAAGAAAGCGTTCCAACATCCTGTCTCGATCCTCAACCTTGTTATAACGTGCCACTATGGAGCCATCCCGGTGCTCTACTCTGTAACCACGTACTTTTTGAGCGCGGTTTTCACGCTTCCAATCGGATACGTATTTGGTTTCAGCCGACTTAATGGCTTCATCCATATCCACTTCGAACAAGAAGTGCGCGCCGCCGCGCAAATCAAGACCAAGGTACATCGGCTCTGAAATATTCCGCAACCACGCGGGACTTGCCGACACCAGATTTAATGCAACCGTCGTTGTGGATTGCTCGATGGAGTTACGCACCGCATCGTAGGCTTGCAGCTGCTCATCCTGATTTTGGAATATAGCCACGAAGCGATCGTTCTCTTCGCGGAATTCAACATTATTAAAACCGCCTGCTTCGATTGCGGCTTTTGCCCGGTCAACGCTTTCTGCGGCCAACGGTTGCTTGTTGCCGGCTATTTGTACCGCCAGATCGCTTCCGAAGATATTTGGCAGGGCAAAAATAGCGCCAGTGAATAGCACAGCGGCTAGCAGCAGAATTTTCCAGAATGGATTGGCGTTGGTCATGATTGCTTAATTGCTACCTTGCCAGCCAGTGAATTCCGGCCGGCCCTGTTTCATCTTGGGGTGGATTAAATGTCTTTCAATGTACCTGAAGGCAATAACGCGGCCACTGCCGCTTTTTGCACGCTGACTTCAACGTTGTCGGCCACGCGCATCATCATGTAAGCATCGCCCACCTTAGTAACGGTACCGCCAAGACCACCGTTGGTGACCACTTCATCGCCCTTTTTCAGTGCGGCGACCATTGCAGCATGCTCTTTCATACGCTTTTGCTGTGGTCTGATCATGAGAAAATAGAACACCACCAGCATGAGCAGTAGTGGCAAAAGTGTGATTAAACCACCACCCGCACCCGCGCCACCGGCTTGGGCATAAGCATTACTAATAAAAAATTCCATAACGTACACTCTCTATAAAGAACGGCAGGTAACCCGCAATTATGCCACAGTCTTAGTCGCTCTCACCGCTCCTGGCAGCATGAAATTGCCTGACAAAAGCGTCCAGAGATTGACCCTGAATGGCATCCCGAAGCCCTTGCATGAGCTCCTGATAATAATGCAGGTTGTGAATCGTATTAAGCCGCGAACCCAGAATTTCACCGCACTTAGACAAATGGTAAAGATAGGCGCGGCTGTAATTTCGGCAGGTGTAGCAGCTGCATTGCGCATCAATGGGCTGCGTATCTTCCCGAAAACGCGAATTTCTGAGTCGTAAATCGCCGTTACGCGTGAAGATATGATCGTTGCGGGCATTGCGAGTGGGCATCACACAGTCGAACATGTCTATGCCGCGAACCACGCCATCCACTAGATCTTCCGGTTTGCCCACACCCATTAAATACCTTGGCGCATCTTTCGGCAGATGAGGCAAAGTGGTATCCAACATATCGTTGCGTACGCTGGCTTCTTCGCCCACGGCCAAACCGCCAATCGCATAGCCAGGAAAACCAATGTCTTGCAAAGCCGAGCAGGAGTCTTCTCGTAAGGCCGGATACATCCCGCCCTGCACAATGCCGAATAGGGCATTCGAATTTTGTAACGATTCGTGTTCTTGCTTACACCGAATGGCCCAACGCATAGATAAACGCATGGAATCGGCGGCTTCTTTTTCTGTGGCCGGGTATGGAGTGCATTCATCAAACGCCATGACCACATCGGAACCCAGCTTTTGCTGAATTTGCATGGAGATCTCTGGGCTTAGAAAAATGGCACTGCCGTCGATCGGCGATTTAAAGCTGACGCCATCTTCGTTTATCTTTCGAAGCTTCGCTAAACTGAATACCTGAAAGCCACCCGAGTCAGTCAGGATGGGGCCATGCCATTGCATGAAGTCGTGCAAGTCGCCGTGCATTGAAATAATATCGGTACCGGGTCGCAACCATAAGTGAAACGTATTGCCCAAAATAATTTCTGCACCGATACTCTGGATTTCTTCCGGCGTAACAGACTTGACGGTGCCGTAAGTACCCACGGGCATAAACGCCGGAGTTTCAACATTCCCACGATCAAAGCGCAAGCGCCCGCGCCGGGCTCTGCCATCTTCACCTAGTACTTCAAACTGCATTGTCATGATTCTGTCTTTGTCTATTGAAACTGAAGCAGTTTCGGTTTTATCAAGCGTCTTCTGTTTGTTTCGGCGGTGGCCAGACCAGCATGGCATCGCCATAGCTAAAAAACCGATATTGCTGCAGTACCGCGTGCTCGTAGGCTTGCATGGTATTTTCATAACCCCCAAATGCGCTGACCAACATCAGCAAAGTAGATTCGGGCAAATGAAAATTCGTCAGCATGCCATCAATGACGTTGAATTTACTTCCGGGTGTTAAAAACAAGTCTGTCTCACCATTAAACGCTTGTATTGTGCCGGTGATTGCGGCGGCGGCTTCCAATGATCGAACGCACGTGGTACCAACAGCAACAACGCGTCGGCCGCGTTGCTTGGTTTGCAGGATTTTATCAACCGCTTCTTGTGACACAGAGACTCGTTCGGGATGCATGACATGCTTAGCAATATCGTTTTCGCGCACGGGCATAAACGTACCGGCACCAACATGTAGGGTGATAAACGTGTGCTCAACGCCCTGCTTTTTAAGGTTTGCAAAAATGGCATCATCAAAATGCAGACCTGCAGTCGGTGCGGCTACCGCACCAGGCTTATCAGCATAGATCGTTTGATAGCGCTCAGCGTCAGCTGCACCGGGTGGCCTGTCGATATAGGGCGGTAGCGGTAACTGCCCACAACGCTCTATAAAATCATCGAGCTTCTCCGACGTTGGTAGCGCAAATTCCACACGGAATAAATCTTCCTGCCGGCCGATAACGGTTGCCCCCACCCCGGCCACCTCAAATTGACCACCCGGTTTCAAAGCTTTACTGGCTCTGATTTTGGTCAGTACCTCGCACTCGCCGGTCACCCGTTCAATCAGTAATTCAAGCTTGCCACCGGACGGCTTTTGGCCGAACATGCGCGCCGCGATGACCCGAGTGTTGTTAAACACCAGTAAGTCGCCTTCGTGCAACATGAACGGCAAATCCGTAATGTGCCGATGCCGGATCTGCGGGCCTTCCAGTACCAACATTTTGCTGGCGCTGCGCATGGGCAGTGGCTCCTGCGCAATCAAGGCAGGCGGCAAATCAAAATGAAAATCACTCAGTTGCATGCAATGTCATGAAAGTTATGTATGTGGCCACAGAAATTGTTACAATGGACTTGTGTTGCCGGGGTGGTGGAATGGTAGACACGCCGGATTCAAAATCCGGTTCTGGCAACAGAGTGCGAGTTCAAGTCTCGCTCCCGGTACCAATCTCA
>CAYMHU010000008.1:8926-11675 GCA_964390335.1 uncultured Granulosicoccaceae bacterium | reverse complement strand
GTTGCTCGCAAATCCCAAACTGACGGGCAGCTGGGTTAAGTCGAGTTCTTGCCAATGGGTGTATGGCTTTCCAAGCAGCATAAACAAATTCGCGCCTAAGTCCCCGATTACCGATGTACCGGGCGAACCCGCTGCGCCTTCAAAGCGTGAACCAACAAACTCCAGGCCTGGTGCTATCCAGTCAATGTGTTCTTCGATGTCCGCAATTGTGAAATCGTTTTGCTGCCATCTGAGATCGTTTTTTAAGCACACAACAAACTCGGCCTCAACACGTGGCAGGTGCTGCATGTGCGCCGTGAACGCAAGCATGGATGAAGCATCAACTAAACGCGCGGATTTACCACGAAACAACGGTCCATGAAACGGCTCGCTTAACCCTAAAAACTGTTGCGTTTCATCACTGGTTGCACCAATTTTATAGCCAATGGTTTCGTAATGCGTGTTCCAATGTTTTGGGATAGCTGCATCGGTTTGCCCAAACTGCACACAGGCGCGTTGTAACTCATAAGCCTCAGGCACTGACAAGGCATTGCTTGGAAACGGTACATGCTCACCGTTTATGTCGGCCAGTACGATGCGCCTGGCAAGTTCGTTAATCGTGTTCATGCGAATACCGTTTGCAAAAAAGTTTTATTACGTTGATGTGCTAGCTGCGCCGCAGACTCAATATATTCTGCTCGCGCATCGTTTGCGAACGCATGCCCTGCTTCATACACATGCACTTGCATATCTGGCCAGTAGGCTTTGGCTTGCTCAAGCATGTCCATGGGTACGTGACTATCGGCATCTCCAAAGTGTCCCAGCACAGGGGCATTAAGTGGCCCATCCAAATAAGCCGGCAAATTGGTACCGTAGAAAGAGATGGCTGCGGTGATATTCAATTGTTGGGCACAACGTATAGCCAAGCCACCACCCCAACAGAAACCCATAACCGCAACCGCACCTTTTGCTGCCTGTAGGTTGACTGCGGCGTTGATGTCTTTTAGCACATCGTCTAAGTTGGACGCGAGCATCAATTCGCGCGCTTTCGACGAATCACTGAATGCCACAACCGTGTTTGGCGCTTGCCTATCGAATAACGCCGGAATGGCTACGTCATAGCCCAACGCTGCATAACGTTTCGCAAGACCCTTAAGTTGATCTGTCACACCAAATATTTCTTGCAAGATGACAATGCCACCTTTACGAGTCGATTCCGCTTCGACCGCCCAACAGTCGAGTTGGTGACCGTCAACAGCCGTTATTTTTGTCATAGCGATTCTCGTTGAGTTCGACAGTGCGTATACTACGCGCCTGCAACACGATCATTATAATTGGAGCTGAGCGCATTGTCCCAAGAAACCCCAGCACGACCATTAAAACATGTACTGATGACCGGCGCTGCGAGCGGAATTGGCAGAGAATGCGCGGGTAAGTTACTACAACAAGGTGTATTGGTTAGTGTGCTCGATATTGCAAAGCCTGATTTCGCAGTCAGTAACTATGCAGAACTCAATCTGGCCAGCCCCGCATCGGTTAGTAGTGCAATATCGTCTGCTGCAGAATTCTCAGAAAAACATGGCGCATTCGACGCCCTGTTAAACGTAGCTGGCGTACCACCTCGACCGGACCAACAAGCGCAAGTGCTGGCGGTGAACTGGCTTGGGCAAAAACAGCTAACAACGGGTTTAGTCGATCATATTGGTGCGGGTGGCTCCATCGTCAACATGGCATCCAAAGCCGGGGCTTTCTGGCGTGACAATCTGCAACAAGTTCAAGCTTTGATGGCGTTAAACACGCCAGACGAACTCGATGATTTTTTTCAAGCTCATCCAATCGATGCAACACGTGCGTACAACTTATCAAAAGAAACCATGATTGTTTGGACTATGGCTATCACAGGTGCGTTAAAAAAACGCGAAATAAGAGTCAATAGTGTGAGTCCGGCTGCAGTCGACACCGGCATACTAACCGACTTTAAAAACGCGTTCGGTCCGATGGTCGATAAAAACTTATCGTTGGTAGGACGCCCCGGTGACCCCGATGAAATTGCCAACGTTGCGGTGTTTTTAGCATCACCTGAAAGCGCATGGATTCGCGGCAGCGATATCGTTGTTGATGGTGGCATGGGCGCATTGGTGCAATCGAGCACTATGGAGCTGTCGATCAATGACATTTGATCAACAAGACTGGGACATCATTGTTGTTGGTGGTGGTAATGCCGGTTTGTGTGCAGCAATTGAAGCTGCGAGCGCGGGTGCCAGGGTATTAATGTTAGAAAGCGCGCCGAAAGCGTATCGTGGCGGCAATTCACGACACACGAGAAATTTCAGGTGCATGCATCACGGAGCTCTTGCGCAACTTACCGATACCTACGACGAGCACGAGTATTACGACGATTTACTAAGAGTCACAAAAGGCAATACAGATGAAGCACTGGCTAAACTCGCCATTGAACAATCTGAGAGCTGCCTGCCATGGATGCAACAACAAGGTATTCGATTTCAACCATCCCTATCAGGCACGTTATCGTTAAGCCGAACCAACGCTTTTTTCTTGGGTGGCGGTAAGGCTTTAGTCAATGCATATTATAATCGCGCGCAATCACTGGGCGTGCAGGTTGCGTATGATACTGAAGTGATACAAGTACATCTTGACGGTAACCAGTTTACCGGCGTGACCGTTCGCAATAATAATCAGGAAACAACAATAAACGCCCGTGCCGCAGTGCTGACCAGTGGCGGCTTTCAAGCAGATTTAGACTGGTTAG
>CAYMHU010000008.1:7634-8826 GCA_964390335.1 uncultured Granulosicoccaceae bacterium | reverse complement strand
GCCCGTGCCGCAGTGCTGACCAGTGGCGGCTTTCAAGCAGATTTAGACTGGTTAGCCAATGCATGGGGACCTTCAGCTCGCAACTTTTTAATTCGCGGCACGCCTTATAACAAAGGTGTTGTATTAAAGAATATGCTGGATCATGGCGCTAACACGGTGGGCGATCCGACCCAATGCCATGCAGTAGCGATTGATGGCCGCGCGCCAAAATACGATGGTGGTATCGCAACGCGCCTCGATTGCGTGCCGTTTTCAGTCGTCGTTAATAAAGAGGCCAAGCGATTCTATGATGAAGGCGAAGACGTCTGGCCAAAACGCTATGCTATCTGGGGTCGTTTGGTGGCTGCACAACCCGATCAGGTCGCTTATGTGATTATCGATTCAAAATCCATCGACTTATTTATGCCATCGTTATATCCGCCGGAAGTCAGCGATACCATTGATGGCTTGGCGGCTAAATTACAATTGCCGGCAGATCAACTGAATCAAACCATCACTGAATTCAATGCAGCGTGTACTGACGGTACGTTTCACCCAACTGAACTCGATGGCGTCAGCACTACCGGTTTAACACCACCCAAAACCAACTGGGCAAGAAAAATTGATACCGGTCCGTTCTATGGTTACAGCTTGCGTCCGGGGGTAACGTTCACCTATTTGGGCTTACAAGTGGACAACACTGCGCGCGCGAGTAATGCGAATGGTCAATACGACAACATCTGGGCAGCGGGTGAAATTATGGCTGGCAGTATTTTAGGACAAGGGTATCTTGCGGGGTTCGGTATGACCATTGGTACGGTGTTTGGCCGGATTGCAGGACAACAGGCAGCTGAAAATGTCAACTGATGCAAACGTCATGAATGGAAAGCCCGTGTACAAACTGAATTTGGATGTGCAAGGCTTAGATGAAGCACGACGACAAATTTCAGTATGCAATGCCTGCCGCTATTGCGAAGGGTTCTGCGCTGTGTTCCCGGCTGTGCACCGACAGCGACAGTTCTCCGATGGCGATATTACGCAATTGGCTAACTTATGTCATAACTGCCGCGGTTGTTACTATGCGTGCCAATACACCGAACCGCACGAGTTCAATATTAATTTACCCAATGCCTTAGCAAACGTAAGAGTCGATAGTTGGCAGAAACTGATTTGGCCTTCCCGGTTTGCAACCGTGTTCCAACACAGCGGCGTC
>CAYMHU010000008.1:6021-7534 GCA_964390335.1 uncultured Granulosicoccaceae bacterium | reverse complement strand
GCAACCCACTGGCAACCCAGTCAGGTTAACTCCCGAATAGGATTGCCGTTTTGCCAAGCAGCAATAGCCTCTACAGTTTGAGAATAAAACACTTGCCAGGTTTGCTCCGTTACATAACCAAGGTGTGGCGACAACAACAGCCTGCCTTCTTCGATTAGGGCTTGATCACGCAACGGACTGTTCATTGGTAATGGCTCTTCATCGAATACATCTAATCCAGCTTTCCAGGGTTTGCCCTGTTTCATACCGGCAATAATTGCCGCTTCATCGGCTAAGGGACCGCGTGACGTATTAATAAACAATGCGCGCTCACGCATATTGGCAAACGCCTCACTGGTAATGAGATGCCTAGTTCGATCGGATAACACCATGTGGACCGACACGACATCTGAAGATTGCATCAATGCATTCAGTGACGACTGAAATTGCACACCATGTGGTTCGCATCGCTCGGCCGTGAGGTTTGGTGACCACGCATTAATCTGCATGCCAAAGGCTTTACCGAGCGTGGCCATTTGCACACCAATTTTACCTAGACCTATCAAACCCAAAGTGAGTCCATTTAAATCCCGACCCAAACCAACTTGCCAACCGCTGCTGTGCATGGCGTTGACTTCAGGAATAAGACCACGAGACAAACTCAGCATTAACAACATACTGAGTTCAGATGTGGTGGTTTTACGCGACTCTGTGCCACACACCGTAACGTTGTTTGCTTTAGCCGCAGCCAGATCGATCGATAGATTACGCGGACCACTGGTGACCAGCAATTTTAAATTGGGCAATGCATTAATCAACGATGCTGGAAACGGGGTTCTTTCACGCATCATGCAAATAACATCGAATGGTTTTAAGCGATCAAGCAAAGCTGATTCGTCTTTGACTGTGTCGTTAAACACCGTTAAGTCAACATCGGCAAGACCGGACCAGTCGGTGATAGTGGTCGCTACATTGGCGTAGTCATCAAGTACCGCTACTTTCATATTAAATTCCTGCTCTGTCTTTTTTCCAATGTAAAAATTTAAGGATGAGCACGGCGCATCACAGGCGACAACACGGTATCCGACACATGAAAATCCCAAATAGTGGGTTTACCGGAATCCTTAAATTGCGCCACCAGGTCGGGCACTACCGATAAATCTGATACTGTTTCTCCCGCGCCACCAAAACCCGCTGCGATATTCGCAAAGTCTGGCCGACCAAACACAGCACCTTCGTCAGACAAACCATGAGCGCGTAATTTATGTATTTCCGAGCCGTACGCCCCATCATTCATTACGCAAATTAGTACGTTCAGTTTATGTCGAAGTATGGTTTCAAGTTCCTGAATGTGCATCATCAGACTACCATCGCCGTCAAATAATACTGTTGGCACATCTGGATTAGCAACAGCAGCACCCATCGCAAAGGCGATACCGTTGCCAATAGCACCGAACTC
This sequence comes from uncultured Granulosicoccaceae bacterium, assembly GCA_964390335.1. Taxonomy (GTDB): domain Bacteria; phylum Pseudomonadota; class Gammaproteobacteria; order Granulosicoccales; family Granulosicoccaceae; genus Granulosicoccus. The sequence continues at coordinate 6,096 of CAYMHU010000008.1, read as the reverse complement.
TCGAATGGTCAGAAATCGATTGGCAGGTCTGCCAACCATATGCGCAAAGAAGTTGCTGCAATGTCCGGATGAGTT
>CAYMHU010000008.1:1317-5921 GCA_964390335.1 uncultured Granulosicoccaceae bacterium | reverse complement strand
ATAATGAGGATCATCGTGAAAGTAACCGCGTGCTGGTAGTGTTGTTGCGGTAAGCGCGTTTAAATGTTCACTTAAAGCCAAACACGCATCGCGCGCACCGGCTTTAATAGCACCTAGACCCGCCATAACAACAACGCGTTGTGCATTTTGCACAAGCGGTAGAATAGCTTGTAGCTCTGTTTGCGATGGTGGACTTATGTTAGTGGATCCGATCAATGTCGCAGACGGTTCCGGCAAATCAGTGCTGCCAAGCCAGTCCTGCTCTAATAAATCAAACGGTGCGCCGAGCACGATGGGGCGTGATTCCGTTTTAGCCTTAAGAAACGCATCCCGTATGATGGTCGGCATATCTTCAACGTTGTGCAATGCTTGGTAGGTTGCGCCACACGCTTCTACAAACGGCGCTTGACTAATCGCCTGGTTATACCAGGCACTGTTTATCGGGGCTTCACCCGCCATGATAACTAAAGGTATATTAGCCCGAACAGCAGCCGGCAAAGCGGTGAGTATCTGTGTTAAGCCTGGGCCACAGGTAACCGTGGCAACCCCCACCTCACCAGTAGATCTTGCCCAAGCCATTGCCGCAGCAACAGCATTGTGTTCATCTCGCACGTAAATGCTTTTACAACCGCGTTGAGCCATGGCGTTGGCCCAATACATATTGGCATCACCCAATAAGGCAAAGCACGTTTTGGCGTCTTCGTTGGCGAAGACATCCGCTAGCACCTCGTAAACTTTTTTAGCACCCTGTTTTGCACCCATGTAAAACGCCACTCTGTTCCGCAACGGTTATGATTATTGCTTAACTCATGAACATTGAGCGCAATACACGATTCGATAACTATAAAGTTTGATACAACTTAAAGTTCAATAGAACGTACAATATTCGTTACACTACCAGCACTGAATATTAGCATCCCAGCTTGCGCACCATGACAGAATGTTCGAATCAATAATTAACGATATTGGCTGGCTGCCCTTCACTATTCTGCTACTGGCGGCTTTTGTGACATCCATGGTGCACGGTGCAACCGGTATTGCCGGTGGGTTCCTGCTAACCATTGTGGCTACACCCATCCTGGGTTTGAAGCTGGTGGTTCCGGTCATCAGCATTACGTTACTCATTAGTCATGGGTCCAGAGCCCTGTTCAATGTGCGGCAGTTTGATCTTAAAACTTACTTTGCCGTCGCCATTCCCGCAATCCCTTGCATTATCATCACTGCGCTGTTGTATGGCCGCTTATCAGGCCCTGCAATAGCCATTATACTTGGCACGGTCGTGTTGGCTTCGGTGCCGCTTCGACGCTGGGCAACGGCGCGAAAAATAAAAACAAGCAAAACTGGGCTGCATGTGGCTGGTGGTGTGTATGGTGCAATTTCGGGCATGTCGATTGGGCCCGGCATGTTATTGATGCCAGTATTATTGGGTACCGGCATGAGCAAACAGGCTTTCGTGGCCACGTTAGCCGTCATCGCGTTAACCACAAACCTAGTTCGTATTGGTGTATACGGCGCTTCCGACTTGCTCAATGGGCCTCACGTAGTTCTCGCAATATTGGTTGGGTTGGCAACGATACCCGGCGCCTGGGTGGGTCGAGCCGTGCTACGCAGAATGACCGATGAACGTCACACCCGCATAGTAGAATTATTAGTCATTACCGGCGGTCTGTATTTTTATTGGATTGCGTTTAATTCCTAAGGTCGATTGATTAAGGCAACGTTATGAGTCAACAAGGTATCCCTTTTTTATTTATTCGAGGTGGTAGCTCACGCGGACCTTACTTTAAGCGTAGCGATTTACCTGAATCATTAGACGCGTTATCTGAAGTGCTGATCAATGTTGTGGGTTCGGGTCATCCGTTAAATATTGATGGCATAGGCGGTGGTAATGCGGTAACGACTAAAGTGGCCATGCTGTCTGAATCGGACGATGACTGGGCAGACATCGATTACTTTTTCGCACAAGTCAGCGTTGAAGACAAACTGGTCGATTTCAAACCCACGTGCGGCAATATCATGATTGGTGTTGGACCGGCAGCAATCGAAATGGGTTTGTTGCAGCCCACTGGCGATATCACTGAAGTTAAAGTACGCGCAGTAAATACTGGCGCAAAAATAATCGCCACAGTGCAAACACCGGGCGGTCAGGTCAACTACGCCGGTGATACCGCCATTGATGGCGTGCCTGGTGCTGCAGCCCCCATCGGCCTTGAGTTTACTGAAGTCGCAGGGTCGAATACAGGCAAGTTCTTACCCACCGGACAAGTACTGAATCATACAGAAGGTGTTGATGTGACCTGCATGGACTTCGCCATGCCAATGGTTATTGCCAAAGCCAGCGATTTCGGCATCACCGGTTACGAATCGCAAAAGGAACTGGATGCCAACAAATACTTGTTTATGCAAATAGAGAAAGTCAGATTAGCTGCAGCGCAGGAAATGGGTATGGGTGATTGCAGTCAATCGGTAACGCCTAAGTTTGGATTAGTTGCACCAGCTCAACACGGTGGGTCCTTAAGCACGCGATACTTTATGCCGTGGTCTACACACCCAACGCTAGCTGTAACAGGGTCACAGTGTTTCGCCGCGTGTGCATTAACACCCGGGTCTATCGCTTACGATTTATGGCAAGCACCATCAGAGAATACCGTTAAGTTAACCTTGGAACACCCATTGGGCAATATGGAGGTAGTCATGAATACCCAGAACGAATCCGGCAGCGTAAAACCAGTAAGCGCAACGTTAGTTAGAACGGCACGGCTGCTGGCCAAAGGTGAAGTCTTTGTTCCCCAACATTAATCAAGGATACAACCGTACATTTCGTGCTGATCATCTCACGCTTGGTGTGATCATACCGATTGAGCGATACACAAGCAGCGCAGTGCCTACCATGCAACAACACATTGAACGTGTGCAATTGGTGGAGCAACTGGGTTTTAGCGCAGTGTGGCTACGCGATGTACCGTTTAACGTCCCCTCATTTGGCGATGCCGGGCAAACCTTCGATCCGTTTGTATACCTTGGCGTGCTCGCGGCGCAAACACAAACAATAAGCCTCGGTGTAGCGAGTTTAATCCTACCGCTGCGCCACCCTGCCCACGTGGCAAAAGCCGCAGCCTCAGTAGACGTATTATCGAATGGTCGCTTACTGCTCGGTATTGCATCCGGTGATCGACCCGAAGAATACCCGGCAATGAACATGACTTTCGATGATCGAGGCGCGCGATTCAGATCAAGCGTTGCGTACATTGAAAAAATGTGGGAGCCGGCTGCCAGTTTCACTAACGAACACGGCAGTCCATACGGTGGTATGGATATGCTACCCAAACCAACAGGCAGTGCCATACCATTGCTTATAACCGGCGGCAGCCAACAAGATCCAGACTGGATTGCGCGTAATGGACACGGCTGGATTACGTATCCACGCAATGCCCAAATGCAACAACGCATCATTGAAGATTGGCGAAACCGAGTACAAGCCGTTGGCGGCCCATTAAAGCCCGCCGTGCAATCGTTGTATATCGACTTGGTGGACGATGTCGACGCAGAACCACAGCCCATTCACTTAGGCTTCAGATCTGGCGTAAATTTTCTTTCGCAATACTTAAAGTCGTTGCGAGAGATCGGTATAAATCACGTGGGTCTAAACTTACGTTTTAATCAAGCTGACATCGAAGCAACACTAAAAAGACTGGCAACGGATATACTGCCGGAATTCTCCTAAACAACAACCACGGAATAAAAATACCCATGCAAAAAGTTATTTTGATTACCGGCGCCACAGCTGGCATTGGTATGGAAACCGCGAAGCAGTTGGTAACGGACGGCCACCAAGTGTTAGTGCATGGGCGGAACGAGAACGCATTGCAAGCGCTGGAGGAATCCCTGGCGACAATCCAAGGCAATGGCAATGCAACTGGTTATCTCGCAGATTTATCAAAACTCGATGAGGTTAAATCGTTAGCAGAAAAGATCACCGACAATCATCAAAAAATTGATGTACTCATAAACAATGCCGGCATTTTTAAAACACCACACACCACTACAGGCGATGGCTTGGATGTACGCTTTGTTGTTAACACGCTAGCGCCGTATTTGTTAACCCAATTGTTGCTGCCAACAATGGACGCTAGCGCACGGGTTGTAAACTTATCGTCTGCCGCACAAGACACAGTTAACCTGCAAGCCCTACACGGTAACGTGCAACTAGACGATATGCCCGCCTACGCTCAAAGCAAATTGGCGATAACCATGTGGACACGCAGCATGGCTAAATCATTAGCCGGTAGCGGCCCTTCATTCTATGCCATTAATCCGGGATCATTACTGGCTACAAAAATGGTAAAAGATGCCTTTGGTATGGACGGAAAAGACATTGGCATTGGGGTGGATATACTGATGCGAGCGTCCCTCTCAGAAGAGTTTGACAACGCATCCGGCCAGTACTTTGATAATGATATTGGTGCGTTTTCTAATCCGCACCCAGATGCATTAGACGATAACAAAGTGGCTACGATAGTTAGCGCTATTGAAAAACTGTTAGCCAAACATAGCTAACACGCGAGTGAGTATCACCCCTATCGACTCTCGTATATCGACTCTCG
>CAYMHU010000008.1:0-1217 GCA_964390335.1 uncultured Granulosicoccaceae bacterium | reverse complement strand
CAAAAAGCTTACTTACCGACACGGGCTGCTGCCAAACAGAAAAAAAGCCAGCCCGCAATAAAACCTAGCCCACCTAAAGGCGTAATGATTCCAAGCTTGGTGATACCACTTGCGGCCATGGCGTATAAACTTCCACTAAACAACGTAATGCCAAGTAAAAAGCATCCAGCTGCCAGTGAGCTGTAGCGTGAGCGCGGTAATAGACCACAAGCAATTAACGCCAGCGCGTGTGTTGTTTGATAGCTGACTGCCGTATCGTACCAACCTAAGGCACTGGTACTGAGTTGCCCTTTTAATGCATGTGCGCCGAATGCACCAATCAGCACAGCAAGTCCGCACAGCACTCCACCACAAACTAGTATCCAACGGGTCATAGTTTATAAGTTTGGTTCGATGAAATTAAGCATCTTAGCAAGGTCATAAATGACACTCTCACATCTAAGCCGCTGAGCGAGTCCAATCAGAAAACAGTATAACTGCAGGATGAACGTCGAAAGCGCTCGCGATGACTTTTGAGCGCTCTGCGCCTAAGGGCGTTCTACCTTTCTCAATCGCTGAAATAGTCGTTTGAGGGATGGCAGTAAGCTCCGCTAATTCGGTTTGAGTCCACTCATTCAATTCACGTAATGTCTTAACCGTTTCCCCTGGCGTGAGTAACAATCCGGTGTCAGCTTTTACGTAATCTTTCTGGTTGTACTTCTTTGGCTTTCCCATTGTTATTTCTTCCGGTAATCGTGAGCGGTGACATCGATAACTGCTATGGTCACGATATCCTTATGGGCTTGGTATATCACTCGATACTGTCGATTCAATCGAGATGATCGATAGCCTTTCCAAACACCTGTCAGAGCTTCATCATTAAAACCTTTAGTGCTTTTTATTCCATTTGGGCCTTCGATTCTGGCTACATTAATCCACACTGTCAGTGCCCGTTTAACTTGTATGGGTAGCTTCTTGATTTTTTTGTTAGCTGCTCTGCTGATTTTAACTTCCCACATGATAAAAGTATAATAAATAGATTAAAATTAGTCTAGACTTTATTTAATCTTATTGTTCGATTCGTAAAGAAACGGCTTCAGAAGAAAACGATGCCTCTAGTACAGGTTGTTAAGTTCACGGCTAATGGCTTGGTTTGGCAAGCTGTACCAGATAGAGCGATAAGCCAAGACGCTAAGCGATGAAGAAAGTCTGGCCTTACGCTAGCACAAAGCTATCGC
>CAYMHU010000007.1:105100-136293 GCA_964390335.1 uncultured Granulosicoccaceae bacterium | reverse complement strand
GATCCAGCCTGCTCAGATCCAGCCTGCTCAGATCGCTCACCACAGTAGCCAATGAGCACTTTTCCAGGCTCAACAATAACAAAGTCACCACCCTCAAAATGACCAGCTGTTGCGTATTTCCAAATGGGAATATCGTTATCCTGATAAAACGCTATCGCTGTAACATAGTCAGCACGTCTGATCTTGAGTTGCATATGACATATCAACGCGCCCCACGGAGTCATCGCAGAGCTGTCTCGCGCAAAAAAATTTCGATGCAACACTTCGTCTGGCTTTAAATAATGGCACTGCACATCATTTTGCTCGTATATAGAAACCATTTCGCTATGTTGAGCTATAGCCTTTTGCAAATCGAATTTAACGCCAGTTTTATGGGCATTGTTGAGTGTGCGTGCGATTAGCGGCCCCGCGTCAACCCATCGATAGTATTCTGGTATACCCAGCAGCACATCGGTTAACGGTGCGTAATCATTGTTTATTCCCCACCTTGTGTTACTAACGTTCATAAGTCCCACAGCTCTGATTTATTAAAAAATATGACGCTTGGCGCTAATTTAGAGTAATACGTCATCTGATATGTTCTCAAAAAAATGACGGTCGTGCTCACGGGCGACGAACATTTTGATATTCACGCTGAACCAAGTAAACTAATCAATCACACAAATATAACAACTTCGGGCTGGCAGGTAGTCAGTCCGTCAAACTATCTTGATGTCATTATCGATGGTGGTTATCGATGGTGGTTATCGCATCGTTGATTGGTGCAGAAGGTCTCGGCGCGTTGATATTGGAAGCATTGCAATACGCAGCGAAAGGCCAAGGCTTGTTGGGTGGATTGGCCATTTTGTTATGTGCAATGGATATCGACAGAATAGCGCAAGGTATGTATCGCAAGAAAGTCGGAGCGGAAAGTTAATCCGCACCGACTTTTTAGTCTAGGAAACGCAATGCCTGATGCTTGATCAGCTACGCGCCGCTTTCACCATATCAGCACCCTTTTCCGCCACCATATAAGTGGGTGCATTGGTGTTACCAGTGGGTACGATAGGCATAATAGACGCATCGATAACCCGAAGACCCTCAATACCGTGAACGCGCAACTCGTGGTCAACCACGGACATTTCATCACGACCCATTTTGCAGGTACCAACCTGATGGTGATAAGACTGCAGTGAATTTCGCGCGTACTCGGCCAGTTCTTCATCCGATTGAACATCCGCTCCGGGATAGATTTCACGAGTTGTGATTTCAGCCAATGCGGGCTGCTTCGCGATCTCACGCATCATTTTGATGTTTTCAACCAGTGTATTCACGTCGTACTCTGTCTCCAGCAGGTGTGGATCAAGCGATGGGCGGTCATCTAGGTTAGGACCTGTGAGACGTAGCTCACCACGACTGGTTGGACTAACACCACCGGCGCAAAGTGTGTAAGCCGATGGCGTCACAGGCTCTTGTGTATCTGCTGTGTAGAGCGGCACATGAAAGAAAAGTGGTTGCATGTCAGGTGCCGGCAATCTTGGGTCGGAACGCATAAACGCTTGCGCATGCAAAGGAATAACCGCCATGTTTGTTGGTGGTGGAACATCTCCTTCATATATGACAGGAGCCAGCGAATGATCATGAAGGTTTTTTCCCACACCCGGAAGCTCGTGCTTAACCTCGATGCCAAATTTTTCCAGTTGCTCTCGTTCACCAATACCAGACAGCATCAGTATTTTAGGGCTTTCAATCGTGCCACCAGAGAGGATGACTTCTTGTTTAGCCGTCACTGTTCGGGTTTCACCATCTTGGATATACGTGACACCGGTTACCTTCTTGCCATCAAGCTCTACGTTTTTAACTCGGGCATTCGTTAACAAACTAAGATTCGGTCGTTCCAAAGCCGGGCGTAAAAAAGCAACCGCACTTGAATGTCGCTTGCCATCTTTGGTGTTCATTTGCGCGAAGTTAACACCTTCACTGTCAGCACCGTTGTAGTCTTCATTGAAGGGATAGCCGGCTTCAAGTGCTGCATCAACAATCCGTTTGGTCGTAGGATGAATTTCATAGTTGGTGGTTACATGCAGTGGCCCACCGACACCGTGGTACTCGTTTTCACCACCTTCGAAGTCTTCAGATTTTTTAAAGTACGGCAACACGCTTTCATAGTCCCATCCTGGGTTACCCATGTATGCCCAGTTGTCATAATCACTGGCATGGCCTCGCACATACAACATGCCATTGATTGAGCCTGATCCACCCACAACACGCCCCCGAGGCCAATGGATTTTGCGTCCATTGCAGTGTTCCTGAGGTTCGGTGAAGTATGCGTAGTCGTACTCCGTGTTCCAGTTTTCCAGTAACAACAAAGGCGTTTCTATAGTTTGCACACCTTCTTCAGGGCCACCGGCTTCAATAAGCAACACACTCACATCGTCGTCTTCTGTGAGTCTCGCGGCAAGTACACAACCAGCAGAACCAGCCCCACAGATAATGTAATCAAAACTACCGGTTTGCGCTTCCGCGGTGTTTACAGATGCCCCAAAAATACCGGGGCCAACAATAAGCACACCGGAAGCAACGCCTGTTTTTTTCAGAAATTCTCTGCGATTCATTTTACTCGTCATTACACCCTCCAAGGATTGTTAAAACGCTTCGCCGGTGCCTGATGGCACTTGCGTAACCTACGGTTTGTTTGTTAGCTTAATATCACTTGTATATCTGTATATTCCTTCAATCCCTCGTCGCCGAATTCGACGCCAAGTCCTGATCGCTTCACGCCACCAAACGGCGCATTGGGTTGAATCGCACCGTGTTTGTTTATCCACACTGAGCCGCAGTCCATACGCTTCGCAATTTCTCTGGCGGCATCAATATCCTCTGACCAAACCGACCCGCCGAGGCCATTGTCACTGTCATTTGCGCACTCGATAACTTCATTGAGTGAATTGAATTTGATAACGGGTAGCGCCGGACCAAACTGTTCCTGATCCACTAGCGAATCACCGTTATTGAGATCTGCAATGATAGTGGGTGGAAAAAACAGGCCTTCACCGGCATCTCCACCTAACAGCACGCGACCATTCGACTTAGCTTCATCTACCAACCCTTTCACTTTATCGAATTGCATTTGGTTCGCTACCGGTCCCATTATGGAACCTTCATCCATACCGTCCCCCATAGGGATGTTTCTGGCGTACGCTACTAACGCATCGCACACGCCATCGTATACATCTTCATGCACATATAAACGCTTCATCGCCGCACAGGTTTGGCCCATATTAATAAAGCCACCCCAGAATAATCCTTCGGCTATCTCTTCCGGCTGCACATCAGGCATAACAATACCGGCATCGTTACCACCCATTTCAAGGGTTAGGCGTTTCATGGTCTCTGCAGATGACATCATGACTTTGGCACCGGTATCACACGAACCGGTAAAAACAATTTTTCGAATATCCGGATGTGATGCCATCGCAGCGCCGATGTTGTCACCCTTATCATCCGACGTCACTATATTCACAACACCTGCAGGCAGAACTTCATTCATTAACTCGACCATACGAAGTGTGGCAAGCGGTGTGTAAGGCGACGGTTTAATAACCGCTGTATTACCAGTATGAATTGCCGGCATCAGATGCCAACTCGCGATCATGACCGGGAAGTTCCACGGCGTAATAGAGCCAACCACACCCAATGGCTTTCGATACATTTCAACGCGGCCTTCATTATTATCCTGTAGCACCTGCATTGGTGGAAATTCCAAGGACGCGGTATGCCCCGTCCACGCGCCCACACCGCCCATTTCAAAGCGCGAGCCAACACCATTCAATGGCTTGCCTTGTTCCTGTGTAACAATCGCGGCTAGCTCTTCAGCGTGATCATTGAGTTTTGCGGCAACTGCAGCAACGGCATCCGCTCGTTCTTTTTCTGGGGTTTGCGACCAGTCTTTAAACGCCTCATTGGCTGCACTTACGGCAGAATCCAATTCCTTCGGTGTCGCATTGGGAGCGGTTCCTACAATGCCTCCGGTTGATGGGTTTTGGACATCGAAGGTTGCGGCACCGTGTACCGCCTCTCCGCCGATGGTCATCGGGAAATTTGTGTTCATGTGCCTTCCTTTTCTTAAGTCTTGTGACTGATCTTGATGGATGACACAAATTGCTGTCTACGCAGCTGACGTCAAGTTTGTTTGCGTATAGCGTCAGCCTTACCGGGTGAACACCCAAACTGCTTACGATAAGCGCGATAAAACGTCGATAGATCTCTGAAACCTGCACTATAGGCCACTTCAGTAACGGTTCGACTTGCCTGGCTCTGAATCGCCTCATTGGCGGCGGTAATCCGGTAACGCTGCAGCCGCTCGTGGGGTGTTTCACCGATTATTTGGAATGCTCGCTGCAAGCGACGCAAGGAAACACCGCTAAACTCTGCGAGCTGCTGAGTTTTGAATTCCGGGTTTCGGTAGTGCTCCGCGATAAGCGAAATGGCCCGGCTCATTAACTGCCGATCGGCATTGGGTTTGCGTCCTTCACTCAGCGCTCGCTCGGTCAGCAGCGCACCAAACACACTGTAGAACGCTTCTACAGTGTGAAGCTGCCCTGTTGTCCCATCGTCAAGCAGCAATTTCGCAAGCATTGCTTTCATCGCAATGGCCAGTGGATCGTTTGCGCTTATATCAAGCCCACCATAGATGCGTTTACCAAAGCGATGCAACATTTCATCACGTGGCAAGTGCACAGACAATTGCAACGAGTATTTTTGATCATAGTCGAACGTACTGGGCTGGGTCGCATCGACGATAAACATGTCACCGGGGTCTACCCATACCGACACATCGCCCTGGCTCAGCAACGCTCTACCCTGCTGTTGTAGAATCAGAAAAAAATGTTCGCCCGGACAACGCCTGATTTCCTGATCTCCTCTAAAGACTCGATCCGCATTCATGCCAACTCGAGCTAGGTCAAGCCCACCAGGTGATATGGTCGATAGGTGCGCTGTCAAGTTATCTTGTTTGGCTACACCGGGTTCTACGTTAAAGGCACCACATATAGACTGTAAATCCTGCACAAAAGCATCAACAGGATAATTTTGGGGTTGGATATCTAGCTCGAATGGAGTCATGTCATACCTTCAAAGCCTGCTTTTTCGGGTTGCTGATACCGCAGCATGAACATGGGTCCACCACGCCAGCGTGGGAACGCAAAAGCATTGACCATCACTACATCAATATCATCTGCTGATTGAGCAATACCCTCATCAAGAATCTTCCGTCCTTCACGTTGTATAACACCGAGTATTCTCTCCATGATGTGCTCGGCAGTCATCGTTTGTCTTGCGATACCTTTTCGTTTTGATTCTGCGAGTATCAATGCTTCGACTTCCGGGTCAGGTCTGCCCTTAGCGTCGTTATCATACAAATAGTAACCGCTTCCGGTTTTACGACCGAAGCGACCGTTTTCACAAAGCTTGTCTGGTATGTCTACATACCGCAGGTCGGGATCACGGGTTGCTGTTTGTCGTTTGCGCATAGCCCATGCGATATCTAACCCGGCCAGGTCACCCATTTGAAAAATACCTAATGGAAAACCGAAATCGACCATCGCTTTATCCACTACCCATGGCATGGCACCGTCTTCAATCATGTACTCAGCTTCACAACGATACGCAGACATGATTCTGTTAGCTATAAAACCATCGCACACACCCGCGAGAACCGGCAATTTGCGTAAGCTTTTTGCAAACGATACGGCGGTTGCCAATGCGATGTTGTTGCAACTTGAAGGCACTACAATTTCAAGTAGTTTCATAATATGCGCAGGCGAAAAAAAGTGTAAGCCGATAACCCGGTGGGCTGATTGGGTTGATGCTGCAATGTCGTTAACATCAAGATACGAGGTGTTAGTGGCCAACACCGCATCCGGCTTCGCCACTGCTTCAATTTTCGCAAAGACTGTTTTTTTGACCTGCATCTCTTCAAATACAGCTTCAATAATTAAATTACATGCACCGAGATCGACAAAGTGACACGATGCGTTAAATGCGTTTAACAGTCGATGGTGTTTATCCTCATTTATTAACCCTCTTTTCAGGCTGTCATCAAGAATACCTGCTACTCGAGACGAGCCAGCTTCAGCAGCAGCGCTGTCGCGCTCGATCATTCGCACTGTAAATCCTGCAAGTAAAGCTGCCGCACAGATACCCGCCCCCATGGTTCCGCCGCCCACAACGCCGATCTCATTGAGCGCTAAAGGCTCAACATCTTTTATGCGTTGCACTTTCGCTGTGGCACGCTCAGCAAAGAACACGTGGCGAAGTGCTGCCGCTTGCGGATCGCTTTTTAATGTTAAAAAGGTTTCGCGCTCAGCCAATAGCGCATCGACAGCGGGTAACGAGAACGCATTTTCCAACGCGTGCACCGCAGCTTGTGGAGATTGTTGGCCACGTGCTTTGTTGATAATTTTTGCGACTTTGGCATCAAACGCTGCCCTATTTTCAGGAACATTAACAGGCCGACTAATTACGGGTTCAGATACACCAGCCTGCTTTGCCAACAGTATTGCATCTGCCAATAACTCGTGTTCTGCGATAGCGTTAATTAAACCTGCTTGCAGCGCAGCATTTGCACCGATCGGTTTACCGACCGCAATCATGCTCAACGCAGCTTCTGCGGGTACCAACCGCGGCAATCGAACCGTACCGCCTGCACCGGGAATAAGGCCCAACGTCACCTCAGGCAAACCGAACTTGGCATCCTTACTCGCTATACGAACATTACACACCATTGCTGTTTCCAGTCCGCCCCCTAAGGCAGTGCCGTGTATTGCTGCAACCCACGGCTTTGATGTCTGTTCGATAGCACTTAAGACATCGGGCAAATGCGGCTCGACCGGTGGCTTATCAAACTCACGGATATCAGCGCCGGCAATGAATGTTCGCCCAGCACAAACAAGCACAACAGCGCTTATACCAGCATCGGCTTCGGTAGCAGCGACCGCGTCTATTAAACCCTGCCGCACCGCTTTAGAAATGGAATTAACGGGAGGATTGTCTATGGTGACAATGCCGATTTCGCCTTGTCTGGAAAGCGCTACTGCCAAATGAATCTCCTGCTCCAGCAACGATGCCCGGGTTAAGTTCGCGTTGAACTAGCCGACATCTTTATAATGTTACAAATATATCATATTGACAAATAAATGTAACACGTATAGTCTACATTGTAACTCAAAGGGCACTATCCTTTTTAAAATGCCCGCTAAACCAACAACATAAGGTGCCCATGCCCGCTTACATTCTTGATGCCGTCAGAACCCCGATCGGCCGCTATGGCGGAGCCCTGTCGACGTTAAGAACGGACGATCTGGCCGCATTGGCCATTGCAGAGCTCGCCAAGCGAAACGCGTCAGTCAACTTCGCCAATGTGGACGACGTCATTCTAGGAGACGCCAACCAAGCAGGCGAAGATAATCGCAACGTTGCACGTATGGCCGCGTTACTTGCCGGATTGCCCGAGAACGTTCCTGGTACGACGATCAACCGGCTCTGTGCATCTGGTATGGATGCCGTTGGTATGGCAGCGCGTGGCATAAAGGCTGGCGAGTATCGCCTGGCCATAGCCGGTGGTGTCGAAAGCATGAGTCGCGCACCGTTTGTCATGCCAAAAGCTGCAACCGCGTTCTCAAGGGCCAATACGGTTCACGACACTACAATCGGCTGGCGGTTTATCAATAAGAAATTCAAGGACACCTTCGGCACCGATTCCATGCCAGAAACGGCAGACAATGTAGCCGAGGCTTACAAAGTATCGCGCGCCGATCAAGATGCATTCGCTGCACGATCACAATCGCGCTATGCAGCCGCAGCTGCTGCAGGCTTTTTTAATGACGAATTATTTTCCGTCAGCATCCCGCAACGTAAAAGTGAACCTGTGGTTGTTGACACAGATGAACACCCACGGCAAGGCACAACGATCGAAAAACTGGCCAACCTCAATGGCATTAACGCAGCAGATAAAACAGTCACTGCCGGGAATTCCTCAGGTGTGAACGATGGTGCGGCAGCACTGCTGCTGGGTAACGAAGATGCTGCACACGACCATGAGCCACTTGCACGCATAGTCGGCATGGCAGCAGCGGGGGTTGAGCCGCGCATTATGGGCATTGGGCCCGTACCCGCCGTGCGTAAGTTGCTTGAGTTAACAGGGCTTACGATCGAACAGATGGACATCATTGAATTAAATGAAGCTTTCGCAGCGCAAAGTTTGGCGGTAATACGCGAACTTGGCTTGCCGGATGATGCCGCTCATGTAAACCCGAACGGAGGTGCGATTGCTTTGGGCCATCCGCTTGGGATGTCAGGTGCGCGGCTTGTCATGACTGCCGCTTATCATTTACGTCGAACCGGTGGACGCTATGCACTGTGTACGATGTGCGTTGGCGTTGGTCAAGGCACGGCATTAATTTTAGAACGAACTTGAGGCCACATCTATGTATGCACAAATGATTGCATCTGAAGCAAGCGACGAAAACCCGGAACGCCTTGCGCAGTTTCAAGCCCGGATTGATGCTGGCGAAAAAATAGAGCCCAAAGACTGGATGCCTGCAGGATATCGCAAAACACTGATTAGACAAATCGGTCAGCATGCGCATTCTGAAATAGTAGGCCAGTTACCCGAAGGCAATTGGATAACCCGCGCGCCCACACTCGAGCGCAAAGCTAACCTGTTAGCCAAGGTGCAAGATGAAGCCGGGCATGGCTTGTATCTCTACTGCGCCGCTGAAACGCTCGGGGTGTCACGCGATGAGATGACCCAAATGCTACTCGATGGTCGTATGAAATATTCGTCTATTTTTAACTACCCCACCCTCACCTGGGCTGATATGGGTGCAGTCGGCTGGCTGGTGGACGGTGCTGCCATCATGAACCAGGTACCGCTGCAAAGAACGTCCTATGGTCCATACGCACGTGCCATGGTGCGCGTGTGCAAAGAAGAAAGCTTTCATCAACGTCAAGGTTTTCACATCATGATGAACATGGCGAATGGCACGGCAGAACAAAAGCGTATGGCGCAAGATGCACTCAACCGTATGTGGTATCCGGCACTGATGATGTTCGGCCCGTCGGATAAAGATTCGGTGCACTCGACTCAGTCGATGGCATGGAAAATTAAAATGAACACCAATGATGAATTGCGTCAGAAGTTTGTTGATGAGACTAAACCTCAGGCTGACTATCTTGGCTTAACAATTCCCGATGAACATTTACGCTGGAATGATGCAACCGGTCATTACGATTTTACCGAACCGGATTGGAATGAATTCTTCGAAGTCATTAATGGCAATGGACCGTGCAATGTGGATCGATTAAACGCACGTAAAAAAGCATGGGACGACGGTGCCTGGGTGCGCGAAGCAATGCTTGCACATGCGAAGAAAAAACACCTGGCCAAAGAAATGGCCACAGAGCAAGGAGCGGCTTAATGAGTAATGAGTGGCCTCTTTGGGAAATCTTTATCCGCGGCCAGCACGGTATGAGTCATCGGCACGTGGGTTCACTGCATGCTGCCGATGCCGAGCATGCAATTAAAAATGCTCGCGATGTCTATACTCGTCGCAATGAAGGCGTCAGTATCTGGGTTATCGAAGCGGAGAAAATAACATCGTCTAGCCCTTCTGATAAAGGACCGATGTACGACCCTGCAAAAGACAAAATTTATCGCCATCCAACGTTCTACGATATCCCAGATGAAGTCGGTAAAATGTAATGAATCATCTGTTTGAATTTCTGCTGCGTCAGGGCGACAACGCGCTGGTGCTTGGCCATCGCACATCGGAATGGTGTGGTCACGGCCCAGCATTAGAAGAAGACATTGCATTGGCAAACACAGCCCTTGATCTCATCGGTCAAACCAAACTGTGGTTAGGCTATGCTGCTGAAGTAGAAGCCAAAGGCCGCGATGCGGATGCACTGGCGTTTCGTCGCGACGCTTACGATTTTCGTAATTTACTGATGCTCGAACTACCCAACGACGATTTTGGTCGAACCTTAATACGCCAGTCTCTATTTGATGCATTCCAGGTGCCTTGGCTTACCGCACTCAGCGACAGCCGTAACGAACGCGTCGCGCAAATCGCTGCAAAATCACTTAAAGAAGCGTTGTATCATCTCGATCGCTCATCAGAAACGGTTATCGCACTCGGAGATGGTACCGATGAAAGTAATCATCGGATGCAGAGCGCACTGGACTACGTATGGCCGTATGCAGGGGAAGTTTTTGTCGATGATGAAACTGACAAAGCCATGAGCGCCGACGGGATAGCGCCCTTACCCTCAAGCTTGCACGAAATCTGGCTCAAACAAGTCAGCTCCGTACTGGAAACTGCTCAACTACAACAACCAGCCAGTGACTTTGCGCACAAGGGTGGTCGCAATGGAACGCAGCATACCGAACATTTGGGTCATCTGTTATCCACTATGCAAGTGCTGCAACGCTCTTACCCCGATGCTGCTTGGTGAGGCAAGGTCGCATGAAACAACCAAAGCCTGCAATAGCTATACCCATCGTTCCTTGGTTTGAACACCTGTCAGAACGCGAGCCTGATCCAGCGCAAATTTATCGTGGTGAGTTAAACGAATCGATAATCTGGCAGTGGCTGCATCAAATACCGGATCCAGAAATCCCGGTTATCTCGATTGTTGACCTTGGAGTGATTCGCGCTGTTAAGGTTGATAACAACGCAGTTACTATCATTATCACGCCAACTTACTCTGGCTGCCCTGCTATGTCTGTAATCACTGAAGATATCCAACGCGAGCTACACGCCAAAGGTATTGATCAGTTGTCTATAAAGACTCAAATAGCACCACCGTGGACAACGGATTGGCTCTCTGATATAGGAAAAGCACGTTTGGAACAGTATGGCATCGCGCCACCGCGCGCTGCAGGTGGACCATCTCGGTGTCCGCATTGCCACTCAACCGCGGTGGAAAAAGTCAGTCAGTTTGGTTCCACCCCGTGCAAAGCACAATGGCGATGCACAGATTGTTTAGAGCCATTTGACTACTTCAAATGCATTTAGGAGCGCCAGTAGTTTGAGTACTTTTCATTCGCTTACCGTCACGGACATTGAAAAGACAATTCGCGATGCCGTCGTGGTGACACTAAAGCCTAACAATGGCAGTGACTTTAGTTTCACACCGGGGCAATACCTGACGTTTAAACGCAATTTTGATGGGCATGAAATTCGTCGCTCTTATTCTATCTGTACCAGTCGCAGCAACGAACAACTGCAAGTTGGTATTAAACGCGTTGCGGGTGGCGCATTTTCCAGTTGGGCCAACACCGATCTTGCCGTTGGTGATGTCGTTGAAGCCATGCCGCCAATGGGAAACTTTTATGCCAGCGCAGACACTGATGCGCCTCACTATTTGGCATTTGCAGGCGGCTCTGGTATTACACCGATACTGTCGATCTTACGCACGAGCTTAGTTGAAGAGCTCAGCAGCCGCTTCACACTGGTGTACGCCAATCGCAACCCAAACACGATTATGTTTCGTGAAGAGCTTGAAGATCTTAAAAACATTTATCTCGAACGACTTAACGTGATTCACGTATTGGAAGATGAAAG
Organism: uncultured Granulosicoccaceae bacterium; assembly: GCA_964390335.1. GTDB lineage: Bacteria > Pseudomonadota > Gammaproteobacteria > Granulosicoccales > Granulosicoccaceae > Granulosicoccus. The sequence continues at coordinate 124,687 of CAYMHU010000007.1, read as the reverse complement.
CCAAGAGATCGAATTATTTCGCGGCCGCGTAGACGCCACAAAATGTGCCGCTCTCTTTGACAGTTGGATCAACATCAACACGGTCGATATCGCGTTTATCTGCGGCCCCGAACCAATGATGCTGGCGATATCCGATGCATTAAAGTCACATGGTATGGATAGTGACAAAATTCGATTTGAACTTTTCGCAAGTAACCAGCCCGGCCGGCTACCGGAACCAATAAGCGATACGTCAACGATGGAAGACGGCGTTGAAGGTCGTGTGACGATCGGTGGCTCCAGTGTGTCACTGACCATCCCAAAACAAACCAGCCTACTTGACGCGGCACTTAATAATGAATTAGACGTGCCTTATGCGTGTAAAGCCGGGGTGTGCTCTACATGCAGAGCCAAAGTGACCGAAGGTGATGTGGAAATGATCGCCAACCACTCGTTGGAAGACTATGAAGTAGACGCAGGTTATGTTTTAACGTGTCAGTGCTATCCGGTGTCTGCAGCTAAAGTGGTGTGGAACTATGATGAAGCGGGACATTAACCGGCAGAGTTTACATTCTGAGCACAACCCAATGCTATCCAAAGTGCCAAACCCCGGTTGGCAATAACAAGGCAAAAAAGGGCAATGCGATAAGAATGATTAGCCGTAATATATCGGCTATCCAGAAAGGTGTTACGCCTTTAAAAATAGTGCCTGCTGACACATCAGTAACCACTGAGCGCAACACAAAAACGTTTAATCCAATCGGTGGTGTAATCAGTGATATTTCGGTTACCACCACAACAATTATACCGAACCAGATAAGTGCCAGTTCACCGCTTACATCACCTTCAAAAAAACCAAGCGATGCAATGAGTGGCGCGAAAACCGGTACGGTTAGTGTGATCATAGAGAGACTCTCGAACACCGCGCCAAGCAACAAATAAATCACGACGATTACGGCAATAATAGCGAACGGCTCCAGCGACGCGCCCTGCACTAACGCTAACAAATCATCCGGTAGTCCAGCTCGCGTGATCAAGCGATTAAAAATGTCCGCACCAATTAACAGCACAAACAAACCTACCGATGTTTTAACGGTTTGAGTTAACGCATCAACCAAGCCTTTCCATGAAAAGCGCCCAATCAGTATTGATATAACCAGTGCACCGAAAGCGCCAACACCCGCGGCTTCATCAGCCGTGAACACTTCGCCATAAATGCCGCCAATAATAATGACAAACAGCACTAAAATGGGGATCACTCGAAGAATGCTGGCGCGTGTCTCAACACCGGACATACGCTCCCCTGCGGGCCCCGCTTCCGGATTACGCCACACAACAAATGCCACCGCACATAAGTACAAAACGATGCCAAGTAGTCCCGGAAGGATACCGGCGAGAAAGAGTTTTCCAACCGATTGCGCGGTTAAAAAACCATAGATAATTAAGATGATGCTGGGCGGTATCAGGATACCCAGTGTGCCACCAGCGGCAACGGATGCCGTTGAGAGGCTGTCGTGATAACCGAACTTTCGCATGGCTGGCAGCGATACCTTGGACATGGTCGCGGCTGTTGCTAACGAAGATCCCGAGACTGCGGAAAAACCCCCGCAGGCGAGAATCGTGGACATGGCAAGACCACCGGGTAAGCGTCCAACCAGCGCATAGGCGGCACGGTATAAGTCGAGTGCCATACCGCTTTGCGCGATAATCATACCCATCAATATAAACAATGGGATAACTGATAAGGCGTCATTCTGTGTCACGTCAAGGATTGAATCTGCTGCCGGGCCAAGCCCTGCGGACCAGCGCCAGTCACGTAGCATGACAAAACCGATGGCACCCACAAAGCCCATAGCAATACCGATTGGCACGCGCAACAACACGAGCACAATAACAATCGCGAATGCTATCAGAGCGACGCTCAAGCGTGAGTCTCCGGTTTAGTTCGCTTAAACCAAATCACTCGCAACAACAATAGAACGCCCGTGACTAATACCACAATCGCAATAAACACAATTATCGGATACTTAGGCAATGACAACATCTCACTCACACTTCCGCGCTTGAACGCTTTTTCAGCACGCAGTAACAACCAATACCCCATGGTTATCATTGATACGGCTGTCATAAGATCAATTACGCGATCCCGCCACTTTGCAACACCTTTAGAGAACACTGAATCAAGTAGGTCGGCAACAATCTGTTCGTTGCGCAGTGTCACCACCGGAAACGCGAAAAAAATGGAGCAAGCAAGTAAGATTTGCGCAACATCCTGACGCCCTTTTATCGGCGCATTAAAGCCGTAGCGGCTAATCACCTCGGCAAATGTCAGACACATTAACGCAGTCAAACAACACGCACTGCAGAACAGAAGGACACGGGCAATCCATTGAATTGCCCGTGTCATGTTGATGCCCAATTACATTGCGCCGTATTCAAGCATGGTTTCTTTAATCAATGCCAATGCCGCTTCAGCATCGACACCTTTAGCCGCAACTTCATCTATGACTGACGATTGTATTGTCGGGATTAAGTCAGTAAATTTCGACGCTGCCTCACCACTGAGTTCTATTACAGAACCGGTTTCACGTTGAGCGGTTAATCCGCGTTCGTTACCCATATCCCACGCAGCGCCTGCAAAGGCTGAAAAATCTTCGCCAAGCGCAGCCTTGATTGCCGCTGCATCTTCATCACCAACCGAGTCAAGAAAATCTTCGCTCATGATGATCGAAAACGATCCTCTGTAAAAACCGCCGGGCACTTGGTAAGTGAACGGTAGCACCTCTGTCAATCGAAGAATCGATACAGTGTCTCCAGGAAAAAACGTACCGTCGGCAACCCCATTAGAAACCGTCTCGTAAACCTTAGGCGCTGAGACTTGAACCCCTGCCATGCCAAGACCATCAAGCACATCACCCATCACCCCACCACCAGAGCGAATCTTGAGACCCGCAACATCATCAAGCGAGTTAATTTCTTTCGATAAATGCAACATGCCTGGTGCATGCACCATCATTGCCACTGGCACGACGCCCTCGTGTTCATTTGCCTCTGCCAGGATGGCTTCGTGGGCACGCCAATGTGCTGCAGACGCAGCGGCTGAATCGCCTTCTAAGCCAGGTATTTCAATCAGTTTTGTTGTCACAAAACGACCGGGGTTATAGCCATGAAAAATCCATGCAGCATCGGCACCGCCGTCCTCGATCAAGTCGGCCTGCGAAGGTGGCGAAGTTAGCCCATATTCGATTTTACCTGTGACCCGCCCATCCGTTGCTGACTCAATACGAGCAATAAACTCAGGCCAAACCGTATCATTCATGATGTGGCCCGGTGGCAACCATGATGATACGACCATGGTTTGTTGAGCGAGCGCACCCGAGCTCGCAGATAGGGTAAGTGCGGCCGCCAAAACGGTTGAAATAGCAAATTTCATTTTCCTCTCCTTTGTGATACGCATTAGTGCGTTATGTATTTATGTATTGTCTGGCTGCGTTGATAAACCTTCTACTCCGTGTAAGGTCAGATCGGCTATCGTTGCAGCGTAATCAATTCTTTGCGCTTTGCTTGCCTTGGGATGCCACATGTAAAACCAATTGAGCATGCCAAATACAGACATGGTCACTTGTCGACATTTTGCGCTTTGTTCATCAAAGGTGTTGGGTGCGTATGCGCGAACAACCTCGTACATCACGGCCACCATTTCTCGTTGATAGTCTTTAAGCACGGTTTGTTGTTGTGACGACAAAAGTGTTAGACCTTCCGTTTGTATCTTATGTTCGTTATCCATGCCTTCATACAGGAGTAAAAATTCCTTAGTTAAGAGATGCAATGACTCCGCGGGAGATTTATTAAGATCAAGGCTGCATATTCGATCACGCAGGGTTCCCAAATAAACGTTGAGAATATCGAACACCAGATCATACTTACTTGGGTAGTAATGATAGATATTCGCTTTTGAGATGCCGCATGCTTTTGCAACTTCATTCATTGACGCGCTGACAATACCGCGGCTTGCAAATACCTCAGCCGCTGCCGACAAAATAGTCTTGCGTTTGTCGTCGTGGTCTTTTGCTTGAGTTCTGGCCAATGTTATCCCTTCGGTCTTTTATCGATGACGCGTTGTGCTTTTCCCTGACTGCGTGCAACAGTTCCGGGTTCGCCCACAACCACTTGCGTGGATACACCAACGGCTTCTTTGATTTTGACGGTTAAGTTTTGTGCGATAGTATCCGGCGCAGAAGCATCCGAAGCATTGGATGAAGTCTCTACCAATACCTTCATTGCATCCATTCGGTCTTCACGATGCAATTCAATTTGAAAATGCGGAGCCAGCTCAGGCGTTTTCAGCACTTGTTCTTCTATTTGTGATGGAAAAACGTTTACGCCGCGCAAAATAATCATGTCGTCTGAGCGGCCAGTGATTTTTTCCATACGCCGCATAGTGCGTGCGGTGCCCGGCAACAACCGCGTTAGATCGCGCGTGCGATAACGAACCATTGGCAAGCCTTCTTTGGTTAGCGTAGTGAAAACCAGCTCACCCATTTCTCCGTCTGGCAGCACTTCTCCCGTTTCCGGATGAATGATTTCCGGATAAAAGTGATCTTCCCAAACATGCAGACCGTCTTTGGTTTCTACACATTCGTTGGCAACCCCAGGGCCGAGTATTTCGGATAAACCATAAATATCCACCGCGTGCATATCGAACGCCGTTTCAATTTCAGCACGCATGGTATCGGTCCATGGCTCAGCGCCAAAAATACCGACTTCCAATGGAGACTCACGCGGATCGATACCCGCACTGCGATATTGATCGAGGATATTCAGCATATAAGACGGCGTGACCATAATGGTCTTTGCCTTGAAGTCTTCAATCAGTTTTACCTGCCGCTCGGTCATACCGCCGGACACAGGCACAACAGTACAACCAAGCGCCTCTGCACCATAGTGAGCACCCAAGCCGCCGGTAAACAAGCCGTAACCATAAGAAACGTGGACAACATCGCCGGGGCGTGTACCACTGGCACGTATAGAACGCGCAACCATGTTGGCCCACATCTCTATATCACCTTGTGTGTAACCCACTACAGTGGGCTGGCCCGTTGTGCCGGAAGATGCATGCAGGCGGACAATTTTTTCTTGTGGTACAGCAAAAAGACCAAACGGATAGTTATCACGCAGATCATCTTTATAGGTAAATGGGAACTTGCCAAGATCGTCAAGCGACTTTAAGTCTGTTGGGTGAACGCCAGCATCGTCAAATCGCTGTTTGTACATGGCCACGTTATCGTAGGCATGCTGCAGCGACCATTGCATGCGTTCCAATTGTAGGGCACGGATTTCATCAATCGATGCGATTTCAATGGCATCCAATGACTCTTTTGACGGCGTAAGATCTTTCATACTTTACTCCTCGAATAATGTCCCTGCTATTGTACGAGAACAACCTCTAAACTCGGCAACAACAACACCGTCTTGGTTGCTAACAGACACATCGTAAATACCACTTCGACCACTTAAACTCACTTCCCGTGCAGTCGCTGTGAGCTGGTCATTGAGCTTGCCGGGAGCGATGTACGTAATTGAATTGTGCTGCGCCACTGTGGCCTGATTACGACTGTTACAAGCAAATGCAAAGGCACTGTCTGCCAGAGAAAAGATGACCCCACCATGACAAGCACCATGTCCATTCGTGTGGTGCGCTTCCACTTTTAATGACAGCGTTGCGCTGCCTTCATTGACCTCGACTAACTTCATACCTAGCCATTGACTGGCATAATCCGCAGACCACATGGCCTGCGCAGATTTTTCCGCACGTTGTTTTGCCGATAAAGTCATGTGCTTTGAAACTCCGGTTTGCGCTTATTAAGAAACGCACTGACGCCCTCAGCGTAATCCTTCGACTCACCACAACGCTTTTGATATTGAGCTTCTAGGTTTAACTGTTCATCGAGCGAATTCGTGGTCGCTGCAGCCACCGCTTTTTTAATATGCGCATAACTCATGCCCGGACCCTCTGCAAGGGAAGCCGCTAGAGATCGAGCCTCAGTCATTAACGCTGCATGCGGTACTGACTTCCAAATCAGCCCCCAGTCGGCAGCTTGCTCTGCAAGAATGGGCGAAGCTGTCATTGCTAACGCTTTCGCGCGTGCCGGGCCAAGATGACGCACCAGTTGCCAGGTGCCGCCACAATCCGGGATGAGTCCTACCCGTGCGAACGATTGAATGAACTTAGCCTCGGATGATGCAAAAGTAATGTCGCACGCCATAGCGAGATTAGCGCCAGCACCAGCGGCTACACCATTGACCGCACAAACAATCGGTATATCGGACTGTGCGATTAAACGAACCAAGGGGTTATAAAAGTTGGTCAGTGTGGCGCCGAGATCAGGTGGAGCCGTCATTTTTGCGGGGTCGCGATCACCAAGATCTTGCCCCGCACAAAATCCCCTACCGGCACCGGTGAGCAACACAGCGCGTTTGCCTGATTCAATCGCTTGCTCAATTGCACCGGTTAACGCCAACAGCATTTCGTCGTTGAACGAATTGAGCTTTTCCGGGCGATTGAGTGTGAGCTCAACCCAGCTGCCGTGATCACTGATTTTCAATGTTGTCGACATCGTTGTTGCTCTTGCTTCCGGAGAATGGACAGTTTATTATTAACCGTCCGGTCGTTCAATTGTAATGAATCCAAATCCAAAAGCAACCGTCAGAATGGAAAAAGTTGTCGTACACCGAACTTCGGCTTGCCAACGGGGCATCGAATCCCAAACCGGCTCAGAACGGATAAATGGCAGCTAACGATTAACGCAATACAGGTTTAACTATGACAATTCAAAGCGTAAGCAGCTTCGCAGCTGGCCAGTGGATCGAAGCCGATGACGGTGCGCGTGAGATATATTCAGCCGTTTCCGGCGAACTCATTGCGCGCGCGGGCAGCGCTCGTCTTGATACCGATGCCATGCTTGACTATGCGCGCACTCATGGAGGTCAAGCTTTAAGGGCGATGACGTTTCATCAGCGCGCAAAAATGCTTAAAGCATTAGCGTTGTATCTATCAGACAACAAGCAGCAGCTGTACGATATTTCTTTTGCCACGGGCGCAACGCAAAAAGATCACTTGATTGATATTGATGGTGGCATCGGCACGATGCTGGTGTTTGCTTCCAAAGGTCGTCGCGAAATGCCTGATTCGCAAATCTACCTTGATGGAAATGTCGAGCAACTTTCACGTCGTGGTACGTTTGTGGGGCAACACATCTGTACACCACTTCAAGGGGTTGCAGTGCATATTAATGCATTCAACTTTCCTGTCTGGGGCATGTTGGAAAAACTGGCGCCAGCTTTGTTGGCTGGGGTTCCAGCCATTGTGAAACCCGCAACGGCAAGTTGTTATGTCACAGAGCTAGCCGTGAAGTTGATGCTCCAGAGCAAGCTCTTACCGGCAGGTGCACTGCAACTCGTGTCGGGTGGTTTGGGTGACATGCTCGATAAAGTGACCCATCAAGATATTGTCAGTTTCACTGGTTCTGCTGCAACCGCGGGTAAGCTACGCACCTTGCCTAACATGCTCGATAATTCAATCCGCTTTATAGCGGAACAGGACAGTCTCAACGCATCGATCCTCGGGCCGGACGCAATACCGGATACACCTGAATTCGATTTGTTCTTGAAAGAAGTCACGCGCGAGATGACGACCAAAGCGGGTCAAAAGTGTACGGCAATACGCCGCATTGTGGTGCCCGATGCTCAAGTGCCAGCCGTGATTGATGGCTTAAAATCTAAACTTGCTAAGGTCGTGGTTGGCGATCCGACAGACACTGAAACCACGATGGGTGCCCTCGTCTCGGCATCACAACGTGACGATGTATTAAGCTGCACTGAGATTATCGAACAAGAAGCGGAACGGGTGTTCGGCGATCCAGATGACTTTACTATTAACGGTGCAAACGCGCAGAAAGGCGCATTTGTACCACCTATGCTGTTTCATTGTAATGATGCAGACGCAGCCATAAAAATCCATGAAGTTGAAGCGTTCGGACCCGTCTCGACAATCATGGGTTACCGCGATATCGGTCACGCCATTAACCTTGTCAATAAAGGACAAGGCAGTTTGGTGGCATCGGTTATCACGCATGATGGCGAGATAGCAAGAGAAGTGGTCATGGGCGCCGGTGCCTATCATGGCAGGCTCTACTTTAACAACCGTGATTCAATGGCAGAAAGTACCGGCCATGGATCACCGTTACCTCATATGATTCACGGCGGACCGGGTCGCGCCGGCGGTGGTGAAGAGATGGGGGGCGTACGAGGTGTTATGCACTACATGCAACGCACTGCGATTCAGGGAAGTCCATCCCTGCTCTCCGATATTGGTTCTAAATGGATACCCGGTGCGAAAGAAATCACCGAAAACAACCACCCGTTCACCCGTACCTTTACAGAGCTTGCGATCGGAGAAACCTACTACACCCCATCCAGAACCATATCAATGGACGATATCGAACACTTCGCACACTTCACAGGCGATACCTTTTATGCGCACATGGATGAAGCGGCAGCGAAACGCAATCCTTTCTTTCCGGGTCGGGTCGCACATGGCTACTTGATATTAAGTTTTGCAGCGGGACTCTTCGTACAACCCGATGAAGGTCCGGTATTGGCAAATACGGGTCTCGACAACTTGCGTTTTACGACGCCTGTCGAAGCCGGCGACACGATTAAAGTGCGCTTGACAGTGAAACATAAGACCCCGCGCAACGATGAATACGGCGAGATTCGATGGCATGTTTTACTAAGCAACCAAAACGAAGATGTGGTTGCAGAATATGAGCTTTTAACGATGAATGCGTATGAATTAGGCAGCCAGGGATAGGCAAGCAGCACGTAAAGATTTATATTGGCATAGCGTTAGCCACAATACCACAACACTATGCAGTCTAAAGACCCAGGGATTAGGCAACTTGTCGAGCTGGAAACACTGAAAACTTGGTCGTTAATTGTGACCTTATTTGGTGATTTGGATGGGCAAGAACTCACCGGCAGTCAAATAAAAAGTCTACTAGGCCATATCGGCATCAAGCCCGAGGCTATTCGCACTGCTCTCTACCGATTGAAATCTGACGGCTGGATAAGGTCTGAAAAACGCGGACGTGAAGCGTTTTATAAACTCTCTCGCAAGGGCCACGAACAAACTCTAGCAGTAACAGACGATATCTACGGACAATCCAACCGGTATCGCGATGGATGGCAATTCGTTTACCACAAGGATAAGCCAACCACTCATGACGCCATATCGCTTAGCAAAGATCTATTTGTTATGCCGGTAGAGCGAAATACTTGTAAAGATAACAACGTACAACAATGCTTGTCCTTCAATCTGGTCGATAATCAAATACCAGACTGGTTTGTCGCTAAGCTGGCACCAGAACCCATTCAACGCAATGCCAGTACACTCATAGCCGTGGTTTCCGACAACCCCGCCGACTATACCGTGCAGGATGCTCTGGTTTTACGTTTACTTGTATTGCACCATTGGCGAAAGCTCGCGTTACGACCTGCTAGCTGGGCCCTGATGTGGTTTGAACCTTCCAATGTGTTAACGATTTGCCAACAGTCAGTCACCACATTCCTTTGCGACACAAACAGAATAAAGGCAGAATCGATTAAATGATCAAACACAAATAAATCGAACAACATTCTTTAGCACCATACGGCACTTACTGTGGCTTAATTATTCACTAACCGAAAAGAGTTTCAGCAATTGCGCATATGACTCTTCAACCGAATGCCCCGCCGTATCCACGATCACTCTGTGTGCTTGCCATGCATCGTACTCGCGAGCAATTACTTGCTCCCAGGTAGGATACAATATTCCAAACTCATCACGTCGCCGGCTTTCAACTTGACGTCGATGTTCTGCTTGGTCACTGCAAGTTATTTCAATATTGATAAATTCTGCTTGGGCTGACCTGCCGACTGATTCCCATTCTCGTCGGGTAATCTCGACGGGATTACAAGAGTCAGCAACAACGGGCAAACCTATATTCAAGTTGTCAGAGGCCAATCGATACGCCACATGATAGCCTTCACTACTGACATCAAGTTGATAGGAATCTCGCAGTGATTGCTCAATAGTATCGACGCGCAAATAAATTGCTGCCAGTTCGGGGGCCAACAACTGTGCAAGCGTAGACTTACCCGTGCCGGGTAATCCGGAGAATATATACAGAACGGGTTTCGACATGTCCTAAAAATCCAGTTGCATTCCGTTGCGATAATAACCGATCGAGATTCTATTTGCGTTATGCGGCTTTGCTCTTGGCAGGTTTAGATTTCATACGCGATAGCAAGCCCGTACAAACATTTTTATCAAACGGCCTCTGCAAACAATCTGAAGCGCCATTATCAATTAGCTCTGCCTTTCGGTCTGAATCCATGTCAGCCGACATCAATACAACATGTGTTGCGGGGAATTTCTCCGTAACAACCGCTAGCAAGCGATTACCATCCATCGCTCCACCCAAACTCATTTCACTGAGCACCATATCAAAGTGCGTGTTAAGCAAGGTGTCTATAGCGCCCTCTGCAGAGCTCTCTGAAACAACATTGCAATTACATTTCTCAAATATTCTGGCTAATGCAGCTCTGGTAACATTGTCGCCATCCACAATCAATACCGATGTTCCTTTGGACAACATCCCTACCCCCGGTTCAGATATTTTTATTCACTTAGGTAAATACTAACGAACGTGGGATTAAATTCTGTATTTCAATTAAGCGACAACGTGTGTAGATTATCGTCGTGATGTGTTACTTGTAGGTACTACTTCGCAATCCCGTGGATATTACGCGACATAACACACGAGTCAACGCATGGATCAAAGCCTGAGGTAACACACAGGCACGGCAAGTATTTGCTATGCTCACATAACGTACCAAGTCAAGCAGGAGCTTAATAATGAAACGTTACACCAGTACGCTAACGAGCCTAGCAATAATATTGAGTTCCGTATTACTACCATTACCAGCGTTGGCTGAGTGGACTGGCGGTGTTGAAGGTAGCACCGTTCTTCAAGGTGAAGACAACGCGACTAAAATTCGTTTCAAGGCCGCAAACAACACCCGGCCATTCAGTCAGCACGTGTACGCTGATTGGATTCGCGGCGAGAACAACAGCAACGCCTACGAAGTTGGCTATCAACCCAAATATTGGCTTGGAGATAAATTGTATGTATTTGGCGATGTCAGCATGCTGCAAGCAAAATCACAACAAATAGACAGAAAATTGGCTGCCCAGGGTGGTGCTGGGTTTCAACTGTTACAAACGGATTTAACGCAATTATCACTCGAAGCAGGATTAACACGAACCGTCACTGAATTCAGTGACATGGACGAAAAATTGGAAACCGATATCGGCTCTGTGAGCGCCAACCTAACGCACTTACTAGCAGAGTATTTAAAGTTGGATTTAACTGCAGATTACAATACTGGTGATGACGTAGTCCAAACCAAGCTAGAAGCTGAACTGTCGTTAAACGTGATTGGTGGAGCTATCAAATACAGCTACCAAATAGAAAACATTGACGAGGATGATGCCGACTCCATTGAACGGAAGTCGTCATCGGTTTCATACAGCTATAGTTTCTAAAAGCCTCCGTTAGGAGGCTTTAGAAATACCGATTGAATCTGTTTTAGCAGCACGCTTCAGCGCCGCTTCAATATACGATTTCGCTTCGGTCACATCACCCCAATGTTCTATGTTCACCCACTTACCGGGTTCTAAGTCTTTGTAGTGCTCGAAAAAGTGCTGAACCTGCTCACGGGTTATCGCGGGCAAATCATTATACGAATGCACATTGTTATAACGATGAGATAACTTTTCCGATGGTACGGCGATGAGTTTTTCATCCTGACCACCGTCGTCCTCCATTACCAGCACGCCTATTGGGCGACAATTCATGACTGCGCCGGGCATGATAGGACGGGTATTGCAGACCAATACATCAATCGGGTCACCGTCTTCAGATAATGTGTGTGGCACAAATCCGTAATTGCCTGGGTAGCGCATTGGAGTATACAAAAAGCGATCGACAAACAAAGCACCGGAGTCTTTGTCCATTTCGTACTTTATGGGCTCTCCCCCAACCGGCACCTCAATAATGACATTGATATCGTTTGGAGCGTCGTTACCTGCGGAGATCTGGTCTAAGCGCATTTTCCTGTTTATCTGACTGGTTCGTTAACCCGACAGATGCAAGAATTTCGCCTATTCTTGCTCGGCCGCGCGCGTCATCGCTTCCGCAAGCAACTTACGGGCTTTTGCTGCATCACCCCAGCGGTGGATCTTGACCCATTTATTGGGTTCCAAGTCCTTGTAATGCGTAAAAAAGTGCTCGATCTGCTGGCGAGTGATTTTGGGTAAATCAGCAACATCCTTGATATCTTCATAGCGCTTGGTCACGCCGGATGCAGGTACGGCAATCAGCTTTTCGTCCTGACCACCATCGTCTTCCATTTCTAAAACACCAATGGGTCGGCAATTAACGACCCCACCCGGGACAATTGCGCGCGTATTACAGACCAACACATCAATGGGATCGCCGTCTTCAGACAATGTGTGCGGCACAAAACCATAATTGCCGGGATAGCGCATAGGGGTATACAGAAAGCGGTCCACAAACATGGCGCCAGACTTTTTATCTAATTCGTACTTGATTGGCTCACCACCGATCGGGACCTCAATAATAACGTTGATATCGTCCGGGGCAGATTGGCCAATGGGGATGTGATCGATGTTCATATTAATAACGACTTGAAAATGGATTTGTGAATAGTAATGCTTATATCAGCAGGCGTAAATTGAATTGCCAACAAGCTGCTCTTCCAATTGGTCAATGCTGCAACTAGCGCACAAAAAAAGGGCCTCACTTAAGAGGCCCCCTCAAACAGCAAATTCGTGCTTGCTGTGTCTTATTTACTATAGGCTTACAACAGTGGCGCGATAACCAAGCTCACAATAGCCATAACATTGATAAGAATGTTCATCGATGGCCCTGAGGTATCTTTGAACGGGTCGCCTACGGTATCACCTATTACGGCAGCGCCATGCGCTTCTGAACCCTTACCACCTAAGTTACCCTTTTCAACGTACTTCTTAGCGTTATCCCATGCTCCACCTGCGTTCGCCATCATAAGCGCTAACAAGATACAACCTAGCAAGGCACCAGCTAACATGCCGCCTAGCGCTTCAGCACCGATAATAAACCCAACCAGTGGCGGCGCTGCAACAGCAATAACGCCTGGCAAGATCATTTTCTTTAATGCTGCAGTAGTAGCGATGTCGACACAACGATCGCTATCAGGCTCTGCATTACCTTCTTTCAAGCCGGGAATTTCTTTGAACTGACGACGTATCTCTTCGATCATTTCCATCGCTGCATCACCTACGGCAGTCATGGTGATAGAGGCAATCAAAAACGGCAGTAAACCACCAATAAACAAACCAACCAATACGATTGGGTCTGATAATTCAAGCGTAAAGTCATCACGCGTTGCGTGCATGGTTTCTACGAAAGCGGCAATGATCGCAAGTGCTGCCAACGCCGCAGCACCAATCGCAAAGCCTTTACCGATAGCAGCAGTCGTGTTACCAACTTCATCCAGGCCATCAGTGATTTCACGTGTGTCCTCACCCAAGGCGGCCATCTCAGCGATACCACCTGCGTTATCAGCAACCGGACCGTAAGCATCGAGTGCCATGGTCATACCAACCGTTGCCAACATACCTACTGCGGCAATACCCACTCCGTATAAACCGGCAACCGAGGTTGATACAAAGATGATTAAGCAGATGGTGAGAATAGGAATAACCACTGACTCCATACCCACAGCTAAACCAGTGATGATGACGGTCGCGCTACCCGTGCTGCCTGATTCCGCAATGCGTCTAACCGGGCCCATTGCCGTGTAATATTCGGTGACCAATCCGATGATGATACCGCCAACGGTACCGGCAATGATTGCCCACCAAACGCTTATGGATACACCTAGCAGTAATACCAACAGCAATGCAGCGACGATGAGCGCTGCAGCCGAAATTTGGTGTCCTAAACGCAATGCTTTTTCAGGTGCAACATCTGATTTGGATTTAACGATGTAGATGCCCAGAATTGAACACAGCAAACCAACACACGCCAAACCCAATGGCATGAACATCAGTGCGCTACGCGAACCACCACCGAGTTCGGCAACACTGTTGTCACCAGATAACACGAGTGTCGATGCAATCGCAATTGTTGCAATCATGGAACCGCAATAAGACTCGAAGATATCCGAACCCATGCCGGCCACATCGCCTACGTTGTCACCAACGTTATCAGCGATAACGCCTGGGTTACGCGGATCGTCTTCTGGAATACCAGCTTCAAGCTTACCCACCAGATCGGCACCAACGTCGGCAGACTTTGTAAAAATACCGCCGCCAACACGAGAGAACAGCGCAACAATAGATGCACCCATTCCAAAACCGTGGATTGTCTCAGCACCGTGCGCATCACCACCGAAGAAAAAGTACAGGATGCCCAGACCAACCAATCCCAATGCAGCAACACACAAGCCCATGATAGAGCCGCCAAAGAAAGATACAGTCAGCGCCTCAGCCGCACCTTTTTCGTGTGCTGCAACGGTGGTGCGAACGTTCGCTTTTGTTGCAGAGAACATCCCGAGGTAACCAGCACCCGCAGAACACGCGGCACCCACTACAAACGCGAATGCTGTGCCTATGCCTAATGAAACCAGCAGTAACACGAGTAAAACGGCCGCAAAAATCGCCAGCATTTTATATTCGCGGTGCATGAACACCATTGCACCCGAGTGAATGGAATCGCCGATTGACTTAATTTTGCCTTCCCCTTCAGGGTATGCGACAAGCATTCGATAGATGACAAAAGCGACGAAAAGTCCGCCCAAGCCAAAAATTACTGGTATTAGCCCCGTCCAACTCATTTATTGTTTCCTCAGTAGCAGTTCTGATAATGACCAACCGGTGATTGTAACCCATGTTACGAGCTTTCTCGACTCTCACATAAGTGTTCCACTACAGTGTTGAAAGAGCCTCAGCCGAGCCCATAGCTGGCTTTGCTATCAGCCAATGTTGGCTCCGCAGCGGAGCAACAATCCGCGACTCAGGGCATAATCTTATTGAGAAACAGCCGCTTAACGGCGCGCTCTATGAAGCCATCAACACTGAAGTGGAGCACTTATGAAGATCTACCACCTAGCCAGCCCCGCCGACGCAGCAGCTTGGCAAGCCTCCGGTCAATACTCCGTACAATCATTGGATATCGAGGGCTTTATACACTGCTGTACAGCCGAGCAAATTGGCGGCGTTTTATCACGCTACTTCGCAGAACAACATGAGATTGTTCTTTTTTTGATCAATGATGGCACACTCGGTGAGCGTCTTGTTTGGGAAAATACGGTTGGTGGTGAAGAACGGTTTCCGCACATCTACCACAAGCTGGATGCATCGGATATCAAAAGCCAGCATAGGTTAAGTCGAATCGAGATGGATCAAGTTATTCAGGGCGAGTATTTGTTGCCTTAGTTTGCATGACTTGGTCTGTCGCGCTGCGCTTAGCGCAGTTCTTGCTCTACACTATACGAACAGAATCCCTGATCATTTATCGACGAGTTTAGTTGCATGGAAAGTTTGTTAAATATCGAAAATATCTTAACGCTTGGCGCGCTCATCGTACTGCAAGCTGTGCTGGGTTTTGACAACTTGCTGTATGTGTCGCTTGAGTCCAAACGCGCTCCAGCGGACAAACAAGCCATGGTGCGCAAGCTGGGTATTGGCCTGGCTATTGTGTTACGAATAGTGTTGCTGTTTGCTCTGATTTCACTTATTCAATACGTACAAGACCCGCTGTTCGGCATTAACATCGACGGCATCATTGCGAGCAATTTTAATCTTCATAGCATTATAGTGCTGGTTGGGGGTGTGTTTATCATTTACACCGCCACCAAAGAAGTGTTGCACATGATGCATATAGAAGAAGATCAAGCTGAAGCGGCGAAACCAAAATCAGTTGCAAGCGTTATCTTCTGGATTGTGCTTATGAACTTGGTTTTCTCATTCGATTCAATCTTAAGTGCAATGGCGCTAACCGATGTGTTTTGGGTTATGGCTGCGGCCATCGTTACTGGCGGTCTGTTGATGATTTTCCTAGCAGAGCGCGTTTCGAGCTTCTTGGAGAAAAACAGAATGTACGAAGTGTTGGGCCTATTTATTCTGTTTGTCGTGGGTATCATGCTGCTGTCTGAAGGTGGCCATCTGGCGCACCTTGAATTGTTCGGCAACCCGATTGTGCCCATGTCCAAAACAACGTTCTACTTTGTTATTGCTGTGTTAGTACTAACCGACATCGTGCAAACACGTTATCAGAAAAAATTACTGTACAAGAAAAAGCTGCTACATGCTGCCGCCACGCAAGTTATCGGAAAACAAAACAACGCTGGGTAAATTACATACTGGCGGTTGTTTTAGTTATTCAGTAATCAGCATTGGGAAAGATCGACTCGGTTTGAGTTCAAATCCGGTCGGTTTTTTTACGGTAAACAGCGCAGCAATATTTTGTTGCTCTACCAATTCAAGTGCCGAATCAAAATCCAACACCATCAACGCAGTAGCCCATGCATCAGCCAACATGGTGCTGCTGTGCAGCACAGTGACAGCAGCAGTGCTGTGCGTTATTGGGTTTCCGGTACGACCATCAATTAAATGGGAATAACGCTTTCCATCCACTTCGCGGTAATTGCGATAACTACCTGAGCTTGCAATATGTGCGTCATTAACAGCAATACCAAACTTGGTAGTGGTATCCGGCTGCTCTATGCCAATGCGCCATTGTTGGCCGTTAGCATTGTTGCCACGTGTAAGTAGTTCACCACCGATCTCAACAGAAAAGTGTTTTGCACCAGTTGCTGCAACTAAGTCGCCAAGCTTATCAACCGCATAGCCTTTGGCTATCGAGGATAAGTCCACCTCCAAACCAGCATACTGTTTACGCAGTGTATTGTCTGCAAGTTCAATATACTTATACCCGCTACGAGACAGTAACTCGTTTATTTGTGCAGGTGCTGGCAATTCAGCGCTATTGGTCTTAGAACCAAAACCCCATAACCGAATCAACGGCCCCAACGTAACATCGTATGCGCCATTAGTTAATGCACTAATATTCATGGCCGCATTAACCACCGCTAACACATCTTTATGCAGCACTACGGGATACGTAGCCTCAAGCCGGTTGAGCTGTGACAGCTGTGAATCAGGGTCGTATGTGGACATCAGCGCATTGATACGCGCTAGCTCGCTGGCAATCTCTGCTTCAAGATCAGTAACGACATTGTCTGCAAGCTTATCCACAACAATGACTGACCATGATGTACCCATGGTCGGACCGGTCAATATCGTTTGGTTAGCGATTGAACTACCAGAAATTATTATCAGCCAAAGGATACATACGGCGCGCAACAATACTGGCCTCATTGGTATGCGCCTATTCCCAACCATAATCGTGCGTAATCTCTTCGTCTTTGGGTATATCGCGTAAAGCGACGACCTTAGTATCGGTTAGCGCTGAGTTGGGGTCAGCACTGTGATTGATAAAACGAAAACTGTTTGTGATCTCTAAACCCCAGCGCTTGTTCAACCACAAAACATACGTACCATCTTTCTTAGTTATCATGCCGTGTAAGCGCCCGAGCGATTCACCTTCTTTTAAATCTCGCGCAGCAAACAAGCCTTTGCCATGTATAGGGCTGTCTTTCACGTATACGCGTTTAGCCATACGTTTGATGTTTTTAAGGTGTGATTTTGACGGCGGATCTTCTACAGGAGTATTACTTTGTGGTTCAGAGGTTGAACCTATATGGGCTTGGGAATCTAATTCTGAGTTGGACATAACACACCGCGCTGGTTTATGCGCGGTATGTTAACTTACTGGGGCGATGCGTCAAGTCAAAAGTGCGTATGACGCGGCACAACTGTTACGAGAAAACGCGTTACGTCAAAATGCGTTACATCGTTTGTGTTGGGCGCTCTCCTTGTAATGCTGCTGCCAGATGCTGCTCAATGTTCGACTTCGTAGAGCCGTTGTCATCATCCGCGAACTGTACGCCAATGCCTGAAGACTTATTACCTTGTGCGCCAGCTGGTGTTACCCACACTACTTTGCCACTAACAGGAATGGGCACGGTGTCGTCCATAATTTTCAGTAGCATGAATACGTTATCACCCATTTCGTAGTTACGGCTGGTAGGGACAAACACGGCACCGTTTTGCACGAAAGACATATACGAAGAGTACAGTGCGCCACGATCAGTAATGGAAAATGCGATCACACCTTTGCGGGTTTGCTCAGTCATAAAGCACCTTAGCCTTGATTCGTTACTTGAGTCATATTTCTGATATCGGCAAAAAGTCCTTCTAGCACAGCCTGAGTTTTAAAGCTGGCGCTGTCAGAGCGGTACAATGCTTGGATTCGATCGTGAAGTGCGAACCACTGCACATTATCCAGACTTGTTTGAACCTCCGATACAAGCTGACTAGTGGCAGGATCCGAGCCAATTGCGATGTTTTGGTGCTGTTTTACTGCGGCAAGTGTCCAGGAGGCGAACACGGTTAAACAGGCTGAAGCAGGTAAATCCTTAAGAGAATCAACAATCTTACCCACGCTCGCGCGCATCAGGAATAAATCGCCCCAGGCTTTTTGTAGCAATTTGTGCGTTGCTTGCCATTCTTCAGTTTGTTGGTTAACGATGGCATAGGGTCCGAGCCCGCTGTGCCGAAGCTGCTGCTCGGCGTCAGGTACACCCTGCGCTTGTAACCAGTTCAGCGCATTATTGAAGTCACTCAAGTTCAGCACGGTACTTTGACAACGGCTGCGAATCGTTGCCGGTAACACACCGGGTTTGCTTGCGGCTAATATCAATACGGCACGCTCGCCGGGTTCTTCTAAGGTTTTTAACAGACTATTGGCCGCATTTCTATTCATGGCATCGCTGGCGTCGATTAACGCAACCCGGTATCTACCTGCCGGTGCAGACAATTGCATCCACGACACTAGCTCTCGTACCGCGTCTACTTTGATTGTTGCACTTGCTCCTTCAGGATTAAGCACTCGAAAATCGGCGTGCGCGCCAGCGCTTAGCTGCGCGCAGGCGTCACATTCGCCGCAAGCTCCGGTTAGACGATGCGGATTGCGGCATAACAAAGCCTCAGCAACAAAACGAACAAATTGCTGCTTGCCAATGCCGGTAGCACCACAAAACAACATCGCGTGTGGCAACCTACCTTGTTGGTGTCGGGCAAAGACCTGACCCCATTGTTCCACAAGCCATGGCGGGCAAACACTTAAAGGCGTTGGCTCAGCCACAGAGTTGCTCTAACAACGGTTGGACCATCGCATGCACTTGCGCTTGAACGTCACTTAATGGCTGATCAGCATTAATGATTTTTATACGCTGAGGATATGCTTGTGCTCGCCGTAAGTAGGCTGCGCGTGCACGTTCAAAAAAATCCAATGCTTCTTGTTCAATGCGATCAGG
>CAYMHU010000007.1:81874-105000 GCA_964390335.1 uncultured Granulosicoccaceae bacterium | reverse complement strand
GCCGCAACGGGTTCATCTGCGTGCAGCAACAAATGACGAAGTTGTTCCCCAAGTTTTGTACCACCGGGTTCCCGAGTAACGATATGATCAACACCGGCATCAGCGAGCATAGACTCAACGAACTCGCGATTAGTTGTTTTGCCGACGCCTTCCAAACCTTCCAGGGTAATGAACTTTGCTTTAGTGGCCACGCGATTACCTTTTTAGCTGGTACTTACGCACAGCAGCATTGTGCTCTTCCAGAGTATCCGAGAACTTGTGCGTACCGCTACCATCGTGGCGTGCAACAAAATACAAAGCTGTTGTGCTTGTTGGATTCAACACAGCATGGATAGCTTCCCGCCCTACCATTGCAATAGGCGTTGGTGGTAATCCGGCCCTTGTGTATGTGTTGTATGGCGTATCTGTAGTTAAATCCCGGCGGCGAATATTGCCATCAAACTTATCCCCCATACCGTAGATAACAGTTGGATCGGTTTGCAGTCGCATGCGTTTGTTTATGCGCGATAAAAACACACCAGCTATCAGTGGCCGCTCTTCCGCCGCCGCCGTTTCTTTTTCCACGATGGAGGCCAGTATTAACGCTTCATAGGGTGTTTTCAATGGCAGATCGGGTGCGCGCTGTTCCCATTCTTCAGTCAGTACGTTATTCAGTAAGTCATTCGCGCGCGCTAGGAACTCAAGGTCGCTTGTGTTTTTTGGGAACTGATAAGTATCAGAAAAAAACAAACCTTCCGGATGCTGCCCTGCCAAGTCCAACGCGTCCATGATTTCAGTATCGGACATACCCTGAATGGTTTGCACAAGCTCAGTGTTGTTGGCAAGGCGTTGCTTGAGTTGTTTGAAAGTGGATCCTTCAATGATGCGCCCAGTGTATTGTTTAGTTTGTCCACGCTCAAAGATGTCTATGAGTTCAGGAATGTTTGGGTTTCCAGTTATAACAAACTCGCCGCTTTTAATAGCAGTACCACTTTTACTTACCCGAAAATACACATCCACCCAGTGTGGCTTGTCGATGATTTGTTTTTTTTCCAACTCGCTTAGCACGCGTTTGGCAGACCAGCCGCGCTCGATGGTGAAGTTGCGCTGCTCGTCGGTAAAATTCAGTGGCTCGCTAATTGTCTGTTGATAGTCTTTGTATCCAAGACCAAGCGCAACCAGCGCAATCATGAATAGGAATATCAGAAAACGCAGCATGGTTTTTGACAATCTCTGTTGAAATGAAACTAACCTGATTTAATTTATCAAGCCGAATATGAGCGTGCCGTTGGTGCCACCAAATCCGAACGAATTTGACATAGTTACTGATAACTTTGCCGAACGACTTTTATGCGCAACATAATCTAAATCACATCCATCACCGGGGTTATCCAGATTAATCGTCGGTGGTGCTATTTGATCTTCCAGCGCGAGTACGCTGAACACAGCCTCAATTCCACCCGCTGCGCCGAGTAAGTGCCCTGTCATACTTTTGGTAGAGCTCACCAACAGCGTGTCGGCATGAGATCCGAATACAGATTTTATCGCCTGTGTTTCAGCCACATCACCCGCTGGTGTTGACGTGCCATGCGCATTCACATAATCCACATCGTTAGCGCTTAGATCGGCATTTTTCAGTGCCGCTTTCATGCATCGCGCTGCGCCCTCTCCATTTTCTGATGGCATGGTCATATGATAGGCATCGCCACTCATACCGTACCCCAGCACTTCACCATAAATTTTTGCGCCGCGCGCTTTGGCATGTTCGTACTCTTCCAGCACCATGACCCCAGCACCATCACCCAATACAAATCCATCTCGATCTCTATCCCACGGACGACTGGCCGCTTGTGGATCGTCATTACGAGTTGACAGCGCTCGAGCTGCGCCAAAACCGGATAAGCCTAACGGGCATGTGGCCATTTCAGCGCCACCAGCTATCATGATGTCGGCGTCGCCGTATTCGATCATACGCGCCGCATCACCAATGTTGTGAGTACCCGTAGTACACGCGGTAACAACACACACATTCGGGCCCTTGTACCCATACATAATGGACAAGTTGCCGCTAATCATATTGATAATGGTAGAGGGTACAAAAAACGGTGACACTTTGCGTGCGCCGCCATCAAGTAACGCCGAATGCTGCTTTTCAATATTAGGCAAACCACCAATGCCGGAGCCTATGGCAACCCCAACGCGTTCAAGATCCAGACCGTCAGCTTCTTCAAGACCCGCATCTTTTATCGCTTGGGCACCGGCAGCAACACCAAAGTGGACAAACACATCCATTTTGCGAGCTTCTTTCTTTGTGAAATAGTCTTCGTAGTTGAAGTCTTTAACGGAAGCGCTAAAGTTGGTGGCGTAAACCGAAGCATCGAACATATCGATTGTGGCAGCTCCAGAGACACCTGCTTTGATATTTTCCCAAGACGCTGAAACGGTATTGCCTACTGGCGTTACCAGTCCAAGTCCAGTTATTACAACACGTCGTCGCGACACGTTAAATCCACCAATAAATTATCCGGCCCAGAAATAACAAAGCCGCGTCGTGTAACTTGAAACACGCCGCGGCTTTGAGGTTTTTTATCACTGATGTACTCAGCGGAAAAAGGGTTTAGCCAATGTTCGCGTTTACATAGTCAACCGCTTGTTGAACGGTCGTGATTTTTTCAGCTTCTTCGTCAGGAATTTCGCACTCAAATTCTTCTTCAAGTGCCATAACCAGCTCAACTGTGTCTAGTGAATCTGCACCGAGATCCTCTACAAACGAAGCCTTGTTTGTAACTTCTTCTTCTTTGACACCTAATTGCTCCACGACAATCTTTTTGACGCGCTCGTCGATACTGCTCATGTTGGATTAAACCTCCGAAAAATTGGCGGCAAAACAACCGCGCCGCTATTGTAGTGACTTTGGGCAGAGCTGGTCGGACTTTCAACCCGCACTGGCAAAAACGTAATTTTACCCTGCATTCAATTAAATTATGGAGTTTTCGGCCATTTTCAATGCAATTTATTACTTTAATTTGCGTCCGAATTGCGATTGCAGCCGAACAGCCAGATATCTGGCGGGAAACTGTACATAATTACTGCATGTACATGCCGCCATTTACGCTCAAGGTGTGGCCGGTGATATACCCTGCATCGTCGGACGCAAGAAACAAACACGCAGCTGCAATGTCTTCTGGTGAACCGAGTCTGCCCAATGCGATGTCGCTAGTGATCTTTGCTTTGACATCGTCCGGTAATGCATTGGTCATGTCTGATTCAATAAATCCGGGGGCAATCGTGTTCACCGTGATCCCTCGGGGACCCAATTCACGCGCCAACGATTTTCCAAAGCCAATGATACCGGCTTTGGCCGCAGCGTAATTGGACTGGCCTGCATTACCAGTTTGTCCGACCACCGATGCGATATTAATAATACGACCTGAACGTGCTTTCATCATTGGACGAGTAGCAAGCTTACACAGTCGGAACACACTGCTTAAATTGGTGTTAATGATGGCGTCCCAATCGTCCTCTTTCATTCGTATAAGCAAATCGTCGCGCGTTATGCCTGCATTGTTAACCAGAATGGTAACGGCACCGAATTGCTCTTTTATGGCATCGAACAAGGCCACATCTGCACCTGGCTCCGTGACGTTAAACGCCATACCAATGCCCTTGATACCAGCCGCTTTAAATCGCTCGGTAATAGCCTGCGCGCCGGCATCTGTTGTGGCAGTGCCGATAACCGTTGCCCCTGCGTGGCCCAATTTATCGCTAATAGCTTTACCAATGCCGCGGCTCGCGCCCGTTACTAATGCAATTTGATCTTTCATTCCTTAGGCACTCACCGAAATAGATTGAAGTACTTTATCCAACGACGCTTTACTTTCTGTTGGCATGGTGGGCAATGCTTTATCTATGCGCCGACCCAAGCCACTGAGCACTTTACCTGGTCCCACTTCAATTACCGCTTCTGTGTTGTATTGATCGCGCATGGTTTCGACTGAACGCGTCCATTGCACAGGACTAAATACATGCGCCCGCAACGATGTGAGCAACGCATCGAGATCGCTGGGTACGCTTGCCTGAGCATTTTGTACCAATGGCACTGACGGCATACTCCAAGTCAGGCTATCGATCGTTTGCGCTAAATTAGCACCCGCCTCTCGCATTAAGGAGCTGTGATTCGGCACACTGACCGCAAGCATAATAGCCTTGCGCGCACCGCGTTCAGAAGCAAGTTCAACGGTTTTCTGCAGCGCATCAACATGTCCGGAAATAGCCACTTGCCCCGGTGCATTAAAATTTACGGCCTCGGAGATTCTATTGCCAGTAATCTCGTTACACACCGCGATAACGTCTTCGTCTGACATACCAATTAGTGCTGCCATACCGCCTTCACCGTCTGGTACCGCCTGCGACATCAGTTCCGCGCGGCGAGCGACCAGCTGCAGACCATCTTTAAATGCCAGCGCACCTGACGCGACCAATGCAGAAAACTCACCCAAGCTATGCCCTGCAATAACTGCAGGCGCAGGTATGTCTAAACTTTGCAACACTCGCCATACGGCAATACCACTGATAAACATCAGCGGCTGAGTAACGCGAGTATCGGCTAAGTCGGCATCGGTACCGGTTTGCGATAAAGCCCAATAGTCTGTGCCCAAGACATCCGCCGCCTCGTCAAACGTATCGCCAATCTGAGCATATTCGGACGCAAGTTCACTGAGCATACCGACGCTCTGCGATCCTTGACCTGGAAACACCACTGCAAATTTCATTGTTGTTCTCTTACGTTTAAGTTGTTAAACCCAATACATTACGCATATCGTACAACCCGGCTGGCTGTGTACTGAGCCAGTGCGCAGCGCGAACCGCTCCACGCGCGAAAGTCATTCTGTCGGTCGCTTTATGGGTGATTTCAAGACGCTCTCCGTTACCGGCATACAACACGGTGTGATCACCAATGATATCGCCGGCCCGGACAGTCGCGAATCCAATTTCTTTGGGGTCTCGCGCTCCAGTGATACCTTCACGACCATACACTGCGCATTCATTTAAATTGCGATTTAACGCATCGGCAACAGCATGCCCCATGGCCAGCGCGGTGCCTGAGGGTGCATCGACTTTATGGTGGTGATGGGCTTCGCTGATTTCCACATCGTAGTCATCGCCTAAGGCCTTTGCCGCTTGCGACAATAAAGACAACGCCACTGTTACACCGATACTGTAATTAGCCGCGAACACAATCGGAATGCTGTTCGATGCTGCGTGCAATTGTTCGAGTTGATCGTCGTTAAACCCGGTAGTACCAATAACAATTCGCTTGTTTTGATCTTTTAGTACGTCCAGCAACTTTAAGGTAACGGCCGGTGCGGTGAAATCGATGATGGTATCGAACGCATCCAGTACAGTGGCAGCGTTATCATTAACTATTACACCGCTTTGCTGACCGCCAGACAACACACTTGAATCGACACCAATGGCTGCTTGCCCCGGAGCATCCAACGCCGCACCTAGCACGGTGTTGTTATTCTCAGCAACTGCTGCGAGTAGCTGCCTGCCCATGCGACCGGCCGCACCATGAATAGCAATATTAACGGCAGAGTTAGACATTGGTTTTTATCGTCAGTTTTTGGTCGATTCGGAATAAAGTCAGCATACCATACGCAACTTAATGACAAGTCTACTGAGGTGCCAACAGCGCTGCCAATTGCGCTTCATCCAGTACAGGCACACCCAGCGATTCCGCTTTGGTGACTTTAGAACCGGGGGACGCACCTGCGATAACGGCCGTGGTTTTCTTTGACACGCTACCACTGACTTTAGCGCCAAGGCGCTGTAACTGATGCTTAGCTTCGTCGCGGGTCATGTCGGATAAGGTACCGGTCAGTACGTAAGTGTTGCCTTCTAACGTGAGTTCCACATCTTCACGCTCCACAACCGGAAAGCGCACACCACAGTCGATAAGCTCGTTAACCATTTTACGATTTTCATTAATCGAAAAAAACGCCAAGACACTGCCAGATGCAACCGGACCAATATCTTCTACGGCAACCAAAGCTGCATCATCAGCTGCTATTAACGCGTCCAGTGATCCGAAATGATCAGCCAGACTGGCCGCACTGGTTTCACCGACCTCTCGGATACCCAATGAAAATATAAACCGCCCCAGCGTGGTTTGTTTGGATGCTTCAATTGCATTAATGAGATTAGTCGCCGACTTTTTTGCCATTCGCGGCAGCTCAGCCACCTGCTCAACGTTTAATTTGTAGAGGTCTGCAAAGGTGGTTATCAAACCTTCGTCGACCATTTGCTCTACCAGTTTATCGCCAAGGCCATCGATGTCCATTGCTCGTCGCGATGCAAAATGTTTAATGCCCTCACGACGTTGAGCGTCGCAAATCATGCCACCTGTACATCGCGCCACCGCATCACCATCAGTACGCACAACAGCTGAATTGCACACCGGGCACTTTGCGGGTAGTTTGACTTTGCGCGCCCCTTTTTTTCGTTTCGACAGCACCACGCGTGCAACTTCTGGAATAACGTCGCCAGCACGGCGCACTACCACCGTATCGTTGCGACGTACATCTTTACGTTCAATCTCATCCATATTGTGAAGCGTTGCATTACTCACCGTCACGCCACCTACAAACACCGGCTCTAAGCGTGCCACAGGTGTTAAGGCCCCGGTTCGCCCAATTTGAAATTCAACATCCAACAATACTGTGGTGGCTTCCTCGGCAGGAAATTTTTGCGCCACAGCCCATCGCGGCGCTCGCGACACAAAACCCAGTTCGCGTTGCTGTTGCATGCTATTGACTTTAAACACGATGCCATCAATATCGTACGCAAGCGATGGACGTTTTTTTAATATGCTCTCGTAATAGGCATAACAAACCTCAGGGCCTGCGCATTTTTTAATTTCAGGATTTACTGGAAACCCCAATTCGCGCAGCCATTCAAGCGTTTTCAACTGAGTATCTGGCGCCACACCGTCACTGACCTCACCCAAGCTATAGATGTAGATTGACAGGCGGTGCTGCGCTGTTTTTCGCGAATCAAGTTGGCGAAGCCTGCCAGCGGCCGCGTTACGGGGATTAACGAAAGGCTTTTGATCGTTCGCGATCAGCTTCTTGTTAGCCGAGTTAAACGACTCGGTGTCCATGAACACTTCTCCACGCACTTCTAATACGGGTGGCGGTGATTGAGTACGTAGTCTTAAAGGCAACATGCTGATGGTGCGAATATTGTCGGTGACATTCTCACCGGTATGACCATCCCCGCGTGTGGCAGCTTGTACTAACAGGCCATCTTCGTAACGCAAACTGATGGCTAAACCATCAAGCTTTGGTTCGGCAAGGTACTCAATTTGCTGTTGCTCGCCAACTTCCAATCGCTCTCTAACTCGCCTGTCGAAGTCAGTCAGTTCTTCCAGTGAAAATGCGTTTGACAGCGACAACATGGGTACAGCATGTTTGACTTGTTCGAAACCCTCTAATGGGGGTGCGCCAACACGTAAAGTAGGTGAATCAGGTTCCTGGAGGTCGGGGTACTTGGCTTCGAGCTGTTCAAGCTGTTTGAACAAGACATCGTATTCGGCATCACTGATGCTTGGGTCGTCAAGCACATGATATCGATACAAATGTTCGTTGAGTTGCTCAGATAGAGCGCGGATTTTTTTACGGGCGGCGTCCGTCATGGGCTTGCTTAAGCGTCAGCATCGTTGCGACGCGTATTGGTCGCACTGAATTTTACGCTTAAGACGGAACACCGCTAAAATATTTCTGGCGATGCATATATTCATAAATGCCTTCACGCATATGTTGAACGGTTTGCTTGCTCAGGGTGCTGCGGTCTGAATCCAAGACGTTCGCACCAACTGCATCGGCAATGTCATGGGCTTCACTTAACAGCACCTCGAAGGCAACATCAGCCGGAACTGGTCCGGGTAGTTGCAATATCAACGAGACGCCGGGTGTTTGGAAACTATCAAGATCGTTGATATCAAACGTACCGGGCATCACCATTTTTGCAATAGAAAAAACGGTTCGACCATCATGCATGGAATGAAAAATATTCATGTCGCCGTAGTGATAACCACGCTGCTCAAATTGAGCAAGCAATTGCCCACCGTTGATTAGCTGCCCTTCTGGCATTGCAACATGCAGTGTGACAATCTTGTTATCACCTTTGCTTTTATTCCTTTTTTCATTGCTGGATTCGCTTGCCGCCACACGAGCTCGACGTTTCGGCGATAACTTTTCTCCAAACGCCTCAATTTTGGACGAAATATTACTAAGTCCGCCTTTGGCTATGCCGGTTGCTGTACTCTTTCTGGTCTTCAGCCCCTGACCACCTGGACGCTCCAGCGGATCTTCCATTGAGTTATCCATTTCGAGATTGAAGTCTTCGAGCGGATCTGAGAAAGACGGGTCAGTTGTGCGAGGTTTCCGCAATCCCTGTTCGTTCATCGCAGAATCGTGGATCCTAGAGTCGTTCATCATGGATTCACCCATACTGGAATCACCCATTAACGGATCGAACGTATTCTGATCTGTACCGGAAGGTGTGTTGGCGTCACGGTGCAAGGCATCAGATTGTCGACGCGTAGTTTTGGTTTGCCGTCCCGATAGGTACAACAGAATCAGAATCGCAACGCCTGCAAATATGAGTATCCAACGGAGATTTTCCATTAATTCTTTACCCTGCTTTGTTTTACGGTAGTGCTACCGATAAAGTGACAACCAATCATTAGTGCTTTACACGCCTGCAAGCTCTACCGCTTCATTTACATCCACCGACACTAAACGAGACACGCCAGGCTCGTTCATGGTGACGCCCATCAGTTGCTCCGACAATTCCATTGTGACTTTATTATGGGTTATGAAAATGAATTGTACACGCTCTGACATTTCTTTGACTAGTGCACAGAAGCGCCCCACATTTGCATCGTCCAATGGTGCATCAACCTCGTCCAACATGCAAAACGGCGATGGATTTAGCTCGAAGAACGCGAATACCATGGCCACTGCTGTGAGTGCTTTTTCACCACCTGATA
The DNA here is from genome assembly GCA_964390335.1 of uncultured Granulosicoccaceae bacterium. Lineage (GTDB taxonomy): Bacteria > Pseudomonadota > Gammaproteobacteria > Granulosicoccales > Granulosicoccaceae > Granulosicoccus. The sequence continues at coordinate 95,966 of CAYMHU010000007.1, read as the reverse complement.
ACAGCTGAATGTTACTGACACGTTTTCCAGGCGGTTGAGCCATGACGCTGACGCCGGTACTTAATAAATCATCCCCGGTTAGTTGTAGCGATGCTTTACCACCACCAAACAAGCGCGGGAAAAACTCTTCAATTTTGGAACTGACCAAATCAAACGTTTCTTTAAATCGGGTGCGAGTTTCTCGATCAATTTTGGCAATCGCGTGTTCAAGCGTTGCCAAGGCATCCGTGACATCCGCATATTGCTCGTCGAGATACTCTTTGCGTGTTTCCTGTTCAGTCAATTCATCGATGGCCGCTAGATTAATGGGCCCCAGCCGCGAAATACGCTGTTCCAGTTTTTGTAAGTCATCTTCCCAGGCTTCAACAGTCGCGCCTTCCACTATTTCATTCATTAGCGCTTCTGGGTCGTACTCGTGTTCAGCCAGTTGTTCATCAATGGTTTTCAACCGAACCACGGCTTCTTGGCTGGCCAACCGCACGTTCTGCAAATTCTCGCGTTGTTTTTGCGACTCGCTGTCGTGTTGCAATCGCGCTTGCTCGTGCTCACGTAATCGCAGCTCTACCTTATCGAGCTGTGTTCGAGACTGACTTAACGCCGTTTCTGCAGCCAAACGCGAACTTAACGTATCCTTTAACGTGGCTTCCAATGCCGTTAAGGGATCTTCGTCTTCCTTTGCGAGTAACTCGTTTAGCATGTCGCGTCGTTGCGTGAGCTGCTCGATACGCGATGCCATACGCTCAAGGTTTTGCGTGGTGGCTTCACGTGCGCTTCGCATTGATTCAACGCGAATGGCCAACTCCTGCCCTGCATCACGTTCGGTGTCTGCTTCTTTGCGCGCTTCTTCTACGGCTTTTTCTAAACCTTCTTTTTCATCGTTGATGAGCGTTTTCTCAACTTCAAGCTCATCAAGTAACTTCAACGCTTCGTTGCGCTTAGTCACCGCTGATTCCAGACGTTGTTTATCCTGTTCAGACATTGCCTGAACTTCTGTTATTTCTTCCTGCAGTTGTTTGTTGCGTTGTTGTTGCTGTTCCAAACGCTGACGGTTGGACAACAATACGGACTGCACATTCGACAATGCCCGCACGGCATCATTAAAACTGTGTTGCAAGGTTTCACGCTGAGTCTCGTGCTCGCTGAGCGACTGACTTAATTCAGCAGAAGATGCTTCCAAGGCTTCAACATCGGCTTCAAGCTGCGTGAGTTCTTCGCGCAATTCTGCGATTTCGGTTTCGCGCAGTAATACGCTATCTTGCGAGTCGGCCCGAGCTACACGCAGCCACTGACGCCCCAGCCACAATCCATCCTTTGTAACCACCGATTCGCCAGCACCCAGTCGTGGGCGCAGCGCCATCGCATCAGTCAATGAATCAGCCGCATAGACACCCACCATTAAATCGTTCAAAGCGACTTCACCAGTCACCTTGCTACGAAGCATATTAGGTGCAGCTGAGCCACTATCGGCCTGAGCGGTTAGTAACGTAAGTTGCGCTGCGGGCACATCCCTTAAGCACCGCTCAATTGCATCTGATCCGTTAACACAAACGGCTTCCAAATGAGCACCTAATACCAACTCAACTGCTTTTTCCCAACCAGGGTTGGCGGTGATTGCTTGAGCAAGCTTGGGCTGCTGATCAAGTTCGTTCATGTGCAGCCAGGTATCAGCAGCGTTGCTATCGGGCTCTAATGCAGCTTGTTGCAATGCTTCAAGTGAAGCCAGACGACCCAGTTTGGCTTGCACATTGGCGCGCGCATCATTCAGCTCAACAGTGCACCGACGAATATTTTCGCGAAGGTGCTTTTGCTTTTCACCGCTCTTTTCGAGGTTGGCTTGCAGCCGTTGTTCTTCGGCTATGGCCAGTGTCTCATCTGCCACCGACGCGTCAATAAGTGCAGAAACCTCAGCACCATTCACGGCATTCATTTCAGACCGTAAACGTTCGAGTCGCGCTGTGGCGTTCTCTATATTGCGTTCCAGTTCTTCGATGGTTGAACGTTCAACTTGCGCGCTGCGTTGAGCATCACCTTGGCGCACATTAAAGGCTTCATGGCGAGCGCGGGATTCAGACAACTCTGTTTCAGTGCGGGTCAGCAATTCGGCTGAGATACGTTGACTGTCTTTCAGCTGATCGATGGCAGGCTGATCTTTTGCCAACACTTCGTCAATTTCCTGAATACGCTTGCTGTCATCGGCAACATGCTTTTGCGTTTCATCCAGAATGCGTTCAACTTCTGCCAGCTCTTGCGACTGCGAGCGCCGAGACTCACGTGTGTGTTCAATCGTTTGCTCTATTCGCGATACTTCGGAGCCGATTTTATAAAAGTTCGCCTGAACGGTATTGAAGTTGTCGGTGGCCTCGGTTTGCTGAACGCGTGCCTGCTCAATGGCCGATTCTGCTGCACGCAACTTCGCCACAATCTCTTCCAGTTCTTTCTCATGTTTTGCGATTTCAGCACTCTGCTGATCGCGCTGCTGCGTGAAGCGTTGCCGTCGCAAGCACAATAGCTCGCCGCGTTTTTGGCGTTCCTCAGCTTTCAGGGTTTGGAAACGTTCCGCGGTACTCGCCTGACGTTTTAGATGCGCAAGCTGTTTATCCACTTCCTCGCGCAGATCATCAAGTCGATCAAGGTTATCGCGGGTGTGGCGGATGCGGTTTTCGGTTTCCCGTCGACGCTCTTTGTATTTTGAGATGCCGGCGGCTTCTTCAAGATAAACCCGAAGCTCTTCTGGTTTCGCATCGATCAGGCGCGAGATCATGCCTTGTTCAATAATGGCATAGCTACGTGGCCCGAGACCGGTACCCAGAAATATATCGCGTATATCGCGGCGCCGACAACGGGTGTTGTTTAATGAGTATTTTGACACGCCATCACGCGCGACTTCGCGTTTAATCGAGATTTCTGCGTAGGCTGCGTACTCGCCACCCAACGAACCGTCGGAGTTATCAAACACCAGCTCAACCGACGCTTGCCCGACCGGCTTGCGTGTAGACGAACCGGTAAAGATGACGTCGTCCATGGACTCGCCACGCAAATGTTTGGCAGACGATTCGCCCATAACCCACCGCACCGCATCGATCGTGTTCGACTTGCCACAACCGTTGGGTCCGACAATGCCCACTAATGAGGACGGTAAATCAATGCTCGTTGGATCGACGAACGATTTAAATCCAGCTAATTTAATTCGGGTCAGTCGCATGTAATGTTTTGAATCGCGGCCGTTCTAAAAGTCTGCATAGGACGCCATTGTACTTCGTTTTGACGCTAACACCTACCCTTATGTTTAAGTCTATTATTCAAGGTATGGAAACTATTGGATTTATGGGTGCGACGAGTTACCTCGGTCGTGGATTTTCGTTGGTCAGAAAACCCGGATTAAGACGGTTCGTCGTTATCCCACTATTAATTAATGTGCTGGTTTTTGCTGTATTGGGCTACTTAATGTTTGGTACAGCAGTGGATTGGATTTCAAGCTGGACAATATTTGAACGATTTGGCGATAACGAGTTGGTTGCCAAATTACAAAGCATATTGACGTTTATAGTTGGTGCATTGTTGTTCATCATCATGATCTTTGCGTTCAGCTTACTGGCCAATATTATTGGCGCGCCGTTTAATAGTTTGCTGGCCGAACGTGTCGAGATGCACTTAACTGGTCAATCTCCAACCAGCGAACCGTCCCTGATGTTTCTTATTAAAGGTATCCCCAAAACGTTACGTGCTGAGTTATCCAAAATTCTGTATTTGATCCTGTGGAGCATTCCGTTGATCATTATCGGTTTCATACCAGTGATCAATATTGTTGCACCGGTATTGGTCTTCGCGTTCGGTGCCTGGATGTTCGCCTTAGAATACCTCGACTACCCGATGGGCAACCATGGCCACCTGTTCAAAGAGCTGAAACGGGCATTGAAACAAAAACGTTCAATCGCGATGGGGTTTGGTTCTGCAGTGGCTTTGTTTAGCATGATTCCGGTGGTGAATTTAGTCATCATGCCGGTTGCGGTGGCGGGTGCAACGGCGTTGTATTTGGACCAGTACAAACAGTGAGAAATCTAAACCGGTTAAAACGGCTGCCTCGTTGGGCAGGACTGCTGTTAAGCATGCTGTTCGCACCTGGATTCGGCAGCATTGCGCACGCCGATTCACACGCAGCGTTCTTCGAACACCGACCGATTCCCGGCGGCATTGCCATCGTCGACTTAGGTGAAGCGCGTGGCAATTCAACACCGATCGTAAAATTTGGTCAGCGGCTGGTTGCCGTGGTCAAAAACGATGGTCACTGGAACGCTGTGGTGGGCATTCCACTACAAAGCGAGCCTGGAGAAAAAAACCTTATCGTAAAACATCCCAGCGGCGAACGCGAAGTCGCTTTTACAGTGGACTCGTTCGAATATGAGGAGCAGCGCATCATCATTAAGGATAAGAATAAAGTGAATCCTGCATCTCTGGATTTGAAACGCATACAAAAAGAAAACAAACGCATTGCCGAAGTGAAAGCATATCGATATAAAAAACTATTAAGCGAACAATTCCAATTGCCGGTAGACGGCGTGTTATCCAGCCCATTTGGTTTAAAACGATTTTTTAATGGCCAAGCCAGAAGACCACATGGTGGGTTAGACTTCGCGGCCCCAACCGGCACACCCGTATACGCACCAGCAACTGGCTTAGTGGTTGATACGGGCGATTTCTTTTTTAACGGCAACAGCATTTTCCTAGAGCATGGATTGGGTTTACAAAGTTTCTATGCGCACTTAAGCAAAATCCATGTGAAGCCTGGCGATAAGGTGAAGCCTGGAGATCTTATTGGTGAAGTTGGTGCAACGGGTCGAGTAACTGGACCGCACTTGCATTGGTCGGTTGGGTTGAACGGGACTTGGGTTGATCCTAATTTGGTGTTGCCTTAGTTCTAGAAGTTTGATTCCACCCTTAGCTCTATCGCAAACTACTCGCAAACCCTTGAATGTCATCAATTAAAAGTTGCGGTTCTTCCATAGCGCCGAAGTGTCCGCCACGCGGCATCTCGGTCCAACGGCAAACGTTATAGATACGCTCAACATAACTACACGGTGGCCATGCCAGCATTTCTTTTGGAAATAAAGCACAGGCAGTTGGTACTTCCACACGCTTACCATCAGGCGACAAAATGCGCCCACCCTCTTCACGCCGACCGTAATAGATCCAGGAAGCCGTGTTAAAGGTTCGCGTCACAACATAAATCATTATGTTCGTGAGTAATTCGTCTTTAGTATGCGCGCTTTCAATATCGTCACCATTCGTATCCGACCACGAATTGAATTTTTCGATTATCCACGCAGCGACGCCAACAGGGCTATCCATCATCCCATAGCTCAGCGTCTGTGGTCGGGTGGCCTGCTGTGTTCGATAACCGTTTTCCATTATCTGATCACGTTCAAATTGTTTGTCCCAGGCTTCTTCCTCCGCACCTTGCGGCCCATCAGGATGTCTCATCGTCAATATGTTTATGTGTATGGCTTTACACGCCTGATGTTCAAACCCCAGCCAAGAAGCGATAGCACCACCCCAGTCACCACCCTGCGCAATATAACTATCGAACCCCAAAGTATCGGTCATGAGTGAATTGAAAATCGCAGCCATTTTGCGTGGCCCGTATGGTCGTGGCGGTCGACCGGAAAAACCAAACCCCGGCAATGAAGGACTGACAACGGTAAACGCGTCCTCGATATTTCCACCAAAGCGCTCGGGATGCGCAAGCGGTTCGATGATTGCCATAAACTCAGCAATCGTTCCCGGCCATCCATGGCTGATAATGAGTGGCGTTGGTGAAGGTCCGCTACCCACTTCGTAAATAAAATGAATCTCGATGCCATCGACTTCGGCCATAAACTGTGGAAATCGATTTAACGCTGCTTCCTGTTTTCGCCAATCAAATTCGTTAATCCAATAATCGGCAAATTCCTTCATGTAATCGAGATTTGTACCGTAGCTCCAGCCACCGTCATCGGGCATTTCATGCCATGGGTACGCAGCGACTTTGGCGCGAACGGCTTGCAACGTGTCTTCAGGAATATCAATTCTAAAAGGCTGGCAGGATTTCATATGCGTCCACTAAACTGTGATTCAGGCATGTACTCCAAACCGCTGTGGCTAGACAGGTAAAAGTCTATCTGATGAAAAAGCTTAAGCGGGTACGGCGCAGTTTACCATTTCGCACATTTGGTCGCTTTCCACAGTAATAGGGAACGCACGATTTATCTTTTTTGGTGGGTGTATACCGTTAACTGAAGAACGTACGCAAGCGAGTATCTATTTCCACATATCCATCGGCAAGCAGTTGCTCAAGCTCAGCTTCGCTAAAGCAAATGGCTTCATAGTCCTGCATTAATTTGCCTTCATTGTAACGGCGATACCAATACCGTAGATGCAAACTCGACCCTTCGCTAAAGCGTGTATTCTGCTCCAGACTTATTCCGTAGTTAACAACTTTGCGTTCAAACTGCGCGTAGGTTCTTACCGGGTAGTGGTATATGGATACACCGGTACAATTAACCGATGCTAATGCGTGAGTTGCACCGTGATTGCCATACTCGATATCGGATGTGCCTTCGGCTCGCGTCATGACTTTATCCATGACAAGCCTGGCTACTGTATTGGTATTGTCGTTATTCCATTGCTCTTCACCATCGCGCAGCGGTACATTTTTTATTGCCACATGCACGTTGTTATAAAACGCATAATTCTCCGTGAGCGTATCTGATTTGTTAGGCAACATATTAATGCGCTTGCAACACAGAACGCCAATTTCATCGTTGGACAGTTCTGAGCGTTGCAAACTACCCGCAATAGCGATAGGTAGGCTTTGCCCGTTTTCAGGCACCCAAAACTCATCTGCATCGTTATGGATAATCCAGTCAGCAGACTCAGAATCCACAATGCGCTTCGCCATACGGGTAACCCACAAATCTTGATCTATGGTATGGGATGGTTCATCGATAATGTCAATAGAGAACTCAGACTGCAAATTCGTTAACACTTCGCGCGTACCATCAACCGATGCGTTATCAGTAACGCAAAAATGCGTAACCCCCACCGACGCATGGTAACGAATGTTGTGCTCGATGATATCCACCTCATCGCGCACCAGTATTGACATAGCAACCCGTGGTATCGGTAGAGATTGTTCGTTTGCTACGGGCTCGGTTGTCAGAACGTTAAGCTTGGATTCCCAATGATCAATTAATTGGGCTTTCATGGCTGGGTTGGGAATAGCGTCTAGCACGCTACGTGCGTGCTCGCGGTAATTGGACTGCTGTCGTATGGTGCGGCTTTGGAAATCTAACTGCGCGCTTGAAGCCTCCTCGGTATTGCCCAACGCAGTATGGATGTCATATCGAATTTTGGCTAAGTAAGCATTGTTTGGCTTATCGTTAACACCTATCCACTCCACCGCTACCTCTGGCTGACCATTGGCTAGTAACACGTTGGCATACGCACAGGCAAACCGGTCATCCTGAGGATGCAACTGCATACCTAATGTTGCTGAAGACAATGCTAACCTGTATTGCCCGCATTCCTGAGCAAAACGAATCAGCACCATGATGTGGTCTGCGTTGCTTCCAACCTCAACGGCTTTGCGCAGAGCCATTAAAGCTTTACTCATTCGTTGCATCTGCTGATAGGCCAGGCCTAAACTAAAGAACAACGAGGCATTACCGATTTCTGTTTCGGTGGCTTTTTCTAAGTAGTCGATAGACTGCAAGGGATTGTTGATGGCCAACAAGGCCTTCCCGTACAGACCAAGTAAGAACGCATCATTCGGATAGAGATCAATCACGTCCAATAACACGTCAGCACGTTCTGTATTGGATAACGATTGCATATACGCATTAACACTTGGCCGGTGTTGCCAGTTAATACTTATTTCCGGTTCAGCGTGCGCTGGCTCAGGCAGCATGCGGTACTCCTAGCTTGTCCCACAATGCCGTTAAATTGTGCATACGTGATTGCATATCAATGGCAGCTGAATCGGGATGCCAATTGAGCACTGGCTCCTTAGTAGCCGGAGCCACCGACAAGCTTTGCAATGTGTTCCAGGTACTCAGTAGTTCTGCTCTTAATGCATCCGATGGCAAATCGACTGTGCGATCTCGGTGTGTTTTACTGCTATCCACGCCTGAATGAATACTGCCATCCAGAGACAAACCAAAGTGTGCGTTAACAATAGGCGTTAACGCGGTTCCGGCTATTTGCGCTTCTTGCGAAACCAGCACACATCGATCAGGATGTTGCTCAATCAACGCTATGATGGCCTTGTTATGCAAAAGCCATGATGCCAGCGCAGCTTCAGGGTGGCTCCAGAAACGGATGTCGGTGTCATTTGTGTTTGGGTTTAGTAGCAGTTCATTGGCCTGACGTCGTTGCAACGATTGCAAGCAGCTGGCGAAATGACGATACACAAACACACCGTGTGGATTGTCTAAGTGTTTAAACCACGCTGTTAAAAACAACGCGGCACGCGGGTCTTTGATACCCCAAACTGCGTGCGCCTGATCGCGGGCTTGATCTTCGACCAAAGCTGCGAAGCGAGATTGTATGTTCTGGATGCACTCCTGTGCTTGATCGTCATCCACATTCGGCAAGGTGCCTGAACGACACCAATCAGATCCATTATCTTCTAGCCATTTATCATGCAGCCGAACGGTTTCAATATCCTCGAAATGCCCATCCGCATTTGACGGGTCGGCACCGATAAGCTCACGCCCCACACACACGCCGGCACGCGCCAAGGCCTGCATCACCATGGATGTACCTGAGCGGTGGAAACCCGCGACAATAATCTGAACAGTTTGGGGCATAAAATCTGAGTTATGAAGCTGGGGCCAACAGCGGAAAAATCCGCTTATCACTGGAACTATTGCAAGATCATGACCAGATGCCGCAGATACCGAATCTCAGAGCGCCAAAAGCGCATAAGAATCGCTACAGAGCCGACCGTTTGTAGCTAGGAGCGTTAGCGTTTACGCGATTCGCGTTTGTCGCGCGTTGACTTATCACGCCCTTTGGAACTGCGTTTTTTACTGCTTCGGGAAGGTTTCTTGTTGTCAGAAAACGGGTTTGAACCCTGCTTGAATTCCATGCGCAAAGGCGTGCCAAACAAGTGCAACGCTTTAGTAAAGTAATTATTTAAATACCGCTGGTACGAGGCAGGTATCTTGGCGGTCTGATTACCGTGTGCCACAATAACCGGTGGATTAACGCCACCTTGATGCGCGTAGCGCAATTTAATCCGGCGACCATTCACTAAGGGTGGTTGATGTTGCTGTACAGCAACCTCTAGCAAACGCGTTAGCTTTGGCGTGGGTAAATCAGCGAACGCTGATGCATAGGCTTTGTTAATAGATTTAAATAGATCGCCAACCCCAGAACCCTGCAAGGCGCTAATAAAGTGGATTTTGGTGAACTTTAAAAATTCGACCCGGCGTTCTAATTTATCTCTAACCGCTTCTCGTTGCTCGGTATCCAGCGCATCCCATTTGTTTATTGCAACAATGAGCGCACGCCCTTTTTCAATTGCATAACCAATGAGATGTAAGTCTTGATCGGTCAGGTTATCTTGGGCATCTATCATCATGACGCACACATTGCTACGATCGACTGCTTGCAAGGTTTTTATAATGCTGAAAATTTCAACTCGCTCTGAGACTTTGCCGCGTTTACGTACCCCGGCCGTATCAATCAGCTGATATTGTTTGCCGGCACGCTCAAACGGAATGGCAACCGCATCGCGCGTTGTACCGGGTTGATCGAACGCAATAACACGTTGTTCGCCGATCAATCGATTGATCAATGTGGATTTACCCACGTTCGGGCGTCCAACAAACGCAATGCGGATATCTTTATTGAGTTCTTTATCGTTTAAGGATTCGGTTTTAAGTGCCTCAGGGTCCAGCCCAAGTTCCTCTGCCACATCGTCCATTAACGATGCCACGCCGCGATTATGTGATGCGGCCATGGGTGAGGTTTTTGCAAATCCCAATCCGTAAAAATCGAGCATGGCTTTTTCTTCACCCACACCGTCTATTTTGTTCACGCACAAAAGTACTTTGCGAGCTTGGCGGCGCAGAATGTCGGCCACGTCTTCGTCAACCGGACTTAAGCCCGCACGGCCGTCAACCATAAACACAACCAGATCAGCTTCGCGTACCGCTTCGAGCGTTTGGTCCGCCATTTTGGCGTCAAGTGAATCAGGCTCGCCACTTAAGCCACCCGTATCAATAACAATATACGGCCAGCCACCCACTTTGCCATCACCGTATTGACGATCGCGCGTGAGTCCCGGCATATCGGCAACAAGCGCATCTTGAGTTCGGGTCAGCTTATTGAACAACGTGGACTTGCCAACGTTTGGACGACCGACCAGTGCAATGACTGGTTTCATAATTTAAGGGTTAGCGCTTAGAGCTGCTAATGTGCCATCGGAGGATTGAATAAACAGATTTTCCTCAGCTAACACAATTTCCGGGAACAGGGCTTTTTTTCCCACTCGCGTTCGGCCTATTAGTCGTCCATCGGTGCTATTCAGAATATGGATATACCCTTCTAAGTCACCAACAACGATGAGATCGTTACCGACTATTTGCGGTGCGGTTAAGCGCCTGCCAATAAAAGCGTCTTGCTGCCATAGCGGTTGACCGTTTTCTTTATTGAACGCATGCACCTCATCGTTATCAGTGATAACGACGGCAGCTTTGTCTGAGATAGCCAGGCCTGCGGTTGAAGACAATGGGACCGACCACAGAATTTGCCCTTTGCCAGGTTCGATGCGAGCCAGCTTCCCTTGATAGTTCACGACATAAATAGCGCTGTCGTCGACTCTGATATTGCCATCGATATCAACCAGACGCTCTACTTCCGAACGACCACTAGGCACGCTGATCACAGATTCCCAAATAACGTTACCAGCGTCAGAACTCAACGCTAACAAGCGACCATCATCCAACCCAACCAGCACGCCACCGTCGAGTAGCAAAGGACGGCTGTAGCCATTTAGCGTTAATGCCGGTGGTGTGTACGTGGTTGACCACTGCTCTTCACCGGTTGAGGCGTTTAGCGATAAAATTCTACCATCGGCGCTGCGCACGACCACAGAGTCAAATCCAGCTGAAACTGGCGTGAGCACTTCAGATGAAGCGGCGCGCTCCCACAGTGTGTTGCCGTTAGTATTGTTCAGTGCGATAACCAGACCATCGATTGTGCTGACATAAACCGCGTTGGCATCACCACCGACGCCACTACCTAAAGTGCTATCAAGCTTTCGACGCCACTGCAGCTTGCCTGTTTTCGAATTTAACGCAATAACATCACCGGCCTGACTGGCTGCGTAGACAATACCATCAAGAACAAGCGGTTCAAACCGACCTTGCTTTGATTTACTGAGGCTAGTGCTCCAGAGTTTTTTAAGCGAAGTTTCGGTTTTTATAGACGTGAGTTCGGTTGGCGGCACAACCGGCTCGGTTGCACAGGCTACACACAGTAGCGCACCTGCCACCACGGTACTCAATCGACTGATGACACCGACCATGTGATGTCTATCCGCCAACGGCTGCAAGCTCGTTAAACTTCATGCGCAGTGCGTTAATGTCAGGCACACCTTCGGCATCTAAAGCAATTTGGTATGCCGCGCGCGCCGCTTGCGGATCACCTGCTACGACGTGCAGATCGCCACGCGCTTCTTCGACTAAGGCTTTAAACGCATCATTGTAAGAACCCGGTAGCACGCTCAACCCACCCGTGGCATCACCCAGCGCTGCTTTCACGCGCGCAAGACGAACGCTCGCTATGGTGCTAACATCATCTAATGTGGCATTGTCGACGGCCCATTGTAAATGAGTGGATGCCGCTTCCAGATCGCCTTCTTCTATCGCAGCGTGAGCTGCGGCCATACTGGTGTAGGCTGCGTACAAGCTGCCATCGTGATCATCCTGCGCAGCACCGGCAAGCTCGGAAACCTTGGCAAAATCACCCGCCTGCAACGCTTCGATACTTTGATAAAAATTGTCAGAGGCGGCAATAGCCTTATTTTCCTGATGCGATTGCCACCACATCCACGCACCAATAATGGCAATCCCGAGCACAATACCCAACATAACGGCCCGGCCGTTTTCGGCCCACCACTCTTTCAGCGCTTCAACTTGTTGTTCTTCGGTTTCGTATTGCACCGTACTTCTCCGTTATTCGGGAATCAAACACTAACAGACCGACGCTATTGTCGACCGTTTGCGTTGTTTACAAAATTGTTAGTTCTAGCGAGTTGTACCAGACAAATACTCGCCAGCTTCTTTTGATGTTGGAAATTCATTGAGCAAACGACTTGCGTATAGCTCTGCACCGGCCCGGTCGCCTGAGTCGCGCCTGATTTGCATACCAAGAAACAGACTTTCCGCTGTGTCTCTGCCGTACGACACATAACGTTGAAAGTACGCTTCGGCCACAGCCAAGCGTTGACGCTTGTATAACAGCTCAGCCATGTGCAAGTACGCATTGGCAAACTTTGGATTAGTTTGCAGTGCTCTACGCAAATATTTGTCGGCATCGGACAGTCGATTAGCCTCCAACATACACACGCCCGCGTTGTCTAACGCAAACTCTTTCGTTGTGTAATACGGGTTATTAAACGCTTTTGCAAATGCAGCCTCTGCCGCGTCATACTCTTTTATCTGACACAGAAACACGCCATAGTTGTTATGGTGGTCTGCTTCTTCCGGGTCGATCTCAATGGCCTTCTGAAAATGGGTTCGGGCCTTTTGCGGGTTTTGCACCAAGTACTGCAACTTACCGTAATTAACATGGGCAACCGCGTTTCGCGGATTTTGTTCTAACGCCCGCTCTAATCTATCTCGCGCCTGCTCTAGTTCGCCACGCTGAAGATAATTCGCGCCCAGCAGCGCATTGGCTTCTGAGGCTTTCACGGAATTTTTATCACTGATGCCAGTGCTGACACACGCCTGCATTAACAATGTACAGAGCACCAAGGTGATTGCACCTGGCTTAGAAAAACCTGATCTCATTGAAACTGTTCTCCGAATCGCGGTTCAGTAAATCGAATGTATCGTTTACTGCGATCGGTGATATCCCCTGCCAATTGACCACACGCGGCGTCAATATCGTCGCCTCGCGTTGCTCGGGTCAATGTCAAGATCCCACCGTCCGTTACAAGTTTAGTAAATCTGGCCACCGCTGCAGCACTGGATCGCTTGTATCCGGATTGTGGAAACGGGTTAAACGGAATCAGATTTACCTTTCCGGGAAAATCTTTCAATAATTTGACCAATTCACGCGCTTGCTGAGGCTGATCATTGACCCCTTCCAACATGACATATTCGAATAAAACCCGCTTTTTGCGCTCGCCCTGTACATAATTCCAGCAAGATTCCATCAATTGTTCGATGGGATACTTTTTGTTTATGGGCACCAGTTCGTCGCGAAGTTTGTTGTTCGGCGCGTGCAAAGAGACCGCAAGTGACACATCAATATCGGCTGTGAGTCGGTCCATGGCGGGCACGACACCGGATGTGCTGACAGTCACGCGCCGTTTGCTGAGACCATACGCGCGATCGTCTAGCATGAGCCGCAACGCGGGTACCAATTTACTGTAGTTAAGCAAGGGTTCGCCCATGCCCATCATGACAACGTTGGTCACACGTTGATGAGCCGTTTTCGGATTACTGGCCAGTAGATTGTTAGCCAACCAAAGTTGCCCGATGATTTCACTGACGCTCAGGTTACGATTAAAACCTTGCCGACCAGTAGCGCAAAACGAACAATCTAACGCGCAGCCTACTTGCGAAGAAATACACAAGGTGCCGCGATTTTTTTCCGGTATAAAAACGGTTTCAATCCGATTACCGTCATGCAGTTCAAACAACCATTTACATGTGCCATCGGAAGACAACATTTCCTGAGCAACGGCTGGCAACGTGGTGGTGGTGTTTTGCGTGAGGTGCTGACGCATGCCTTTCGACATGTTGGTCATTTGCTCGTAATCGAGCGTGTTTTGCTGATACATCCATTGCATCAATTGTTTTGCGCGATACGGCTTTTCACC